>JAZLBJ010000014.1:0-84259 GCA_045613645.1 Alistipes sp. | reverse complement strand
ACATAATATTATTATATAAACATAGGTATGGAGGAACTATTGCATATTTAGCTCAGATAGGTATATGGTTGCTGTTGACTTTCGTCGTGCTGAAACTGATACATTATCAGCAGTACCACGAAAACGGATAACACCTTTACTTCTTGAGAATATCACCATCTGTGAGGATGTAGTTCTCGGCGGTCTTTGGGGTTCATTTGATACTTCAATCGGTGGTATCATGGGTCAGCTTAACTCCGCTGGTTCCGCTTCATTCAAGGATGTAACAGTATCTTGTCGTATCGATGCATATAACGACTGTACAGCATCTTACGACTATTACAACTACCGTATGTGCGGTATGCTTATCGGTCAGATGACTAAAACAACTGCGGTTGACGGCAGAACATACCCTGATGTAGCTGCATATGGCATCACATTCGAAAATGTAACTGTAAACTATGGCAAGTGGATGAACTACCACTACTGCGAGCCTACTCCTGGTTTGAATGGTGGTCGCGGTATACGCGTAGAAGCAGGCTTCACATACGATGGTCTTCCCGCAGACTTTGACCACACACAGTGTGTTGACAACCACTACAACTGCATCCCATTCAATCAGCTATTCGGTGGTACCCAGACTGCATGTAAGGGTGTTAAAGCATAGGAGGGTGTAACAGTTAACTACCCTGAAGCGTATGTATGTACTCTCTGTGGTGAGACACACAACGAGTAATAACAACATTAACCCTTGCAACACCCACCTAAAAAAATCTTGTTTTCATAAAATACCAGGGTGTTGCAATTGGGGCTGGCCATAAGGTCAGCCCCTTTTTGTAACTATGGGTGTGACCTCTAACAAGGCCACACCCATACATATTTTGCTCATAAGAGAATCAGCGGCTTTTAAACATGGCACAGCCACTACACCCTACTCCTGAGCTACGCACTGCTTCTCGAGCTTCACGAAGCGCGGGAAGAGGATATTATTCTCAATATGTATATGCTCAAACAAACTATCCATGAAGGACTCGAGGTCCTGGAGCATAAGGCGATAGCTAACACAAGCATCGTCGGGGGCAACAAAACCATTCATAAGGTTGCTTATATACTTATAGCGCGTGCCCTCGTCGCTATGCTCACGCAACATAACCCTGATGGGGTTAGCCACAGTGCCGCAGTGCATCTTCTCGCCCTGTATGCCCTGCATATTCGCCTCGAAGAGCTGGTAGCAGTATGGGAACAACACCTGCTCCTCCTTCTGCAAGTGGCTCTCAAGATCCTCCAACGACGAGGCAAAGAGCGAGGTGAGCTGCACAAGCTCGGGGTGTCGGTCGCCATGCACAGCGGCAACACGCTCGATATCGGCGAGGAGCTGCGGGCCCTTAGCGCGTATGCCACGATGGTGAATCTTAAGCACATAGTCTATCAAGAGGTCGGTAGGCCAGCGGTCAAAAGGTATAGCTGCAGAGGCCGCATCGTCGTGCGAAGCAAGAGCCTCGCACACCTTGTCGACATCGACACCAGCCATGCGACAAGCATCGCCCAGCGTGGCACTACCACCACAGCAGAAGTCGATACCAAAATATTTGAACACACGAGCCGTAGCATAGTTGTTGTTGACAATTGAGCCAACGCTAATATTGACAAGAGAGTTTCTATTCATAGTTTTATATTTGTTTTGTTTATCTTTTTCGCTGCAAATATAGCGCAAAAAGGGTAAACTACAAATCGGAAATTTCTATGGATGCATAGGCAAAAGCTATACCAGGCAGAGGTAAGAGCACTGAGAGGGAAGAGGGAAGAGATAAAAGGGGATTAGCGGGCAGAGGTGGGAGAAAATTAACCTAAAGGGTGAATAAGAGGTTTGTTTGGCGCAAAAATAAAAGTCAAATACAATTTTATATCTGGGCGCTGCGTTAGTTTGGCACGAGGATTGTACATTACTCGTACAGCTATGCCGCCAAAACGGCGTAGTTAGGTTTCTTCATTTATTTAAGTTTGGGTTAGTAGTTTTTACAGAATTTGTTTCTGGAACACAGGGAGCTGTCGCGAGACACCTCCCTGCTGTTTTTTATTTCTGTAAAAACTATGACTGCTCCAGCGGTGTGGCAGAGTGGTCTGCGAGCCATGTATGATGGTTTGGTGCGTTGCTATGCAACATTTAGGCTGTGAAGCATCGTCGCATTTTGTGAGCAAGCTCCCACAGCACGATACCACACAGCCTACGACTTCGTCGTCACCAAACCATCATACCCCCTCTTGCTCTGCTCAAACCTTAAGGAGAGTTAGTAGTTTGAAAGAGGCGCTTCGCAATTGTAGTATATGGAATTTGTTTCTGGAACACAGGGAGCTGTCGCGAGACACCTCCCTGTTGTTTGTTTATTTCTGTAAAAACTATGACGCTTCGGTGGCGGCTCGGATAACTTATCTTGTGTAGTGTGTGGTGCAGATGCTCCGCATCAATTGTGTCTGCTTTACCACCAAGCACCTCATATAAATATGGCCGACTTGTTGCCAAATCAGCCACACATCTACGATGTTGCGCCATACTCCACACTGCGGTCACCTCTCGCCTGCTGCGAACGTTAGTAGTTTATATAAGGTGTTACGCTACGCTTCACAAAAGTAGTTTTTACAGAATTTGTTTCTGGAGTATAGGCGGCAGTCGTAAAGACTCCCGCCTAATTCTTTGTTTATCTGCAAGTTCTGTAATAAAAACTACTGGCGGTTTTAGGCGCAGCAACAATGTTCTTGTCGGCGAATGTGATACATTTTACACAAAAGTATGGCGCAACTATTAGCAAATAAACTTGCCATAGTGCGCCATTCTTTTGTAGTTACTGCGTAACTCGCCGACTGCGACCATTGTCTGACCTGCTGGTGGAAACGTTAGTAGTTAAATGCGGTATTTCGCTTGCGCTACATAAACGAGTTTATTCAATTTATTTCTACCAGTCACTACTCTCTGTGCCAGTAATACCAAATAATATAGCTTTCTCAATCTTAGCCGCTAGAACCTTTGAATAAACAATACCACCTACATATCCTATGGCTGCCTCATTTTTATACGACTTATATTGTGTTTTGTCAAATGGATAACACCCATAAACTGGCAATGTGATATCTTTCGGCGCAGTACCTCCAAATAAGATTTGTCCTACACCCACTGAAGTATCCATATAATACTCTTGAATGGAGGTGATTACTCTAACCTTTTCATCCTTAATATCCAACCTAATAATAACATATTCACCAACAACAACAGATTTCATAAAGCCCATTCTACTACCAACTCCAGACAAGTAACCTTTAGCGATAATAACCCCTTGTTCTTTATCGGCCATTTGAATTACATCTTTGCCGCTATTAAAGGATGATACAAACCAATTATTAAGCGTAATAAATAATTCATCTTTTGATTTGCCTGGTGCAGGCAATATATTGGTAAAAGACAATTGATTATTCCCATCGAGAGGATAGTCGGTCATTAATCTATCGGCCAAATCTCTATACTCTTTTCCAGTTTGGGGCTGTATGCCATACAATTTGACTATTTGGTCTTCCACATCTTGAGTGGTAATAATTTGAGATTTTGCACTGAATACACATAAAATAGCTAATACGCACAAAAACAACTTTTTCATAATACATTGAAATTTTAAGTTAAGCAATAAATATCGTTACCGCAGACAGCAACCGTTTAACTTAAATTAGAAGAATACCAAAAAAAGAAACGTGGGTAGTGCCTATCGGAAGAAGGGACGACCAAGTACCCATACGAACATAAGCACACCCACGCCATAAGGCGTGAGCATCTAATGTGCCTATTGTCTGTTCGTTTAATAATTTTGGTCGTTTTACTTCACGAAACAATAGCCTAAATGCCATCTAAAACCACTGCGTATTCCGCAATGCTACCACAAATATACAAAAGTATTTCCTAAAAACAAAATAAAAAACGAAAGTTATACATTAAGGTTATTAATGCTTTGGGTTAGTAGTTTTTACAGAATTTGTTTCTGGAACATAGGCGGCAGTCGGGGGCCGTTGGCTTCGAATATATAAATAGTGTATTGGGGTATACTTATAAAAACTAATCACCCTGGGGTACGGTAAAGTTAACCACAAGTGTGGACATATAAATTTTCACTTTTTTTCGATAGTCGTGATAGATTACACATATGTAGACTCTCTATAAATACAGAAAGCTCAACACGAGAGCCACAAACAGAGAGATAATAATTATTAATATAAAACACTTACTACTATGAAAAAGCTTTTGACACTATTCGCATTTTTGGCAGCCAGCACATTCTTCGTATCATGTGAGGAGGAGAAACCAGTAGAGGAGGAGTACTTCTTTGTTGTCTACGAGTATGAGGACCCATACTACTACTATTAATAATGTTGAATATAGCCATTCATATTAGAGGGGACATCGGATTGTCCCCTCTAATTCTTTATATAAACAGACAACTGCACACTGCTCATCAAAAAAATAACCACGACACAAGCACAATTTCTTACAAAAATTCGTATATTTGTACAACTATAACAAATAACAGCCTTATATATGAAGAGCGACAACATCGAAATCATACAGATAAACATATCGGGTGAGGATAAGCCAGGTCTAACATCGTCTTTGACCGAGATACTTGCTCGACACGATGCCTTCATTCTCGACATCGGTCAGTCGAACATCCACCAGTCGCTCACGCTGGGCATACTCTTTATGACCACTGCCGAGCGTTCGGGACAGATTATGAAGGAGCTACTCTTCAAGGCCTCAGAGATGAACATCCAGATACGCTTCACCCCTATCGACGAGGAGGAGTACAACCGCTGGGTTACGGGGCAGGGCAAGAACCGCTATATCATCACCCTCATAGGTCGTCAGATTACCGCCGAGCATATCTCACGCGTGACACAGGCCATATGCGATGAGGGGCTTAACATTGATGATATCAACCGTCTTACAGGTCGTATGCCTTTGGATCAGAATGAGCGCGCCCCAAAGACAAGTATCGAGTTCTCGGTGCGTGGCACTCTCGAAGATAAGACACGCATACAGAACACCTTCATGGAGCTATCCAACAGCGGAGAGGTAGACATATCGTTCCAGGAGGATGGTATCTTCCGTCGTTCACGCCGTCTGATATGCTTCGATATGGACTCTACGCTTATCCGCACAGAGGTTATCGACGAGCTCGCCGACCGTGCGGGTGTTGGCGACAAGGTGCGCGAAATCACCGAGCGCGCCATGCGTGGCGAGATAGACTTCCGCGAGAGCTTCAAGGAGCGCGTAGCATTGCTCAAGGGTCTCGATGTCAGCGTCATGGAGGATATAGCAGTTAACCTACCCATCACCGAGGGTGTTGACCGCATGATGACTATCCTCAAGCGCGTAGGCTACAAGACAGCCATACTCTCGGGTGGTTTCACCTACTTTGGCAACTACCTCAAGCGACGCTTCGGCTTCGACTATGTATATGCCAACGAGCTCGAGGTTGAGGATGGCAAGCTCACAGGTCGCTATACAGGCGAGATTGTTGATGGCAAGCGCAAGGCTGAGCTTCTAAGACTACTATGCCAGTTCGAGAATATCGACATCCAACAATCTGTGGCTGTGGGTGATGGCGCCAACGACCTTAACATGCTCAACATTGCAGGTCTTGGCATTGCCTTTCATGCCAAGCCCAAGGTGCGTGCGACAGCCAGCCAATCTATATCTACTGTAGGTCTCGACGGTATCCTCTACTTCCTCGGTCTTAAGGACTCGTGGGTGGAGGGCAATAACTCGAAATAGGCTACCCATAAATAGGTGGAGGGCTTCACTATGCGAGGGGTACTCATATCCATACTCACACTAATCATTACGGGGTGCAACAACTATGACATGCCCATCATTGATGGTGACATCACTCCACGAACAACGCCAATAGCGAGCCTACGCCAACAGGTGGGTACAACATCGGGAGTTGTTATAGATAAGGATATCGTAGTACAAGGGCGTGTAACATCCTCGGATAGGGATGGAAACTTCTATCGTGCCATAGTCATAGAGGATGAGAGTGGGGCTATGGAGCTATCCCTTAATCAGTATGACCTCCATGTTCTCTATCCCGAGGGCACTCTCCTATCGCTTCACCTCAAGGGGTGCGCCACCGACTATAACTTCGGCATACTGCGTGCAGGGAGCAAGACGCAACCATACGACTACTACGATGTGACATACATATCATCACGCGAGGCTATCGACCGTGTGGTGGAGCGCAGCACCGATGTAGCGCCAATAACACCTCGCAGAGCGACAATCGCCGAACTTCGCCTTGAGGAGTGTGGCGAGTTGATACGCATAGACAACCTCACATTACGACACACCACATCCATTGACACACTACAGGGCATGACCCTCGACAATGCGACATGGCAGGGATATGCCCTCTTCTTCGACGAGCATGGCGACTCAATAGCTGTATACACTGCCAACAAGGCTCGCTTTGCCAAGAACAGCATACCCACAACACCTATATCCATAACAGGCATACTACAACATTGTAGCTACAATGGAGGCAAAGAGTGCCGACACATCAAGATGCGATACTCAACAGACTATGAGACAAAGTAGTACATGGCAAAGGATTGTAGCTACCATACTATGTTTGGCAATGCTTATGGGATGCTCATGGGAGGACAGCTACAACAGCCTCGAAAGCAAGGAGGTTGACATCGTCTACCTATGGTCTCTTGTCAAAGGAGGCTCAAAGCGCATAGATAGGAATATGACCATTCGAGGGACGGTGGTTGCCAACGACAAATTCAAGGAGCTAAACCATAGCATTGTCGTTGTTGACCAGAGTGGCGGCATAGAGATAGTCATAGAGTGCGACAACATAGATGCTATCATTCCTCTATTCTCCGAGGTGGAGGTGAAGCTATCTGGCCTGCACATAGGTCGTGTGGGCAGTAAATGTGTTATAGGCATGCCCCCAACGGGAGAGTATGTCGTAGATAGAATCGATGAGCGCGATATCAACCTATACATAACACCATATCTCAATACACCTAATATACCCACGCGATACCTACGCGTAGGTGAGGTTGGCATGCAACACCTCCTCAACTACATATGCGTCGAGGATGTGCGCTTCATTACCGAGGAGCACGACATGACCTGGTGTGACCGAGATAGCATCACACATCGCAACATAACGACAATACGCCACCTCACGGATGGCGTAGATACGCTACGAGTTATCGTAGACAAAGCATGTGAATACTCCTCGGCATCACTACCAACAGGGGATATAACATGCTATGGTATACTTGACTATAACGACAGGGACTTTGCCCTACGCATTAGCGATAATCAGGTATTAAGCACCAACGGCAGATAATGACTCGGCAACCCATTGTGTAAGTTCCACAAAGTCGGCAACTGACAACTGCTCGGCACGCATAGAGAAGAAGCGATGCTCCCTACCTCCAAAATCACCAAAGACAGCTTTAAGCGAGTTGCGTATCATCTTACGACGCTGGCCAAACGAGGCCTTAACAACCTTTATGAATAGCGTCTCGTCACAATCGAGCTTCTCAACATTGTTGCGCACAAGTCGCACAACAGCACTTTTAACCTTTGGGGGCGGGTTAAAGACCTTCTCACCAACAGTAAATAGGTATTCTATGTCATACCACGCCTGTAGCAGAACACTCAATATGCCATACTCCTTAGAGCCTGGAGGCTCAGCAAGACGCACTGCCACCTCGCGCTGAATCATACCTACACACTCGGGGACAATATCTCTATTCTCCAACACCTTGAAATATATCTGCGACGAAATGTTGTAGGGGAAATTACCAATAATCTTTAGTCTATTACCATATGTAGCACGAAGGTCCATTTTTAGGAAGTCACCCTCGGTGAGGCGCTCGCTAAAGTCTGGATAGTGGCGATGGAGATACTCCACCGACTCGCTATCGATCTCCGCACCATAGGTTACTATATCGTTACGCTCAAGCAAAAATTGCGTGAGCACACCCATACCACAACCCACTTCAAGGACCTTATCGGGTTGCTCCACAGAGCCACCTTCAAGCGATGTAGCAATCTTGCGTGCGATATTCAAATCGGTCAAAAAGTGCTGACCTAATGCCTTCTTTGCGCGTACCTCTGCCATTTAAGCTCCTTAGAATTAGTTAGCCACCTCCGAGATAAACTTGATGCGCACAAGGCGTATCTCCTCCTCGCTATATTCTGAACCAAGCTCATCGATAGCATCGTCCAACGAATCGGTCTCGGCATCCTCCTTGAAATAGAGGTATATATCCTCAACCTTATCCTCATCCATAATGGTATTGAGATAGTATTGGATATCGAGACGAGTACCTGAGTTCACAATAGCCTCAATCTCGGTGAGTAGTTCATCCATATCGAGATTACGAGCACGAGCAATATCCTCAAAGTCCATCTTTCGGTCGATAGACTGGATGATGAATATCTTATTATTCGACTTATTAGCAACACTCTTAACCACCATATCCTGTGGACGAATGATCTCCTTCTCGTCGACATAAGCCTTGATAAGCTTGATAAACTCAGCTCCGAACTTCTGTGCCTTACCAGCACCTACGCCAGATATTGTCTGCAGCTCCTCCATGGTGATGGGGTACTGTATAGACATATCCTCCAAAGATGGGTCCTGGAAGATAACATATGGCGCAAGGCCATTCTGCTTGGCCACCTTACGGCGTAAATCTTTGAGCATAGCAAATAGCTCCTCGTCGGCGGCGCCACCACCCTTCATAGGACCTACCTGCTCGTTCTCCTCCTCCGAATCATAGTCGTGGTCGAGAGTGATAGTCACAGGTGTAGGATGCTTGATATACTCATCACCTCGCTTATTCACAGAGATAAGACCATAGTTCTCAATGTTCTTATCCACAAGTCCCATGATGAGAGCCTGGCGTATCACAGCATTCCAAAAGCGGGCATCCTTATCCGCACCCGAGCCAAACGACTCTAACTTGTTGTGACCATAACTCTTAATCAGTGCGGTAGTCTTACCCATGAGCACTGATACGAGGTGGTCAATCTTAAACTTATCGCCAATCTCCTTGAGCACCTCAAGAGCAAGTTGCATCTCCTCGTGTGCTTGTACCTTGGGTTTAGGGTGACAACAGTTATCGCAGCTACCGCAGTTTGCCTCGGTGTACTCCTCACCGAAGTAGTGCAGAAGCGAGCGACGACGACACATCGAGCTCTCGGCATACGACACGGTCTCCAAGAGCAACAACTTGCCGATTTCCTGCTCTGCCACAGGCTTACCCTGCATGAACTTCTCAAGTTTCTGTATATCCTTATAACTGTAGAATGTCAAGCAGTGACCCTCGCCACCATCACGACCCGCACGACCAGTCTCCTGGTAGTAGCCCTCAAGCGACTTAGGTATATCGTAGTGTATCACATAGCGCACATCGGGCTTATCAATACCCATACCGAAGGCAATGGTCGCCACAATGACATCGACCCTCTCATGGAGGAAGGCATCTTGGTTGTCGGCTCGTGTTTGTGCATCCATACCAGCGTGGTATGCCAAGGCCTTGATGCCATTGGCCACGAGCAACTCGGCAAGTTCCTCAACCTTCTTACGGCTTAGGCAGTAGATGATACCACTCTTACCGTCGTGCTGACGGATGAAACGAATAATGTCGTGGTCTACATTGTGCTTTGGACGGAGCTCATAATATAGGTTCGAACGGTTGAACGACGAACGGAATACCGTAGCATCGGTCATACCGAGGTTCTTCTGAATATCCATCTGCACCTTTGGCGTAGCTGTTGCCGTAAGGGCAATAAGTGGTGCAGTGCCAATATCGTTGATGATAGGTCTAATACGGCGATACTCAGGGCGGAAGTCGTGACCCCACTCCGAGATACAATGAGCCTCGTCGATGGCATAGAACGATATTTTGATTTTGCGTAGGAACGCAATATTATCCTCTTTGGTTAGTGACTCTGGGGCGAAGTATAACAACTTGGTGCGACCCTCCAATACATCCTGGCGCACCTGCATAATAGCCGACTTGTTGAGCGACGAATTAAGGAAGTGTGCAATACCCGACTCGGTAGAGAAGGTACGCATAGCATCCACCTGATTCTTCATCAGCGCAATAAGTGGCGATATAACAATAGCCACACCATCCATAATGAGGGCAGGGAGCTGGTAGCATAGTGACTTACCGCCTCCCGTAGGCATTAACACAAATGTGTCCTTACCAGACAATACATTGTTGATGACTGCCTCTTGATTACCCTTGAATGATGAAAATCCAAAGTACTCCTGCAGTTTTTCGTGCAATAATCCTCCTTGTTTGGTGTCCATAATTTCTTGTCGTCGAAAAAATTTACCCAAATATACTATATTTTTTTGAAAAATAGTCTAACTTTGTGAAAAATTTACTAATAATTTAGATAAGCCCCTATGCGACTCTATACAAGTGAGCTAGTAAAATCCTATAAATCACGCACTGTGGTCAACCATGTATCCATCGATGTTAAGCAAGGTGAGATTGTTGGTTTGCTCGGTCCTAACGGTGCCGGCAAGACAACTACCTTCTACATGATAGTTGGTCTGATCAAACCTAACGAGGGTCGTATATTCCTCGAAGATGACAATGGCAAGGTATCTGATATCACCAAACTCCCTGTGTACCGCCGTGCACAGATGGGTGTAGGCTATCTTGCGCAGGAGGCCTCGGTATTCCGTCGTCTAACAGTAGAGGACAATATTCGCGCCGTACTCGAGATGACCAAATACTCACGCAAGTATCAAAAGGAGCGTGTAGAGCAACTTATCGAGGAGTTCCGTCTACAGAAGGTACGCAAGAGTTATGGTAATCAGCTATCGGGTGGTGAGCGTCGCCGTACTGAGATTGCTCGTGCCGTAGCCATCAACCCATCATTCATCCTTCTTGACGAGCCATTTGCGGGTGTCGACCCCATTGCTGTGGAGGATATCCAGAATATCGTTGGCACACTCAAGGATAAGAACATAGGCGTGATTATCACCGACCATAATGTCGACGAGACCCTTGCCATCACCGACCGCACATACCTTCTCTACGAGGGTAAGATTCTTAAGGCAGGTACTGCCGAAGAGCTTGCTGCCGACGAAATGGTGCGTAAGGTATATCTTGGTAGCAACTTCGAGCTCCGCACCTCGCCACAGATGATTCGCGAGCGCAAGGAGCGTGAGGAGCGTGAGAGACAGGAGGCACTAAAGGCTTTTGGTCTATCGGAGGGTGACCAGGAGGAGGACGAAGATAGTGACGAAGAGTAGGCATACGACATGATCTACCCACGATAGAACTTAATATTAATTAATAGAACATCCCAATATGGATGATAGTACGGTTCCGTTACGGAATAGACTTGTAGGCGAGATAACACCGCCCTGCTCAAAGAGTTATGCACAGCGAGCCTTGACAGCTGCACTTCTTGCCGAGGGTCGCACAATACTTCGTGGCATAGAGCTATGCCGCGACACTCGTTCCGCAATAGCCACAATTGAGGCTCTTGGCGCAACAGTGGAAGTCATTGATGACAACACCCTAGCTATTACTGGAGGCTTACACCCTACTACCAATAAACTAAATGTTGGTGAGTCGGGCCTTGCAGCACGCCTCTTCACCCCTATTGCAGCTCTATGCAACGAGCCAATAACCATTGACGGCGAGGGCACGCTCAAGCATCGCCCCATGGCCATGATGGTAGAGCCACTACGACAGCTCGGCATCGAGGTGCGTGATGGTGGTGGCCGAGTACCCATTGAGGTGCATGGGCCCATGCAAGGTGGTCGTGTGATGGTTGACGGAAGTATATCGTCGCAGTTTATCACTGGACTACTCCTTGCTCTACCAATGGCGCAGAATGATACCACAATAGAGGTGGAGGGCGCTGTGTCTACACCATATATAGATATGACACTGGAGACCCTCGAGCGCTTTGGCGTGAATGTAATGTACAACGAGGGCGACTATACGCAGTTCTACATCGAGGGTGGCCAGAAGTTCAATGCTGTGGACTACACCATCGAAAGCGACTGGAGCGCAGCAGCGACACTCATGGTGGCAGCAGCCATAGCTGGAGAAGTCACCATACGCAACATATCGACACTCTCGCGACAGGCCGATACGGCCATATGTCGAGCATTGGAGCGTGCTGGAGCTTCGCTCATCATCGAGCACGATTCTATCACCGTGTCACACCGTAAGTTAGAGGCCTTTGAGTTTGACGCTACACAGTGTCCAGACCTCTTCCCAGCACTCACTGCCCTTGCAGCAGCAGCAAGTGGAGTCTCAACAATCTATGGCATCAAACGCCTCAGAGGCAAGGAGAGCGACCGTGGCGAGACTCTTCAGGAGGAGTACGAAAAACTCGGTATCGAGGTGGAACTTGATTACGACAACAACGCCATGCGCATTGTGGGAGGTAGGCCTAAGGCTCACGCCGTAGATAGCCACGATGACCACCGCATAGCCATGTCGCTGGCCATAACAGCACTACGCATAGAGGAGCCTATGGAGATACGCAACTGCGAATGTGTGGCTAAGAGCTACCCATCATTCTTCGAGGATATAGAGAAACTCAAACAGCATTAGGCGTGAACAATAGTTTTGGCAAGATATTGAGGGTGAGCATCTATGGTGCATCGCATGACGAGGTAATTGGCATCATCATAGAGGGTGTGCCACAGGGTCTGCACCTACCTACGACGCTCTTCGACGACGACCTAAATAGGCGTCGTCCTCAGCGCCTTGGCGAAACCTCGCGACACGAGAGCGACACACCCCATATCAGCGGTCTTGATGCTAACGACTATACCACAGGTCAACCCCTACGCATAGAGTTTCACAACCAAGATACCCGTTCTAAGGACTACTCACACCTACGCCGTCAGCCACGACCCTCGCACGCCGACCTTGTGCAAATGCGCAAGTACGGTCCCGAGTACGATATTGCGGGTGGTGGCATGGCCTCGGGACGCATGACCGTAGCCCTCGTCGCAGCGGGCGTAGTGGCCAAGAGGATACTCAACGAAGCCAAGTTCTCAACCGAGATTATCAGTATAGGTGGCGAGCGCGACCCACAATGTCAGAATGAACTTATAGAGCGTATTGCTCGCGAGGGTGACTCAATAGGTGGTGTTGTAGAGTGCCGAGCAACAGGCATACCCCACTCTCTGGGCGAGCCATTCTTCGACTCTGTAGAGAGCATCATCGCTCACCTATTATTCTCCATTCCGGGCATCAAGGGTGTTGAGTTTGGCGACGGCTTTGCTGGCACACATAAGCGAGGTTCGGAGCGTAACGACGCTATAATATCAACTGAGGGAGAGACACTTACAAACAACGAGGGGGGCATAAATGGTGGCATTACCAATGGTAACGAAGTGGTTGTGAGAGCAGCCATCAAGCCTACGCCAAGCATCGCGCGTGAGCAGCATACCTATAACTTCGAGAGCCAGACCATCGAGCCACTAACCATAGGCGGTCGCCACGACGCATGCATAGCTCGTCGTGCGGCAGTTGTTGTGGAGGCTATGGTGGCGCTCGCCCTTGCAGACCTCAAACTTCAGGCGTAGTATGGCAACACGACGCGAAGTATATAACCAACTTGTTGAGGCTGCCAAGCTATGCTACGACGAGGCTGAAGCACGACAAATTGCCGAGATGATTATTACGGGGCGTGGTGGCATATCGCGCAATGCCCTTATCGTTGAGCCAAACGGAGAGATTAAAATCACAGAGTTAGATACTATTTTAGAGGCGCTATCATCATGGCGTCCAGTGCAGTATATCCTTGGCACAGCGGAATTTGCCGACATGAATCTTGAGGTTAACGAGGATGTATTAATACCCCGTCCCGAGACTGAAGAACTTGTGGCATGGGTAGCAGAAGAGATGCCCAAGGGCGCACATATCCTCGACGCCTGCACAGGTTCGGGATGCATAGCCATTGCCTTAGCGCGCTTTGTTGCCGATAGCCGTGTGTGGGCATTCGACATATCGGAGGGGGCATTGGATGTTGCCAAGCGCAACGCCATGCGCTATGCTCCAAATGTCGTTATCATACAGCACGATGCCCTCAAAGATTTCTCCACTATTACCACCGAAAGGCTGGATGCCGTAGTATCCAATCCACCATACATACCTCAGAGTGACATCACGCTAATGCGTCCCAATGTCACTGAGTATGAGCCACACACGGCACTATTTGTCGAAGATAGCGATCCTCTTATCTTCTACCGTAGCATAGCGCGCACAGCACGCACCTTGCTTAAGGCAGAGGGTAAGATATACTTCGAGATATATGAGAGTTTGGTCGACGAGATGTGCCAAATGCTTACTGCCGAGGGGTACAAAGATATTGTTGTACGCAAGGACTTTAGAGATAAACCACGAATGATATGCGCAAGGGTGAGTTCGATAGCGAGATGACACCACAGTGTCGTGAGCGCAAGACCAAGAGTGCCGAGCAAGCACTCCAGTCGCTCATGCACCTATGTGCTCGTGGCGAGCGCTCTACAGGCGATGCCATGCGCCTTATGCGCACCTGGGGAGTACCTGAGGGTGAGCGTGCTGCCGTAGTAGAGAAGCTTGTAGCACAGCGATATATCGACAATCGACGCTACGCCGAAGCCTACACGCGTGAGAAGAGCAACCTTGCGGGATGGGGGCCCAAGAAGATAGCCCTACAACTACGCATCAAGGGCATTGAGAGCCACATCATCGCCGAGACACTCAAAGAGCTAGACGATGACACTCGTCGTACACACCTCGACGAGCGACTACGCCGCAAGCTACGCACAACAAAGGCCGCATCGAACTATGAGCTCAGGGGTAAGCTCCTGCGCTATGCCCTATCCCTGGGCTACGACTACGACATGTCGCATAGTGCGGTTGAAACTCTTGTTAGTGAGGAGTGCCAATAATATTGAGTATAGGAAATTTTTCCTATCTTTGCACTATCGTATCCTATATCTATTAACCCAATGAAGAGAGTATTATACATAGCCATAGCGGTTCTGTTATGGTGTGGCATAACCAACACCTCCACGGCGCAGACATATGTCAAGCTCAACGGTTTGTATGCCATGGGCGGTGTGGTAAATCCACAGGTGGAGTTCTGCATATCGCCTCATTCAACATTCCAGACCGAGGTTGTTTACTCACCTTGGCAATCCTTCATGGGACACCCCTTGCACTTCGGCATATTCCAAAATGAGTATCGCTACTATATTCGCGAACATAACCAAGGCTTCTATGTTGCGGGCAACGCAGCCATGAAGGCCTTTAACATGTCTAAGCCTACGATATTTAATAGGAGGTTGGTCTTTCAAAATAGGTACTGCAAGGGCTGGGGTATAATGTTTGGCGTTGCTGTAGGCTACGAGTATTGCTTTGCAGAGCGCTGGTTATTAGATGTATATGCTGGCTTTGGTTTTTCGCACTGCTGGTATAATGGCTACTCTATGGATGGCGTCATAGATATGTATCCACATCGACCTGAGGATAGACAGCCCTCGTCACCCGACCCCTACAACATGTCTGCGCAATGGATACCAACGAAGGTTGGCGTATCAATAGGACTTCTTATAAACAGACCTAAACAATAGACTCGCATCTGGCAAGATAATTGACCACGCCATATAAGGTTTGGTCAATTTCTTTTATTATGCGAACACCTATATACATACTTGTTGCCACCCTCATGGTGGCGTGTGGCAAGACGCCACAACCAAGCAACACTGAGCCTCGCCCCGTAAAGGTCACAGAGGCACAACCACTAAGCCACATAAAGCGCGACTTCGCGGCTCTCTCTACGGCCGACGATGCGGTAAACCTCGCCTTCAAGATTTCGGGGCGCGTTGTTGACATTCCCGTAGCCAAGGGCTATGCCGTACGCAAAGGCGATGTGCTGGCCGTACTCGACAAGCGGGACATAGAGCTGCAGGTAGATGCCGCCAAGGCAGCCTACGACGAGGCCGAATCCCGTCTAAGGCGTGCTGAACGCCTCGCCGAGCATAATGCCATATCGCAGCAGGAGGTTGAGGCGCTGGTTAGCGCCGTAACACAGAGGCGCACGGCCTACGAAAACGCACTCGATCTTCTTGACGACACACGCATTGTTGCGCCTTTTGACGGTGTTGTAGAGCGCACATATGTAGATGCCTTTCAGCGTGTTGCCTCGGGCGAAACGATTGTACGCATAGTTGCTCCAATAAGCACCACGGTGGGCTTTACAGCCCCCGAGGATATTCTATCCTACCTTGCCGAGCCAACGACACACTTCAGCGTTCGCTTCGACGCCTATCCCGACAAACTCTTCAGCGCCAAGATTAAGAGTTTTGCTCGTACATCGTCGGACGCCCTGGGCTTCCCTGTATCGCTGCGCCTAACTGATGTAGACAACTCGAAATATCGCATATCGCCAGGCATGACATGCATGGCTACGGTAGACATATCGTTGACCAATAGTGATGCAGTAACACTTCCTCTATCAGCCATCTATGCACCTATTGGCGGTGGTGAATGGGTATGGGTTGTTAATATGGATGGTAGCGTAGAACTTAGGGCAGTAACACTGGGTGAGCTTATACCTGGTGGCAACATCGCAGTATATGGCATCGAGCCCTATGAGCAAGTTGTGGTGGCTGGAGTCTACAAGCTTCAGAATGGTGAGCGTGTAACAATTATTGAGTAGTCTATGTTCAACATATCGAAATATTCAGTTCAGCACCGCTCGGTGTTGTGGTTTCTTATAGCACTAATCGCCCTTGGAGGCATCTACGCCTTTATGGTCTTGGGCAAGAAGGAGGACTCCACATTTAAGATTAAGAGCGCTGTAGTGGTATGTCCCTACCCTGGAGCATCACCCGAACAGGTCGAGGAGCTTGTCGTAAAGCCTCTGGAGCGCGAGATGCGCACACTTACATCGGTGAAGAAGATAACCTCCGAGGCACACTTTGGCTACGCCCGTCTTATAGTCGAGTTGCAACCCTACACGCCAGCATCAGAGATAGAGCAGATATGGGATGAACTACGCCGCAAGCGTGATAACAGCACATTGGCACTCCCCGAAGGTGCAGGTCCTATTACTGTGGCCGACGACTTTGGCGATGTATATGGCATCTACTACGCTCTTGTTGCCGACGAGGGATACTCGTGGGATGAGATGCGTAGCGAGGCGCAGCGATTGCAGACAAACCTATATGCCATATCGGGTGTTGAGAAGGTGATGCTATGGGGTGAGCAGAGCCCCAAGGTTGACATAGTGGTGTCGTCCGCAACGCTTGCTGCCTTTGACCTACGACCCAAGGATATAGCAAATGCCATATCCTCGCAGAGCGGTGTTGTCGATCTTGGAGGGTGGCAGGATCAGGATATATACATTAGCGTAATGGAGGATGGCAGATACACCTCGCTCGAAGATATTGAGAATCAGCTACTCACCGCCAAGGATGGCAAACAATACCGTCTCGGTGACATTGCGCGTGTGGAGCAGAGCTATGTAGAACCCTCGGAGCTAAAGATGTGGGTCGATGGTCGCTCGGCGATAGGCATTGCCATAGCCTCTGACCCGCAAAGAGATATTGTTGCAGTGGGTCAAGATGTGGAGCGTATAGTTGAGCAATTCTCCACAACACTCCCCGTAGGCATGGACATATCCACCATATACCCTGAAAATAGGATAGCCCAAGAGGCCACAAACGACTTTCTCATAAACCTCATAGAGTCGCTTGCCATAGTCATACTTCTTGTGATGCTGGCCATGGGATGGCGCTCGGGTGTTATTGTCGGCACATCGTTGCTCCTGGCCATAGCCGCGACACTGGTTGCCATGTACCTTGTTGGTGAGGGTCTCAACCGCACCTCGTTAGCGGGCTTTATCATCGCTATGGGCATGCTTGTGGACAACGCCATAGTTGTCACAGACAACATTCAGGTGACATCCTCACGGGGTACACCGCTGCACAACGCCGCGATAACAGGTGCTACCACACCGCGCATAGCTCTCTTTGTTGCTACGCTCATTGCCATCATCTCCTTCCTACCGCTACAACTCGCGCCCTCATCAGTTGCCGAGATTATAGCCCCTCTATTCTTCGTCATTGCCATATCACTACTGGCAAGTTGGCTTCTTGCTATCACACAGGTCCCAGCCATGGGCACACTCATTCTACGACCCACGGCTTATGTCGAAGATGGTGAGCGCTCTGCATGGTTTAGGCGTATTGTAGAGCGTCTACTACACCATAGATGGCTGACACTAAGCGCAGTAGTAGGCATATTCGCATTATCGCTATGGGTGATGTCCATCATGCCTCAGAACTTCTTTCCACAACTTGCCAAGCCCTACTTTCGCGCTGACATGTTTCTGCCTGAGGATTATGACATAACAGCCACCGAGGAGCGCCTACATAGCATGACCGAGTGGCTCGACGAACAGCCCGAGGTACGCCAAGTGTCCACCATAGCTGGAGGCACGCCACCACGCTACTACCTTGCATCGGGAAGCTACGCTTCGATGCCCAACTACGGCAATATCCTCGTAGAGCTGCACGACAACACCTCGACGGCTATTGTCGAAGAGCGCTTTGCCGAGTGGGTTGAGGAGCACTTTGCCGATGTGTGGTTACGCTCATCGCTATTCAAGCTATCGCCCGTACCCGATGCCACCATAGAGTTTGGCTTCGTGGGAGAGAGCGTCGACACCCTCGCACGCTTAACAGCTGAGGCTATGCATATTATGGCTCAGCGCGATGACACACACAACATACGCAATAGCTGGGGTAACCGTGTGGCCGTATGGCAACCATGCTACTCGCAGCTCAAGGGTCAACGCATAGGTGTGGATCGCAACGCCATGCTCCAAGGCTTGGAGATTGCCACAGATGGCATGGTTGTGGGTAGCATGCAGCGTGGCGACACCTCCGTACCACTACTACTGCGCTCATCTTCTTCCGAGGATAGCATACCTAACTCTATGGCCACCATACCGATATTCTCCTCGCGCGGTGGTTTATATAGCCTCACACAGGCGACATCCACCTTCGACCTTGGCTTTAGGAATGGTGTCATCAAGCGCATAGACTCCGAACGAGTGATGAAGGCGCAGTGTGACCCTATGCGCGGTGTGAACACCATAGAGCTATCCAGGGCGCTGAAGGAGGAGATAGAGGCGAACATCTCCATGCCTGAGGGCTACCGCATGGAGCTCTTCGGTGAAGAGGAGAGCCGCGAAGAGTCTAACAATGCCCTTGTAAGCAACATACCCATCGCACTGCTCGCCATATTCATCTTGCTACTTCTGCTCTTTGGCAGCTACCGTAGTAGTATAGCTATCATGGCCACTATACCACTTATCTTTATAGGTGTTGTCGTGGGCCTCGGCGTCACGGGCAAGATGTTCGACTTCTTCTCGCTGCTCGGTCTTCTAGGTCTTGTGGGCATGAATATCAAGAGTGGCGTAATACTCGTAAGCCGCATTGAGGAGATGCGCGCCTCAGGCATTGCCCCATACGATGCTGTGGCGAGGGCGACGGCAGATCGCTTCACCCCTGTAGTAGTAGCATCGTTGACCACTGTACTGGGCATGACACCACTACTCTTCGATGCGATGTTCGCAGGCATGGCAGCAACAATCATGGGTGGCCTTGTAGTGGCTACACTACTGATACTTATGGTATTACCTGTCATCTATTCACTATTATACCGCATAAAACGATGAGACGAAACATCATACTAATAGTCCTATTACTTACCTCCGTTGGTACGCTTCGGGCACAGACTACGCTCGACGACTACCGTCAAGAGGTCATCCTCTATAGTCATGAGATGCAGATTGCCAATCTTGCTATAGAGGCTACAGAGGCCGACATGCTACGAACTCGCAAGGGCTATCTTCCCTCGCTATCCGTAGGTGCGGAAACAAGCCTCGACTTTCGTGATGACGACATATCACGCCCATGGTCGTGGACAGCAGAGGCCTCACTCAGCCAAACAATATATGGCGGTGGCGGTGTACGCGCAAGGGTAAAGCGCCAAGAGGCACTACACTCCAAAAGTGAGATTGATGAGCAGATGGTGCTTATGGATGTTATCTACTCAGCAGATAGAGCCTACTGGCAACTATCGCGCGCCGAGAGCTACCTTGCCACTATTCGTGAGTATGTTTCGGTAGTTGACTCTTTGCGCCAGGTGGTTAAGCGCCGCTACGACGAGGGCTACAGCGCCAAGGGGGATCTTCTGCAAATAGAGTCCCGCATAAGCGATGCACACTATCAACTATCATCTGCCGAGCAGAGCTATCGCATAGCCCTGCATACATACAATTCACTACGCGGTGCCACAATAGATAATGGTGTCGTACTCTCAGAGTCGATATTTAACATCGCTGATATGCCCATACGAGAGAGTGTGACAGAAGTCGTTCAACATCACCCTCGCTATCTGAGCATGCAACTATCTGTCGAGGAGTCGCTGTGGAGCATTAAGAGTAGTATCGCAGAGTTTCTACCATCGCTCAGAGTCTCGGTATATGGCATCACTCAGCCCAACACACCACATATCAAGGGTAGTGGTAGTAGCATCAATGGTGGAGCAGTACTATCGTTCAGCACCCCGATATATCACTTTGGGGAGCGACGCGAGGCCGAGCGCTCTGCTAAGGCTCACCACCTACAACAGATAGCCCTAATGGAGCAAATCTTAGACGATATTGCACTTATCGAGGGGGACGCATGGGTCAACATCCACAATGCTCGCCACAGAGTGGATGTCACACGCGAAAGCCTATGCATTGCCAAGGAGAACCTCGACATGAGCATATATAGTTATGGTGAGGGTATGGCAACGATATTGGATGTTCTACAGGCACAGCTAAGCTGGTTGCAGATATCCCAAAATGCTATTGCGGCCTACTACGACTACGCCATGGCCATATCGAGTTATGAGTATGTCACAGCGGCCTCCCTGCACAAAAAAGGACTCTAGCACAACACAAAAAAATAGTAGTTCCCAAAGGGTTAACCCTTGGGAACTACTACTATTATGTATGCCTATTTCTAAGCGACTATATTGCTAATTAGCGAACAGGAGCCTCAATAGAGATATACTCGATGTCAATATTAGAATCAAAAGCTGAAGCAGAACGCTGCATATAAGCATTCTTGTTAACATCGATGTAAGAGTTAGCCTCAGCCTTAACTGCATTAGCATCCTCCTCAACACCATCTACTACAACGAGATAAGCAGCCTTGTCGCCCTTAACCTTGATAACATCGCCAGCATTAGCTGAGCAGATAGCACCACGAAGGTGAAGATCCTCGATTGTGGCATCAGCGAGCTTAACGCCGTTGAACTCAACAACCTCAGCGCCCTCCTCAATTGTAGCTGGCATGTTAGCGATTACGCTATCAGCAACCTTCTGATTGTAGAGCATAGTGCGAAGAGCTGCCTCACACTCCTCGTATGGAAGCTTCTCCTCCTCGTTAACAGACTCAACCATTACAACATATGTTCTGTCGCCAACAACGAACTTCTGAACATCACCTACCTCAGCAGCATAGTAGTAAACCCATGCACCAAGCTCCTGTGAGCCCAAAGGCATAATGTTATTCATACCGTCAGCAATCTTAGCTGTGTTGCTGAAGTACTCAAGACCTGCATCAGCAGCAGCCTTCTTGAATGACTCAACATCGTTGCGTACGCTCTGCATGAATGCATTTACGCGAACCTCAACCTCAAGGTTTGCAGCAGTAGCCTCCTCTGCAACCACATCCTCGGTAGTCTCCTCAACAACTGCAGCAGCGTGTGGGAACTCTACATAGATGTATGAACGAGCACCGAACTCCAAGTTAGAGAGTGTGAGTGAATCGTAGTATGCCTTAACCTCCTCGTCGGTAACAACAACCTCCTCAGCTGAAGTATAAGGGTAAGCTACATAGCGACCAGAGAAAGCCTTATTCTTAGCAGCCTCGAAAGCAGCTACATCAAGGTCATTATAGTAGTGACCTGCGCCAAGTGAATTAACAGCTGCATAGTGTGCAATCAAAGCTGAAGGAGTCTGGTTAAGCATAGCCAATACATCCTCCTCAGAATAACCCTGATTCATAAAATCGAAAGCGAGTGCGCTTCTAATAGCAGACTCGTCGCCACCAAGACCGACCTTCTTAAGCTCTGGAGTGTAGAAATACTCATAGATTACACCAGCCTCGTTCTGACCAGCCTCGTAGTACTCTCTGTTAGAGATCTCCTCACCATTGATCTTCATAACGACCTCCTCGGTCTGATCCGCAGTGTTGCCATTTGAAAGTACGTCATTGAGTACAAATACAACGATTACAATTCCAATAGCTACTGAGAGCACAATACCATACTTGGTTCTCAATGTGTTTAATGATGCCATAAATATTATTATTTTTTATTGTTATTTTCAAATAAGCCATCAAAGGTAGTAATTTTTTATTAAACAAAGAAACATAACATCGTTTTTTTTCGATGCTATGCTCTTTTAACCACCCCTTGCCCGTGGCTGATGATATATTCCTATGCCAACTACTCGTTTCGACGAACCCTAACGAGTTCCAAACGAGACTGTTTACGCTTGACAATGGTGATACGATAACCCTGAACATCTATATCCTCACCCTCAGATGGTAGACCACCATTCTCGGTGATGATATATCCAGCTAAAGTGTCATACTCCTCACTCTCGGGGATGCCCAAATCGTAGGTCTCATTAAGATACTCCACCTCGTGGCGCGCCGAGAAGAGCCACTCACCATCAGCAATACACTTCTCCACCAACTCTTGCACATCGTGCTCATCTTCAATCTCTCCGAATATCTGCTCCAAGACATCCTCAAGCGAGATGATACCCGCCGTACCACCATACTCGTCGATAACCACAGCGATACTCGCGCGACGCTTAGTAAAGGTCTCAAGCATATCTTGCAGAGGCATAGTCTCAGCGACATATATGGTCTTTATAAGCACATCCGAAAGAGACTTAGGACTCTCAAAAAGACTCTTCGAGTTTATATAGCCAATGATGTTATCGATGGTATCATGCCACACGAAGATACGCGAATACTTAGTCTCGATAAAGCGAGCCGTAAGCTCCTCAATAGTGGTACTCTCAAGGTCCACTGCCTCAACATCCACACGCTGCACCATGCAGTCACGCACACGCAAATCGGCAAAGTCAAGAGCGTTCTGAAAGAGTCGTATATCCTCCTCCTCTTCGTCGTTAACCTCCACATTACCATCCTCAACCAACGAGGCCAAGTCATCACGATTGAACTCCGTAGGCTCCTCGCGGTGTTCTACTCTACTTCCCGTAAGTCGAATAAGACCATAGGAGAGGAGTGTAGTGAGGCGTGAAAGCGGGTATAAGATAATATAGAAGAGGTATATCACTGGAGCAAGCACCGTATAATAGAAGTTAGGGTTACGGCGCACTACCGATTTGGGGATATACTCTCCGATAAAGAGAATCACGATGGTCGAAACGATAGTCTGAAGAAGCTCGTTATCCATATCAAAGAGTTCGACCATGAGTGTAGCCATGGACATAGAGTAGATAACAAGAGCTATGTTATTACCAACGAGAATAGTTGTTATATAGTTACTTGGATCGCGCGAGAACTTATCGGCTATGTAGTTGAACATAGGATTCTGCTTCCTGTCAATCTCCTCACGCAGACGGTTACGCCCAAGAAAGGCGATCTCCATGCCCGAGAAGAATGCCGAGAAGAGCAACATCACAGCTATCAAAGCTATCTCACCACCCATAGTCTAAGTCAATCTATTACTAATTATAAATCTGAACGCAAATTCACATCTACGCCCATCTCCATACTCTTAATATCGCCATCAACCCTATCACGAGATTTTGGTCCCGATGGGGTCTCCGACTCGGACTTTCTATCAGCTGTTGGAGGCACAAGAGACTGATGAGACATCACAGGCTGACGATCCATATTAGGTCGCTCACCATCCACCGTATGCTGCATCTGCTCAACACCTCGTATAGGGGCCGACACAGAACGCGAGCCATCAGTCTTAGGCTTCATAGTACCATTTAAATCTGGTCTATCCAACCTGTCGGGCCTTACAACATTATCCAATTTGTTAGCGTCATTGCGGTTGTTGCCCTTAGCAGGAGTATTAGATTTCTGCTTAGCATCCTGCTTAGCACGACCCACACTATCACGCTTAACGGGGGTAAAGTCGAACTCCACCTCACCGAGATATTTTCTAAAGTGAATCTCCTTGAGACCCTCGTCAGTATCAAAGCCCTCGCCATACTGAGGTCCCTCGGGCGTGACAACACGAGTATCTACATTAGAGTAAATCTTACCTAAGGTAGCATCCCAATAGAGCTGTTGTGTATAGACCTGCGTAGTACCCTTAACCAAGGTATCACCAGGGTCTCGCTCATTCTTAATGACAACAACATCTCCCTTTGCCTCCCATAGGTCCTGTTTTTCGTAGTATATAGCGTAGTTTGCAGTAATGACTGATTCTACTTGATTTGCCATGTACACGGTGTCGCTAACCACCGTGATGGTATCTTGACGATAAGTTGTCAACTCTATACCGCGGCGAAACTCCTGATAAGGGTTTGTCGCCATGCTATAGCCCTCGATAAGTGGAGCCGAGAAAGTGTAGGAGCATCTACCATCTTCAATCATACTGATAGTGCGATGCTCACTCGACTCGGTCATCAAAGTTTCGAGGTCATACTCTACGCTCTTAGGCTTTTTGCTACAAGAGAATAGCAATGTAGCACTCCCCAAAATGAGGAGTGCTATCAATGCGTATCGTTTAGATAGTAGGCGCATAGGTTAATTATCTATGCCACCTGTGATTAGCGGAAACGAACAGTGGTAGAAACACCCTGAGCGTAGCCACATGAAACTGTATATGCCGAACCCTCAGCAAGCTCCGCGAAGAAGCAAGACTCCTGAGTTGGGAAGTTACCCTTATACTGGCTTGCCATCTGAGCAGTCAACTTCTGCATATCAGGCTCGTTCTTGAAGAGGTTGGTAGCAGTATTCATAGCATCGTATGCTGCCCAGTAGTTTGATGTACCACCGATCTTGTCATCAGGACATGTAGTCGATGCGTAGCACTGTGCAAGAACAAAGTATGAGTAGCCGTTCTGTGGGTTGATTGCACGGAGCTCACGAGCTGCCTGAGCAGCTGCTGGGTAGTTATGCTTAGAGATCTCGATGATAGCAATCTGAGCATAGAGAGGCTCCTTAGATGCAGGGTTAGTCTCTACAGCAAGAGTCTCACGCAAATACTTGAGAGCCTTCTCGTTGTCACCACGACCCTTGAACACATTAGCAAGGAACAACGCAGTCTCAGCAGATGGGTTAAGCACATAGTGCTTCTCGAGAAGAGCGTAGTAGAAGTCGCTATTACACTGCTTGCTTGACATGAGCGAAACAGCCTTTGACAACAACTCAGCATCCTCAGGGTTAGCCTCAATCTTCTCCTTGAACACAGCCTCGAGGTTATCGCAGCTTACAGCGCTGCTAGTAACGAAGCTATTCTCGAAGAGAGTCTTGTGCTGAGCATTCTCCTCAGTTACCTCAGCGAAGAATGGAGCCAAACGCTCATACTCATCAAGAATCATATCGCTGGCAACATCGTCGTAAAGCTCATAGCCATCACACAAGTTCTTAAAGTACATAGATGCCAAGTCGTGCTTGATATAGCCCTTCTCAAAAGAGGCGTCGATAGCATCCTTAAGACCCTGGCGAACAGCAAGACGGTCAGAGGCGTTATACTTCACGATATCACGAGCCTTAGCGTCGAGGATATAATCCTTACCCTTGTCAGTACGATCGCCGAAGTAAACAACACGCTGGTCGTAGATGTACATCAATGAATCGATGAACATGTTCTTATCCTGCATGTTACGAGAACGCTGAATCTTTGTACGGTAGAGTGTCACACCACGAGTGAAGGTGTTTACCGATGCCTGTGGGCAGTTTGTAAGGAGCTGCTGGAAGTAGATAGTAGCACGGTCGTAGTCCTTGCTATCCATAGCATCCTTGAAGAGGTTCTGAGCCTCGATGTTAGCTGCACGCTCCTCGGCAGTAGCACCCCACATACCGAACTTAGCGTCATCACTGTAGTCATGCTGCGCTGAAGCTGATACGGCAACAAACACCGCAGCAACAGCCAAAATAAACTTTACGCTTTTCATAAATCTGAGTTTAATCTATATTTTTGTTTCTGTATTTTTTCACATTCATTATACCGCCAAGGCCCAATTTCACACCTCGTTAGTCGAACTTCTGGCGAACAAACCAATAGTCAGAGGTATCTGCCGAGAATAGGTCGAAGCCAATGCTAATCTTAAAGTAGTTTTGTGTCACAAGACCCAACTTGCCAGCATCAACAGTCACAGCCTTAGGAGCCGATGAGCGACCATACTCAAAACCAAGGTTTATAGACGACGAGCCCCACACCTTCACAGGGAAGCCAATACCTGCGGTGATGGCCATCTGATTAACACGCTCACCAGCGAATGTCTGGTAGTAGTTTCCAAGGCGCACACCCATACGATATGACATGCGGTTGAGGTAGTTACGCACATCGTTGCGACGAGGCGTAATCTCGAAACCTGCCTTGATGGTATGTGTATCGGTGTACATCACAGGTACATCGTACGCAGCATTCTCGTTGTAGTTACTATTATTAGCACCCCACGCAGCAAAGTTATAATCCACGCCCCAGCCCAACATACGATCCTGGTAGAATACACCCACACCTACCTGGTGAGGCACGACCAAGTCGAGAGTCTGCAAATCCTTACGCACATACACTGGGTTTATGGAGTTAACAGGATTATCGGTATAGACATAGCTTGAACGCTTAGGGTTTAGCTTACCACCAAGATCGTAGGTAGCACCGAGGGTGAACATACGACTCTCGTTCGAGATGATGTTCCACTGCAGACCTACCTGCATCTTGAAGTTGTTAACCACATAGTTATCAACGCCACGAGTAGCATTGATGTTTCCGCCACCTGTTATGTTGTGTGTCACCTCGGCGATATAGATACGCTCGATACTTCCCCAATAGTACTTAGCAGCCACACCTATCGAGAAGTTACGCCAAGGAGCCCAGCCCAACGAGAGTTTTACCTCAGTAATATCACCCTCGCCACTGTAGCCGTACATCACACGCCCCATATCAGCCCAATTATCCTGGTTCTCATCACTCACCTTCATCTTGTATCCTACACTACTATAAGGGGCAAGGCTAAAGTTCACACCCAGCGACTTAGCCAAAGGGAAGAGCAACGATAGTTGGTGGATATTGATGGTATTGTATGCTGTCTTGGCTGTAGACAATAGCGCACCATTAGCACCATACTTAGGCTGGTTGTTGCGATAGTGCGTAGCATCAAAGCTCGCCTCGAAGAGCATACTCTTTTGTGGCACGACACTTGCCGCCGCTGGGTTAAGAGTATTGACCATTGACACCGAGCGCTGGCCTATACCCACACCACCCATAGAGCGCATCTGCACTGAGCCGGGCGTAATCAACTCACCTGGTCCGTACATTGAGTATGGCGAGTAGGCATTAACGCTACTTGTCTGCGCCGATGCCATAAATGGCAAGGCACAGAGCGCGACTACGAGTGCTATAACTATCTTAAATCTTGTCAGCATTGTAATTCAATATTCTGTTGAGACCATGTATTACGGGCTCACAGTCTGCAAATATCGTATTTTTAATTCTCTTTACAAAATATTTTGCGTCGCCACCCGTGAAAATTATGTATTTTTTTGCTTTTTTATGCAAAAAGCCCTCAATATACCCCTCAATTTCGTTCGTTATACCTTGCATCACCCCCTGTTCTATCGCCTCGTTGGTACAACGACCGTAGGTCAGTACCTCGTCGGTTGGCGAACATAGTGGAAGTTTTGCGGTGTAGTCGGCAAGAGCTCGAAAGCGAGTGGTCATGCCTGGCGATATGTTACCACCAACAAACTTACCATCCTCGACATAGTCTATCGTAATGGCCGTGCCAAAGTCGACAATCATCAAGTCGCCATCAGGAAATAGTGTTGCGCCACCCACAGCCGCAGCGAGCCTATCAGCACCCAAAGTCTGGGGTGTGGCGTAGCTATTACCTATGGGGACAGGGGTTGTAGCAGGCTCAAAGAGAATAACATACTCAACGCACTCCCTAAGCCACTCGGCAACCATACCTCCAGCACCACTTGTCGATGACACTATAGCTCGGCGTATACCACTGTAACACGCTACGATATCACTGAGCCACTGGCGATTGACATCCGCAGAGACCTCCTCCGCAACGACATCGCCATCAGCCATAACAACGACCTTAATACGACTATTGCCAATATCAACAATTAGATTCATACTTATGCTGTTAACCATCTATTTCTGCTCCTGAGACTCACTTGCCAAGCTGCGCAACATAGCCACACCCTCGGCAATAGAGTATATCTTTCTAACGGTCATAGATAGTCGATTATTGTATTGCTTAACAACAAAACGATCTGGCTCCGAGACTACACGACGCAGCATGCTAAGGAAGGTGTCGGTCTTGAAGAATGGCGAATTGTTGTCTCCCACAAAACGCACAATCATCAATCCATTCTTAACCTTCACATGCTCCATACCAAGGTTGACAGCCTCACGGCGCAACTTAACCACATCAATAAGTTCTCTAACGGGCTGAGGTATAGCACCAAAGCGATCCATAAGGCGCGCAGCGAAGCCCTCAAACTGCTCATCCTTATACATAGCATCAAGCTCTCGATAGAGGCGCAGCTTCTCGCTCTGCGAGCGTACATAACTATCAGGTATCGAAGCATCAATATCGATGTCGATGGTAGCATCATCCACAAAGGCAACATCCTTCATGGCGTCGTTCTCAGCAGCGCTCAAGCCCGATGTGTCGAGGCCCTCGGCTCTAAGTTCCGAGATTGCTTGCTGCAAAATCTTTTGATATGTCTCAATACCAACATCGGCAATAAAGCCACTCTGCTCGGCACCCAACAAGTTACCAGCACCTCGGATATCGAGGTCCTGCATGGCGATGTTAAATCCTGAGCCTAGATCCGAGAACTCCTCGATGGCACGCAACCTACGACGAGCATCCCCGCCAATAAGCTCCTCGGGAGGTGAAAGCAGATAGCAGAAACCCTTACGGTCGGAACGTCCCACACGGCCACGCAACTGATGCAAGTCGCTAAGACCAAAGCGATGTGCATCGTTGATTATTATGGTATTAGCATTAGCGATATCGATACCATTCTCCACGATTGTTGTCGAGAGCAGAACATCAAACTCACCATATATAAAGTCCATAATGAGCTTTTCGAGTTGCTCTGCGGGAAGGCGACCATGACCCACACCTATACGAGCCTTAGGACATAGACGACTTATCATACCCTGCAACTTAGGCAGATCCTCCACGCAGTTATGCACGAAGTAGACCTGACCACCACGCGACAACTCCTCCTCGATAGCCTCTTTTATTACCTCTTCGGAGAATATATGCGACTCTGTAACGATAGGCTGACGGTTAGGTGGTGGCGTAGATATCACCGACAGGTCACGCGAGCCCATCAACGAAAATTGCAGTGTGCGAGGTATGGGTGTTGCCGTAAGTGTTAGCGTATCCACCGACACAGACATCTGCGTAAGCTTCTCCTTTGCGGCTACACCAAACTTCTGCTCCTCGTCGATGATAAGGAGTCCCAAGTCGTGGAACTCTATCTGCTTCGAGAGCATCTTATGTGTACCAATAAGGATGTCTATCTTTCCCATCTTCAGCTCCTCGGCGATGCGTCGCGCCTCTTTAGTCGACTTCGTGCGGTTGATATACTCCACCGTCACCGGAAGGTCGCGCAGACGCTCCGAGAAGGAGCGATAGTGTTGCAGAGCGAGGATGGTTGTTGGCACAAGCACCGCCGTCTGCTTACCGTCGCACGCCGCCTTGAAGGCTGCTCGTATAGCCACCTCGGTCTTACCAAAGCCAACATCGCCACATACAAGTCTATCCATAGGTTGACTCGACTCCATATCGCGCTTGATGGCCGCCACAGTAGTAATCTGGTCGGGAGTATCCTCCCACTTGAACGAGGCCTCAAGCTCCTGCTGCAGATAGCTATCCGCCGAGAATGCAAAACCCTCAGATGCCTTACGCTTGGCGTAGAGCGCAATAAGCTCTCTTGATATATCCTTTACCGCCTTCTTGGTTGTTGCCTTGAGCTTCTGCCATGCGCCATTGCCCAACTTATATATCTTCGGAGGTTCACCCTCACCACTCTTATATCTTGATATGCGGTGCAGGGCATGGACATTCACAAAGAGTATATCGTTATCCTTGTATATCAGCTTTATAGCCTCCTTGGCATGACCATTCTCATTGAGCTTAACAAGACCTCCGAAGCGACCTACACCATGGTCTATATGCACAACATAATCTCCCACCTTGAGAGCGTTAAGCTCAGCTACGGTCATCTGCTCATCGCGCTTAATCTCGCCGCGCAGACGATAGCGCTGATACCTATCGAATATCTGATGGTCGGTATATACACAGAGCTTCAAGCCATTATCCACAAAGCCCTCGTGAAGAACAACATTCTCGGCACGGAAGGATACCTCACGACGACCCACCTGATGGAAGATATTCGTCAGTCGCTCTATCTGTGCCTTGTTGTGTGATAGTATGGCCGTAGTATATCCACGCTGGCTATTCCAGCGAATGTCATCGGCCAACATCTCGAAATTACGATTAAAGGCGGGCTGTGGCGTCGTATTGAACACCACCACGCTGTCGGCGGGTCGCTCCTTGATATTATTCTTAAGCAATACCACAACACTATTCGTAAGGTCGTTGAGTAACGCTTGTCGCGATGTCACACGACGCACCACCTGCTGAGCATCCTCATCCTCGGACATCTGTTCCAAGGCCTTGCGACGCACATCGTTGACCTTACGCATGGCGTAGTCACCATCCTCCATCCACCATGTTGCACCCTCGGCAAAGCGAGCGAGCGAGACAAGCTCTTGTTCCTCTTCTCGCATAAGGTTGGGGATAATCTCAATCTCATCTACACGCTCAGCAGAGAGCTGACTCGATATATCGAAGCGACGCAAGGAATCTACCTCATCGCCAAAAAGGTCTATACGATAGGGTTTTGACTCGATGTACGAGAATATATCTATGATACCACCACGCACAGAGTACTGTCCAGGCTCGTAGACAAAATCTACCTTCATGAAGTTATGCTCCATGAGCCACTCCACCAACTCGGCCTGCTGTAGCCTATCACCCACACGCACGGCACGCGAGATAGATACTATCTGCTCGCGCTGCGCCACACACTCGGCCAACGCCTCGGGATATGTACATACAACAAGATAGCCCTTCGTAAAGGAGTTTATAGCATTGAGGGCTGCGGTACGACGCACCACACCCTGGACATCCTCGGCGCCATAAGCCACCGAGCGTTTATAGCCCGAGGCAAAGAACACCACACGCTCCTCATCCAACAACTCATAGAAGTCGTTAACAAGGTAGGCGGCACGGTCTCTATCCTCGGCCAGGAAGATGTGAATACCTCCTACACGCTCTATGACATCTGCCGAATAAAGCGAATAGGCTCCGCCGACCATCTGCTCCAGATGGACGGTAGAGCCTATCTTTTCCAAACATTTTTTCAGTTCGCTCGCAGGTTTGGACTTACGAACGACACTCTTCAAATAATCCATATCGCTTCAAGGACATAGCCTTATTACTTATCTTGTAGAAGCGATCTACCCTCTTTATCGAGGTAGCTTACATCAATCATTCCGATACTCTGGTCCGAAATTACCTTGATGCGCATCTTGTACTTAAACATCCAACGCATTCTGAGCGACCACAATCCGCGGCGCAGATACGATGCAACATAGGGGCTTACGCGAAGGCCTACATATTTGCAACCCTTCTCCGCGAGGAGCTGTATTTGATCCTCGATCTTCTGCTCGAGGAGTATCGTAGGCTCGACCTTACCTGAGCCATGGCATGTGGGACATATATCCGAAGTCTCCTCCACAGCGATAGGTCGTACACGCTGACGCGTAATCTGCATCAATCCGAACTTAGTAAGGGGTAGTATCGTATGCTTGGCCTTATCTGTTGCCATGAGCTTCTGCATCTCCTGCTGAAGCAACTGTCTACTCTGAGCCTTACGCATGTCGATAAAGTCGATTATGACAATACCGCCCATATCGCGCAAGCGTAGCTGTCGAGCAATCTCTGTCGCCGCAGCGAGGTTGACCTCAAGGGCTGTCTGCTCCTGGTCGTCCTCGGCCTTAGTTCTATTACCCGAGTTGACATCTATGACATGCATTGCCTCGGTATGCTCGATGATAAGATATGCACCACGCTTTAGGGATACATACTTGGCAAACAACGACTTAATCTGCTTCGCAACATCAAACTGATCGAAGATGGGCACCTTACCTTTGTACAACTTCACCATACGCTCCATATCGGGCTTTATGGTGTGGACATAGCTTTTAATCTCGGCGTAGAGCGTTTCGTCGTCTACGGTAATCTGCGAGAAGGTGTCGTTCAACGAGTCGCGAATAATGGTATTCACTCGGCTCATCTCGCTCACCAAGCGAGTTGGGATGTCGCACTTGCGCATCACTCCCATAGCCTTGTTCCATCTCTCAACAAGAGAGAGTATGTCTTGCATAATATCGATGTCCTCTGCATCCGCAGCAGCAGTACGCACTATGACACCGAAGTTGTGTGGCAGCACATCTTGTGCAACCTTACGAAGTCGTTTCTTTGCAGTATTCGAGCGTATCTTAGTAGATACATACACCTTATTTGAGAAGGGTACAAGAACCACATTTCTACCCGCAAGCGATATATCGGCGGTCAACTTTGGCCCCTTGGTAGATATTGCCTCCTTGGCTATCTGCACCATTACCACATCACCCACCTTAAGGTGATCACCAATACGACCCTCCTTAGGTAGCGGCTCCTCAAGTTTCATAGACTCCACCTTTACGGGGCGCTTACTTGGATCACGGCTGTCGACTACGCGCTGCAACGAGGCGTAGTTCTCGCCAAGGTCGAGGTAGTGGATAAAGGCATCCTTCTCGTGTCCTATGTTTACGAATGCTGCGTTCAGACCGGGCATTATCTTGCGCACACGACCAAGGTATATGTCGCCCACGGCAAACCCTGTCTGACACTGCTCTTTGTTAAGTTCGACAAGCACTTTATCCTCACAAAGTGCTATCGAGACTTCCGTTGGATTTACATTGATAATTAGTTCTCTGTTCATATTCGACAATGTAAATCATTTTAGTTCACCGCTGTTGCACAACCACATGGCAACAGCCTCTTTCCTAAATAGACGAAGCTAAGAGCCCTAAACCCTTAGCCTCACCTATTACTCAATAAGAGGAAGATTACTTCTTCTTATGACGATTCTTGCGAAGACGCTTCTTACGCTTGTGCGTCGCCATCTTATGGCGCTTGTGCTTCTTTCCGTTTGGCATAATTAAAAATATATTTATAGGTTAAATGTCCCAATTAATTACTTCACCTCGCCTGCGAAGCTCTTTGATGGCTTGAAAGCTGGGATGTTGTGCTCAGGGATAGTGATTGTAGTATTCTTAGAGATATTACGAGCAACCTTCATAGCGCGCTTCTTGATGATGAAGCTACCAAAACCACGAAGATATACATTCTCACCCTTAATCATAGCGTCCTTAACGCTCTCCATAAATGCCTCAACGATAGCCTGAACCTGAACCTTCTCAACGCCAGTTGACTTAGCTACCTGATTTACGATATCTGCCTTAGTCATGATCTTAATTGTTTTATTTTAAGTTTATTATAATAACAAGTATCCCTCACCACCTACCGATCAGTTCCAATGCTCCTCCTCACAAATCAATCAACCCACCAAGTCTATCTGTAAATAACTATCGGTAGTTTTCGATTAGGTTTATTCCCTCTGCAAGCCATGTTATCACATCAACAAAAACTGCTGTAAATGAACAACCTACTTGAAATGGTCTGCAAATATAAGGGATATTGAGATAATATGCAACAAAAATGAAAATAAAATGTGTTTTTTTGTGAGTAACAGGCAAAATTGCCAAGAAACACACTCCAAAACACCTACAACAATCGCGATATTTTACTATATCAACCTATAACCAACAAGTTAACGCAGCGAGCAAGAGCGCGAACTACGACCAATGGCACTCTATTTTGATTTACGCCATTATTAAAGTAGACCATTCATGGTGGGCCGTATAAGATAAAGGCTGCTCGACGCTTGTCGAACAGCCTTGTATATACGCAGAAACTATCGGAAGTTATTAAGCGCCGTAGCGAGACCCTCAACAGCCTGGTCGAGACCCGACTGTATCTTGCCACCAATCATCATGCGCATCATCATATTGAGCTCCGCATGTAGCACCATTCTCACTCGAGTATCGTGGGCATCAACCTCGTGGAGCTGCACCCAGAATGTAAAGTCGATGGGCACACCACCCTCGTCGGCAACAATCTTAACATGCTTGTTATCGACACGCTCGGCAATGCGAAGCGCTATCTTCATACCCTTAACCTTAAACGAGCAGCTATCGGGTGTAGCCTCCCACTCCTCAACCTTGTCTTGCATGGCTGGCGAGAGGAAGTCAAGACGCGATATAATAGGAAATATCAACGCTGCTGGGTGGTTTATCTTTTGCTGTTTTGATTCGTACTTCTCCATGATTCTCAGTTTTTAGAGCTGCAAAGGTAGTCAAATTTATCGAATTACAAAACGGCGTGCGCTATCCGAGAGTATCTCTATGCGCACCACCATGGTGTCATCAGGCAACAAAGGCTCAATCTTCTCGGGCCACTCCACAAGACAGAGGTCGCCCGACGAAAGATACTCCTCAGAGCCAAAATCTAGAGCCTCCTCCACGCGCTCGATACGATACATATCGAAGTGATAGATGCGTCTATCGCGTCCCTCATACTGGTTTACGATAGCAAATGTTGGACTTGTCACCTTATCCTCGGCACCAAGCATCGCCGCTATGCGGCTAATAAGCGTAGTCTTGCCAGCACCCATAGGGGCATCGAAGGCCACGACGGTACGACCATTGAGTGCTGCAAGCACTTCACCAGCCACCATATCGAGCTCCTCAAGAGAGCCTATCTCAATAATCTTCTCCATACTCTATTTTGTCTTTGGTCGCAACACAGCATAGGGAACAATCATCTCCTCCATGGAGATACCGCCGTGCTGGAATGTATTCTTATAATACCTTATATACTTATTAGCGTCGTTGTTATAGACCAAGAAGTCGCGGTTGTAAGCAAATATATAACTCGACGTCAAGCGTCCTGCTGGCAACTGTATATCCTCGGGGCGTGTCACCTCGTAGACCTCGCGCGAGTTATACGCAAGGTTGCGACCCGTCTTGTATCTAAGGTTGGGCGATGTCTCCTTATCGCCTGTTACGCGCACAGGGTTATCCACCCTGATAGTACCATGGTCGGAGGTTATCACCACCTTATGACCGCGCTCGGCGAGCAACTTCAATAGTGTATATAGCTCCGAATGCTCGAACCACGAGCGTGTCAATGAGCGGAAGGCAGCCTCGTCATCGGTGAGATCCCTAATGATATCGGTCTCGGTACGCGCATGTGAGAGGATATCGAGGAAGTTGTAGACAATAACCGAGAAGTCGGCATCGTAGATATGCTGCATGTTATCCAAGAGCTTACGACCCGCCTCGGGGCGCACGAGTTTATCGAACGATATCTTATATTGGCGTCCCGACTGCTGCACCAAACGGCGAAGGAACTCCTCCTCGTACATATTCTTAGCTCCATCCTCATTATCGTTAAGCCAACGCTCAGGCATCAGTTTATCTATAGCCAAAGGCATAAGACCCGCAAAGAGGGCGTTACGCGCATATTGCGTAGCTGTAGGTAGAATCGCACAATAGAAGTCGTCGATGGCCACATCGAACAAACCCCTGAGCAGCGGCTCTATTGTTCGCCACTGGTCGTAGCGCATGTTATCTATGAGTATGAGCGTAGTCTTGCCACCCTCAACCTCAGGAAGTATGCGACGACGCATCAGCGTGTGTGACATTGTGGGTATATCCTCCTCGTCCGAGCGGCGATTTATCCAGTTGTAGTAGTTGCGGCGCACGAACTTAGAGAACTCCTGGTTTGCTTCGTTCTTCTGATAGGTGAGTACCTCTTTAATGCTGGCATCCGATGATGAGGCAAGCTCTATCTCCCAGCCCACCAACTTACGGTATAGAGCACACCACTCCGAGAAGTTGGATGCCGACTGTTGCTGCGAAGCTATACGCCCGAACTCCGAACGATAGTCAGCCGTAGTGCGTTCGGTGACAAGCTGTTGCGAATGGAGGTTCTTCTTTATCGACAGAAGCACCTGATTGGGGTTCACAGGCTTGATTATGTAGTCGGCAATCTTCGAGCCTATAGCCTTATCCATGATATTCTCCTCCTCGCTCTTTGTCACCATGATTACGGGCAATGAGGGTCGCGCCGCCTTGACTAGTGGCAGCGTCTCAAGGCCCGTCATACCAGGCATCATCTCGTCGAGGATAACAAGATCGTAGGCAACGGCAGTGACCATATCAACAGCATCGTAGCCATTGTTACACGTATCCACCTCGTAACCCTTGGAACTTAGAAACATTATATGGGGCTTCAAGAGATCTATCTCATCATCCACCCAAAGTATCTTATTCATAACTTAGTCGTTTTTCGAGTCTAACGCAGCAACCACCTCTTTAATTGTGGGATAGCTTGCATTTATACGCTCTCTCAGTTCAGCGCCTGCGCACCACTCAACATCCACAATACCCTCCTCGGCCTGAACTTTGAGCACATCTGTAGATGCTCGCATCTGCCACCAATCGGTACTCTTAAGCTCCCAGCGACCATATGTGTCATAGGCATGGAGCGTAATCATTAACGGCTCACAGCCAACAATCTCAGCCTTAACACCCGTCTCCTCACCTACCTCGCGTAGGGCTGCAACGCTACTCTGCTCACCCTCTTCGATATGCCCCTTTGGAAGATCCCAACGACCGCGCAAGTATATCATAAGAAGCTCGCCACGATGGTTAGTCACAACGCCTCCAGCGGCGCGAACGACACAAAACTGCTGAGCCAAAGCCTCGAATGTTCGCATCGTATTAGAAGACAATATCGCCACAAATTTGTCAGTCTCAACTTTTTTTATTACTTTCGCTCGCGAAACAGACAAATTATCATCCACCCCCAGCACAGAGCCACAATCGGCGGGTTTGGAGGTGGTGATGACAACCTTTGCGTCACCAAAGTATATGGTATATTCTCTGGAGTGTAGCATAACCGAGAGGCAAAGATATAAAAAAGCTAAGAGACAAACTAAATCTATACAACTTATTTATGAAAAAATCACTCTTTATTATGACCATCACAGCGTTTCTTGCTGCTTGCGGCGGTGGCGAGGAGCCACAGAAGAGCGTTGAGGAGGTTGCAGCTCCAGCACCTCTTGTTATCGAGAACTCGTTAACCGATGCCGAGAAGGAGGCACGCAAGTTCACTCCTGAGGTTATGTGGAAGATGAGCCGTATTGGCAGCCAGGCGCTCTCGCCCGATGGCAGCAAGCTCGTCTACACCCTCACACAGTACAACATGGAGGAGAATCGCGGTATCACCTTCCTTTATGTTCGTGACATGGCTACTGGCGAGGAGACACGCATCACCTACAACACCTCTAACAACCACTCACCACAGTGGCTCGACAACGAGACTATCGCCTTCATGTCTAACCGTTCAGGCTCATCACAGGTGTGGGCTATGGACTACAAGGGCCAGAATGTACGCCAGCTCACAAACCTCGACAAGGATGTTGAGGGCTTCGGCATAGCAGGCGACCACGCCTTCTACATCCAGCGTGTGGAGGTAGCTAAGCTCAAGGGCTCAAACAAGTATGAGGATATGGACAAGTCTAAGGTGCGCATTTATGACGACCTTATGGTGCGCCACTGGGACTACTGGGATGATGGTTCATACCTCCATGTATTTGCTGCCGACTATAAGGATGGCACCATCCAGAATGGCAAGGATATCATTGGCGAGGATAAGGCATACGACTCACCTCTTGCACCATACTTCGATGCTGCGGAGATCCGTCTATCACCCGATGGTAGCAAGCTCGCATACACATGCAAGCCACTAACAGGCACGGAGTATGCATTCTCTACCGATTCAGACATCTTCCTCTACGACTTCGCTACTGGCCAGACTCGCAACCTCACCAAGGAGGCTGCAGCAGCGGGTGCTGACGAGTTCGTAGGCTACGACAAGTACCCTGTATTCTCACCCGACGGCACAAAGATTGCCTTCCGCTCACAGCGCCGTCCTGGCAACGAGGCCGACCAGCAGCGTCTTTGGGTATTCGACCTCACAACCAACGAGTGCAAGTATATCACTCGTGGTCAGGACTACTGTGTAACTGAGGTTGTTTGGGATGGCAACGACGCCATGTACTTTATTCTCCCATGGAGAGGTACCCACCATGTTGCTCACATCGACCTCAACGGTAAGATGGACCAGATCACCAAGGGTAACTACGACTTCAACTCATTCACCTATGCAGGTGGAAAGCTTGTAGCCAACATGAACACTATCTCTAAGGCTGTTGAGCTCTACGATGTAAACCTTGAGAATGGCGAGTTTACACAGATTACCGATGTTAACCGCGAGATTTATGACAATATCGACTTCGGTAAGGTTGAAGAGCTTTGGGTTCCAACTACCGATGGTAAGAAGATGCTCACATGGGTTATCTTCCCTCCTCACTTCGACGAGACTAAGAAGTATCCTACACTTCTCTACTGCCAGGGTGGTCCTCAGAGCACCGTATCGCAGTTCTGGAGCTATCGTTGGAACTTCCAGCTTATGGCTGCCGAGGGCTATATCATCGTAGCACCTAATCGTCGTGGCTGTCCTTCATTCGGTCAGGAGTGGACCGACCAGATCTCGGGCGACTACTCAGGTCAGAATATCAAGGACTACCTCGCAGCTATCGACTTCGTATCGGAGCGACCATATGTCAATAAGGATAAGCGTGGTTGTGTAGGCGCATCATACGGTGGCTACTCTACATACTACCTTGCTGGTGCTCACGAGGGTCGTTTCCAGGCCTTCATCGCACACTGCGGCATCTTCAACTTCGAGTCAATGTATGGCCACACCGAGGAGATGTTCTTCGTACACAACGACTACGGTGGCGCATACTGGGATAAGGATAACGCGGTAGCTCAGCGCTCATACGCCAACTCACCACACAAGAATGTGGCTAAGTGGAGTAAGCCTATCATGATTATCACTGGCGAGAAGGATTACCGTATCCCATATAGCCAGTCACTCGAGGCATTCACCGCAGCTCGCGCACAGGGTATCGATGCTCGCTTGGTATCATTCGAGAACGAGGCTCACCAGGTATTCCAGCCTCAGAACAGCGTGGTTTGGAACCGCGAGTTCTTCAGCTGGTTGAACAAGTACCTCAAATAATTGAGGGTATACAGGCCATATAGCAAGAGGCTGTCCGTGATGGGCAGCCTCTACTATTTAACCCTATTAATGCTCATAATACGCACAAACTCCAATATTTAGGGAAGTCGTTTTGGTAATTTACGAAAATTATTGTACTTTTGCATGTTCGGCATGAAACATATTAATAAACTAACAATAACTAAAACACTAAAGACCATGAGAATCAAGAATTTTTTCCTTGTGCTATTGGCTCTTCCATTGGCTTTTGTAGCTTGTGAGAAGGCAGCACCTGTAGATGAGGTTAAGAACCCATCGGTTGCTATCACCGTGGGTGAGGCAACAGAGACATCTATAGCTTTCACCATCACATCGACCGATGCCGAGGAGGTGAAGTATATCGTTGTTGAGGCTTCGGAGGGTACCCCTACTGCAACCGAGGTTTTGGCAAATGGTACTGTGGCTGAGGCTAACACCGAGGCTGGTTGCTATGTTGCAGAGCTCAAGTCAGCAACCGAGTACACCATTGTGGCTGCTGCAAAGAACACAGTGGCTGTTGTTAAGGCTGAGGCTAAGATGACAACAAAGGAGGGTGGCAACACTCCCGAGCCTCCAACACCTGGCGAGGAGTATGATGTAACATTCACCGCTGAGGATATCTACATCGCATACTATGGCGACATGTACTCTGCAGCCTACAACTACTACATCATCCTCTCTGATGTTGGCGTAGTGCTTAGCGAGACAAGCCTTAGCTACAAGGATAATGGTGTTTACTACATCCTCGACCTCTACGCAGCTGACTCTGCCGAGAACAACAACTTCACTGTACCTAACGGCACATACAAGGCTGCAACATCTTCTGCAGCAGGCACCTTTGGTCTTGGCGACTATGGCGCTGGTTTGAACATCGTTGATGGCGAGCCTACATACTACCTCTACGCTGATGGCGAGGTTGTGGTAACAGACGGCAAGATTGTTGCTACCATCACTATGGAGGATGGCCAGAAGCACCAGGTAACTTTCGAGGGAAGCCTCTACTTTGGCGACAATGGCGAGGAGCCTGTACCTCCTACACCTGGTGACGAATTCGAGCCCACACACACAGCTACTAAGTGGCTTTGGGGTGGTGCATCAAGCTACGGTAACAAGTATATGGTATCTGGCGACAACTTCTCGGTAGATGTTCACTTCCCAACTCAGTTTGCACAGCAGAACTCACTCACAGTAGGTGGCTACATTTGGACAACTACAACATGGTTTGGTTACAACGACTTCGAGAACGAGTTCACAACACGCTCACTCTCTGTTGATGGCACATCTGTAGCAGTAGACGCTGGTACAGCTCTTGTTGAGGCAAATGGCGACGAGTACCACATCGAGCTTACACTCCTCGGCCGCGATGGCTTCACCTATATGATTGAGTTCAACGGCAAGCTCAACGACACAGGCTCAGCAGGTGGAGGCGAGACTACCGACACTGTGGCATTCTCAAAGATTGAGTATAAGACATACAACTCAAGCTACTACTATTACGAGTATTTGCTCACTAACGCTGCAGGCGACAAGATGACCCTCTGCGTAAACGACTACCAGGCTAACGAGTCTGTAATCTACTCTGACGACACATACGAGTGGATCACACGCTCATACGCTGGCAACCTCGGCTACTTCTCTACAGCTAACATCGTTGTTGGTGGCACATCATACGACGCTGTTGCAGGTGGCATGGTCGTAGTAACCGACGACAGCACATACACCATGGATATCACCATCACCCTCACCATGTCAAACGGTGCGGAGATGACATTCACCGTTAACGGCAAGATGAACGAGGAGAACGGCGGTGGCAACACCCCTGCAGAGCCTACCAAGCTCGCTACACCTTCGGTATCGGGCATCGTATCGGGCAATGCTGCAACTATCAGCTGGCAGGAGATTGCGGGTGCTAAGGACTACACCGTAACACTCAATGGCACAGACACCAAGACTGTTGAGACTGCCTACATCACATACCAGAACCTCGATTGGGAGACAACCTACACAGTATCGGTTGTTGCTAACCCTGCTGACACAGCGGTGAACACTGCCTCTGATGCAGGTACAGCGACATTCACCACAGAGGCTAACACGGGTGGTAACGAGGGTGGCAACACCAGCGGCGAGAACTTCGAGAACTGGGTATTTGACGCATCACTCAACATGAGCTCGTTGCTCGTGACCCTCACCGATGGTTCACACACCGTAACAATGACTCTCAGCGAGTTGGCTGGTGCAACCTTCTACCTCAACGGCACTGGTGCACTCAACGCTTACAACATCACTGTTAATGGCGTACCTGCAGAGAGCGCATCGGGTACTATGGATATGTCATCATCATCTAACTACTACATCGTGCTTGACTGCTACATCAACGGCGTACACTACACAGGTACATCAAACAACCCTGTAGTATAAGCTACACTGCAGATAATCACAAGGGGCTATCCGAAAGGTTAGCCCCTTTTTTAGCCATAACAATGAAGATATTATCCAAAAAGTTTGCATTTATGGATAATATTTTTTAATTTTGTCTAACGCTTTTGGCATACGATATGCCAATGGAGTAATAATCATAGTGTGTAAAAATTCATTAAACTAAATATTTATAATTATGAAAATCAAACATTTATTCTATTTATTACTTGCATTACCTTTGGTATTTGCATCGTGCGAGAAGAGCCCAGAGCCAGAACCACAGCCTGAGGTTAAGACTGAGTTGACCCTCAAATCTGAGGCGACTCTCAATTTCGACGCTAAGGGCGGCGAGGCTGAGATCACATACACCCTTACAAACCCTATTGAGGGCGTTGAGCTCACAGCCACTTGCGAGGCTGACTGGGTTAAGGCTGCCGCTGGCGACAAGGTGCGCGTAACTGTTGCTGCTAACGATGGCGAGGCACGCGAGGCAAAGGTTGTTGTGGCTTATGGCGACTTGAACTTCGAAGTTACTGTAAAGCAGGCTGCTAAGGCTGCTAAGGAGTATCTCTTCGACGAGGCATTTGCATACGCTGAGCGCATGGACTTGAGAGACTACGGCTTCCCAGCGAACTACTTCCTTATCGCATTCTACACTGCTGATGGTAACATTCTCTTCGGTTCAGTGCTCGTAGGTGCTGAGGGTGAGGAGATTCTCTCTGCAGGCACTTATACCGCTGAGGATGGTAGTCTTATGATGGAGGGCTTCGAGCTCTACATTGGCGAGACTGAGGAGTATTTCTTCGAGGGTGGCTCAGGTGTTGCTGTTGTTGACGGCGACATCGAGGGTTACACATTCGATTTCGACATCACTAATGCTGAGGGTCAGAACTTCCACTTCACATATGAGGGTATTGTTGAGGCTATGGAGCTTCCAGCAAATATTCTCCCAACTGAGGATGTAAACTTCACAGCTGAGTATCTCGATGGTGAATACTACGGCACTGAGTACTCTCCAACATACAACTACTTCCTACTTCTCTCAGATCTTGGCGTAGACGAAGATGGCTACTCTTTGCCAGATGGCACATACTACCAGGTAGACCTCTACAGTGTTGAGGGCGTTGTTGATGCTGAGGGTTACATCCACGTTCCTGCTGGTACATATGTATTCGACGCAGATGACACAATGGCTGAGTGGACATTGGGCAACTACTACTCTGGCTACTTCAAGATTAACGCTGATGGTACTGCCTACGAGGGTAAGGGTACATTCGAGGCTGGTCAGGCAGTTGTAACTGAGAATGACATCACTCTTACAGTTACCATTGCTGGCGTTGAGCACACCGTAACATACAACGGCGCTCCTAAGCTCTATGTAGGTGGTAATGGTGGCGGTGGTGAGACTCCTGCGCCTGGTGATGGTGTAGAGTTCACTGCTAACTATGCTTACGCTATGTACTACGGCGACCAGTACACTCCTGGTACTGCTGACAACTACTACTTCTTCCTATCAGACCTTGGCGTGGATGAGGATGGTTACGACTATGCTGGTGGTACATACTATCGTTTCGACATCTATGCACCTATCACATCTGACTACACTATCACTCCAGGTACATACACTATTGACACAACCGACTCAATGGCGTCAGGTACAGTGGGTGCATATTACTCTGCATACTACAAGTGGAATAGCTATGGCGACGACTACGACGCTACAGACTGGCCAGATAGTGGCTTCATCACATTCAACGAGGATGGCTCAATCTATGCTGAGGTACATATGATGGTAAGCGGCGAGACTCACAAGGTATCGTTCGCAGGTGGCGACATCGTTATCTACGACGGCACTGGCGGTGGCGAAGGTGGCGGCGGCGAGTACGACATTATGTCTACACTCACCGACGACTACACAGCAACTTTGGATCACCACACACTCGTATATGAGTTCTATGGTGACTACTACTACATCGGCCTCCAGAACTGGACATTCATGATTGCTCCTAACGATGGCGAGGGCGAGTACGTACAGTTCGACGTATTGGCAGGCGCTGACAGCACAGACTTCAATGGCACATACACTATTAGCTCTGAGATGGAGTCTTACACATCATATCCAGGTGTTATCGAGGGTAACTACATGGGTGGCTCATGGCTCTACTCAAGCGACTACTTGACAATGTCTCCATTCGTAGATGGTACATTGACTGTAACAAACAACAACAATGGCACTTACAGCGTATCATTCGATGTTACTGACGATGCTGGTTACAACGTTACTGGCTCATGGACTGGCGAGACTCTCGACTATGGTACAATGAGCACACGTAGTGCAAGCCTCAAGCAGTTCAACAGCTTGGTTGTAAACAACGCACCAGAGGTATCAAAGGAGCATATCGAGGTAAAGCGCATAGTAAAGGCATCAACTCCTACTAAGGGCTTGAAGCTTCGCTAATAGCTTAGACTCGAAAACAATAACCACCAATCCCACTCGGGGTTGGTGGTTTTGTTTTAAGCTAACAATAGATAAACAGAAGGGGCATGAGGAGCGCAGGACGCTAGAACAGCAACCCGTGATTGTCATCCCGAGCTTGTCGAGGAATCTCCTCATAAACGACAAGCGACAACACGCTATCAGCACACCATCGCCCATTCGCCTTTTTTCAAATCTTTTGGAGATTAAGATTATTTATTATAACTTTGTGCGAATATTTTAATTTTTGGACATGGAGTATATAAAACACCATACTGCGTCCAACAGACCATGAGTAAAAATTATTAATTTAACATACAGAATATGAAAAGATTTTTATTGCTCTTCGCGCTCGCAGCATTTGCGTGCGTAGCGTGTGAGACAAACGACAATGTTGAGTCGAAGCCAACCATTACCGTGGTCTCTGGCGATGTAGTGGAGATTGATGCTGATGGCGGTGAGGCAGAGGTTAGCTTTACCACCGCAAATGGCTCTGGTTCAAAGGCTACAGCCAAGTCTAATGCCTCATGGTTGGAGGCTAAGGTCGATGGCTCGCTTGTTAAGTTATCAGCAGATGCTAACACATCGGCATATGAGCGTGAGGCTGAGGTAACAATTAAGTACGAGGGTGCTGAGGCTAAGTTCACCGTTAAGCAGGATGCGAGCCAGTACGATGTAGTATTCAAGGCTAAGCGTTTCGAGGGTATCTACTTCGGCACTGAGTACTCGGCAATGCACAACTACTACATCATCCTTTCGGATGTGGGCGTTAACAGCGATGCAACAGCTAAGGCTAACGGCAAATACTACTACTTCGACATGTACCGCAACATCATGGCTGACGAGATGAACCCAGTGCTTCCTGATGGCGAGTACACATTCGATGCAGGCAACACTTACGCCGACAAGACATTCTCGGATGAGGGTAGCTGGTATGCTGTGACAGGTGCTGACGGCAAGGTTGCTAAGTCGGCATCATTCAAAGAGGCTACCGTAACAGTCAAGAATGGTAAGTTCTCAGCTATTATCGTGATGGATAATGGAGATACCCACTATGTATCATACGAGGGCAACCTTGTGGCTACCACACACATCACAACACTCTCTGACGACATGGAACTTGCCATTGAGGGTGCTACAGTGACAGCTACCTGCTACGGCGACACCTACGAGAAGGGTCAGCAGACATGGTTTATCGAGGCTGTAAAGGGTAATGACTACTTCTCTATTGAGGTATTGTCACCATCTGCGGAGAAGTGCGACGGCATCTACCAGGCACTTGCAGCATCGGGCGTTACCGACTATGCTAACAAGTTTATCCCAGGTCTTATTGGCGAGGATGGCTTGATTGGTACATGGTACGCAAAGCTCACCAACAATGCTATCAAGGGTGATGTTATGGCTCCAATCACTGAGGGTATGATTCAGATTATTACTGAGGGTGATACTATCACTATCAACTACTCATGCAAGGACGACGCGGGCAACAACATCACTGGCTCAGTGAAGGGTGCGCTTCAGGTTAATCAGGTTAAGTAGTCATACAATATAAATATAGGGCAAATTTTGTGGTGACGATAATTTTTTATAATTTTGTCACATCAAAGTAGAATCCCCTACTCAAAAATATAGCACATTAACCAATTTAATTAATACAACTTACTATGAAACTCAAGAATTTATTCTATTTGTTGCTTGCCGCACCATTGGCATTTGCAGCATGTAATGAGACTGTGGAGCCAGAGCCACAGCCAAAGCCAGAGCCAGAGCCAGAGGTTGAGGAGCCTACGTTGACCCTTACATCTGATGAGACCTTGTCGTTCGAGGCTGCTGGTGGCGAGGGTGTTATCACCTACACTTTGGAGAACGCTGTTGAGGGCACTGAGCTCACAGCTGCTTGCGAGGCTGACTGGGTTACTGACGTTACCGTTGGTGAGACTGTAACCTTCGTTGTTGCAGAGAACGAGGCAGAGGAGGCACGCGAGACTAAGGTTGTTGTTGCTTATGGCGAGCTCTCATTCGAGGTTGCTGTAAAGCAGGCTGCTAAGCAGGCAGAGGCTCCTAAGGCACCTGTATTTAAGCTCGTTTCTGAGGAGGTTATGGAGTTCAGCCAGGAGCAGCAGTTGGGTACTATCGAGTTCAAGCTCGAGAACCCTGTTGAGGGCGTAGAGGTATCTGCTAAGGCTAACGCTGCTTGGATCTCTGGTATAACTGTTGAGGAGGACACAATTGAGTTCGTTGTTGCTGCTAACGACGGCGCTGCACGCGAGGCTAAGATCACTGCTACTTACGGTATGCTCGAGTTCAAGGTTACTGTAAAGCAGGCTGAGTATGTTGCTCCAGCTCCTGTTCTTGAGATTACATCAGCTCCTGAGGCATTTACTGCAGAGGGTGGCGAGGGCGTACTCGCTTACGTTTTGGAGAACGCTGTTGAGGGCGTTGAGCTTCAGGCTACTGCAGATGTTGAGTGGATCACTATCACTTCAGCTGCTGATGGTGTTGTAGCATTCACCGTTGCTGCTAACGACACTACTTCTATGCGTGGTGGTAACATCACCTTGACTTACGGCGAGGTAACTGCAACAGCTAAGGTTGAGCAGTACCAGGAGGGTTACGACCCAAATATGAACTACGCAGTATTCTCTGTTATCGAGACTTGGGCTGATTCTAAGGACGGTGGTAAGCAGTGGAATGTAACCTTCGTTGAGAAGGTACATCTTATGGGCGAGTGCCAGACAGTTATCAGCTTCTACATGGAGGAGGGTAACGCACAGCGCATTGTTGATGGTACTTACTCTGTAGCTAACGGTGGCATCCTCGTTAACTCTGCATCTCAGAACGGCTACTCTACATACCGTGGCAACACATCTGAGAGCATCGACATCACTGACGCAGAGTTCACTGTATCTGTTGACACTGAGGCTAAGCAGATTACTATCAACGGTACATTCCAGGCTGGTACAAACATCGTAACTTTGAACTACACAGGTGGTATCCGCGGTATGGACCTCACTGAGTCTACAGGTGCTGCAAACCATGTTACTGAGTGGACATCATTCACTGGTAAGTACTGGAACGGCTACAACAGTGATAGCGAGTTCATGTTCCAGGGCGTATCTGCAGATGGCTCTGTCGAGGTAATGTTCGACTGCTACTCATATCCTAAGGTTACTGACAAGATCGCTCCAGAGGGTGAGTACAAGATCGCTCCTTGGGAGGCTAAGCAGAACTATGTTGACGGTGACAAGTTCGTTATGGATCAGTCAACAATCACATTGAACACTATCAAGGCTAACCTTAAGAGTGGTACCTTGACTGTTGAGCACATCTCAGGTGGTTACAAGGTGAGCTTCAACTTCGTTGATACTCTCGATCGTGAGGTATCTGGCGTATTCGAGGGCACACTTACAGGTGGTACAATGAACCAGCCAGAGTAATTTAACTTAGGCTAATAGCTAAGGGCTGTCCGCATGGATGGCCCTTTTTAGTTGATATAACAAGGTGTGAGGGTGGGGGACAAAAGGAGTCGAAGAGTGGCATGGGTTATTATGGGTTCTTGTGGGTTCTTGTGGAATGATAACCGAACCGACTATGCTCCCCATAAGAAACTATTAGAACCTATCAGCCCCCATGTCCGCGACCTCTCTAATTTCCATTATATATCTTATCTCCCGATTTAAAAAGATATAGGCTGCCCAACATCTGTTGAACAGCCTATATATCATTTAGTGCAACGCCAAAGTAGCCTTGCTATGCGAAGTGCGCAAGCCAAAAAAGTTGTAGAGCATGAGCTAATTTTAGGCGCACGAAACTCTTGAAACCGGAGTTTACTTAGCGTAAATGAGGATTTCAAGAGTGAGTGCAACGCCAAAGTAGCCATGCTATGCTACTTTTTTTAAACCTCGGAGGTAAACTTAAACCTAATATCCTTAAAATTCTCCTGCGCTAAGGCCAACGCATAGCTGGTGTCGGCAAGGAAGACATCGCGGCCATGCTTATCGACAGCCATGTTAGTGTGCTTACGGCGCTTGAAGTCGGCGAGTTGTGCCTCGTTGTCGGACTCTAACCAGCAGGCCTTGTGGATAGAGATAGGCTCCCAACGACACTTAGCGCCATACTCGTGCTCAAGACGATACTGGATAACCTCAAACTGAAGAGCACCCACAGTACCGATAATCTTACGGCCGTTGAGTGATGAGGTGAAGAGCTGTGCCACGCCCTCATCCATAAGCTGGTCGATACCCTTAGCAAGCTGCTTGAACTTCATAGGGTCGGCATTCTCGATATAGCGGAAGTGCTCGGGCGAGAATGAGGGGATACCTGTGAACTTGAGTTTCTCGCCCTCGGTGAAGGTATCACCAATCATAAAGGTACCTGTATCGTGAAGACCTACAATATCGCCAGGGAAGGCCTCGTCAATAACAGACTTCTTCTCGGCCATGAAGGCTGTAGGTGAAGAGAACTTAAGTTGCTTACCACTACGCACATGGAGGTAGTTCTTGTTACGCTCGAACTTACCAGAGCATATCTTCATAAAAGCGATACGGTCGCGGTGGTTAGGATCCATGTTGGCATGTATCTTGAAGATGAAGCCCGACAACTTAGACTCCGAAGGTTCAACCATACGGGTCTCGGTGGGGGCATTGCGTGGCGATGGAGCAATAGATATGAAGCACTCCAAGAGCTCGCGAACACCAAAGTTGTTAACCGCAGAGCCGAAGAATACGGGAGCGAGCTCACCCTTGAGGTATGACTCACGCTCGAAGCTATCGTAGACACCCTCAACAAGGTCTACATTCTCGCGAAGCTGCTGAGCAAACTTATCGCCGATATACTTCTCGACATCGCCCGACGAGAGGTCGGAGATATCGACAGTAGAGGCATCGGCAGTCTGGCGCTCGTCGGAGGTGAAGAGCGAGAGGTTCTGCTCATATATGTTATATACACCCTTGAAGGTATCGCCCGAAGAGATAGGGAACGCCAAAGGACGCACCTTAATCTTGAGCTCGTTCTCAATCTCATCCAAGAGATCGAATGGATCCTTCGAGGGGCGGTCCATCTTGTTTACGAAGACGATAACAGGGGTCTTGCGCATACGGCAGACATCCATAAGACGACGAGTCTGAGTCTCGACACCCTTAGCACCGTCGATAACGATGATTACCGAGTCAACAGCAGTAAGTGTGCGGTAGGTATCCTCAGCGAAATCCTCGTGACCAGGGGTATCAAGGATGTTAATCTTAGCACCCTTATACTCGAAGCCCATCACGGATGTTGCCACAGAGATACCACGCTGACGCTCAATCTCCATAAAGTCCGAAGTTGCGCCCTTCTTAATCTTGTTGCTCTTCACAGCACCCGCCACATGGATAGCACCACCAAAGAGTAGGAGCTTCTCGGTCAAGGTTGTCTTACCCGCATCGGGGTGTGCAATTACCGCAAATGTTCGGCGGCGTGTTATTTCATCAATCAATGCCATAGCTTTAGCCTCATTTATCACAAATTCAGGTTGCAAAGATACAAACCAATTCACAATAAGCAATAAAAAAATATGAATTGTCTATTGCCCATTGCATTTTTTTACATATCTTTGTATGGATATAAATATATCTACACTTAGGACACAAGCGAGAATAACGATCGTAAAAAACAGTTGTATATGACAAATAAAGAGTATATACTATTGGAGGTTACGGCCAATAATAGAGGATTAGAGAGGGAGTTTCTCGACCTTCCCAAGGAGATATATAAAGGTAATCCAAACTGGGTATGCCCCATCGACAACTCGATAAGAGCGGTATTCGACCCAGATAAGAATAAACTATTCAAGGATGGCGAGGCCATTCGCTGGGTGGCACACAATGCCGAGGGCAAGTGCGTAGGTCGTATTGCAGCATTCTACGACAAATCGCACGCCTACGCCTATGAGCAGCCAACAGGAGGCTGCGGCTTCTTTGAGGCCATAGACGACCAGGAGCTTGCCAACACACTCTTCGACGCTGCACGCGACTGGCTCAAGGCACGAGGCATGGAGGCTATGGATGGCCCCATCAACTTTGGCTCACGCGATGCATGGTGGGGGCTGCTTGTTGAGGGCTATGAGTATCAACCACTCTTCGAGAACCCATATAACCCACCCTACTACAAGGCTATCTTCGAGAACTACGGCTTTCAGAACTACTTCAACCAGAACACTTACTTATGGCGTGTTTACGATGACAGCATCAACGAGGTGGTCTACGACCGTGTGAAGCGTCTGATGTCGACACCTGGCTACCGCTTTGCACCCATAGGCAAGGAGGACCTATACAGCGCCGTGGAGAAGTTCCGTAACATATACAACAAGGCGTGGTCCTTGTTCGAGGGTGTGCAACCCATGACCTCGGAGGAGGCGCGTCAGATGGCCGACACCATGCGCCCCATAGTGGATCGCAACCTTATATGGTTTGCATACTTCAACGACGAGCCCATAGGCTTCTTCATCATGGTGCCAGACCTCAATCGTCTCATAGGCAAGTATAACGGCAAGTTCGGCATAATCAACAAGCTACGCATGATGTGGGACTTGAAGGTGAAAAAGAGGTGCGACCGCATCTTCGCCATAGTCTTTGGCATTACTCCCGAGTTCCAGGGCAAGGGCGTAGAGTCAGGCTTTATGAAGGAGATGTTGGAGAGATACCTACGCACGGACAAGAACAAATACCGTTCGATAGAATTTGCATGGATAGGCGACTTCAACCCTACGATGAACCGCATGGTGGAGCGCTACATCTGCGCACGAAGACACAAGATGCACACCACCTACCGCTACCTCTTCGACCGCACCAAGGAGTTCACACGCTGCCCCAAGCTCGGTTTCAAGCCTCGCCCCAAGGCTACGGAGAGCACTCCCGAGGTGGCAACAACAAAGGAATAACAACTAATAATATAACTTAAAACCAACAACTAAATGAAAACTACAGCATTTACAAAGTACCATATTGCTAATGGTGCAAAGATGGCAGAGTTCGCAGGCTACAACATGCCTATCGAGTTCTCAGGTATCAACGACGAGCATATCAATGTCCGCGAGAAGTGTGGCGTATTTGATGTAAGCCATATGGGCGAGATATGGGTTAAGGGCCCTCGCGCTACAGAGTTCTTGCAGCGCATCACCACAAACAATGTATGCGACCTCTACGACGGTAAGGTGCAGTACACAACAATGCCTAACGGCAAGGGTGGTATTGTCGACGATGTTTTGGTATATCGCATCAACGAGCAGAAGTATATGCTTTGTGTGAACGCTGCTAACATCGAGAAGGACTGGGCTCACATCTGCAAGCAGGGTGAGGAGTATGGCTTGAAGGCTGGCGAGGAGCTTGAGAACGCTTCGGAGAAGACAGCACAGCTCGCCATCCAGGGTCCTTTGGCTATGAAGCTCGTGCAGAAGATGACAGAGGAGCAGGTTGAGGATATGGAGTACTACACATTCAAGATCTGCAAGGTGGCTGGCTGCGAGGTTATCCTCTCAACTACAGGCTACACCGGCTCAGGTGGTTGCGAGATTTACATGTACAACGAGGATGCCGACACCATCTGGGAGGCTATGTGGAAGGTAGGCGAGGAGTTCGGCCTTAAGAACATCGGTCTTGGCGCTCGCGACACTTTGCGTTTGGAGAAGGGCTTCTGCCTCTATGGCAACGACATCGACGACACAACATCACCTATCGAGGCTGGTCTTAACTGGCTCACAAAGTTTGTAGATAACAAGCCATTCATCGACCGTGAGCTTATGGAGCGTCAGAAGAAGGAGGGTGTTACACGCAAGCTCGTAGGCTTCAAGCTTATCGACCGCGGTGTGCCTCGCCACGAGTATGAGTTGGCAGACCTCGAGGGTAATGTCATCGGTCATGTAACATCTGGTACCATGTCTCCATGCTTGAAGATTGGCGTGGGTATGGGTTATGTTAAGCCTGAGTTCGCTAAGGCTGGTACACAGATCGCAGTTGTTGTACGTGGTCGTCTCTTGAAGGCAGAGGTTGTACGCCTCCCATTCGTATAATTTGAATATTTCATAACGGGTATTTTGCAACTATTATGGGTGCAAAATACCCGTTTTAGATTTTTTTGCTTAAAATTTTCGCAAAAGGTGGCATTATTAGGATAATTTGTCTATCTTTGTATAACTATTTGTGCGAATAAACAATCGAGAGATATAATAACAATAATGTTAATCATTTTATTATAACCTTTTAACTTAACTAAAACTATGGATGTAAAAGTTATCATGGCCAATTTGGAGGCCAAGCACCCAGGCGAGAGCGAGTACTTGCAGGCGGTTCAGGAGGTATTGGAGTCTATCGAGGAGGTGTACAACCAGCACCCTGAGTATGAGGCTGCCAAGATCGTTGAGCGTATGGTAGAGCCAGATCGTATCTTCACATTCCGCGTTACTTGGGTAGACGACAATGGTGAGGTACAGACTAACCTCGGTTACCGTGTACAGTTCAACTCAGCTATCGGTCCTTACAAGGGCGGTTTGCGTTTCCACCCAGCTGTTAACCCTTCAATGTTGAAGTTCCTCGGTTTCGAGCAGACTTTCAAGAACGCTCTTACTACCCTTCCTATGGGTGGCGCTAAGGGTGGTGCTGATTTCAACCCAGTTGGCAAGTCTAACGGTGAGATCATGCGTTTCTGCCAGGCGTTCATGCAGGAGTTGTGGAACAACATCGGTGTTGATACCGACGTTCCAGCTGGTGACGTAGGTGTTGGTGGTCGTGAGATCGGCTTCCTTAACGGTATGTACCAGAAGCTCGCTCGTCAGTACCACACAGGTGTATTGACTGGTAAGGGTGAGACTTGGGGTGGTTCTATCCTCCGCCCTGAGGCTACTGGTTACGGTGCTTTGTACTTCACTGAGCACATGTTGGCTAAGGCTGGTAAGGATCTTAAGGGCAAGACTGTTGCAGTTTCAGGTTTCGGTAACGTAGCTTGGGGTGCATCACAGAAGGCTGTTGAGCTCGGCGCTAAGGTTGTTGCTATCTCTGGTCCAGACGGTGTTTGCGAGATCCCTGGTGGTATCACAAACGAGATGATCGACTACATGCTTGTAATGCGTTCTTCAAACCGCAACAAGGTTGAGGATATGGCTACTAAGTATCCTGTGGCATGTAAGTTCACTGCAGGTAAGAAGGCATGGTCAGTTAAGTGTGACATCGCTCTTCCATGTGCATTCCAGAACGAGTTGAACGAGGCTGATGCTAAGGAGCTTTTGGCTAACGGCACATGGTGCGTAGCTGAGGTTTCTAACATGGGTTGTACTCCTGAGGCTATCAAGGCATTCCAGGAGGCTGGTATCCTCTTCGCTCCAGGTAAGGCAGTTAACGCAGGTGGTGTAGCAACTTCAGGTCTTGAGATGACTCAGAACTGTATGCACATCTCTTGGTCTGGTAAGGAGGTTGACGAGAAGCTTCACTTCATCATGGAGTCTATCCACGAGGCTTGCGTGAAGTATGGCCAGCAGGCTGACGGCTCTGTTAACTATGTTAAGGGTGCTAACATCGCCGGCTTCATGAAGGTTGCACAGGCTATGCTTGAGCAGGGTATCATCTAATACCTTTCATGTGATAGCGGCGCATTAGCGACGCTTCAATCAAAGCCCCGAATGGGAAATACGCTAAGTATATCCCATCCGGGGCTTTATCATGTCAGCGCCACTACTGCACCACTTTGACATGAAAGCACTCACACTTCCATGTGATATATTCCCACAAGCATTACTTCAAGCACTATCCCTTGGGGATATTTTTATTGCAAAAACCCAAATCTGCTCCACCAAAATCAAAAAGCTTCACGCTTCCGAAAGCGCATCCCATCCGGGACTTTCTCATGTCAGCGCCACTACTGCACCACTCCGACATGAAACTTCCACACTTCCAAGTGATATATCCCCACGGGCTGCACTTCAGCACTATCCCTTGGGGTATCTTATTTCTTAGACACCTCAATGAGTTTAAGAAGTATAGAGAGGTTAAGAATTTTAGTGTTCACCAAACTCTTTACTCTCTCTAATCTCACGACCCCATCACAACGCTACCTATCAAATCATTGCGGGTATTATTTTTAATACCCGCAGATATGTAGTGGTGTGACTCATTGTTTTGCTCAGTTCTCTGCTCGACATTCATCTACTCGACAGCTCCGCCTATATAGGGTATATTTCGAACATAAATAGATACTATAGGCGTGAAAATAAAATCGTCATGGCGAAGAATTGCACCCATATACCTTACTGATATACATATAAGCTATCATGCAATTCTGTGTCCATCTACCTTTGTGTAACAACCTTGACAATACCAATCGCCTCGCTCTGTACAACCACAATATGACATAGTAGGGAAAACAGCAGCATAGAAGCACTTTGATAGTATATTACTGATTATAAGACAATTAACACAAATTCAAGCAAACTTACCAGCACCATCTATAACTACCTGATAATCAGCACTTTGAAAAATTAGTAAAATCATATTTTTCAAACAGCTGATACTCAAGCTATTAGGTAGGGGTGTTGGAAAAACTTTTAGCTAAAAAATTTGGTCACAGAGGCCACTGATCCCTAAATTTGCAGTAATAAAAGAGCAACAACAACCTATTATGGTAATAGGTGATGATATTCTAAAAACCGATATATTCGCGCCTATGCATTTTTCTAACTAAAAATTTGCGGAGTGAAGAGATATCACACAAAATGTCAGAGATAATAGTAAGAAAATAAATAAACTAAAAACCTATGAAAAAACTATTTTTTACTCTTTTAACATTGGTAGTGGTGGTTGCTATAGAGTCTTGCGAGAAACAAATCAACGAGGAGGTAATACCACCCCAAGATGAGCCTATCAGCGAGCCTAGAACATCACATATCGAGATGTATGTGACATCGGAATATATGGGTTGGAATAAAACCATTTTTAGCACTGACAAACTTGGTGAATGGTGGAAACCTATAGGAAATAAATTTCATCTCGGCCAGGCTGCGAACGGTGGTAATCAGTTCTTCCTAACACGAGGCAATTTGGAGTACGACAACACTAACAATATACCCGCCGCTATAGAGTTCTGCATCAACTTTCCCGCTGATATACCCATTGTGGTTGGCACAAAATATTATTTTGGCGAAATAAAAGAGAGAAGCAGGCTGTTCCACGGTGTTATCATAGAGGATACATCAAGCTTCATCGAGCTTAGAACGGGCATATTTGATTTTGTCTCGACATCAGGATGGATAGAATTCTCAATGATAGACAAGGCGACCATAGATGGACATGATGTATATGCATTAGACATGACATTTGGATTCAAGGGCATTGATAAAACCATAGGCGAAGCTACTTGTGAGGTATCGATTGGCAGAGTAAGCAATAATCCAGGAGAGTGCAGTGCACCTTTATACTATTGGACTGAGTCTGGATATATAGCCGAGACTACTATTGTTGAACATCTTGTTTCGGAGTGCAAGGTTTTCGATGATGAAGCACTCGCCACGAGCCTTAATGGTAAGTGGATGCCCGATTCTTTGCTTATCTACGATGAGGAGTGGGCAAATATTACAACACCCCATCTTGTTATGGGCGTAGACTACGCAGATGGTCGAGCATACTCATATTTAACATTTGCCGAAGATGGCACGGGTACAGACTACAGAGATTTCCCTGAGCCAGATATGGAGCCTGAAACACGAGAGTTTAGTTGGACATACGATGCTGAGAGTGGAAAGCTTACACTTATTGGAGAATACAACAACGAGTGGACTGTAACGGGTTATAGCAACGACTATATCATTCTTGACCAGGTTAGCCGTGAGGGCTGGAACTACCGTACAATCCTAAAGCGTATCGCCTATTAAATTGATAAGTTCTATTCAGTTTTTAACCAGTTCATAATTTTACGGAACACTAAAAAAATCTAACAATGAAAAAGTATGCTAAATTATTGTTGATGCTTATGGCAGCGTGTAACACTCTTCAGTTCGTAGGATGCGAGAAACAGGAAGAAGTAAAGGTATTAGTTGAAACTGACCCCACACCTGTATATTTTGTAGTTAAGGATGCCGAGGGAAATAATCTTCTCGATGTCGATATCGAGGGTAACATCCTAAATAATGATATTGAGATAACAGTTAACGGTGGCGAGAGATATGGCGTAGCGATAACCGAGGTTATACCTAATGGTTATAATCCAGGTCTCTATTTAGGTAGCATTAAGGTAGAGGATGCTGACACGCCATGTCTTGAGTATTGGTTTATACACCACACTGAAGGGGATAAGCGTCAGCACTTTGAAATAGATTGGGGCGATGGCACATCAGATATTGTGGAGGTAAGCTACTACTTTACGACACACAATCAAGGCGATGATATCGTTAGCCACAAAAAGGTATGGGTAAATGGAGAGCTCAACACTGAGGGCTCATTTGTAGCTACGATAATAAAGTAGGTGTGTCTGAGACATAGAGAGTTTATGATTTTAGAGAGTAAAGCACATCAAGAATCACAAAACGCTCTAAACTCATTAATTCTACTCCAACAGAAAGGAGGTTGTCCTTATGGACAACCTCCTCTTTTAGCACTCTGTTAAAGAGATATTACTTAGCGTAAGATACGGAACGGGTCTCACGGATAACCGTAATCTTAACCTGACCTGGGTAGGTCATCTCGTCCTGAATCTTCTTTGCTATATCGTGTGACAATGCCTCAGACTCCTGATCCGATAGCTTATCGGCACCGACAATAACACGCAACTCACGACCCGCCTGGATAGCGTAGGTCTTAACAACGCCTGGGTATGACAAGGCGATGCTCTCCATCTCCTTCAAGCGCTTGATATACGACTCAACAACCTCGCGACGAGCACCTGGACGAGCACCCGAGATAGCATCACACACCTGAATAATAGGAGCGATGAGCGATGTCATCTCAGTCTCATCGTGGTGAGCACCGATAGCGTTGCATACATCGGGCTTCTCCTTATACTTCTCGGCGAGCTTCATACCGATAATTGCGTGTGGCAACTCTGGCTCATCATCGGGCACCTTGCCTATATCGTGCAAGAGACCTGCACGGCGTGCGGCCTTAGGATTAAGACCGAGCTCAGCAGCCATGATACCTGCAAGATTAGCAGTCTCACGAGCGTGCTGCAACAAGTTCTGGCCGTATGAAGAACGATACTTCATCTTACCTATAAGACGGATAAGCTCGGGGTGTAGGCCATGAATACCAAGGTCGATAGTGGTACGCTTACCCACCTCGATGATCTCCTCCTCTATCTGCTTCTTAACCTTAGCCACAACCTCCTCGATACGCGCTGGGTGGATACGACCATCGGTTACAAGCTGGTGAAGAGCAAGACGAGCAATCTCTCTACGCACAGGATCGAAGCCCGAAAGGATGATAGCTTCTGGAGTATCGTCGACGATAATCTCGATGCCTGTAGCAGCCTCCAAGGCGCGGATATTACGACCCTCACGGCCGATGATACGACCCTTAACCTCGTCAGACTCGATATTAAAAACAGTAACAGCGTTCTCGATAGCTGTCTCAGTGGCTACACGCTGGATAGAGGCAACAACGATACGCTTAGCCTCCTTAGTAGCCGAGAGCTTAGCCTCCTCGATAGTCTCTGCGATGTAGGCTGCAGCATCAGCCTTAGCCTCATTCTTCATGTTCTCGATAAGAACATTCTTAGCATCCTCAGAGCTCATGCCCGAGATCTGCTCAAGACGAGCATTCTGCTCCTTGATGATTGCAGCAAGCTCCTCCTTGCGGCTCTCAAGGCCCTGCATCTGAGTCTCAAGCTGCTCCTTGCGACGCTCAAGTTCCTGGTTCTTCTTATCCAAGTCGCGCTCCTTATGCTGCAAGTTAGCCTCCAACTGCTTAGCGCGCTGCTCGCTCTGCTGCAACTTCTGGTTGCGCTCATTAACATGGCGATCGTGCTCGCTCTTAAGCTGGATGAACTTCTCCTTAGCCTGGAGCATCTTCTCTTTCTTTATCATTTCGCCGTCGGCCTCCGCCTTTGCGACGATGGCTTTAGATCGCGCACGAGCTCCGAAGTAGGCACCTCCGCCACCAACGATAGCTCCAACAACGACACCGACGATTATTAAAGTTGGTCCCATAATAGATATTGGTGTTAAAACAATTAGTTAAAGTTAATTTATAGTAAGTTTAAGGTTATTCAAAAAAAAACCGCAGAGACTCCTTAATTTGTTTGACGAATCCTGAGATAAGTCATAGGTGGGGCTCCGAGGCACGCAACAGTCCACTGGTGGCTATTAACCACACCCCGAAGGGTTGAGGCCTTGTTTTGTAGCTCTACTCGAGAGTTGTCCCAATGTATTATTAGTTGTACAGATCGCAAAGCTTTTAAGGAATCTATGCGGGATAGATTTGTATGTAAAGAACCTATTATACACGCACAAGGCGCGTTCGTAACAGCCTTTATATGGCAAGCACTACACTATGCTGCAAATACCCTGCCTAACATCACTCCTTGATGTAGGAACTTATACGCTTCTCTATGGCATCGAGTTCCTGCATATCGGCATCACCGAGGCTTGACTCGCGCTCGTATGACACAACCTTTATCGAATATGCCAATGCCGCCATAGCCAAACGGTCCTTGACGCCAAACTTTGTCAACTTGCCATACTCGGCAATCTGAGCATTTAGGCGGCGTGCCGCCTCACGATAGTGCTCCTCCTTTGACGCATCGATGGCCATGGGGTAACTCTCACCTGCTATCGAGAGTGTTATTCTTATCTTACCTTCTGCCATCGTCTAACTATTTATCCTGTTCTTGTTTAATTGCTGCTATGCATCGGTCAACCTCCCGCAATAAACTGTTGACACGCTGTTTTGCACGCTCCACATTGCCATCGCCACCACGCATTACTGCCGATAGTTCAACACTCTTGAGTCGAGAGTCAAGCTCTCGTACTTGCTCCTCCAAGCGGCGCTTCTCACCCTGCAACTTATCGCGTTCCTGGGTCAACTGACGGCACTCCTCCGCTATGCGACTATGGTCCGAGATAAGCCTCTCGACCTGATCGCGCAATCGCTTTATGATATCCTTATCCGCCATACGCTTGACAATGTATGCTATACGCAACTACTATTAATGCCCAAAGGTAAGTATTTTTTGGCTAATATCAAAATCTTTTAGTCCAAAAAAGCCATATCTACACAAGGCGAGCATAGAGGTCGTAGTCCTCGCAGTCGGTAATCTCCACCATGTAGAAGCGACCACGACACAACCTCTTAGCACAGCTATCTATGATAAGTTCCTGGTCCACTTCGGGAGAGTCATACTCCGAACGACCAATATAGAAGTCACCCTCCTTGCGGTCGATGATTACTCGCATGCGCTCACCTATGCGACGAGCGTTATTCTCCAACGACACACGCTCCTGAAGGCGCATGATACGGTCTACACGCTCCTGCTTTACGCTATCCTCAACATCATCCTTAAGGCGTGTAGCCGAGTAGGTACCCTCCTCCTCGGAGTAGGCAAAGACACCCAGGCGGTCGAACTTCGTGGTCTTAACGAACTCCATAAGCTCAGCGAAGTCCTCCTCAGTCTCACCAGGATAGCCAACAAGAAGTGTTGTACGAAGAGCGATATCGGGGATAGACTTGCGCAACTTATCAATAAGCGCAAGTGCCTCAGCCTTAGTGTGACGACGCTTCATCAGCGTGAGCTGATTATCCGAGATATGCTGAAATGGAATATCAAGATACTTACAAATCTTCTTCTCGCGTGCCATAACCTCTATAACCTCATCGGGGAAGTCTGTTGGGTAGGCATAATGTAGGCGTATCCACTCAAGTTTCTCGATGCGACATAGTCTTTCGAGCAACTCGGCCAACTTACGCTCACCATAGATATCAACACCGTAGTAGGTGGTGTCCTGTGCGATGACCATGATCTCGCGCACACCACTCGCCACAAGGCTCTCAGCCTCGGCAATGAGTGCCTCCATAGGCACCGACTTATGACGGCCACGAATCAGAGGTATAGCGCAGTAGCCACACATCCAGTTACAACCCTCCGATATCTTAAGGTAGGCATAGTGCGAGGGCGTTGATAGCTCACGACGAGTCTCATTCTCCTGACGATACTTCGCACCAAGGCGCTCGACAATACCAGCCCAGTCGTTAACACCAAAGAAGTCATCGACCTCTGGGAGCTCTGGACGCAACTCATCGGCATAGCGCTGCGACAGGCAACCCACAACGAAGAGTTCCTCAATCTTACCTGCCATCTTAAGTTCGGCAGCACGCAAGATGGTATCTATAGACTCCTGCTTGGCATCACCAATAAAACCACATGTGTTGATAACAACAACATCGGCATCCATGCGGTCGCTATCGAAGACAACCTTATAATCGAAGGCTGTAAGCTGGGCTGCGAGGTGCTCCGAATCGACAGTATTCTTCGAGCAACCAAGGGTTATAATATTGATTTTCTTAGACATAGTACAAACTATTTAGCATCACCAAACAACGCTCGTACAAACTCTCTGCGGTCAAACATCTTCAACTGATCGATACCCTCACCAATACCGATATAGCGCACAGGGATATGGAACTTATCGCTAATGCCGATAACCACACCACCCTTAGCAGTACCATCGAGCTTAGTAATAGTAAGCGATGTCACCTGCGTAGCCTCGGTAAACTGCTTAGCCTGCTCAAAGGCATTCTGTCCTGTAGAGCCATCCAGCACGAGCATCACCTCGTGAGGAGCATCGGGAATAACCTTAGACATCACATTACGAATCTTGGTAAGCTCCTTCATCAAGCCCACCTTATTGTGAAGACGACCCGCAGTGTCGATAAGCACCACATCAGCACCATTAGCCACAGCCGAGCGAAGAGTATCGTAGGCCACAGATGCTGGATCGGAGCCCATATCCTGGCGTACCATAGTTGCACCAGCACGATCGGCCCATACGGCAAGCTGGTCGATAGCCGCAGCACGGAAGGTGTCGGCGGCACCGATATAGACCTTACGACCAGCTTTCGTAAGCTGCGCAGCGAGTTTACCAATAGTTGTTGTCTTGCCCGCGCCATTGACACCTACAACCATAAGAACATATGGCATACCCTCCTTAACCTCGATACCGAAGTCTTGGGTTGAGCGGTGCGACTCCTCCATAAGCGAAGCGATCTCGTCGCGTAGGATACCATGCAACTCCTCGGTATTCATATACTTATCGCGCGCCACACGCTCCTCAATTCGACGGATAATCTTCACCGTGGTGTCAACACCCACATCCGAGGTTATGAGCACCTCCTCGAGGTCGTCGAGCACATCGGCATCCACTGTTGTGCGACCAGCAATAGCACGCTTCAAACGACCAAAGAAGCCCTCCTTAGTCTTCTCAAGACCCACCTCAAGCTCCTTACGCTCAGCAACGATCTTAGCCTCCTCCTGTTTCTTCTCTTCAATGGCTATAGCCTCCTGCTCCTCAGCTGTTACGGGAGCAGCCTCAACCTTAGGCTCCTCTACCTTCTTCTTTTTGAATAGATCAAAAAATCCCATAGTATAAATCTTTTTTGTTTCTTATTTATTCGTTGTATAGTAGATACTTAGCTCTTTGTTGCCTGAAGGTCGCAACATCCTCAGCCCACATAGACTCAATCTCCTCAACAGAGCAACCCTCGATTATCATCTCGCGTACATAACTTACGCCTATAAGTTTTTCGAACATGGGCGTGAAAAACTTATCACCCATATCCAGGTCGTGATAGGCATCTACGACATAACTTAGGTCTACACCCTCGCTCCATATAGCCTCATAGGCAAGGCCACGAAGGTCCACACCATAACACATCTGGCCACTGTGTGGCGGTGTTGCCGAGCCAGCATTAGGCATCGGGGTAAAGGAGAACTCCCTATTCTCCATATCGGGATGGCCATATATCTCGAACGGAGCATCAGTACCACGACCCATGCTCACCACCGTACCCTCAAATAGGCAAGTCGAGGGATAGAGATATATGGAGTGCTGCGTTGGTAGATTGGGTGATGGTGCAATAGGCAACTCGTAGTGGGTGTTATGGTCGTAGTTACGACACTTTATCACCTTAAGTTCCGCGGGCTTTGCCCACCCCTCACCTATGGCCATTGTAGCAATCTCGCCCATAGTCATGCCATGCACAACAGGTATAGGCAACCACCCTACTCCCGACTTATACTTCATATCGAGTATCGGACCATCGATATAGTGTCCATTAGGGTTTGGCCTATCGAGGACTATCACCTCGCAACCAAAGTCGGCACAGGCATCCACCATGCGTAGCATAGATATATAATAGGTATAGAACCTTAGTCCCACATCCTGCATATCCACCACCAACACATCGAACGAGCGCATCACCTCATCGGAGGGGCGCTGTGTATTGCCATTGTATAACGAGAGAATAGGGATACCCGTTGCGCTATCCACACCATTCTCCACCTTCGCACCAGCCTCAACGCTTCCTCGAAAGCCATGCTCGGGAGCAAAGATGCCTACGATGTTAACACCCTCACGGTGCATCATATCCACGATATGCTCATCGGCGCTATACATCGCCGTATGGTTAGCAAGCACCGCCACTCGCCTACCCTCCAATAGAGGCATGTAGCTTGCCTTGTCCGTAGCACCCACCATAACCTCTTGAGCAGAGAGTTGTGAAGCCACTGCACACACCATAACTATTGCTATGTATATTGCTCTTAGCATATTATCCTCATTTAATATTGTAGTAAGTACTCCTTGATGAAGTTATCCAGATCGCCATCCATCACCGCATCGACATTAGATGTCTGATACCCTGTACGATGGTCCTTGACACGCCTATCATCAAAGACATAGCTGCGTATCTGTGAGCCCCACTCAATACGCTTCTTGGTAGCCTCCAAGGCCTGCTGTGTTGCCATACGCTTATCCAGCTCTCGCTGATAGAGTTTCGAGCGCAGAATACGCATAGCGTTCTCGCGGTTGTTGAGCTGTGAGCGCGTCTCCATATCCTCGATAAGGAACTCCACAGGCTCACCCGTATCGGAATCTTTACCGTGGTAGCGCAGACGCACCGCTGTCTCCACCTTGTTGACATTCTGACCACCAGCACCACTCGAACGGAATGTATCCCACTCGATGTCAGCAGGTGAGATATTGATTTCGATGCTATCATCTACGGCTGGCGAGATGAATACTGATGCGAAGGTTGTCTGTCGCTTGTTATTAGCATTGAAGGGCGAGAGACGCACCATGCGGTGCACGCCACTCTCGCTACGCAGATAACCATAGGCATACTCACCCTCGAACTCCAAAGTGCACGACTTGACACCTACCTCTTCGCCCGCCTGATAGGCAGCCACCTTGACGGTGAAGCCATGAGCCTCACCCCAGCGTGTGTACATGCGCATAAGCATCTGCGCCCAATCCAAAGCCTCTGTACCACCAGCGCCGGCATTGATATCCATGATTGCACCGAGCTTATCCTCCTTGCCCGAGAGCATCTGTTTAAGTTCGAGTTTCTCGATAAGCTCCACAGCCGCAGCATACTGTTCCTCAGCCTCAGCCTCTGAGAGCACACCCTCGGCCACGAAGTCGGGAAGTAGATCGAGGTCATCGACTGTGCGCGATGCAGCCTCGAAGTCGTCGATGGTAGCCTTGATATCGGCAACCTTCTTAAGCTGCTTGCGTGCCTCGTCGGGGTTATCCCAGAAGTTAGGCTCCTCGGTACGCTCCTGCTCGTTAATAAGGTCAATGCGGCGCTGCTCGACATCTATCGATGCCGAGAGCTTTGCCACACGCGCCTTCAACTCGTTTATTTGGTCTGTATTAACCATTTATTTAGTTTATTATTCGATTTCCCAATCGAAGCCATCCTTGCGGTCCTTAACACGGATACCGATAGCTGTGAGGTTATCGCGAATCTTGTCGGATGTAGCCCAGTCCTTGTTGGCCTTAGCCTCCATACGCATATTTAGGAGCATATCAACAAGTGGTGATACCATATCCTTGCCACCAGCATCGGCAGCCTTCTCGTTGCGAAGACCGAGGATATCAAAGACATAGCGGTTAACTGTAGCCTTCAAAGTTTCAAGGTCCTCAGCGGTGAAGCTCTGCTGACCCTCGACAGCTTGGTTAATGATACGCACCCAGTCGAAGAGAGCTGAGATAACCATTGGTGAGTTAAGGTCGTCGGCCATAGCATCGGCACAGCGACGCTCAAGTTCCTGAACATCCACTGTTGACTTATCCTGAGCCTTGAGCTTACCCAAGGTCTCCACGGCCTTCATCAAACGATCAAGACCCTTCTCGGCCGCCTGCAACGCCTCGTTCGAGAAGTCGAGCGTAGAGCGGTAGTGCGCCTGAAGAACAAAGAAACGGATGGTCATAGGTGTATATGCCTGCTCAAGGATAGGATGTGAGCCAGTGAAGAGCTGCTCCAAGGTGATGAAGTTACCCAACGACTTACCCATCTTCTGGCCATTGATTGTAATCATGTTGTTGTGCACCCAGTAGCGTGCCGAGTCCTTGCCAAGAGCTGCTGTAGACTGCGCAATCTCGCACTCGTGGTGTGGAAACATGAGGTCCATACCGCCACCGTGGATATCGAACTGCTCACCGAGATACTTGGTGCCCATCGCCGAGCACTCCATATGCCAACCTGGGAAGCCATCGCTCCATGGTGAAGGCCAACGCATGATATGCTCAGGTGAGGCCTTCTTCCAGAGGGCAAAGTCGTATGAGTGGCGCTTGTCAGACTGGCCATCGAGCTCACGGGTGTTGGTCACAATATCGTCGAGGTTACGACCCGAGAGGCGACCATAGCGGTGGTCACGATTGTAGCTCTCCACATCGAAGTAGATAGAGCCGTTAGACTCATAGGCATAACCAGCATCGAGAATGCGCTTAACCATCTCAATCTGCTCAATGATATGACCAGATGCATGTGGCTCAATAGAGGGCGACTTAACGCCGAGTTCACGCATAGCATCATGGTAACGCTCGGTGTAGTAGTGTGCAATCTCCATAGGCTCAAGCTGCTCGAGGCGCGCCTTCTTAGCAATCTTATCCTCACCCTCGTCGGCATCCTGCTCCAAGTGACCTACATCGGTGATGTTACGCACGTAGCGCACCTTATATCCAAGGGCCTCAAAGTAGCGGAACATAAGGTCGAAGGTCACAGCAGGGCGTGCATGACCCAAGTGTGGGTCGCCATACACTGTGGGACCACAAACATACATACCCACATGCTCGGGGTTGATAGGCTCAAACTCCTCCTTGCGGCGTGTGAGCGTATTATACAAGACAACTTTTGACATAGTGTTATATTTTTTAATTCGTTATTTACTTATACATCTGTTCTACCATGGCAGCTACCTTGCTATGCTCGAAATACTTACGCATATTATCAACATAGATAGCATCAACCTCTGCATTGCCATTGACACGAGTACTTGGCACAAGCGAGTAGATGCTCACTGCAACATTCACAGTCAGCATATTCGCCGACTCCTCAACATCCGTAGCGTCGGCCATATTCAAGGCTATACGGAAGAATCTGTCGGCAAGATTATCGAACGACACCTGCTTATAGCCAAGTGACGAGTCGACAATTGGGTTAGCCACCCAGTCGAAGCTACCAGCCTCCACAAGGCTAACATTCAGCACATCGACAATCTCCTGCATGTTGACATGGACAACAGTAGCATCCTTGGTGCTGTACTCACCATGCTCCATGCGCTGTAGAGCATCACGCATATCGTCATAGCAGTATGCGATATACTCCATAGCTCTATTGTCACCCATCTTGAGGTACTCATCGGCCAAAGCATAGGCCTCGTCGCTAAGCGTCAACGACTCCACGAGGTCGGCAACAGAGACACCCTTAGAGTTAGCCATAGATAGAAGTTGCTGTGCATAGTCAGAGTATGTATAGAAGTACTGGAAATCATCCACACGCTCAACCGTCACCGCTACACCGAGACGCGATGCTGCAATATCGACAAAGTTTTTAAGATGCTCGGTAGCGCGTCGCCATGACTCCATGCCCTTGCCATAGATATTAACAATCTCCTGAACCTCCTTAGACAGCTCATAGTTGGATGCCGCAGGCTTAGCCGCAGAGGTACTATCCACCGGCTGCTGGGCGCTCTCCAATGGCAAGCCAAAAGCACTCGCAAAGCCCGACTTAACCATAAGGTGGCTAAAGGAGTCCTTGCACAGTGTATCCAGTGGCAAGCCCTGCATATCGTAGACATAGTAGCATAGGTTATCTATACACTTCACAAGAGGTTTTACCTCCTCTGCCACATGGTCATAGACATAGCTACCGTTATTCGATTCTTTGAGTTGCTCCACAGCTGCGGCCACCTGGCTCTCCACGCCCTCAGGTAGAGCCTCAGCAAGTCTATACATGTACTTGTTGGCAAGGCCCTCAAAATCGAAAGCACTCTTTGAGACTATATCGTATGAATCGACATGGTATGCAGAGTTGAGACCCTCGCACACATTCTCAAAGCGTAGGGATATGTTTGTAGCCATATCTATATCGAACATGCCCCTATCGAGATATTCGAGATAGTAATTAACCCACTCGGCATGGTGCCTAATAAAATGGATATTCAAATCATCGCCCTTAACAAGGATGTCGTTAGCATGGCCGGTGATGCTCTTCGACATATCGGGGTCAACACACGCCATAGCACCAATCTTCAACAACTCGCCACCAATTCGATAGTAGCAATTGATATACTGCATCACACTGGTATAGCGGTAACCCAACTTGCTTGGAGGCAACTGCTCGAGACCTCTATCCAAGAGCCTCTCAGCCTTTTCGAAGTTTTCCATAGCCTCATCTACAATCCTTGAGACATCCTCCGAAGAGAGCGTATCATCGCCATATGCAAGAGGTTCGAGTAGCGACTTTGCTCTTGCGATAAAGCCATTTGCCACACGAACAAAGTGCAACCTAATGTTTGTCGTCTCAATGTTATGGCGCACGAAGTAGTCAGCCAAGACATCATCATCGGCAACATTACCAAAGCGGTAGGCCTGATTTAAGGCATTTGGAGCGCACTCATCCATGAACATTGGGTAGAGTTTATCTATATCCAAGTGGCCTACATTCATGGAGTACTTGTCATACTTGGTGTAGATTGGCACGAAGGTATAGCTATATCCATCGAGACGCACATAGTCTTGTATGCCTAGTTCTTCGAGACTAAGTGTGCTCGTGAAGCTCAAAGGTCTAGTCCAATTGCTATTTGCTATTAGGTCGTACATCATCAACGCGCCACGACTCATGTAGTAACGAGGGAGTGTTACATACACCTCGTTGACAATATCATCGGCAAACTTCTGATCCACAAGACCCGACATGAGCACAGCCTCCTTATCCACTGGTATGGTGTACTCCACAGCACCCATGATATAGTCATCGGGTGTACCAACGATGCAATGATCAACCTTAGGCTGCACCGTAGTGAGGAACTCGAAGCCTTCAGGTATCGAGGAGCCAACCTCCACGATTCTATACCTCTCGTAGTTATCGTCGGCCAACATCCACATAGGCTCATCCGAGATATAGAGGGCTATAGCATCGGCCAAAGGCAACGAGTATGGATAACAAAGACTTAGTTTATAGTCTATAGCCTCCATCGCTTCGGTATAACGAGTGTAGTCATCCCAGAATGTGTCGTTGCGATATATAGCCTGACCAAGGAACATGAGCTGTTTTTGCTCCTCATTCAAGCGCTCCCAGTCTACATCATCACCAAAGTTCTTGTTGTACTCCAACAACTTATCTGTAGCTTCACTCATCAACATCTTCTCCACCTTGTACTCCATACCGTAGTTATACTCGAATGTGTAGACCTTGGTCTCCAAGCTATCACACAAACGCATCTCCTCGGGACACATAGCCTCAAGCGAGGCCTCTGTGACATACTCCATAGGGTGAGCCGAGATGTGTACATGGGGACTCGACAAAGTGTACTTTTCTTGAGGTATTGTAAATGGCACACCCTCAGCCGAGTTAGAGGCGAGCTTCACCTGGTCGATATACCACTCAGCCTCAAGGTACGATAGGTTCATAACCTTGACATCGGGGCGCACACCCTCAACCTCCTGACAATACCACAACGGGAATGTGTCGTTATCGCCATAGTTGATGATTATGCCATTCTCGGGCACCGAGTTGAGGTAGTTCCAACCGATGTCACGAGCATAGTAGCGATCCGAACGGTCGTGGTCATCCCAGTTTTCAAAAGCCAAGACTCCAGGTACCATCAAAGCGAAGAGAAGTGCAAATGAGGCAAAGAGGCATCTCAAGTTCTGCTTTGTGCGCTCGCCAAAGCCCATATCAAAGAGCTCGCCTATGCCCAATACACCAAGGCCTATCCATATGCTGAAGGCATAGAAGGCACCAGCATAGACATAGTCACGCTCACGAGGCTCGTTGGGGGCGGTGTTGAAGTAGACAACAAGAGCCACACCCATCATCAAGAACATGAGCATCACCACAAACCAGTTACGCCAATCACGCACAAGGTGGTAAATCATGCCCAACAAACCGAGCAATAGCGGCAAGAAGAAGTAGGTGTTACGCGCAGGGTTATTCTGCATATCCGCGGGCAGAGCATCCTGCGGACCACATACATATTCGTCAATGAAGTTAATTCCCGAGAGCCAGCCACCATGGATGTATATACCGCCATCCACGGCGCTCTTCTCAAGCTGCACATCGTCCTGACGACCCACGAAGTTCCACATGAAGTAACGCCAGAACATATCACCCATCTGATAGCTCATGAAGAAACTCAAGTCGTCACCACGCGTAGGCTCGGTCCATGTCAAGGTCTCGCCATACCTATCCACACTCACAGTCTTGACACTATCCACAAATGGGGCATAATCAGCCCTGCGAGCAAAATACCACATGCGTGGGAAGTAGTGGTATGCCTCCTCTGGATAGACAGGTTCGTAGTCAACAACACGCTCCTGATATCTCCTTGTGTTAGGGTTGTACCACATGGTTACAACATTCTTAGCACCCTCTGTTGGGTCGTAGAGGTCGACATATGTATGGCCATTGGCATCGGTAGTCTCCTCAGGGCTCTTAGACTCTACCATAGGTAGTGGCTGCGCATCGTAGTACACGCCACTGATAAGTGGACGCGCACCATACTGATCACGGTTGAGCACGCTGAGCAACATATGTGGATTCGATGGATCGTTGGAGTTCATCGGCGGGTTTGCACTTGCGCGCACGGTCATCATGGCATACGACGAGAAGCCTATAAGCACCACTGTAATGCACAAGAGAATGACATTCAAGATACGCTTACCGCGCTTGTGAGTGGTGAATATAAGCGTGCCAAGGATGGCAAACACAAGGAAGACATAGATAAGCATACCCACATTCTTGGGCAAATCAAAAGTATTGACCATCAATGTGTCAAAGTGAGCACCCAACGCCACGGTATATGGTATGATAACACCATTTATGACTCCAAGGATAAGCATCGAGGTTAACAAAGCCCCGGCAATCATCAACATATACTTCCATACTGGCCACTGTCCCTGATACCTATAGCGTCGGAAGAAGAATATCATCACCAACGCAGGTATAGTCAAGAGGTTAAGGATATGCACACCTATCGACAGACCCATAAGGTAGGCAATAAGTATTATCCAGCGTAGTGCCGTAGGGCTATCGGCATTCTCCTCCCACTTGAACATCAGCCATACCACCAAGGCCGTGAACATCGACGATAGAGCATATACCTCACCCTCGACAGCCGAGAACCAAAAGGTATCGGTGTAGGCATAAGATAGCGCACCCACAACACCCGAACCGAGTACAAGGATGGCCTGGTGTGGAGCCATACCCCAAACTCCAGGCTTCACGATGCGACGAGCAAGATGGGTGATGGTCCAAAACATAAAGAGTATGGTGAATCCGCTGGCCAGCGAGTTCATACCATTAATCATCATCGCCACATCTTCGGGCGAAGAGGCAAAGAGCGAGGCAATGCGTGCCAGCATCATATAGAGTGGTGCTCCAGGAGGGTGCCCCACCTCAAGTTTGTAGGATGTAGCAATAAACTCACTACAATCCCAAAGACTCGTTGAGGGCTCCATGGTTGCCCAATACGAGAGTGTTGCAATTGCAAAAACAGCCCATCCAACGATATTATCCCACAACCTAAAGGTCTTGGCGTTAATCATATTGTAAGGCATTTTATCTACAAAATTGAGATTATTCATAGCGAAATTTCACTTATTTTAACCCGCAAATATAATAATATTTGCCCTATAAAGCAAACTATTCACCTCAATAATTTATTGTGCAGATTTTGCAATTTCGCTTTTGAGCCAAATTTACACTCTTTTCACAGTTAATATTTATGCGATTTAATTACTAAATTTGGACTAATTGTAATATCACAATAACAGAAGAACGACGAGTCTCGCCTCGTCGTCTTTATCCTCATCATCATAGATGTTATTTTCGAAGTTTAACTACAAATGAAGCATCAGCCTCGGACATAGAGACAAGATGGGGACATCACCTCTCCTCAGCATTTCGCTTGGCGTTATGCTGTAATCGCACAAGGCCCGCACGCATCATCGCCGTATGCCCCACAAGTTGAGCAAAACGCTCCTCCGACATAGTGGATAGGCCCTCGACACTGAGCGTTGTAGGGTCAACAATAGGATCGAACTTGGGATTAGTATGCAAGGGAGCATGTTGATTAAAGGGGCAGACTGACTGACAAGCATCGCAGCCAAATATCCAACCATGAAGAGGCGTGGTATCACCCTCAGCCCCCCGTTCGATAGTACGACATGATATACAACGGCGAGTATCAATAGTGCGATTATCCCTAATAGCACCATTAGGACACGCATCGACACAGGCGCGACACGAACCGCACCCCACCCCTGACATGGGAACATCATACTCATCAACCTCATCGTCGATAACGAGTTCACCAAGGTGCACCATAGAACCATACCTCGGATTGACAAGCAGCGAGTTACGCCCTATCCATCCAAGACCCGCGCGCTGAGCGTATGACTTTTCAGCAATAGGTGCCGAATCGGTAAATGTACGAAAGCGCAAAGTAGGTGATAGGCATCGTAGTTGCTCTGCAAGTTGCAGGAGCATACCCTTGATGGTGACATGGTAGTCGGCAGCCAAGGCATAGGATGCCACCTTATTACTACACGAGGCATCGTAGCCACGACTATAGGGAGATAGGTAGGACACCGCACAGACAACAACACTCCTCGATCCCTCGACCAAACGGCGGACATCGAAGCGCTTATCAACATTGCGCTCCATATACCCAAGGGTCGACTGACACCCATCAGCCAACCACCCATCAAAGATGGCATGCTCCCTATCGAGAGCCTCGGCGGGAATAACACCAACAAGATCGAAGCCTACAGCATAAGCCGAGTTTATTATAACTTTTCGAGGTATCATTGATAAAATTTTATGCAAAAATAACCATTTTTAACAAATTATTGGTATCTTGCAACCGAATAAAAACATAAATTTACACAAAACACTCGAAGTATGACATTTAAGACATTATACGAAGTGGTGAAGCACAGCGTCGAAAAGTTTGCCTCGCGCATAGCATTCACCATGATTGACACCGAAGATGTGTCATACAGGGAGGTTGGTGAGCGTATAGAGCGGGTGCAGGAGATATTGCTCAACGCTGGCGTAGGCGCTGGCGATAAGGTGGCAATACTCAGCAGCAGCATGCCAAACTGGGGCGTATCCTACTTTGCTGTGACAACAGCAGGCATGGTGGCCGTGCCTATACTTCCCGACTTCACAAGCGAGGAACTCGACCTAATAATCGAACACGCCGAAGCCAAGGCAATACTCGTATCCGACAAGCTATACACAAAGCTCTCGAGGAGATGTATCGAGCGTATGAACATAGTCATACGCACAAAGAACCTCAGCGTAATAGCTCAGAGTGTGGAGCAGCGTGCTGAGAAGCGCATACCCAATCCCGACGACCTCGCAGCGATAATATACACCTCGGGAACAACATCTAAGCCCAAGGGCGTAATGCTCACGCACTACAACATCGCCATGCAGCTTACCGTAGTGCCCTCGCTCTTCGACTACACCGAAGATGACGAGCTGTTATCGATACTACCATTAGCGCACACATACGAGTGTACACTCGGCATGATATTCCCCTTTGCGCGCGGCGCACGCATCCACTATATGGACCGTCCACCTACCGCCTCAGCCCTCATGCCAGCACTTGTCAAGGTGCGCCCAACGGTGATAGCCTCTGTGCCACTTATCATGGAGAAGATATATCGCGGCAAGGTGCGCCCCACATTCGAGAAAAACGCCTTCCTACGCAAGCTATACAGCTGGCGTTGGTCGCAGAAACTACTACACCGCGTAGCAGGCAAGCAGCTTAAAAAGCTCTTCGGCGGACGCATACGCCTCTTTGCTATTGGTGGTGCTAAATTCGACTCGGAGGCAGAGCAGTTTCTCATGGACGCTAAGTTCAACTACGGCATAGGCTACGGCCTTACGGAGACCGCGCCACTCCTCGCTGGCGCTGTTGGCAAAATGGTACGCATAGGCTCCACAGGCCCAGCACTCAAGGGCGTGGAGGTGCGCCTCGACAACATCAACCCCGAGACAGAGCAGGGCGAGATTGTAGTTAAGACACCATGCTGCATGGTGGGCTACTACAAGAACGAGGAGGCTACGAAGGATGCCTTCACCGAGGATGGATGGTTCCGCACAGGCGACCTCGGAGCTATAGATAAGGATGGGTGGATATATATCAAGGGCCGCCTAAAGAATATGATTGTCGGCCCATCGGGTGAGAACATCTATCCCGAGGATATCGAAGAGGTACTCAACAGCAATCGCTTTGTTGCCGAGTCGGTAGTAACCGAGGATAGCGATGGCAAGCTCATTGCCCTCGTTCACTTCGACACCTCGGCACTGGAGGAGGCATACGACGAGTTCAAGCACAAGATGTCGACAAGCAAGGAGCAGGTAGCCAGAAAGATGGAGGAGATAAAACGCGATGTGATGAACTATGTTAACTCGAAGGTTAACCGCTTCTCGAAGATTAGCAAGGTGGAGGATAATGGTGGCGAGTTCGAAAAGACCCCAACCAAGAAGATTCGCCGATTTATATATAATCGCAAGAACAGTAGCGATAAGACAAAACAATAGTGCATGAAATAATACAATAAGCAGAGGGTCGTCCATGACGGATGACCCTCTGCCATCTTTATGCCAATAACCACAATATTAAACTAACCGCACTTCTTAACAGTGCACCTATACTCATTTACATACTCACAATTAAGCACACCACAACAATACTTCAAAAGCCGTCTTCCCATCAAATATAAGAAAATAACACTATTTTCTATCTATTTGATTTAATGCATTTTACCCCCCCCTCTATAAAAGTATTACTTTAACTGCTTGAATTAATATTTTTTTTGCTACATTTGCCGCGATGGAGAATATTTGACAGCAGGAAAAAGGATCTATAACTGCATGTCAATAATGATTCAAAAGTATAGATCCATAATTATTAACTTACAAAAAACCAAATTTACTATGAAGAAGTTTTTCCTTCTTTTGGCTATGTGCGGCGTAATGGCAGCTTGTGGTAGCAGCGTTGAGTCAAACTTGGACAAGATGTACGATGCTTGCATGGACCGTGATCAGGCAACTTTCGAGACTCTTTGGAATGACATGGAGAAGATGTACGAGAGCGCAAGTGCCGAGGAGAAGAAGCAGATTGAGGCTGATCGTACAAAGTGGGCGACTGAGAACGCTGCAAAGTGGGCTATCATTGGCGAGGGCGCAGCTGAGCTCAACCTCATCTAATTTGCCATCAAACGCAAATTACATTAAACCCTGTTCGCAAGAATGGGGTTTTCTTTATATATTAGCCTATCACCCACCCCCACGAAAAAGGGACTGCCGCATGGCAGTCCCTTAATACTCATAGGCTCACACAATACGGCGGCCTACGCAAGATAACTACTTCTTTGACTTTGGAGCCAAAATCATATTCATCTTCTTACCATCGAGCTTAGGCATGAGCTCTACGCGTGCGAACTCCTCCAAGTCGTTGGCAAAGCGCAAAAGCAAGATCTCGCCCTGCTCCTTGAAGACGATAGAACGACCTCTAAAGAAGACATACGCCTTAACCTTAGCACCCTCCTTCAAGAAATTCTCGGCATGCTTAAGCTTGAAGTTGTAGTCGTGGTCGTCGGTCTGTGGACCAAAACGAATCTCCTTGATTACAACCTTAACCTGCTTAGCCTTAATCTCCTTAGCCTTCTTCTTCTGCTGGTAGAGGAACTTCTGATAGTCAGCAATACGGCATACTGGAGGATCAGCCTTTGGCGAAATCTCAATAAGGTCGAGCTCCATCTCGTCAGCCAAGCGTATAGCCTCCTTGATAGGCAACACAAGGTTAGGCTCAACATTCTCGCCTACGACACGCACTACGGGTGCCGTAATCTCGTCGTTGATACGATTAGGGTTCTCCTGCTGCGGACGACGACCATTCTGATTACGCTGGTCGCGCTGCTGCTGTGGATTGTTGTTCTGGTTATTCCCCTGCACCTGTGGGCGCGGGCGGAATGGAAATTGTCCTGCCAAATTAGTTAATTGTTAGTTATACTTAATACAAATCTTTACTTCACCTTATTCGCCTCAATCTCATTGGCAACAAGCTCCTTCATGAAGGTGATGAAATCAGCAATGGTCATCTGACCCTTGTCGCCATCGCCCTGCGCACGAACAGACACCTTGTTCTCCTCGGCCTCCTTCTCGCCCACGATGAGCAAGTATGGGATACGCTTGAGCTCGTTATCACGAATCTTACGGCCAATCTTCTCGTTACGATCATCCACCTGAGCGCGAACATCGCTGAGGTTGAGCTGGCGTGCTACCTCGTTAGCATAGTCGTTATACTTCTCCGAGATTGGCAATACCACAACCTGGTCAGGTGTGAGCCACAATGGGAACTTACCACCAGTGTGCTCCAACAATACAGCCACGAAACGCTCCATAGAGCCGAATGGTGCACGGTGGATCATGATAGGACGGTGGAGCTTATCATCTGAGCCCTTATATGTAAGGTCGAAACGCTCTGGAAGGTTGTAGTCAACCTGGATAGTACCAAGCTGCCAGCTACGACCGATAGCATCCTTAACCATGAAGTCGAGCTTAGGGCCATAGAACGCAGCCTCACCATACTCAACGATAGTGTTAAGACCCTTGTTCTTAGCTGCCTCGATAATAGCGCTCTCAGCCTTCTCCCAATTCTCATCCGAGCCGATATACTTCTCGGTGTTATTAGGATCGCGCAACGACACCTGTGCTGTAAACTTGTCAAACTTCAAGGTACGGAAGATATACAACACGATGTCGATAACCTTCTCGAACTCCTCCAAAAGCTGATCAGGACGCACGAAGAGGTGAGCATCATCCTGAGTAAATGAGCGTACACGAGTCAAACCATGCAACTCACCAGACTGCTCATAGCGATATACGGTACCAAACTCAGCCAAGCGAACAGGAAGATCCTTATATGAGCGAGGCTTAGAGCGGTAGATCTCGCAGTGGTGAGGGCAGTTCATAGGCTTAAGCAAGTACTGCTCACCCTCAATAGGTGTATTGATAGGCTGGAATGAGTCCTTGCCATACTTAGCAAAGTGACCAGAGGTCTTATAGAGCTCGATGTTACCGATATGTGGGGTGATAACCTGCTGGTAGCCACCCTCCTTCTGAATCTGACGCAAGAAGCGCTCGAGGCGGTCGCGCAACTCAGCACCCTTAGGTAACCACAAAGGAAGACCCTGACCTACACGCTGCGAGAAGGTGAAGAGTTCCAACTCCTTACCGAGCTTACGGTGGTCGCGCTTCTTAGCCTCCTCCAGGAGTGCGAGGTGCTCGTCGAGCATCGACTTCTTAGGGAACGACACACCATAGATACGGGTGAGCATCTTATTCTTCTCGTTACCACGCCAGTAAGCGCCTGCAACAGAGGTAAGCTTAATAGCCTTGATATAACCAGTATTTGGGATATGTGGACCACGGCAGAGGTCAGTAAATGCACCATTGGTATAGAACGAGATAGTACCATCCTGAAGGTCGGTGATAAGCTCAACCTTGTACTGGTCACCCTTCTCAGTGAAGGTCTTGAGGGCGTCAGCCTTAGAGACCTCGGTGCGCACGAGCTGCTCCTTGTTGCGTGATAGCTCTACCATCTTCTGCTCGATAGTAGCAAGGTCAGCCTCGGTGATAGCTACTGGAGAGTCCACATCGTAATAGAAACCACTTTCGATAGCAGGACCGATACCGGACTTAATGCCTGGATACAGCGCCTCAAGAGCCTCGGCGAGGAGGTGTGATGAGGTATGCCAGAAGGCGTGCTTACCCTCAGCGTCGTCCCACTTAAAAAACTTGATTGTGCAGTCACAATCGATAGGGCGCATCATATCTACAGTTGCGCCATTTACCTCAGCTGCGAGTGAGTCAGCAGCTAGACGAGGGCTGATGCTCTCTGCCACCTGAAAGGCAGTTGTCCCTTTGGCAAACTCTCTTACCGAGCCATCGGGGAAGGTTACTTTAACCATGATAATAATAGTTTTTAATTGTTTATGTTTTGAGCGCCTTCGTAGCTCCACAATAACGAGACGGATTACTACTCAGTTGCACTCCTTGTTTATTCTTCTTGTTCCTTACCTAATCCCTTAAGTATAAGTGCATACTTAACAATATATGCTACGCCAATAATGGCACACATAAGGTATACAGACCACTTTAACCAGTCCATGCTACAACATGGCATCCAGGTATTCAGGCAACACGACACGGACAAACCTACGACCACCGCCGCAATAATTACCATTGCCCAACACTTCAACTTCGCAAGCCACATACCTCAATAACTTTAGTCGTGATGCTCCGTTTCGGGCAAATCCTTGATAGATATGTCTCTACCCTTCTCACGCTCGAAGTGCTGTAATGGGTTCTCGTTCCACTCACTCCACTCCTTGCGGCGACGCACGATGTCGATAGCATCGTATATAGCGTTACGCATAGACTGCTCATCAGCCACACCCTTACCAGCGATGTCATAGGCTACACCATGGTCGGGCGATGTACGCACCTTAGAGAGCGAGGCTGTGAAGTTCACGCCATTGGGCGTAAGTGTCTTGAATGGTGCAAGACCCTGGTCGTGATACATGGCCACAACTGCGTCGTACTCCTTGAAACGACCCGATGCGAAGAAACCATCGGCAGCAAAGGGTCCAAAGGCAAGGATACCAGACTCATATGCCTCAACAATAGCGGGCTTGATAATATCCTGCTCCTCGGTACCGAGAAGGCCACCATCACCAGCATGTGGATTGAGTGCGAGTACCGCAATCTTTGGACGCACAATACCAAAGTCCTCACGCATAGAGCTATTCATCTGCTCGACACGCTTCACGATAAGCTCCTTAGAGAGGTGGTCGGCAACCTGCGACACGGGCACATGGATAGTCACAAGGCCTACGCGCATAAGTTCCGATGTCATGATCATAAGAGGCTCGCCATCAAGCTCTTTAGCCAAAAACTCGGTATGTCCTGTGTACGAAAACTCCTCACACTGAATCATCTCCTTGTCGATAGGAGCAGTCACTAACGCTGCAATATGACCTCGTTTTAGGTCCTCGATAGCGTTGCGTAGCGCTGCTGCTGCTGCCTCACCACCTGCCTTAGAGGGCTTACCAGGGGTTACGCTCAACTCCTTAGCTCCCGACTCAACAAGGTTTACTCTACCCTGCTGCGCACGCTCGGCACTCTCAACAACACCAAGACGCACGGGCTCAAACTCCTGAGCAGCAAGCACCTTCTGATAGTGTGCTGCCGCCACCGACGAACCATATACCACAGGGGTAAAGAGCTCTAAAATACGGTTGTCGGCAAATATTTTGAGAATAATCTCCCAGCCCACACCATTGGTGTCGCCCTGGGTTATACCTATCTTTAGTCTATTACTCATAGTTGCTACAATGCTAATAAAGCACAAATATACAAAAAGTTGCGTAATATGCAAACTATTAAACAGAAAAAAAGAGGCCACATGGCAAGTGACAATGAAAAAAATAGGTCTAACGATAGTGACTGAAAACAAGTAATTTACCATTCACAGCCATGCATCATTAGAAAAATAGACCAATAAATTTACACCCGATTTTCTTTGACTTTTCAATTGTTTTACTATATTTGCAATGCACGACAGTCTGTTTGCATTGGACAAATAGTCCAAATATTATCTGTCATGCGCAAGGAAATTATATTTATTTAACTAAATGGTTATTAGTTATGTACATTAATGCAACGGGCTTCTATGTACCACAGGAGCGTGTGTCGAATAATTACTTTTTTGAGATAAATGGAAAAACCGACGAGTGGATACGCCAACGCACTGGCATCATCACACGCTCGCGCGCCACAGAAGAGGAAAATGTGAACACTATGGGACTACTCGCCGTAGAGGATGCACTCAAGGCTCTACCCTATGACATCCACGAGGTCGACCTCATAGTTGCCGCCTCATACTCACCACACGATACAGTGGCAACACCAGCCCATGTGGTGCAGAATAGATATGGCATCGAGAATGTTAAGGCGGTATATATTTCCTCGGCATGCTCTTCATTTATAAACGCCCTTGAGATTGTGGAGTGCTACTTCCTTGCGGGCAAAGCTAAGCGCGCACTCATAGTGGGTGCGGAGAAGAACACCGACTACTACCACCCCGAGGACCCCAAGAGCGGCCACCTATGGGGCGATGCAGCGGCGGCATTCTTCCTCTCCGCAGAGCGACTATCCGACAACGACGCCCACATACGCACCATACATAGCGAGGCTCTTGGCAACATCGAGAATAGCATTACATCTATTAATATGCGTCCAACGAAGGGTGGTATATCCATGACAAATGGCAAGGATGTATTTATCCGCGCCTGCCTGACAATGCCAAAGAATGTGCTTAAACTTCTCGCAGAGAACAACATGGGCATTGAGGAGATGACATACCTCGTACCCCACCAGGCCAATTTGCGCATTATGAACAATGTAGCGAAGACCTTGGGCATAGCGACAAAGCAGTGTCTACAAAATATCGAGGAGTTGGGAAATACCGGTTCGGTTAGTTCGGCACTTGTATATGCACAAAATGCACACCGCTTCAAGCGAGGCGATGTTATTGTAATGACAGTATTTGGTGGTGGCTACTCTACGGGCGGCTGCCTCATAGTGGCGTAGCGATTATCGTGGTCGTCTAAACTCGGCAAGGACAATGCCTGTGGCCATGGCCACATTTAGCGACTCGGAGGTTGGCGTGTCGATTGGGTAAGGCGGAATAAAGAGCCTATCGCTAATGGTAGATCGACAAGCATCGCTCAATCCACGCCCCTCGTTACCCATTACGATAACACCATTTGTAGCGAGCTGTTTAGTATATATATTCTCGCCATCGAGAAGTGTACCATAGATAGGCATACCACTATTATTCAGGCTCTTAAGAAGAGAGGCAAGGTCATCGACATAGTGTACTCTAACGCGCAATATGGCACCCATCGTAGCCTGCACAACCTTAGGGTTATAGCAGTCAGCACACTCCATAGAGCAGAGTATATCCTTAACGCCAAACCAGTCGGCAAGGCGTATTATTGTACCCATATTACCAGGATTCTGAACACCATCAAGCGCCAAGACAAGGCTCTCCTTCAAAGCCCTCTCATCCAACTTATAGCGTGGCTGCTCCACTACGGCAAGCGTAGTATTAGCACTCTTGAGCTGCGATATACGCTCCATCTCGTTGCGCTCGACGAGCGTAGCTCCACGAAGCCCCAAGCCTTTATGCGTAGTATAAAGGTTGCGAATATTTAGTCCCGAAGCGACAATCTCCTCAACGAGCTTATCACCCTCGGCAATAAACAAACCCTCACTATCACGCATACGCTTATCGGCAAGCGAGCGTACAAATTGAATCTCAGCCTTTGTCATCGTTGCTCTTCTATTGTAAAACATGCCCCCTCGGTGGCAATATCCGTATTCGGAAATATCTCTCTACACTCCTCAACAAGTCTATCATATACACCCTTATAGCGCGATGAGAAGTGGCCAATAATCAATCTTCCAGCCTCGGCCTTAACCGCCACCTTAGCAGCATCGTGCGTAGTAGCATGACCTCGACCCTTGGCATTTATAGCATCACTCATGGCATAGGTAGCCTCATGGTACAAAAGGTCGACACCCTTGACAAGTGACGCAGCCTTCGCTGAGTACGCAGTATCCGAGAGATAGGCATAGGAGCGAGCCTTATATGGGATATAGGTCAGCTCCTCATTTTTTATCACCGTACCATCCTCAAGTTCTACATCCTCACCCTGTTTAGCAAGGACAATCTGTGCAATGGATAGTCCGTATTTCGTAATCTTAAACTTGTCGACATTGAGCGCCTTGGGCTTCTCCCTAAAGAGAAATCCTGCCGTAGGCACACGATGACGCAAGGGCACGGTCCACACCTCAATGGTGTTATTCTCCATTATTAGTCTGTGTTCCGTAGTACGCACCTCGTGCCACTTCACCTCATAGGGGAGGTCACTCCAGAAGTATTTGCGATGGTACTCCAAGATATCGCCCATAGGTGCGGGGGCATATATATCCAAAGGAGTTCGCTTGCCCTCAAAGCCGAGGGTCGATATCAACGGGAAGAGACCAAAACAGTGATCTCCATGCAGGTGCGAAATAAATACAGCCCTAAGGCGCAGCGGATTGATGCCACGCCTTATGAGCTGCCTTTGTACACCCTCACCAGCATCTAAGAGGTAGTATTGTTCGTTGATGTTTACTACCTGTGAGGTGTGGTGAGCGTAGGTTGTAGGTTTAGCCGCAGAGTTGCCAAGTATGGTAACACTAAAGGCCATGAACTACTGTGCAAGCAACCAACGCTCGCAGTCAAGAGCTGCTATACAGCCTGAACCTGCAGCAGTGATAGCCTGACGGTAATGAGGATCCTTAACATCACCAGCTGCGAATACACCCTCAACAGATGTCTTAGATGTACCAGGAACAACCTTGATATAACCCTGCTCGTCGAGCTCAAGCTGACCCTTGAGAACCTCAACATTTGGATGGTGACCAATAGCAAGGAAGAAGCCCATGATATCGAGAGTGCGCTCCTCACCAGAGTTGCTAACTACAGTTACGCCTGTTACGCCCTCGTCGTCGCCAAGGACCTCCTTAGTGTTGTGCTCGAACAATACCTCGATGTTTGGAGTGTTGAATACACGCTCCTGCATAGCCTTAGATGCACGCAAGTAGTTCTTACGAACGATGAGGTAAACCTTCTTGCAGATAGATGCAAGGTATGTAGCCTCCTCGCAAGCGGTGTCACCACCACCTACAACTGCTACATCCTGCTTGCGGTAGAAGAAACCGTCGCAAGTAGCACATGCGCTAACGCCCATGCCGCGGAACTTTGCCTCAGACTCCAAGCCGAGGTACTTTGCTGAAGCACCTGTACATACGATTACTGCCTCTGCCTCAATCTCGTGCTCGTGGTCTACGACAGCCTTGAAGGGACGCTTCGAAAGGTCGATGTCTGTGATGATGCCCTTGCGAACATCTGCACCAAAGCGCAAAGCCTGCTGACGGAGGTCCTCCATCATAGCTGTACCAGTGATGCCCTGAGGATAGCCAGGGAAGTTCTCGATCTCGGTTGTTGTTGTGAGCTGACCACCAGGCTCGATACCCTCGTAGAGTACGGGTGAGAGGTTAGCACGTGAAGTGTAGATAGCCGAGGTGAAACCTGCAGGGCCGCTACCAATAATCAAAACTTTTACTTTCTCCATAGTTCTGGTTGTTTTAGTTATAATTAAGTTTAGATGTCTATGTATCTATTCAATATCCTATCGTGTGTTGAGGAAGTCGGCCACCTGCTCGCCCTCGTCGCGGAAGTCGTAGCCGTAGCCCACCATCATGTCGAGGCCAGCATCGCGCTCGCGGTCTGCCTCGGTCTCCTGACGCAGGCGCTTGAGGATGTTCTCCGCCGCGGCAATCATCTCGTCTACTTCCTCCTTCGATGGTGCGTAACCCATTAGCGAAGTGAGCACATCATAAGCGTATGCCGCCGCCATATTGTCGTAGCGCTTATGCAGGGCGTTTAGCTCCTCGGCGATGGCGTCAAGCGAGAGCTCTCCCTGTGCTATGCGGCGCAAGAGTGCCTCCGTAGTGCCGAGGGGGAGATACTGTCCCGCGATGTCTATCCACTCGGTGTGGTCATACTCCTCGGCGGTGTAGTCGCCCGCGCGAAGCATCGCACCCAACGACGCAGCAATGGCGCTGTTGTAGAGCTTGAGGCTTCGGGGTATCATCGACGCGCGTATCGTGGTGCGGTTGTAGCTGTATGTCTTGGCCTCGGGGTCGCGCTCCTGAAGGCGTGTGAGCGCATCTACGCCGCGCATCATCTTGCCCGTAACAAAGGGGTTGAACTCCTCGAAGCATATGTTGTCACGCTTCAGGCTGCGCTTGTCGCGAGCCTTCCACTTCTCGATGTCGCGTATTGTGCCGTAGCTCTTGAGCGAGAGCGCGGGCATAAGTAGCGTGTAGCCATCCTCCTCCACAAGGTATGAGTAGGGCATATCCTGCGTGTCGTGGTGGCGTGTGTGACGACCCAGCACCACGGTATAGGGACCCTCAATCGAGGGTGCCATAACATAGGCACTACTTCCGAACTTCGTGCCTCGCTGGTGTACCGCCTGGTGCACCGCGCCACTTTTGAAGAGATGGTTCGACTGGTTGGTGCCGCTGCCAGCGTTGAAGAAGGAGAAGATGCCAGCAATAAGCAGCGACGACTTGTGGTGCGACACGGTGAAGGGACCAGCAAAGACTGATGCCGCCTCGCCATTCTCGCAGTGGCAGTTGGCGAAGAAGAGCGTGTCTACCGCCGTGAAGCCGTTGCTAATCGTTGTATTTTCGCCCACGAAGCAGCGCTCGATGCTCGATGCGCCATCTATCGTGGTGTCGTTGTCGAAGATAAAGTCCTTGGCGCGGACATCTATGCCTACATGGGCGTTGCATCCCACCGTGCCATTCTCGAGGTGCGAAGCGCCCTCAATCACTGCGCCACGCTCGATGCGCACCTCGCGGATGAAGCGTGCACCCATAACGGTTGTGCCATCCTCCACCACGCCCATGTCACTGCGATGCTCCTCGGCGCGCTCTGTGGCCATCTTAAGGAGTTGCTCCACCGCCTCCTTGCGGTTGCGCATCATGGTCATGATGTAGGCTATCTGCGATGTCATCTCGCGGTATATAATCGCCGTGCGCCCGCCATTCTCGTTCACCGCAGCAACGCCCACACCCTCACCAAAGGTCGAGGCATGGCGACACTCCATGCGTAGCACATCGTCGATGTGGCAGTCGTTGCCAATCGTGTAGTTGGCTATCGTAGAGTCCGAGATGCGTGTGCGTGAGCCAATAGAGGTGCGACCCTCGAAGCGTACATTGCGCAACTGCTCGGGG
>JAZLBJ010000013.1:0-65184 GCA_045613645.1 Alistipes sp. | reverse complement strand
ACGAGAGCTACGAAAGTATATAAACTACTATAATAACGACCGTATTAAACTAAAATTAAACGGAAAGAGTCCGGTACAATACCGAACTCTTTACCAATAAATCTATTTAATAATCCGTCCAAATTTTTGGGGTCAGATCATAGTGGTAGGAGAGGTTGATGGGGACAAGATATAGCAATTCTAATGATGTAACTTAAAAATAACCTCTATCACCTGCAACTCCTGCGCATTTATATTGTTTCGTAATGTAGGGGATAGGGGCATTGACCTGGTAATTATAGAGGCATATAATTGTGATAATTCGGTTTATGAGGGTAATGGATATAAAGCAACCACTGACATGATATCCTAATTATAGTGCCTACACCGTTAAAAAAAGTAGCGCATCCTTTTCGGAACGCTACTTTTTACTCTATTACCACACGCAACACTACCAAGTATCGCTGATGTAGCTATTACCCTGAGTATTCAGCTTATTGCCATCTCTATCTACAAGCTGGACATTAAAGTCGCGGATGACACCATTTCTGCGTACCGATACTTTGACAAAATCGCCTGGACGATACATGTTTATCTGTTGGTGGTAGGTTGCTCTATCCTGAATATCAACATCGTTGATAGCGATGATAACATCATTCTCGCGCAAGCCTGCACGCTGTGCTGCGCTGTTATCTCTCATAGAGGTGATGATAATGCCACCAACCTCATGAATATTGCGTCTCTCGCCCACAGCCTTGATATAGTCCGAGGTGACATCCTTCTCTCTGATGCCAAGTGATGGGCGAAGCACATAGCCGAACTCTCTAAGGTCTGAGGCAACCTTCTTAACAATGTCAGAAGGTATGGCGCAGCCGTAGCCATAGCTTGCTCGCTCCTCGCCACTGAAGAGGTAGTGAGCAAGCTCTGTGTTTATGCCGACAAGTTCGCCGCGTGAGTTTATGAGCGCACCGCCTGAGTTACCTGGGTTGATAAGAGCATCTACCTGTATGAATGGTCGGTAGTCTGTATTAGAGCGTACCTTGGCAGATACTATACCCACAGTCATTGTGAGGTCCAACGAGAAGGGATAGCCCAAGGCTACTACCCACTCGCCCTGGCGTAGGTTATCCGAGATGCCGAACTTTGTGTAGGGTAGGCTCTTGCCATCGGTGTCAACCTTTAGAAGTGCTATGTCAAACTCCTCGTCGTAGCCTATAATCTCCGCCTCCTGGGTGTTGCCGTCGGTGTAGCGTATAACAATATTACTACCATCATTTATAACATGATAGTTGGTAACAATATAACCATCCTCGCTGATGATTACACCCGAGCCATGACTTGTGTCGGTTGCAATATGGAGTACTGTTGGTGCAACCTTCTCAACAGCTGCACTTAGGTCGGGGATAACCTCTAATGCTTCATCTACGCAATTCTCCGTATTGGTGCTAATCTCCTCTTTGGGCTGAGATACATCTACAAACGACATGGCAATGATAGCACCTATCATAGAGGATGCTATCGACAATGCGATACATAGGATAATTGTTCGCTTCATAGCTATCTTGTTTAGGGTAGTTACTCTGTGAGATATACCATCTCACCCTCACGCTGCATATGGAAGTGTTCACGCGCGTAGCGCTCCATGAACTTAGGGTTCTTCATATTCTCGATGAAGGTGCTGTCCGCAGCAATCTGTGCCTCGTATCTGGCAATGCGACTATCAAGAGCCTTGCTCTTCTCGTCGGTTATGTGTTTATTGGCAAGAGTGTCTATAGAGGTATGTATCGTATAAATGGCCATACCTCCAGTCAAGGTTATCCAAAATAGGCGCAGGACACTATTTTTTACTCGCTCCTTCATTGTACTCTCCGCCTATTAAGGTATGTGCATGAACTTATGCGCCTGGATAGATATGTTCCACTCGGGGTGGCTCTTTACCCACTCGACAATCGAGGGTACAATCTTCTCGTAAACGCTCCACTCGGGCTGTAGATATAGGCGGCATCGGCGTGATACCCTTTTGCTACACTCCACGGCCCACTCCAAGTCCTCCTCCTTCTCGATGATAACCTTTAGCTCGTTAGCTCGCTTGAAGGCCTCGTCGAGGGGTGGTAGCTGGCGCTTGGGTGATAGACACACCCAGTCGAACTCACCGCTCAGAGGGTGTGTGCCCGATGTCTCGAGGAATATCTCAAGGCCGCGCGCATGAAGCTCGCGTGTGAGGATGCCAAGGGGGTATAGCAGCGGCTCACCACCAGTAATTACTATGGCCTGTGCCGAGCACGACGAAGCGCGCTCTACGATGGTTGTGACCTCGGTAGGAGGAAAGACCTTAGGATTCCATGTGTACTTAGCATCGCACCAGCGGCAGCCTACATCGCATCCACCGAGGCGTATAAAATAGGCGGGCTTACCTGCGTGGTAGCCCTCACCCTGAATAGTATAGAAATCCTCGACAAGAGGCAATAGTCGCCCATTGTCGAGGAGTGTGATGTCTGGATTAATCTTCATCTAACACATATATATCTTTGAGGTTACGGCCTATCTGGTTGTAGTCCAAGCCGTAGCCAACTATAAACTCATTGCCAATAGGCATAGCCACATAGTCAATCTTATACTCGTGGAGGAACTTCTCTGGCTTGTAGAAGAGAGTGCATATAGCCACGCTTGCGGGCTTACGCTCCTTTAGGTACTCAAGTAAGTAGTTCATGCTATGACCTGTCTCGACAATATCCTCGACTATGATGATATCCTTACCCTCGATGTCGAAATCGATGCCGAGGTGCTGCTTGATGCAACCAGTAGATTGTGTACCCTCATATGATGATATCTTAACAAAGGCCAAGCGAGAGTCGAAGTTCACCTTGCGCACCAAGTCGCTAAGGAAGAGAAAGGCTCCCGAGAGCACACCGAGGAAGATGGGTGTCTTACCCTCATAGCGCTCGTTGAGCTGTTCGGCAACACGCTGCACAGCCTTGTCAATCTCCTCTGCGGGAATCATCACCTTGAATCGACGATCAAGTAGTTTTATCTTTTTGTTCTCCATAGTGGTAGATATTTGTGTCAAAGTTACATAATTTATCCAAATCTACAAAACTAATTGGTGCGAACTCTGTCGAGTATACCTGTGAGAGCTGCTAGTATCACACCATAGTTAGTTATTGCTACGCCCTGCTGTCGAGCGCGCTCCACGCGGCTCAGCACATGTTTGCGGTTGAACATACATGCACCGCAGTGTATCACAAGGTCGTAGCATGTGAGGTCCTCGGGGTAGTCGGCACCACTCACGATGTCTATTGTGAGGTCCTCACCAAACCTTTTGCGCAAGAGGCGTGGTAGCTTCACACGACCAATATCCTCGTTCTGAGGCGTGTGTGAGCATGCCTCGGCTATAAGTATGCGTGAGCTCTCGGTGATGCCCTTTAGTGCCTTAACACCCTCGGTGAATAGCTCTATGTCGCCCTTGTAGCGCGCGAAGAGTATCGAGAACGAGGTGAGCGTTGAGGCCTCAGGCTTTAGGGCGTGTACCTCATTGAAGGCCTGCGAGTCGGTGATGATAAGCTGTGGTGGTGCAGCGAGCATGGCGAGTGTCTCGGCCATCTTGTCGGGTGTGCAGCATACGGGTGTGCATCCTCTGTCTAGTAGCTCGCGTATGGTCTGCACCTGAGGCTGAATAAGTCGGCCCTTGGGTGCAGCCTTATCCTGAGGCATGACAAGCATTATGCAGTCGCCCTCCTTGCAAAAGCCCTCGGTGATGAGGCGCTCCTCCTGTGGTCGGCATCCTATGAGTGCCTGTCGTAGCTCCTCCATACCCTCGCCCGTCTTGCCACTTACGGCAATAACCGTGCGATTGAGCTTCGTGCGTAGTGCCTCCACCATGGCCTGGGGGTTGCTCTGTAGGTCGCTCTGCGCGAGGACCACCACTACGGGTATCTCTCTTACGCGGCACTCCTCCATCATACGCTCCTCGGTTGTGCACTCGATGTCGGTGCATAGTATCACGGCTATATCGGTGCGATCCAGTATCTTGGCTGTGCGTGCCATGCGCTCCTTGCCCAGAGTTGTGGTATCGTCCAAACCTGGAGTATCCATGATGACCACCGCGCCCATGCCGTTAAGCTCCATGGGCTTGTTTACGGGGTCTGTGGTTGTGCCCGCCTCGGGTGATACTATCGACACATCCTGTCCCGCGAGGCGGTTCATGAGTGTCGACTTACCAGCGTTTGTTCTACCTATGAGGGCTATATGTATGCGCTCAGAGGTTGGTGTCTGTGCTGCCATCTCTTTTAGAATCTAAAGTCGCGCTTACCCTCTAAGATAGCCTTGAGGTTGTCTTCGGTTATGCGGCGCACCTTGTCCGATGGGATAATCTGCTGCAGACGGTTAATCATCTTGTAGCCCTCGACTTTGACCTGTGGTGAGGCGTAATCTTCGAGGTACTCGGCAAGGGTCATCAGTGCGTTGGGGGCACAGCAGTTGCCAATAAGACCGCGCTTTGCCAGCGACATGAATCTATCGCCTGTGCGACCTTCACGGTAGCACGCTGTGCAGAAGCTTGGTATGTATCCGAGCTCCAAAAGCCAACCCACAATCTCGTCGAGGGTGCGGCTGTCCGAGATGTCGAACTGCGCCGAGTCCTCGGCATTCTCAATGCCCTCGGCATAGCCACCTACGCTGGTCTTCGAACCGCCACTGAGCTGCGAAACGCCCACATCGAGGGACATCTCACGACATCGCTTCGACTCGCGCGTAGATACAATCATGCCTGTGTAAGGCGCTGCTATACGCAATACGGCCACTATACGGCGGAATACCTCGTCGGTGACAGCATCGGGGAAGTCCTTGGGGTCTATATCGTCGGCAGGGCGTATGCGTGGTACACTTATGGTGTGTGGACCTACGCCAAAGCGAGCCTCAAGATGCTCGGCATGCATGAGTATGCCGACAACATCGTAGCGATAGTTGCTGAGTCCGAAGAGTGCGCCCACGCCCACATCGTCGATACCTCCGAGCATGGCTCTATCCATCGCCTTGGTGTGGTAGGCCCAGTCGCTCTTGGGGCCTGTGGGGTGCAAACGCTCATAGGTGGCGCGGTCATAGGTCTCCTCAAAAAGTATGTAAGTTCCTATGCCTGCATCCTTCAGGCGTGTGTAGTTCTCAACGGTGGTGGCCGCTATGTTTACATTCACACGGCGTATAGCGCCATTCTTGTGGTGTATCGAGTATATGGTGTCTATCGACTCCAGTACATACTCAATAGGGCTTAGCTTGGGGTGCTCGCCTGTCTCCAACGCAAGACGCTTGTGGCCCATATCCTGTAGTGCTATTACCTCGCGGCGTATCTCCTCCTGAGTAAGCTTACGACGAGGTATTGTACGGTTTTGTGCGTGGTAGGGGCAATACACACAACCATTCACACAGTGGTTTGAGAGGTATAGTGGTGCGAACATCACTATGCGGTTGCCATAGATACGCTCCTTGAGGCGGCGTGCTATGTCGTAGATGCGCTCCTCAAGCTCCTTATCCTCGACCTCTATGAGCACTGCGGCCTCACGATGAGTGATGCCTTTGCCCTCCTCGGCCTTGGCAAGAATCTCCTCTATAAGGGTCTTGTCGTTGCGATGCTCGCGTGCGTACTCCAATGTTTGTCGTATTTCGCCATCGTGGATAAACTCTGCTGCGCGTTCCGATTTTACATTATATTCTATCATATCTATTTATCTATTTATCATTGTTATTATAATCTCCTCTGCTATAATCTATATGATAACCTATTGTCTCTAATTCTTTTTCTAAAGCACCCAAACCTTCGGCTGCCTCCTTGCCCCACGATGCCTTGTTCTCATATATGGCATACTTGGCCCTCACATCCGAGGGCGAGAGGTTTGGCATCACCACATTTGCACCCGAGAGAATACCCTCCAGACGACCTCGTGGCGTCAGTGTGGCAAGTGCTGTTGTTGAGGGTAGTAGTGCTGTGGGTAGCATTAGGCGCACTATGGCTATAAGTGCTAATGTAAGTTGTAGGTCGCCTGCAGCCTCCGTACCCAGGGGTGTAGCCTTGTGTGGCAGGAAGGGGCCTATGCCCACCATCTCGGGGTTCATGGCGCCTATTAACTCTAAATCTTTTACCAGGTGGTCTATTGTCTGTCCTTTGACGCCCACCATCATTCCCATACCTGTTTGGTATCCATGTTTCTTGAGTGCTCTAAGACACTCCAATCTGTGCTCCAAGCCCTTGCTTGCGGGGTGCAAGCTCGCATATAACTCGGCATCTGCCGCCTCGTGGCGTAGCAGATAGCGGTTTGCTCCAGCCTCCTTGAGTTTGCGGTACGACTCTTCGCCACGCTCACCCAGCGATAGTGTTATTGCCACATCGGGATATGTTGTGCGCATCTTTCTAAGTAGCTCCACAAGCCACTCGTCGGTGTGCGTTCCATCCTCACCTCCCTGAAGCACGAAGGTGCGGAAACCGAGATTGTAGCCCTCCTTGCAGCACATCATCACCTCCTCTTGCGATAGGCGGTAGCGCTCTGCCTGGCGGTTGCTACGGCGTAGACCACAATAGAGACAGTCGCACTTGCAGTAGCTTGATAGCTCTATGAGGCCTCGTATATATACGCCAAGTCCGAACTGCTCGTGAGCAGTTCGGACAGCGTAGTCTCGGAGAAGTTGAAGCAAATGCACATCAGTGACACACCCGTTAAGTAGTGCCTTGAGGCTCGCGTTGTCGAGCCTGCGATTGTATGCTAATTGCTCAACTAATTCTCTCATTATTAGTGTTATCTCTTCTTCAGCTCGGCGTCGAAGGTCTTCTTGCCATCGCCATACGCAGTATGAACGCTTGGACCTGAGATACAGCCACCGTCGCAGACCATCACCTCGATGAACTGAGCAGGAGCCTTACCTGTCTTACCGTAAGCCTTGAGTAGTGCTACATTCTTCTTATTAAGACCAGCAATCTGGAGTGTAGTGAAGTCAATCTTGCCATCAACGAGCTCCTTAACCGCAGCTGTTACACCACCATTTTCTGCGAAGCCATGTGCCGAACGGCGTGATGCGCAGTCTACTGGGTGGATGTTAGCCTCGCCGAGCTCGATGTTCATACCACCGAGGATAGCGTGTACCTCCTCGTATGTGAGTACGAAGTCAACCTTGCCCTCAAGACCCTCACGACGCACCTCCTTACGCTTAGCGATACATGGACCTACGAATACGAGCTTTGCATTTGGATACTTCTCGCGTGCTAGCTCTGCGGTGTAGATCATTGGAGAGTATGTCGATGAGATGTACTTCTTAAGCTCAGGAGCGTGCTTCGATGCCATCTCCATGTATGATGGACAGCATGAAGTGGTCATGAATGGCTGACCCTCCTCCATCTTCTCTGCAAACTCGTGAGTCTCCTTCTCTGTTGTGATCTCAGCACCACGAGCAACCTCGATAACATCCTTGAAGCCGATAGCCTTGATTGCGCCATAAACCTGCTCTGTATGTACATTGTACTGCGAGAGGATAGATGGAGCTACCATTGCAACAACCTCCTCACCACGGCGGATAGCCTGGAGAATGTCGAATACCTGTGAGATCTCGAAGATAGCACCGAATGGGCAAGCGTTCATACACTTACCGCAGTAAATACACTTCGACTCGTCGATATGCTCTACGCCATACTCGTCCTTAGAGATTGCGCCTACAGGGCAAGCCTCCTCGCAAGGTACTGGGATGTAAACGATAGCGTGGTATGGGCAGGCTGCGTGACACTTACCGCAGCTGATACATATCTTGTGGTTAATCTTACCCTGTGATGTCTCGGGGTCGAACTCGATAGCATCCTTAGGGCAGGCGTGAGAACATGCACGAGCCACGCAACCACGACAGAGGTTAGTGATGTCGTAGTTAGTGCGTACGCATGATGAGCAGGCCTCGTCGATAACGCACATGATGTTATCCTTAATCTTCTTACGGTCGATAGCCATCTTAGCGTAAGCTGAGAGTGGCATAAGCTCGTCGGTCTCGTCAGTCATGTCGTAGCCCAAGAGTGGCAACGACTTGTACTTCCATACTGCGCGCTCCTTGTGGATGCAGCAGCGGCCACGCACCTGTGAGTTGCGAGGACTGAACTCGATAGGAAGGCGGTCGATTTTCTCGACTAGTTCACCCTCATTCCAGAGGCTCACGAGCTTGGTGAGAAGTCTCTGGCGAACGATCATTACGTTATTCTTAATTGCCATTGTGTATGGAGTTAGGGTTATTATCTGAGCAAAGGTACTACAAATTGCTCAAATATGAAAATTTTACGGCGCTTTTTTGCTCTTTGGGTCGAAAGATTTGTGAGTATTATAAATATATAAGGTGTGAGATAGGAAAGATGGGATTAATAGGAACGCTTCGCTTGATGTGATCAATGGTAAACAATAACGGTATATTCTACGCATAGACCGCTATCGCTCCTATTACCCATACCCCCCCCCACCAAAAAAACGGAGCCTCCCGCGAGGGAAGCTCCGAAGAGTTTATGGTCAAACGACCGTTATAGGCAATTTATTACTTAATCTTGCCAATATATACACAACGGTATGTATCACCTGCGTTACTACCATAACCACCGCTACCAATCAAAGTGATGCAGTAGTACTCACCCTCAACCTGAACATTGAAGGTAGTAACCTTCTCATACTCATCCGGATAGATGTAGTTGTAGTCATTATTCTGGAAACCACCGTTATAAGTATCAACCTCAAGAGCGTCTGCACTAGAGAATAAGCTGTTAGTAGCCTTGTAGTCACCTGCAACGATCTCAGTCAAACCAGGATTGAACCTGATATCCCAAATCCAATCATTGTCCTGCTTTACACGAATTGAGTTGTTTACATCCAAACCATCTACAAGTGTAGTGTAGCGGTAATCATAGGTGTAAGAACCACCCTCACCTGGGATTACGAACTCTGGGATAACCTCTGGCTCTGGCTCCACTGCCTCGCCCTCAGTAATCCATGCTTGCCAGTTGATAGTGTCGAAGTAGATGTCGTATGTCTTGTCGTATGATGCATCTGCAACTATAAAGTTGAAACCATCTCTAGCAAGCGATGCAGGTGTATCAAGTGCGAGATTTGTATCGTTCACGTTACCCCAATTAACACTCCAGTCGCCGTCCTGGCGAATCTTAAATTCATTGCCATTTTCGAACTGTACGCCCTTAACTACATAGACGCCGTCGCCGTCACTGTCGGCTGGGAAGTAGATATCATAATCCCATTCAGCACCACCTGCCAATTTGCCGATAACTGAGTATTGTGGGTCATGAGGTACGGCAATGTCGTAGCGCTCGTAGTACAAATCTTCTGTAAGTACTACATCCGTTAAGTCCTCGGTCTGGCTTCCATGACCATTGTTGAAGATGAAGTTGACACTCTTACCATCATACTCTGCTGGGTATGTGAAGTAGAATACGCCAGGGCTATCTTTTGTCATCAAATCACCTGGCCATGCATCAGTGATTGTAATGTCCCATCCCGTATCATCGTATGTCCATGAGTAGAAATATAGCTCAGGCATGTCATCATCAACTCTTACATAGATGGTGCGTTGCTCTCCTGCTGGCAGAGCAGGCTCTACATACTGGCTTGGCACAACAAGACCCTCGATGCCGCCCTCATAAACAGCCTCAAGAGCAATGCCATCATTGCTTGTTACATTGATATCGAAGTGATACATGCCATCAACCTCAGAGACATTTACGTAGCCCTCGTGAATACCATACAGGTTTCCGTCTTTTTGTATGTATGAATAAAAGTTGCCTCCCTCTTCAGGATATACTGCATTAGCACTCGAAGAAACTGAGTATTTGCCCTCTGGTATGTAGTTGGCTGGTGTGCACCCGTAGAAGTTGAGCTTAACCTCAGAGCCATCCTCGTGTGAGAGTATGACGTAAATGTCGCTCCAGTCATATGGGACGTTGATATACGCACTTGTAAAGGTATATATGCCACTGCCACCGCCAATTTGAACATTGATCTCTGTTGATGCTTCGTAGTATAGCTCCTCGTCAGCAGGGATGGCTGTGACAACGAATGTGTACACAGCGCCATACTCGCCAGTGAAGGTGTAAGACAACTCCTCAGTGATTACTGGCATCTCGGTGCCGGTGGTGATGCTATACTTCTCAGCACCCTCAACAGCATCCCATGTCAAGGTGATGGTGTTGTCAACAACCTTTGCCTCAACAGTTGGATAAGCAAGGAAGGTCTTAGCTACAGCGTCACCCGCGAAGAGGAATGAGATAGTCTCGTATACAGGGGTCGTAGCTGTTGGGTCCAATGTGTACTCGAGGTTGATGTAGATCTCTGAGCCACCCTCATACAAGTCTGAAACCTGCATAGAGCCACCGACAATTGTTGGCTCAACGAATTCAGCACGTGTTGGGTCAACCGCCAAGCCCTCGATAGTGAAGTAGCCCCAATTTACAAGCTCCGCCTCAGAGGCTACATACTTCATATTGCCAGCCCAAAGCTCGCCATTTGCTGGGTTTACGGAGTATGAAGGTACGATAAGTGTGAAGCTGTGTGTGCCATCGCTAAGGGCGTACTCATAGTTGCCATTCTCGTTGAGCTCACCGATGCCCCATGACTCAACTGCAAGAGTCTCCTCCTCGTAGTTGCGTAGATACTCGCCATCGAAGTCGTCGTCGATAGAGATATAGATTTCATTCTGGAGTGTGAGCAAGTTACCAACGATGGTTGTTAGGTGGTTACGCTCCAAAGGAATCTGAGTGTTGAAGTCGTGTGAGTTGATCTCGCGACCATCCTTACCCCATGCGGTGATTGTGAAGTTAACCTCCTGAGCACCCTCGGTCTCGTCACCAGCAAGGATGTAATCAGCAAAGAGAGTCATGTTTGCTGTAGACTCATCATAACCCTTAGTGTAAACTGAATTATCCTTGGTTACAGTATATGTGTACGAGTTCAATGTCTCGCCTGTAGCCACGCCAGTTACGGCGTTGAGAGAGTTGTAGAGAGTGTGGTTGTAGAAAGTAACATCTACCTCCGCAACCTCAGAGCCGATGTTCACCTCGTTCTGGTCGGTGCTGATAACACGAATCTTACCGAAAGGACGCTTCAAAGTGAGGCTCTCTGAGATACCTGAGCTGGTAACCTCGAGATCCTTCCAAATGAAGTATGCATCGTGGCTCTCGTCCATAGCAGCAATGCTATTGCGAGTAATGCTCTTGAGATCTGTAGTGTTGTAGTTGAGGTCGTCATCTGTACCCTGCATAACGAAGTCTGCCCATACCACAAAGCGGTATTTACGGTTAGGAACAAGGCGAACCTCGAACATAGTCTCCTGATAGCTGTCGAAGGTCTGAACCTCGCGCTTCTTGATAGGAGTATCGAGATTCTCGTAGCCTGGGGTTACGTCGTAGATCTCGAGGATGTAACGAACATCATACTTCGCCCACTCGTCGTCGTTGAAGTTGTCGATAGCGCCAAGACCACTATTCATGTCGGTCTCGCCTGCGCGTGTAGCTGCCAACTCAGGGATGTCAAGCTTGAGCTGAACGGAAACAACGTCGTCATTGCTGACCTCGTTGAAACCCTCATGCTGCTGGCATGATACTCCTAAAAGCATGGCTGCTGCCAAGAAAAATAGAAGCTTTTTCATAGTGTAAAATTTTAATATTGTTTGTTTTTTGTTCTCCTTTGTCAGTGGTTGATTGTCATCGTAATGACTATTTTCCTACTATTTGTGCATATATATGTATGCGCACGCGAGCCTATAATGAGGCTGTTCGAAACAAATGTAGGTAAATTATCGTGATTTTGCAACTTTTTTGCAACAAAAGAGCTATTATCGCAGAATTGTTGGTTTTGGGTGCGACTTGTGTTAGGGGAAAGGTATGGTGCGCTTAGCGCGATTGAGTAGTAAAGAGTAGTTCGCGCCTTAAGGCGCTAAAGAGTAGCATGGGGTATTAGGGGAGTCTGCGCGCAATCACCCTTTACTACGCTTCACTACCCTTTAGCGGACTTTAGTCCGCGCACTACTCTTCACTACTCTATTCACATCGCTCCTATGGAGCGAAATATTACTCTCTACTCACTAACCATATCCCCCTGTTGGGCGTTGAGGGTGCGCATCCGCTCGACGAGCATATTGCGCAGAGCATCCATGCGGATGCCGCCAAGTGGCGAGTGGAGCAGCAGGTCGCGTGGCGCGGTGGAGGCGATGCGCTCGATGGCTATGTCTGAGCTTAGGCGGCGCAGAATTTCGATGATGAGTGATAGGTACTCCTCGCTATTTTGTGTCGCGCCGAAGAGAAAGCGCTCGGGGTGCTCGCGCCACTCCGCAGCCATAGGCGTGGAGCGATATATCTGCAGCTGATGAAACTTTATGAAGTTGATGCCGAGGGCGTTGATGGAGTCGGTTTGCGCGATAATTTCTTCGCGGCTCTCGCCCGGAAGTCCAATGATGAAGTGGGCGCCAATGTCGATGTTGTGGCGATGGGTTAGCTCGATGGCGCGCTGGGCGCAAGCGAAGTCGTGGCCGCGGTTGACGTGCGCGAGTGTGGTGTCGTTGGTCGACTCAATACCATACTCAATGGCGATGTAGTATCTATTGGAAAAATAGTCCAAAAGATTGAGTATTTCGGAATTTATGCAATCGGGGCGTGTGCCGATGATTATGCCCGATATCGCTGGGTGGTTTAGTGCTTCGGAGTATAACTCTTCAAGGTGCTCTATGCTATTGTAAGTATTTGACCCTGACTGAAAGTATGCGAGATATTTATTAGCTTCTCTGCGGCGGGCAGCGTGAAAGGCTATGCCTTGCTCTATCTGCTCGGTGATGCTTTTAGCCTCGCGACAGTAGGTGGGAGAAAATGCTTCGTTAAGACAAAAAGTACAGCCTCCATGGCCCACTCTTCCATCGCGGTTAGGGCAGCCCATGGAGGCATCTATTGCGAGTTTCTGCACACGGCCGCCGAGGTGCTGGCGCATGGTGCGTCCATAGTCGGTGTATGGCAGTTGCTCGGTAGACATAATTACAAATCTTCGAGGCGTGCTACGGGTGACACCTCAAGGTTGCTAATCTCGCCAGCCATATAGCGGTAGTAGCCCGCGGTGGCAATCATCGCTGCGTTGTCGGTGGTGAACTTCAGCTCGGGGAGGAAGGTGCGCCAGCCGCGACGCTTGCCAGCCTCGGTGATGCCGTTGCGCAGACCCGAGTTGGCCGATACACCGCCCGCAATAGCTATATCCTTGATGCCTGTAGACTTGGAAGCCTTGATTAGCTTGTCAAGGAGTATATCCACGATGGTCTTCTGGAGTGATGCGCATAGGTCGGCTTTGTTCTTCTCTACAAAGTCGGGGTCCTCCTTAACAGCATCGCGTAATGTGTATAGGAATGATGTCTTTAGACCCGAGAACGAGTAGTCGAACTCGCCCTCGACATGAGGCTTAGCAAACTTGAATGCCGAGCTGTCACCCTCCTTGGCAAGACGGTCAATAATGGGGCCGCCAGGGTAGGGTAGTCCCATCACCTTGGCGCACTTGTCGAAGGCCTCGCCTGCGGCATCGTCGATGGTTGTACCTATAATCTCCATCTCGGTGGGTGAGTCCACGCGTACAATCTGAGTGTGTCCGCCACTAACCAGAAGGCAGAGGAATGGGAAGTCGGGGTGCGCTAGCTCGCGGTCGGGAAGGTCGACAAAGTGTGAGAGAATGTGTCCTTGAAGATGATTGACCTCCACGAGAGGTATGTTGTTTGCTATGGATAGCCCCTTGGCGAACGATACGCCCACAAGGAGTGAGCCCAAAAGGCCTGGGCCACGGGTGAAGGCTATGGCATCGACTTTGTCGATTGTAATACCAGCCTCCTTGAGTGCTGTGTCCACCACAGGGATTATGTTCTGCTGATGTGCTCGTGAAGCGAGCTCGGGGATGACGCCTCCATACTTCTGGTGTACTGCCTGTGAGGCAATTACATTCGACAGAAGTGTGCGGTTGCGGATGACTGCTGCCGAGGTATCGTCGCACGATGACTCTATGCCGAGAATTGTAATATCCATTATCGTATCATTTTTTTTGCAATTCTTTTCTATTATTAATAGAAAATGATTACTTTTGTAGGTTAATTGTTGTAAACTATCAAAACCAATTGCTGGGTTTCAATGCGCAAAGTTATAAAAATATTGGCAAAGGTGCTATCGACCATCATTTTGTTGTCGATATTTTTGCCTATTTGCATAACTCTACTTCTCAGTGTTGATACCATTCAGAACTATGCTATAGATAGAGCCTCGGAGTTTGCCAGTGATAAGCTCGGTGCTCGTGTGGCCATAGATCGCATCGACTTGGATCTCTTTTCCAAAGTGCGCGTAAGGGGCTTTTATGTCGAGGACTACGAGCGCGATACACTTCTCTATGTTGAGGATGTCAAGGCTCGTGTTGCGGGCTTCGATATTGCTAATGTGGCGCTACACCTTGAGGCTGGTGTGGTCGATGGTGGTTGTCTAAGGGTTAAAGAGATGGCTGATGGCGAGCTTAACATTCGCCCTATAGCGCAGAAACTCCAGCGTAAGGATGGCAAGGGTAGGTTTAAGTTCTTTATCGACGAAATCAAGGTGGATGGCGTGGAGTTCAGCTTCGAGCGCCGTCAGCATCGCAACCCCGTATATGGCGTCGACTACAACGATATGCTTATACGCGACATCAACGGTACGGTGAGAAATCTCTCGGTAATCAAGGGTGTTGTCGTTCTTGATGTCGATGGCGTGTCGGCATGGGAGAAGAGTGGCTTTAAAGCTTCGTCGGTATCTACTAACTTGCGCGTAGCAAAGGGCGTTATCGAGTTCAAGTCCTTTGATGCCTACACCGAGCGTTCGTCGGTGTTCGTGCCACGCCTGCTCCTCGATGGCGAAAATTGGCAGCAGTATAAACACTATATCGACTCGGTGGATATGCATGGTGTTGTTACACGCGCCAATGTTGATTCGCGCGATATCGCCTACTTTGCCCCAGGCTTGCGTAATTGGAATGTTAAGATAAGCGGTGGTGATGGTACTTTCGGTGGCTATGTTCGCGACTTTAAGGTGCGCCTCAATAGTGCGGTGCTTGGCGAGAGTAGTGTTGTTGAGGGTGATGCCCACTTCATAGGTATGCCCGACTGGCGTAATGCAGAGTATGATGTGGATATCACAAGAGCCTATATTACCTCGGCAGATGCCAATACCCTTGTTGAGGGTGTGCGCGAGGGTGGCTTGCCCAAGAAGGCGAGAGATATTGTGCGTCGTGTAGGCTGGGCCGATGGTGCTGGTCATTTCAAGGGCCTTATCAAGGACTTTAGCGTCGATGGCTCATTTATTACTGATGTTGGTCGTATCAAGGCCGATGGTGATATAGTCATTAGCGATGATGGTGTAGATGTTAGTGGCGATGTAAAGGCCAAGAAGTTTAACCTCGGCCGAGTGCTTAACCACCAAAAACTGCAAGAGGTGGATGTCTATATTAAGGGTGAGGCTATGCTTGGTGATGAGATTGTTGCCGAGGTGTCATCGAATATCGACGGCCTAAAATATGGTCCATACCGCTATAGAGGCATCACCATGACGGGTAATGCCAATGGTGGCGTATATAATGTGTCGATGAACTCTACGGATGAGTGTCTCGACTTCGACCTCGTAGGTGATATGAACCTCGATGTAGAGAACCCCGCATATACTCTCATTCTCAATATGCGTCGTGCCGACCTACATGCCATAGGTGTCAACAAGCGCGATACTACATCGGTACTATCCTTTGATATGGGATTGGAGGCTATTGGTAGTAATATAGACAATCTTATGGGTGTTGTGAGTGTTGCTAATGCCATCTACGACTACCCAGGCAATAGACTTGAGACCGACCTCGTGGAGTTCACCATGTTTGGCGATGACGAACTTCGTGCCGCGGTACTTGAGTCTGAGTTTGCCGATGTGCAATATCAGAGCTACCTGAGCTATCGCGATGCCTATAGCTATATCTATAACTTCGTGATGACCTATATCCCGCTGCTCTATGACGATAACTCGGTTAAGCGGAAGTTGAACACCACTTATGAGCGTGATGATACCATGCTTAAGATAGAGGTGGGCGATAAGATTAACGACCTGCTGGATGCTGTGGCCTCAAGCCTTATTGTTGCCCCCGATACCGAGGCATACATCGCATTCAGCCCTTCGAACAATAAGATGATGATGCGTGGTAGCTCCGAGACTGTAGAGTACGGTGGCGTTATCATGGCAAATATGGCATTCAATGTGGATAAGAAGCTGCGTGACTCGTTATCGCTATGGCTTGAGTCGTCGTGCATATATCTCGGCGCTCGTCCTCTGATGCCAAGATTTAATATCACTGGTGGTGCTCGCGAGAATAGAGCTTCGCTGCGTGCTGGCTTTAGTGGCGATAATGGTCGTGCCTCGGGTATGTTGGGCCTAAAAGCCGCGTTTAGTCGTGACTCGCTGTCGGGAGCACGCTCTATGCATATTGATATCACCCCTTCGCACTTCACCACCGACTCGGTGCAGTGGAAGCTTATCACGCGAGGTATTGATGTTGCCTCGTCGCGTTTGAGCATCGACGAGTTGCGCATCACACACCCAGGTCAGCAACTTGTTATCGATGGTGTCGTGTCGCGCTTGCGCGAGGACTCGTTGATGTTGACGCTCGATAACTTCGACATCTCGCCACTCTCGCTCTTGGTACGCCGCTGGGGCTACGAGGTGGAGGGTCGCTCTAATGGCCATGCCACCATTAAGGCGGTAATGCGCCATCCCGAGATTGATGCATCTATTGACCTTGATAGTGTGAGAGTCAACGGCCTCCTTGCACCTCCTCAGCGTATAACCTCGGACTGGGACTTCGCGGAGAATAGGGCTCGCGTATATATATGCGACCGTATCACCCAAGATACTAATGTCAGGGGCTACTACCAGCCTAAGAATACCAGATATCTTGCTAAGGCCGATATGAAGAATCTTAAGTTGGAGCTTATCCAGCCATTCTTGCAAGGCATAGTCTCGGATATTGAGGGTACTGGCGATGTTAACTTCACCATAGCTGGTCAGGGTCGTATGGCCCAGCTCAATGGTGGTGCCAAGGTCCGAGATATTGGCGTTATGGTCGACTTTACAAATACACGATATAGAGCCCCTGAGGGTGAGTTGCGTGTGGAGAATAACCATATATATGCTGACGCCATTAAGCTCTACGACTCGGAGGGTCATGAGGGTAGCTACTCTATGGATCTAAGTTTGGAGCACCTATCTAATGTTACCTATAACATATCTATCGAGGCTAAGGATATGCTTGTGCTCGACACCAAGGCTAAGGATAACGACCTCTTCTATGGCCATATCTATGCCTCGGGTAGAGCAGCCTTCAATGGTGATAAGCGAGGTATGAAGATGAATATTGAGGCTACAAGTGCCAAGAACTCGAAGTTCTTCATGCCGCTGATGGGTAAGGAGAATGTCTCGTATGCCGACTTCGTGAAGTTCACCGAGGCCAAGGTTGAGGCCCCCGATACTACGGCCTTCCTCACCCGTCGTGTGATGGCACATAACCGCCGTCAGCGTTCGGTGAATAACATCAGTGGTGTTATGGATATGGATATGACGCTCAATGTTGAGCCAAATATCGATATGCAGCTCGTCATTGACCCAACACTTGGCGATATCATCAAGGCTAAGGGTTCGGGACAGATTACCCTGCACTATGTTCCCAAGGCCAATGTCTTGGAGATGCGTGGTGCCTACACCATCACTGAGGGTAACTACCTCTTCACGCTACAGAATATATGGCATAAGCGCTTCGATGTGGAGCCTGGCTCTACCATCACATGGAATGGTGATCCTATGGCAGCGCAACTTAATATCGATGCTATATATAGAACTAAGGCCTCGCTCAAACCACTTATCGGTGGCTCTGTGAAGGGCGTTGATACCTCACGAGCTGTGCCCGTGAATTGCTATATCAAGCTTACTGACAATATGATGGAGCCAACTGTGACCTTCGATGTGCAAGTCCCCAATGTTGCCCCCGAGATACAAGCAATTATTAACTCAACGCTCACCGACCAGCAGGCTGTGGCTACACAGATGTTCTGGTTGCTCGCTGCTAACACCTTTGCTGCCGATGATACGGGAGCTATGGGTGCCTCGCTCTCTGCTACTACAGGTTTCGAGATGCTCTCGAATCAGTTGAGTAACTGGCTCTCGGGCGATGACTATAATGTCATCTTCCGCTACCGTCCTCGTACCGAGCTTACGGGTGATGAGGTCGACTTTGGCTTCTCGAAGAGCTGGCTTAATGACCGCCTCTTGGTCGAGATTGAGGGTGGCTACCTGTCGGATGAGTCGTTAAGGGCAACCAACCGCGCATCTAACTTTGTGGGTGAGGCATTTATCACATGGCTCATAGATGATGAGGGTGCCTTCCGCCTTAAGGGCTTTACGCAGACCATTGACCGCTATGGCGAGAACCAAGGTATGCAGGAGTCGGGCGTGGGTGTTTACTATAGCGAGAGCTTCAATAGCTTCCCCGAGCTATGGCAGAGCCTCAAGCAGCGCTTCACCAATGCCGAGCGTAGGGAGCGCCGTCGTGAGCGCCGTGAGGAGCGCCGCGAGCGTCGCCAGCAGCGTAAGGCTAAGAAGATGGATGCCATCGAGGGGCAGGCTTCGAAGATAGAACTCAAGCCCATAGAGATGGATGATGTTGAGTTTATAATACCCATCTTCGATACTACAACCACTACCGAGGCGTTATAGTTAGTAGCGCCACAAGGGTGAGAGATATTTCTGTAATCATTAATTAAAAACAACAAATATTATGAAGAGAATCGTAACAATCTGTTTTGGCCTTGTGCTTCTTGCACTCGTTGCGCCAAATGTAGCTATGGCGCTGACCCCTGCTAATGACAATTCAACTGAGCTAACATCTGATACTCCTGAGGGTGAGACAGAAGATGCTGTGGATGCTGTGAATGCTTCTGCAGTCACTACTCCTACTGCTAATAAGGATGCAAAGGTCTTTGAGGTGTCTTTCTGGGACCTCTTTTTGGCTGGTGGCTGGTTGATGTGGGTGTTGGTATTGCTCGCTGGTGTGATGGTATTCATCTTTGTGGAGCGCTTCTTGGCCATCCGCAAGGCTACGCAGATAGATGCTAACTTCATGAATCGTATTCGTGACTGTATCTCTGAGGGTAATATTGATGCAGCCATCGATCTCTGCCGTCGTACCGATTCACCAATCGCGCGTATGGTGGAGAAGGGTATTGAGCGTATTGGCCGTCCTATGAGTGATATCCAGACAGCCATCGAGAATGTGGCAAATGTTGAGGTTGCCAAGCTTGAGACAGGTCTTCCATGGCTTGCCTCTATCTCGGGTGGTGCTCCAATGATTGGTTTCTTGGGTACTGTCGTAGGTATGGTTGGTGTATTTATCGGCATGTCGACAAACGCGGCTGGTGGTATACAGATTAACGATCTTGCCGATGGTATGTATGTGGCAATGGTGACTACTGTAGGTGGTCTTGTTGTGGGTATCCCAGCATACTTCGCACACAACTATCTCGTTGCTCGTATTGAGAAGCTCATCTTCAGAATGGAGGCTACTACCATCGCCTTTATGGATATTTTGAATCAACCCGTACAAAAGTAATATAGCGTATGGCAATCAAGAGAAGTTCGAAGATAAGCACATCGTTCTCGGCATCGTCAATGACCGACCTTGTTTTCTTGTTGTTGGTCTTCTTTGTCTTGGCGACAACGCTTATCAACCCGATTAATGCGATGAAGGTGTCGGTGCCAACATCCGATACTAATAAGACTAAGGATACATCGTCAGCCTCTATTACCATCGAGCAGAATGTTCTGGGGGTTAGCTACAAGCTAAACAATAAGTTGGAGTGCACAACACTTGCCGAGCTTGATGCAGCCTTGGAGGATTACTATGCAAGCTCTATGGCAGATAGTAGTGAGGTGACTATGAGTGTAGCATTCATCTGCGATAAGGATGCAACAACCATGCAGCAATTTGTGGATGTAGCCTCAAAGATTCAGGAGATTAATCTACGCAATAGAGAGCGTGACACTAATAGGTATCCCGAGGGCGTAGATAAATATAAGTTGTCGCTTGCAACCAAGGAGAGTGAATAATGGAGTATTATAATCCTAATGATAACAGCACTAAGCGATATGCTGCTATTGCCGTGATAGTATTCATGGCAGTAGTAGCCTTCGCTTTGAGCTTTATATCCATCACTATGACTCCGTCGACACGCCCCCCTGTTATCATCGAGTTTGTTGCCGAGGAGACGCCGACTGAGGAGATAAAGGAGGATCCGAAGCCGCAACCTAAGCAGAAACCTAAACCTAAGGAGAAGGGTAAGGTAAATACTATTCCTGCAGAGGTCCCCGAGGATAAGAGAGTAGGCTCTGTGGAGACTCCCGATACACCTAAGGATACTCCTGACGAGGATCCACTTGTTCATACTAAGGAGGCTGAGGAGACGCAGAGTGCCGAGACTAAGGGACAGGAGGAGAAGACTCAGACCCTCAATCCACGAGCTTCGTTCCAGGCTTCGGAGATACAATCTTCCGAGACCACACCTGCGGGTAATAAGTTCGCGCCAATGGGTGATGTCGAGAGTAAGCGTGGCGATGGCAAGGGTGATAATCTTACGGGTGATGATGATAATGACCAAGGTGAGAAACATAACATTCCAGGCTTTGCTGAACTTCGTATGGATAAGGAGAGCCGTGGCGTTGAGTATCTACATAAGCCTGAGCAGAGTCTTAGTGTTGTCCGTGAGGTGCAGGTAAATGTGCGCCTTGAGGTTAAGAAAGATGGTAAGGTAGACCCTAATAAGGTGACGGTGGTGAGCGATGATACTACTACTACCGATGCCGATATTCGCAAAGCTGCTGTGGAGTCTGCTAAGAAATCGACATTCAAGCCTGGTAAGGAGAGTGTTGAGTATATAATCTATGTGTTCAAGCCTATATCGGGCGATGAAGATAAGTATGAAGCTATTTAGATTTGCCTTTATTGTTATTGTCGCTCTGTTGAGCGTGAGTAGCCTCTCGGCCGATGCCCCTGAGGGTGCCGATATTGAGTTTCAGACCAATATCGTAGACCTTGGTGAGCTTACTCAGGATGACGACAAACAGGTTGTGCGCCTGGCCTATACCAATACGGGAGACCTTCCGCTGGTAGTCACCGAGGTGCGCACAAGCTGCACATGTACTACGGTGCAGTGCGACCGTAAGAAGGTGATGCCTGGCGAGCGTGGCTCTATAGTCATCACCATGGACCCAGCAAAGGCCCCCGAGGGTAACTTCTATAGGGTGTTGCAGGTCTACTCGTCGGCGCGTAGTGGCGTGAAGCACATAACGCTGAAGGCCGTAATAAGTAATTAATAATTGTATATATGGAGATTAAGAAAATTGTCTTTAACCCCTTTCGTGAGAATACATACATCGTGTGGGACGATACCAAGGAGTGCATCATCATAGATGCTGGTAATATGGTCGCTGGCGAGAATCGTATCCTCAAGGAGTTTCTCACTGCCCACAACCTTAAGCCTGTGATGGCGGTAAATACCCATGGTCACTTCGACCATACGGGCGGTGTAGACTGGTTGAAGAGCGAGTATAATACCAAGTTCGCCTGCTCGTCTAAGGATAAGTTCCTTATCGACAGCACTGCGGGTGGTATGGTCTATGGCATCAAGTGTAATAATGTTCCCGAGATAGATGTAGACCTTGATACTGTAGAGAGCATCACCTTTGGCAATACTACGCTCAAGGTTATCAAGACTCCTGGCCACACCCCTGGTCATGTGGTACTCTTCGACGAGGAGTCTAAGTCGCTCTTTACGGGTGATACTCTATTTAAGGAGAGCATCGGCCGTACAGATCTTCCTGGTGGCGACTACTCGTGGATTATGCGCTCTATCTTGGAGCAGATACTACCCTTGGGCGACGATGTTACAATCTACCCAGGCCACGAGGATAGCTCGACACTTGGTCATGAGAGCATGTACAACCCCTTCATTGTCGAGGTGTTGAATAATGAGGTAAACTATAAAGGCTAAACCTATGCGTATAGATATTATTACGGTGGTCCCCGAGTTGCTCGCATCGCCTCTTAACGAGTCGATATTGAAGCGTGCTCAGGAGTCGGGACATGCCGAGATATATGTTCACAACTTGCGCGACTATACCGACGATAAGCGTCGCACTGTCGACGACTACCCCTTTGGTGGCGAGGCCGGCATGGTGATGAAGATAGAGCCTGTGTTCCGCTGTATCGAGAAGCTTAAGTCGGAGCGCGACTACGACGAGATTATCTTCACCTCGCCCGATGGTATCACCTATAATCAGCATGAGGCTAACCGCCTATCGCTGATGAAGAATATCATCATTCTCTGTGGTCACTATAAGGGTATCGACTACCGTATTCGTGAACACCTCATAACACGTGAGATATCTATTGGCGACTATGTGCTCACAGGTGGCGAGCTTGCTGCGTGCGTCATTGCTGACTCGGTTGTAAGAATTATCCCTGGCGCTATTGGCGACGAAGCCTCGGCACTTACCGACTGCTTCCAGGATAATTTGTTGGCACCACCTGTCTACACGCGCCCTGCGGAGTTCAACGGCTGGAAGGTCCCCGAGGTGTTGCTCTCGGGCAACTTCGCCGAGATTGAGAAGTGGCAGGACGAGCAGGCATGGAGTCGCACTAAAGCTCTGCGCCCCGACCTAATAGAGGAGAAGTAGCCCGTAGGCTACTTCTCTTTGTTTGATTTCTGCTTGTTGTACTCCTCCATGAGGCTCTTGCCCATATTCTTTGCCGAGTTCTCAACCTCTTTGTAGGCTCCCACCGTGGCATCCTCCACAGCCTTGTAGCTCTTGACGGCACCATTCTCTATGGCCTTATAGCTGCCAACCACACTCTTCTCAATGCCGATGTAGGCCTTGATAATGCCACTCTTCAAGCTTTGCTTCTTCTTTGTCTCTTCCATAGTCTCTCTATCTTTAATATGTCCCTCTTGCTGTAGCCACGCTATCTCGTCGCGTATGGTCTCGCTATATGAGCGAGGATTGTAGCCCAACTCCTTGCGGGCCTTCGATGAATCGAATTGGTTGTTACGGGCGAGGTTGTATACCGAGAATGTTGTCATTAGAGGCTTCTCGCCGCTACGCTTTGCCTTCTCCTCCATCCTTGTTGCTATCCTGTTTGCCAACTTCGTAGGTAGGAACATGCGTACTCCATTGCAGCCACTCTCCTTTGCTACCAGGCGTGTGAAAGCCTTGAAACTTACAGCCTCGTTGCCCAATATGTAACTCTCGCCTCGCTTGCCGCAATCTACAGCGGCGATGATGCCGCTTGCCAAGTCGCGCACATCCACAAGGTTGAAGGTGCCTGCTATGCCAATGCGCATTTGACCATTTATAATCTTGATAAGAGTCGATGTGGTCTCGCTCAGCGAGAAGTCACCAGGACCCATAATGCCTGTAGGGTGGGTGATGCAGGCATTGAGGCCCTCGCGCGCAGCCTCCAAGACATGTTGTGCGGCTATGGCCTTCGACTGGCTATAACAGCCGACAACACTCTCAGGGTCGTAGCTCTCGGGCTCGGCGATGGCAGCACCGATTGGTTGTTCGGGTATAGAGCCTGTACTGCCACAGTATACTAGCTTCTCGAAGTTTGGGTGGCTCTTACATATCTCTATAATATTATCCGTACCACCAACATTGACATCCATTACTCGCTGGTTGAAGTCGGGGTTTACTGTCACGATGCTAGCTATGTGGAGTACCACAATGCGGTTTTCATCCTCCACCTTAAATATCTCCTTGAGATTATCCTTATTACAGATGTCGCCCTCGTAGATATCTACCTCTTTAGGGAGAAACTTAGCTGCTTTGTCGTTGGGAAGAACAAAGGCACGTACACGCTGCTTATCGTTGACAAGCTGTCGGCATATTGTGCTGCCAAGAAAGCCAGCCGCACCGGTAACAATATATATTCTGTTCATAGCTATTGGGGATTATTAATTTTCACTGGTGCAAAGGTATGGCAGTTATCTGTATGAATAAAGGGTTGAAACTCCTATAGTTTGGACTAATATTCCTATTGTGGGTGTAGCTTTGGTAAATATTTACTATATTTGTGGAGTGATAGGAATATTTGTCTAACTAAATAAGAATATTAGTCCAATGGATATGACTTTGGCAACGACAATTAGTCGTTATATTAGTGCGGGACATCAGGGCGTGGCTTATAGCGTAGGGGATGAACTTAGTATTATTGAGAATCCATCTTTCGATATAGTTCCCAACCACCCATATCGCTCGCCCTTGGTTGTTGCGGTGTATTGCCAGGTGGGTAGCGGTCGTGGGCGTATCAATACCAAGACCTATGATCTTGAGCCTGGCGGTTTCTTTATCATTCTCCCTGGTCAGATTACTGAGATGGTCGATGTGTCGGATGATTTTCGTGCCGTATATGTCCTTATGTCGGAGCACTTCACCGAGAGTTTGAGCATCGGCAATACCTTCGACCTACGTAACATAGTCGCCGAGAATCCATATACTCTCCTTGAGGAGCGTGCACGACAGGCCTTAGAGGGCTACCTGGCGATGTGTATGAACATTATACCTATCGACGAACACCCCCATCGTTTGGAGATATTGCGACTTATTACCCGCGCCTTCTTCCTTGGTATGGGTTACTTCCTTCACGGCCAGTATCGTTCGGAAAAGTGGCAGACACGTCAGGCCGATATAACATCGGAGTTTATTCGCATGGCGGAGGAGAACTATCGCACTAATCGCGATCTTGCCTTCTATGCCGAAAGGATGGGACTAACGGCAAAGTATCTCTCGACGGTGGTCAAGGCGTCGAGTGGTAAGAGTGCTGTTGAGTGGATAGAGAAGTATGTGACGCTCGATGCCATTGCGCAGCTTACATCCACCGAGCGCACTATAAAGCAGATAGCCTACGACCTTAACTTCCCGTCGCAATCCTTCTTTGGTAAGTACTTTGCGCGTGTGGTTGGTCTCTCGCCCCAAGAATATAGAACAAAACATCGTCGATAGCTTTTATCTTTTAAGATAAAGTGCTATCTTTGTAGACTAAATGGCATTGAGATGAAGTACTATATTATTGCTGGAGAGCCGTCGGGCGATCTACATGGTGGTAAGTTGATGCGAGGCATAGCCAAGGAGGATGCTGAGGCTAAGTTCCGCTTCTGTGGTGGCGACAATATGGCCGCCATAGGTGGTGAGGATGCTATGCTCTACCACTATAAGCAGATGTCATTCTTTGGCTTTGTGCAGGTGGTGTGCAACCTGCGCACTATCTTTCGACAGATAGCTGCCGTTAAGGCCGATATAGAGCGATTCTCACCCGATGTGGTGATACTCATAGATTACCCAGCCTTCAACTTCCGCATTGCCAAGTGGGCGAAGAGCCGTGGCATAAAGGTCTACTACTACATTGCCCCCAAGGTGTGGGCGTGGAAGGAGCGTCGTGTGAAGCGTCTGAAGAGCGATGTTGACCGTCTCTACACCATCTTTCCCTTTGAGACCGAGTACTTCCGTGGCAAGGGCATAGAGCCTCACTTCTGTGGTAATCCCCTTGTTGATGATATTGCCGAGCGTCGTGCTACGCTCCCAACTAAGGAGGAGTTCTGCCGCGATAATAACCTCGATAGCCGACCCATAGTGGCGCTTTTGGCTGGTAGTCGCATATCGGAGATTAAGGCCAACTTGCCGCAGATGGTCGATATTGCGCGTATGTTCCCTCAGTATCAGTTTGTGGTTACAGCCGTGAAGTGGATAGATCGCTCATACTACGACAAGCATATCGAGGGCGTGGAGAATGTACACTATATTTGCGATAAAACGCAACTTACGCTGGCCATGTCTGAGGCGGCGGTGGTAACATCGGGCACAGCGACCCTCGAAACAGCACTTATGGGCGTTCCTGAGGTGGTGCTCTACCGTGTGCCATGGTTGTACGAGAAGCTCAAGCCCTACTTCCTCAAGATTCCCTATATCTCGCTTGTTAACATCAACTTGGGTCGTGAGGCTGTGCGTGAGATAGTGCGCGCGAAGCTCAACAAGGAGGAGTCGTTGGCCGAGGTTAGAGCTATACTCCCAGGTGGTGAGAAGCGCGAGCGTATGCTTCGCGACTTCGACGAGCTGAGAGTGATGATGGGTGACGAGGGGGCGAGTGACCGCTTTGCAAAGGATATGGTAAAATCACTAAGAGGATGAAACTAATAAACATTATAAACAACTACACCGAGCATGGCGATGCACCATGCTATCACCTTAAGGCCGATACGGCACTTCTTAGAAACAACGACGCCTTCTACATCCCCGATGGCGTAGGTCGTGTTGTGGCCGAGCCCCATATCGTCTTGCGAGTGGCGCGTCTTGCTAAGTGCATAGGCGAGCGCTTTGCCCCACGATGCATCGATGCTGTGATGGCGGGTGTTAGCTTCACTGCGCAAGATATGCTCGAGGACCTTCGCCGCGAGGGTCTACCTTGGGATAGGGCTGTGGGCTTCGACCACTCCTCGGCATTGTCGCTCGATATGCTATCGCGCGATGCTATGTTGGAGGGTGCTCAGTTCCTTATTAACGATAAGGAGGTAGCTCGCATATCGTTGGGTGATATGCGCTTCACGACAGATAGGGTCGTGAGTCACCTTTCGGAGTGCATGACGCTACGCATAGGCGACCTTATATACCTTGGTGCACCTGCATCGTTCGATGTTGTGGCGGGCGACAACTACAAGGTGGTAATCGCTGGTCAGACTCTCCTGAACTTCGATATAAAGTAGTGCATGGCTATTATGGAACGACATATAGATATCAACGACTTTAACTACGAGCTCCCCGACGAGCGCATCGCTAAGTTCCCCTTGGCCGAGCGCTCTAAGTCTAAGTTGCTCGTCTACGATAATGGCTCTATTGAGGAGAGCCGCTTCGAGAATATAGCAAGCTACCTTCCCGAAGGGGCGATGCTCGTATTTAATAATACGCGTGTCGTGCGCGCGCGTATGGTGATGCACAAGGCGTCGGGCGCTCGCATCGAGGTATTCTGCCTTGAGCCGCACCGTCCTGCCGACTACGAGCGTGCCTTTGCTGTGCGTGGCGAGTCGGAGTGGAGCTGCATTGTGGGTAACCTCAAGAAGTGGAAGGAGGGTGAGATTGGCATCGACTTCGAACTTGATGGTGAGGCTCATACCCTGCGTGCCGAGATTGTGGAGCGCGGCTCACGCGAGCATATCGTGCGCTTCCGCTGGTCGGCAGACTGCACCTTTGGTGAGCTTTTGGAGACCCTTGGCCGCATACCCATCCCACCATATCTCAATCGCGAGAGCGAGGAGATAGATAACACACGCTATCAGACCGTATATGCTCGCTATGAGGGCTCTGTGGCAGCACCTACGGCGGGTCTGCACTTCACCCCTGAGCTTATAGAGACCATGCGTGATAGAGGCTTTGGCTTCGAGGAGGTGACACTACATGTTGGTGCAGGTACCTTCCTCCCTGTCAAGGATGATAATGCTGCGGACCATGCCATGCATACCGAGCACTTCTCTGTAACACGCACGACCATTGATAACCTCTTGAGGAATATAGGTCGTATCGTTGCTGTAGGAACTACCTCAGTGCGTACCCTTGAGTCGTTGGCAGCTCTTGCTTGGCGCATCAAGAGCTCGGGCTCGCCCGATGTTGAGCGTGTAGTGGGGCAGTGGGAGCTCTACAATATTGATGATGACTTCGATGGCGAGAGTGTGCTCACAACGCTCAAGGAGTATATGTCGGAGCACGGCATCGAGCAGCTCAAGGCTGCAACCCAAATAATGATTACGCCGCTTGGCTACCGCTTCCGTGTGGTGAGGTATATCATTACAAACTTCCACCAGCCCAAATCTACGCTTCTGCTTCTGGTGAGTGCCTATGTAGGTGGCGACTGGCATCGAATCTACGACTACGCTCTGGCTAATGGCTTTAGGTTCCTCAGCTATGGCGACTCGTCGCTGCTGAAGGTGGATAGATAGAATAAAGGGCTGTCCGTTGGGACAGCCCTTTGTGTTGCTTATCGCTGAGGTAGTATGGGGCGTATCACATAGCCATAGCTGTAGCTATCTGCCTCAAGGCGGTATGGCTCGTGAGGTATAGCACCCCATGAGTCGTCACCACCCAAGCCTCGTTGTGCAAGGTCAACTTGGAGCACTACCTCCTTGCGTGGCTCGATGTCGGAGTAGTGCATCTGATTCTTCGTAGCTCCTGGGTCGAGGTCCTCCGTGCGGTAGGGCATGGCGCTGACGCTCAGTGGCTGAAGGCCCTCAATACGGATGCCTATGCCATATTTGTTCTTAAGCTCCAACCAGCGTACATCGGTCTTATTGCCCGACTCCTGAGGGCGTACATAGGGGTAGAGCTGCTCGTCTGTAGACTGCTCATAGCGACCCAAGAACGAGGACTCGTTGCGGTCTGAGTAGTTCTCCCAAGGGCCACGACCATAATATACAAAGTTCTTGTAATCCTCGGGCATTATCATGCGCATACCAAAGCGTGGTAGCTCAGGAAGATTATTCCCCTCCTTATGCCACTCAGCCTCCACCATGAGCGCTCCGTCTGCCATAAAGGTATAGCTAAGGATATACTTAGATGGGGCGTCGATAAGCTCATATTCGCCACGCACAACGACTCTATTATTGTGCTTCTCAACGGTGGCATCGAGAGGCTTACGGCTATTCGTGCGCCATACATCGGCCTTACGCTGGAAGCCTGCACCCCAGTCGTTATCTGTGGGGGCACGCCAGAACCATGGCTCCGGAAGCTCGGCCATAACATCACGACCCTCCACCGTGTAGCTTACAAGTGCGCCTGTCTCTGTGTCGAAGTGTGCTACACACTTGTCGCCGTAGGCTACCAAGATGTTATCCTCCTGCTCGAAGACAACGCGGCTCTCGGGAAGAGCATAGTTAAAGTCGTAGGGTTGTAGTACCACCTGCTCTGTGGCCAATGTGACATTCTCGCTATCTCCAGGCTTGGTGATATTCTGCATCATCCTTGCGGCAGCAAAGTCTATGGTGTACTCCTTGCCACTATCCATCGTTGGTAGGGTAATGCTCATATCTACATAGCTGCCTGGGACACACTTAACACCATCTATGGCGCGCTGCTCCACAATCTTACCCTCGCACTTAACAATGTAGCTAAAGCTATACTTGGCGAGGTCGGTGAAGTTATGGTTGTTATGTATGCGCACATGGCCGTCGACAAGCTCAAACTCTATATCCTGATACACCTTCTTGACCTCCATGAGTCCTGGGTGTGGTGTGCGGTCGGGAAGGACAAGGCCGTTGCAGCAGAAGTTCTCGTCGTGGGTGTACATCGTTGCTCCGAAGTCACCGCCATAGCCCCAGTAGTGGCGACCATCCTCATAGTAACCATCAATACCCTGGTCCACCCAATCCCATATGAAGCCACCCTGGAGGTGTGGGCTACTATTGATGATGTCGTAGAACTCGCGAAGATTGCCCGTAGAGTTACCCATGGCGTGGGCATACTCGCATAGGATGAATGGCTTAGATAGATTCTCACGCTCGGCATAGCGTCTAAGTTCGCTGAATGGTGAGTACATGGGACATATGATGTCGGTGTGTGGACCGCCATAGCCCTGCTCAAGCTGTACGGGGCGTGTCTTGTCGCGCTCGTGTATCCACTCGTACATCTCGCCATATACCTCGCCATCGCTACTCTCGTTACCCATAGACCATATGATTACCGAGGGGTGGTTCTTGTCGCGTTCCACCATCGAGCGCACACGGTCGTGGTGTGTGCCCTTCCACTCTTCGCGGTGCGAGGGGTGGAACTCGGGATATGAGTCGTGGTAGCCTGTGCCGCAGCCGTGACACTCAATGTTAGCCTCGTCAACAAGCAGTATACCGTGGATGTCACATAGGTCGTACCACTCGGTAGACTGAGGATAGTGACTTGTGCGCACGGCGTTGATATTATGCTGCTTCATAAGGTGTATATCCTTAAGCATCAGCTCTCTGTTTACGACATGTCCCGTTGCAGGGTTGTGCTCATGGATATTAACGCCATTAATCATCAGAGGCTGGCCATTTAGCAACAATATGCCATCCTTAATCTCCACTCGTCTAAAGCCCGTATTGCAAGCCGAGCACTCCAAGATATTACCCTTGTTATCCTTGAGCATCACAAGTGTGGTGTATAGTCGTGGATCCTCGTGGCTCCATGCTGCCACATGGCTCAATGTTCTTGCAAAGTCGACATCTTCGGTGCTATGTGCCCCAATCTTTATGCTCTGAGATATGCGGGCTACCGACTTGTCGCATACAAGCTCACCCTTTTGATGGTTGTACCAGCTCTTGATTACAGATACCTCCAAGAAGCCTCTAAACTCCGTGTCGAGGTTATTGTCCACACTTACAGTGGCGCTATATAGGCCTTTGTCATATGCCACATCGTAGTCGGCAACAACATGCATGTCGGCAATGCGCACCTGGTCGACGCTGTAGACCTTGACACCACGGTCGAAGCCTGAGAGACGCCAGAAGTCCTGATCCTCAAGATAGGAACCATCAGCCCAGCGGAAGCCCTTGATAGCAAGGGTATTCTCGCCAGTGGTGGCATAGGGTGTGATGTCGAACTCAACGGCGGTCTTGGTACCCTCGGCATAGCCTACCTCCTGGCCATTTATCCATACGTGCATGGCTGCCAAGCCAGACTCAAAGTGGAGGATGATGCGTCGCCCTGCCCACTCGTTGGGTATAGTAAAGGTGTGTCGATAGCATCCCGTAGGGTTGTCGTCGTGAGGAATGAATGGAGGGTTCTTAGGGTGTGGGTAGTTTACATTGGTGTATATGGGGTAGCCGTAGCCCTCAATCTCCCAGTTGCCTGGTACGGGCATCATATCCCATGAACTATCGTCGTAGCCGAGAGCCTCGAAGCCCTTAGGGGCCTCTGCGGGTGTGGCTGTCCAGTGGAAGCGCCACTGGCCACTTATATCCATAACCCACTTAGAGTCGCCACGCTGTAGCGCCTCCTCTGCTGTGGGGTAGGGCAAAAGTGTTGCTCGCGAAGGTAGCTTGTTAATGGCATATACCTCGGGTTGCTCCCAGTAGGGGCGCACCTCCTGTGCCTGAGATAGTGTTATCGCACCACAGAGTGCGAGAAGTGATAGTATGATTTTACGCATAGCTATTTTATTATAAGGTCGTTGACATTAATCTTTGGAACATAGTGTATGCCCTCGTTGCGGTAGTAGGTTAGGCTGTCGCCCTCGTTGCACGCCTTGAGCTCTATGCGCTCGGCTGGGCGGCCTATGGCAAGGACAAGCAGTGGCTCGTAGGGTAGCGATAGCTTCTCGCGTATCTCCTTATGGTCAAAGGCTCCTATGCAGATACCGCCAAGGCCTATCTCCACCGCCTGCAACAGCATCGATTGCGCCACGATGCCGAGGTCAATGTCTACATACTTCGACTCCTCCACCGTTGAGCATATCACGATAAAGGCGTTGGGCTCGGTGCCTGCAAAGGGTAGGTGTAGCTCGGGTAGAGCACCTCCCAAGCGTATGTGCTTCAACATATCCTTAGCCTCCTGGCCCACTACAGGGCGGAAGCGCAGCACCTGCTGGTTGCGTGCCGAGGGGCATAGCGTTGCCACCTCTATGATGCGGTGCAGTTGGTCGTCGCGTACTATGAATGAGCTGTCGTAGCCGCGATAGCTACGGTTGCGTAGTAGTAGATTGCGTAGTGTCGCCATACGGCGCTTCGAGGGCTGCTGTGCCTTGTAGTCCTCCATGCGTTTCTCTAAATAGTTGTCTGCCATAGCATTCGTTGATTCTTTGTTACAAAGATAGTATTTATATTCGTAACTACGAACTCCTTGCCCCATTTTATGGCACTATAAATGTATATCAAGGATAAAAAAATTAGTGTTATGAAGAATGGATATTTCTTGAGTGTCATCTGTGCGTTTCTCGCAACGCTCGGCTGTAATGCGCAGCCACGCCACATCAATCGTGCTACCGTGCCCTCGCTCGACCTTAAGCGCTATATGGGCCACTGGTACGAAATAGCACGCTTCGACCACTCGTTCGAGCGCCATTTGGAGCGCTGCGAGGCTATGTATGTGATGCTCCCCGATGGTCGGATATCGGTTACAAATACGGGTGTTTCGCAGCGTACGGGCAAGCGTAAGACGGCTGTAGGGCAAGCTAAGCTGGGTAAGAACCCAGGACAGTTGAGGGTGTCGTTCTTCTGGATATTCTACTCTGACTATAACATTCTTGCTCTTGGCGATAACTACGAGTGGGTATTGGTGGGTAGCCACTCGCCAAAGTACCTATGGATATTGGCGCGAACACCCCACCTATCGCGTGCCACAACAGACCATATCCTCGATATAGCGCGCTCACGCGGATATGATACCGATGAGCTTATATGGGTGAAGCAGAGGTAGGTGGCGAAGGAGTAGAAGGGGCGTTTGGCCCTTTATAACCCTTTATAATCTTTTATAACTCATGTTATAAAAAAGGGCGCATTCCCAAAGAACACGCCCTATAGTCGTTATACTGAGTAGGCATTACTCGTAGCGCTGGTCATAAGCATTCAACAGTGTACCCTGGAAGGTGCCGATGATGCGGTTGCCATTGTCGTCGGTGCTGTCAATCTTGAAGGTGTAGTCCTGGATGCCATTCTGGGTAACCTTAACTGTCCCAGAGGTCATAGGTGCTGCCTGAGACATATCAATCTGGCTCTGTATGCACCACAAGTACCATGCGTGCATCTGCATGCAGTCGTCACGCAAGCGACCTACAGGGATGGTGTACTCGTAAGAGGTGGTATTCTCGTCGTGGATCTTATAGTCGCCAACGATAGAGTCGTAGTTATCCATACCGCCCAAACCCTTAGGGATGAGGAGGTCGAAGATCATATATACACCATTGTAAGGGTTAGTCTCCTGGATCATCTCGACCATCCATACGTCGCAACCCTTGCCGTAGTGGTCACCACGGTAGTAGAGGTTGATGCGACCACCAGTAATGTCGAAGGTGATATCCTCGGTGTATTGGCTTACGGGATAAACATCGGCGAAGGTACCCTCGGTATATGGCTCGAAGGCATTTGTGCCGTGGTACTCCACGTGGTGAGTCTCGCCATTGAAGAAGGTGATGTCGAGGATGATGCTCTCCTCTGTAACTACCAATGTAGCCGCCTGGAAAGAGTTGTCCGAGCCGTCAGCACCGAGCAAGTAGCTCTGATCCTTGTGTGCGTCGATAGTGCCTGGGTTACCAGTGCTCTGGTGGTCGAGGGTATAGGTGCCTACAGGCACACGGTGTGTGGTGTTGAACGCTGAAGATACATTAGAGTAGATGTTGAGGTGGTACTCTGTAGCGCCATATGCCTTTGAGAGGTAGTGTACTACGGGCTGGTCGCTGAGGATTAAGAGGTAGTTAAAACCCTTTGTTGTAGGGAACTTACCCCAGTAAGTACCTGCGAGGTGAGTAGCTGTGAAGTTAACGTCAGCCTCCTGCGAACCTGCCTGCTTAACCATAACCTGGAAGCTGTACTCGCCATACGAAACCTTGATGGTTGCGCTACGCTCCTCGTTCTCGGTATTGGCTGCCACGCGGAAGGTAACCTTGCCCTCCTCGGTGCTTGTGAGGGCCTCGATCCATGCTACGGCAGTGGCTGCCTCAGCAATATTGGCACGGGTGGCCTCAATATCCTCGTACTCATAGGTGATAACACCGTCGCCACCTATAGCCTCGAAGTTCATAACTGATGCTGAGGTGAGCTTAATCTTGAGGCTTGGGTCGATGGTGCCATTACCGCCGCCCTGAGGCTCATTCTTCTCGCAAGAGAATAGAGTGACTGCTGCAAGAGCAATCAAAGAAAAGAGTTTTCTCATTGGTTTGATAGTTTTATAGGTTTTAGTCTTAATTTATTATTGCTTATTTGTAGTCGAATCCTATGCTCTGGCCAAATTCACACATGGCAGTGGTAACAACCTCATACTTGCCGTTGTACTTATCACTTGGTGCCGATATGATGGCGATGAGCTTGAAGTTATCCTTCTTCCATGAACTTGCAGCAAAGAGGTCAAACTCCATAACGCGACTCAAAGTGGTGCCAGCCTCTACGTAGCCAAAGTCTATGCCCGAGATATCGCTCGACGATACACCCGTAGGGGCATCACGCATCACACTGTTGTGGGTGTTCATCCAATCGGCAGTAGCTGCTGTCTGCTTTGCGTAGATGTCGTCCTCGAGTACCCATAGTGATATTTTGTAGTTCTGTGATACCGACGACTTTACCGAGGCGCTAACAACAATCTTATCGCCCTCAATCTTTGCTGCGTATGCTATAGATGCTGCGGGGTTCTCCTCCCAAAGGTCGTCGATGCGCTGCTCAAGGTTATACTTACCTGTGTAGTTAAAGCAGTAGTTTGTTGTAAAGCTTGGGTATCCCGTAAGCTTGTCACCCGTAGAGCATACTCCCACATAGTAGTTCCATAGTGTACGCGCAGCAGATGAGTAGCATACCTCGTTAGAGCTAAATGTATATGCGTAGACCACATTAAACTTATCCTTGTATTCCGCCTTCTCCTGTGTGTCGTGGATAGCCTGCTTCACACCTGGGCAGTATGAGCAACCAAGACCTGTGTGGTCAACGATGAGCATACGCTGGTTGAAGTCGAAACTCTCTGGGGCGCTATCCTCAGGGAAGTTAGGGGCGTAGGCTGGTGCCACGACAATAGAGCATATCTTCGACTTTATGCCGTTGTACTTGGCGTAGAACGATAGATCTCCACTCTCAGATGTGGTGTATGGGTTGTCAATCTGCTCGTTGGTGTAGTTGGCGTGAATTGTTGATGCTGAGGTAACATCCTCACCCTCATATATCACGGTGAATGTCACCTGCTCACCACTCTTGACCATAGCCTTGTCCACGGTGAGAGTCACCTCGTTGCTTGCTGCCTCCTGGTCAACGAATACGGTGAGCTCCGAGCCCTTGTAGCTTAGTGTTATCTTGGTGCTACGCTTCTGCGTCTCGGTGTTGCGACCTACGGTAAAGTTGATAGCCTCGGCAGTAACCTCGTCGATGTGCACCCAGTCGACATCTACAGTCGCAGATGGTAGGGGAGTCTCCTCCTCGCCATCCTCTATTGAGTATGTGATAGCACCCTCGCCGCCCTTGGCTGTGAAGGCCATCTTACGCTCCGAAGAGATGTTGAATACTATGTCGTTGTTCTGCTCAGCACCCATCTGTTGAATACCTATGGTGATGCTCTCCTCGCCATAGGTGATTGTGAGCATACCCACACGCTGCTCAGTAGTGTTGTTTACATCAACATAGAATGTAATACTCTCACCAATAGTGATGTTACCTATCCAGTCCTGCTCTGTTGTAGCCTCAAGGCTTAGACCCTCCACGGGCTCGGTGATGGTGAAATTAATCTCAACATCGCCGCCCTCGGCACCCATTGATATTATGCCCTCGACATCTACCGCGAGGTGCTCAATAGGCTCTGGTTGTGGTTCGTCCACCTGTACTGTAGTCTCGCAACCAACTAACAATAGGGTAATGATACTAACGAATGCGAACAATCTCTTCATCGATATATTGTATTAATAGTTTATATTTCAAGTGATTATCATCCTAAAAGTGGGACAGTGTCTTCTCCTCTTACGCAAACCTCTCGACACACCCTTTCTCATTAACACACATTTCCACAATACAAAGGTAATATAATATTCCTATCACGCAACTAAAAATGGCAATATTTTGATAGTGCGTTGATGGTGGACTTCGTAATTTTTTTTGTCTTGACCTCTGATTGCACTTGTTGACTATAGATTCATAGAATTTTTAATCGTCTTGTGCCCATCATATGGGTGGACTCATGACCTATATATTTTATAAAAAGGTGGGGTCAACACCTTATTTTTGGGGTAAAAAGTGAAAAAAACGATGTTTTTTGTAAAAAAGTTTGCAAAAAGTTTGGAGTATTAAAAATTTTGTCTACCTTTGCACCCCGTAAGAAAACAGTTACTCGGGATGTAGCGCAGTCCGGTTAGCGCACCTGCTTTGGGAGCAGGGGGTCCCAGGTTCGAATCCTGGTATCCCGACAAAACGAAGGTCGTAGCAATACGACCTTTTCTTTTTTGCTTAATGTAACTGATGCAGAGGGGCACCCGTCGGGTGCCTCTGTTTGTATGGGGTAGCATAATTGTGCAGGCACAATATTAGCTGTATAGGTTATTAGCAAAGGCTGTTGTTGGCATAGTTTGTGTCGTTGTTCGCAGTGTAACCAAAACACTATATTATGAATAACACAAAACACACTACCGCCACAACGGCGGTCTACGGCTCTGAGGAGATGTTGCGCCCTGCGCCTACCACAACCATTCCTGAGCATCCCACAACACCTGAGATTGCGTATCGTATGGTCAAGGATGAGACCTATGCTGAGACTCAGCCTCGTCTTAACCTTGCAACATTTGTGACCACCTACATGGATGACCATGCAACACGCCTTATGAACGAGGCTATTGGCATGAACTACATCGATCAAACGGAGTATCCCCGTGTGGCGGTCATGACCGCGCGATGCATAAACATCCTCGCAAACCTATGGAACAGCCCCGAGAAGAGCGAGTCAAAGACCGGTGCCTTGGGTATAGGCTCATCAGAGGCCTGCATGCTCGGTGGTGTATCGGCATGGCTACGCTGGCGCAAGCGTCGTTTAGCTGAGGGTAAGCCTGTGGATAAGCCAAATCTTGTAATGAGCACAGGTATGCAGGTGGTATGGGAGAAGTTCTGCCAGCTATGGCAGATAGAGTTGCGTCAGGTGCCACTAACACGCGAGAAGCGTACGCTATGTCCTAAAGATGCCATTAAGATGTGCGACGAGAATACTATATGTATAGTACCTATTGCAGGTGTTACGTGGACAGGTCTTAACGACAATATCGAGGAGTTGGACAAGGAACTCGACGCCTACAACAAGGCTACGGGCTACAACATCCCAATTCATGTGGATGCTGCCTCGGGAGGCTTCATTCTTCCATTCATTTCGCCACACACCAAGTGGGACTTCCGCCTAAAGTGGGTAGCCTCAATATCTACTTCTGGTCATAAGTTTGGCCTTGTATATCCAGGTCTTGGCTGGGTGATATGGCGCGACCGCTCGATGCTTCCCGACGAGATGTCCTTCTCGGTTAACTACCTCGGTGCCGAGGTTACACAGGTGGGCCTTAACTTCTCGCGTCCCGCAGCGCAGGTGCTCGGCCAGTACTACAACTTCATACGCCTCGGCCGTGAGGGCTACCACGCTATACAGAGCAACTCTATGGAGATAGCTCGCTACTGCCATGAGCGCATTGGTAAGATGGCATGCTTCGAGACCTACTCGAAGGATGTGGTCAACCCGCTCTTCGTATGGTCGCTCAACGAGGAGTATGAGCGCACAGCTAAGTGGACACTATACGACCTACAGGCAGCGCTACAACAGAGTGGCTGGATGGTGCCAGCATACTCAATGCCTAAGGATATTGAGGATATTATCGTGATGCGTATTGTTATACGCCAGGGCATGTCGCGCGACATGGCAGATATGCTCCTAAAGGATATAGAGAATGCCGTTGCTGAGTTCGAGAAGCTTAAATACCCCACCACCTCACGCCTTCAGTGGGAGGAGAATACTGCACAAAAGGGCAAGGTATTCACTCACTAACATATATAATTCCGTAAAATAGAAGTGGGGTTGTCCGCAAAGACAACCCCACTATTATATATGAAAGTGACCTTACTCCTTAATGTTAGGTGTCTCAAGGCCAAGATTCTTCTTCTTGTCAACAATCTTCAAGATGAAGCCTACAGCAAAGGCTGCAACACCCAAGCATGCCAACATGATAAGTGGCCATGTGTAGTCATACATAACGCCAGCAGCCTCCTTAGAGATCTCACCACTTTCTACCTTTGCTACAAGCTCAGGGTTGGTGTTGTCGAGGACCTTACCGATAAGCAATGGGAAGAGCCACAAACCGATGTTCTGAATCCAGAAGATCAATGAGTAGGCAGAGCCAAGAATCTTCTCGTCTACCAACTTGGGAACACTTGGCCACAAAGCTGCAGGCACCAATGAGAACGATGCTCCCAAAACAAGGATTGTAACATATGCAACGATAGCACCGCCTATTGGGCTGCCCTTGAGCTCAGGAAGTACGAAGGCAAATACAAGGTGGCACAAGATGAGAAGCAACGAGCCAATCATAAGCATTGAGGCTGCCTTACCCTTATGGTCAACATAGTTACCAAGGATTGGAGTAATAGCCACAGCTAACAATGGGAATACCGCAAATACTGTCTCCGCAGAGCCTCGCATATAGCCCATCCAGCAATATACCACAAGAGCGATGATAGACATAGACATCAAGCCAACCTTTAGAGACTTATTCTTCGAGAAGTTGCTTGCAAATGAGCCAATGGCAACAAGAAGCATAATGGCATACTGTACAAAGACAACGGTCTCGCCTGCCCAAAAGCCTTCACCCTCAGTCAATGTGAGGTTACACTGCAACATGTTTACTGCATACTTCTGGAATGGGAAGATTGCCGAATAGTAGAGTACGCATAGTAGAGCAACAAGCCAAAAGCCTGCGCTACTAAATATCTTGCCCAAGTCCTTAATCTGGAATGGCTCATCCTTCTCCTCGGCCTCGCCAGTCTGCGAATCGAGCTTCTTGTCCATAAAGAAGTACACTATGAACATTATCAAAGCAATACACAAGAGCACGATACCGAATGCCACTGAACGAGATACATCTACCGAACCACCCAACTTAGCAAAGAATGGTGAGAAGATCATACATGTAGCCACACCTAGACGAGCCAAAGCCATCTCCGAACCCATAGCCAATGCAGTCTCTCGGCCCTTGAACCACTTGACAATACCTCGCGATACGGTGATACCGGCCATCTCAACACCGCAACCAAAGATCATGAAACCGATAGCTGCAACCTTTGCCGATGCTGGCATACCCTCGTAGAATGGCGAAACGCCCAATTCGTCAAAGCCTGGTATGTAGTTTAGATTTTCGGTGAACCACACCTCAAGGTCGCTGCCGATAAACATATCAGATACGGCAAACCACTTGATAGCCGCACCAATTAGCATCACACCACCCGACAACACGGCAGTGAAACGCACTCCCATCTTATCGAGGATGATACCTGCAAAGATAAGGAAGAACACGAATACATTTAGGAATGTCTCAGCACCCTGCATGGTTCCAAATGCGGCTGAATCCCAACCTCTTTCAGAGAGCATCAACTCCTTAATAGGAGAAAGGATGTCCATGAAAATGTAGGCGCAGAACATCGCAAATGATAATAGCAACAATGCCGTCCATCGCATCGTCGCATTGTCTCGCAACACTTTTACTTTTTCTGACATAACATTTTATTTTTAGTTAGTAATTAATTTTCAACCTCAATTAATAATAATATCACCATGCAAAGGTACTAAAAAAAGTTCAAATGGCTATCGGCCAACAGAGTTTTCTATCCTGTTTATTTCTAATGTTCGGCTATGCGGAACTCGCGTAGCACATCGTAGGCCATCTCTATGCCCAACTCGCCAGCCTTCGAGAGGTCCATGCACCCCTTGCGCGTGTCCTTCATGAATATCTGCACAAGGCCTCGGTTATAGTAGGCCTCGCCCATATCTTTGTCGAGTTCTATGGCCTTGCTGTAGTCATCGTAGGCCTCAGGGAGCTTGCCCGATATGGCCATTAGGTTGCCTCGGTTGAAGTAGGCCTCGGCAAATTCGGGGTACAACTTAATCACCTTATTCATATCCTCGATAGCCTCGTCGTAGCTATAGGTGCGCGTTGAGCTATGGTGTAGGCGCTTAGCGGGGTCGGAGTCGAGGGTTATAGTATGGTAGCTATTGTCGATAGACGATATGAAGTCAATCATCTCGGCGCGTGCCGTAGCACGGTTGAGGTACAAGAATGGATTCGATGGGTTGAGCTGAATAGCCTCTGAGAAGCTATTAACAGCTCCCGTATACTGCTTGATAAGCAACTGGCATACACCACGCTCAAAGTGTAACATCCACTCCTTGTCATTAGCATCCACTCTCTCGCCCGCACGACGCTCCATGGCCACAAGGCTGTCGGGCTCGATGTTCGTGAGACGACAGTCGAGGCGTAGTAGTGGGTTGTCGAATCTTGTACTGAAGTCCTTAACACGCTGGCGACCAAAGCGCACCATGCGGCGGTCCTCGTCGTTGTCATCCTGCTCTATGAGCGTGAAGCGGAACATAGGAATAAGCATAAGCTCGTTATTGCTCACGCCACTCTTGGTAGAGGCTATACGCTCGAAGTTACGCTCCATGAGTTTGCTCTCGAAGGATAGCAGCTGGTCGAAGCGGTGGGTCGTGTCGGCATATATTGAGTAGGTGGAGTCTTTGAGGCGAGAACGGTACTCGGCAATCTTGCGTTCACCCATGCGCTCATCCTCTTGCGCACCCGCGAGGTCCTGCTTTGCACGGCGCAGATAGCCTCGGTTAATATAGGCATTCGCAAAGTCGGGGTATAGCTCTATGGCGCGACTATAGTCGTTGATGGCGTTATCCACATTGCCCAGACGAGCATGCACCGAGGCGCGATTGTAGTAAACCAAGACATTGTCGGGTAGATGTAATGCCACCACATCGAGGTCCTCAAGCGCACGATTCAAATCACCTATCTCCGAGCGCACCATAGCGCGGTTAAAGTAGCTCAGCGAACTCGATGGGTCGAGAGCTATGACCCTGTCGAAATCGGCAATCGAGAGCATCGGTGAGTTAAGATAGTCGTGCACAAGGGCGCGGTTGAATATAGCTGGCACATATGTGGAGTCGCACTCTACGGCCATGTCGAAGTCTCCAAGAGCCTCTTTATAACGGCGTTGCTCCATGTATAGCGCGCCACGGCGGTTATAACCCTCGGGGTCTTCGCGGTTGGTGCGTATGGCAAGGTCGTAGTTCTCGTAGGCGTGGAGCGTATCACCCAAATATAGGTATCCAAGGCCACGGTTAATATAGGCGCCTGTATGGCGTTTGTCGTAGCGTATGTATAGGTTGAAGTCGCTGATGGCGGCCTCGAACTGCTGGTTTAGCAGACGCGCTACACCGCGGCTATAGTAGGGGTCGGGAAGGTCGGGGCGTAGCTCTATGGCCTGCTGGTAGTCATTGAGCGCATCTTCGTAGTTGCCAAGACGCGTGCGTGTGATGGCTCGATAGTAGTAGGCTCCCGTATATACGGGGTTTAGTTCTATGGCGAGGCTGAAGTCGGCGTCGGCACCCAACAAGTCGTCCATATTGTACTTGGCGATGCCGCGTAGAAAGTAGGCGTCGAAGTCCTTGCTGTCGTGACGCAAAAGGAGGTTGAGAATGTCGATAGCCTCGCGATAGTCATTGTTGACCATGCTCTGCTGTCCCATCCAGTAAAAGTAGTTACGGTTGTATTGCGCAACACCCTTATTGGGTAGTGCACACGACAACAGCAACAATATAGCTACTAACCAGCCTCTCATCCTTAACTCCAGTTACGCAATACTAACGCTCTACTTCGTCTCTTTATTACTCCAACTCGTAGCCGAAGCGCTTAAGCTGACTGTCGTTGTTGCGCCAGTCCTCCTGTACTTTCACATACAACTCCAAGAACACCTTCTTACCAAGGAAGGCCTCAAGGTCGTGGCGTGCTGCCTGACCCACTCGCTTGAGTTTCTCGCCCTTGTGGCCTATGACAATACCCTTCTGCGAGGTGCGGGCCACATATATGGTTGCAGATATACGGTCAATGGTTGGCTCCTCTTTGTATGCCTCGATGGCTATCTCGCACGAGTAGGGTATCTCCTTGTCGTAGTTAAGGAGTATCTTCTCGCGGATGATTTCAGAGGCGAAGAAGCGCAAGGTCTTATCTGTGAGCGTATCCTTTGGATAGAATGGCTCACCCTCGGGTAGACGCTCCAAGATGAGGTTGAAGACACCCTCTACATTGAAGTTCTCCTTGGCCGAGCATGGCGCGATGATAGCATCTGGAAGTAGTGCTTGCCACTTCTCCACAAGAGCTGTGAGCTTGTCGGGTGTGGTGATGTCCACCTTGTTGATAACCACTATGGTAGGTATGCCCGCAAGGCGTACCTTCTCGATGATATCTGCCGAGCGGTCGCTATCCTCTACTGTGTCGGTGACATAGAGCAGTACATCGGCATCGGTGATTGCGCCACGCACAAACTTCATCATCTTCTCCTGAAGTTTGTAGTTGGGCTTGAGGATACCTGGGGTGTCGGAGTAGACAATCTGGAAGTCCTCGCCATTGACGATACCCATGATACGGTGGCGTGTGGTCTGCGCCTTTGATGTTATGATTGATAGTTTCTCGCCCACAAGTTGGTTCATGAGTGTTGACTTGCCAACATTGGGGTTGCCGATGATATTTACAAAACCGCTGCGGTGTGCCATACTAAATTAGTAGTTAGCAATTAGTAATTAGTAATAATTTGCTCAATGTGCACCATACGCCCAAAAGGCATAGGCCCATAACATCTGGCAAAGATAGGAATAATCGTTGAGATTTGCCAAAAATAAATTATATTTATTTCCTAAACATAAAAGGCGCAAATAGATGGTGCCTAATTTTTGCAAAATAACACGATATGTATTAACTTTGTAGCATAAATAATTGTGTTATGTCGGAACAGGAATTAAAGAAATATCGGCTCACCTCGGAGGTGGAACCTACGGACGAACAGCTTGAAGCCTTAATGGAAGCTGCAGGCGAGGAAGCACGCCGAAAAAGCGCAGAGGCCGAGGCAAAGTTTCGTGCAGAGTTGGAGCAGTTGGTGTCTGATAATTTAGCAAATTACGATTGCGGCAATGATAAAAAATCATAAACCCGTATTGATTGTTATCGCTGGTCCTAACGGTTCTGGCAAAACTACTGTGACAGAGCAAATTATGCGTCACGAGTGGATGGAGGATGCCGTGTATATCAATCCCGATATTGTAGCGCAAGAAAAGTTTGGTGACTGGAACTCAAAGGAGGCCGTAACAAAATCGATATACTATTGCGAGGAGCTACGAGAGAGGTGCTTGACCGAGGGGAAGAGCCTTATTTTTGAGACTGTACTATCTCGTAAGGACAAAGTAGATTATATGTTGCGAGCCAAGCAAGCTGGTTTTTTTGTTCGCCTCTTCTTTGTATGCACTAAGTCGCCAACAATAAACGCATCACGAATTGCTCATCGAGTTATGCAGGGCGGTCACGATGTGCCAATTTCGAAGATTATCTCTCGCTATAACCTATCCATAGCAAACTGCGTTGATGCTGCAAAGATTGTCGACAGATGCTACTTGTATGATAACTCAGCAGAGAATTGCAATGCTCGACCATTATTTAGGGTTGTTGATGGAGCTCTTTTCAAAAAATATACTGATGATATTCCCTATTGGGCTGAAATCATAAAAGAAAATCTTAAATAGGCGATTGATATATATCATAAAACAAACGAGCGGAAGTCTGAATGCTTCCGCTCGTTTGTTAAATAGCACCACTAAAAAGGAGTCTCGTAAATGTATTGTTGCCTTTCAAGATTTTCACGCAAAATATAATTATGCACAAAGTTCGGTTTGTTAGCTGAAACATTAGCCTCTTTATACGACGTCAATATCTGCTCCCTCTTCTTCTTATATGAGTCGATAAGCCTATCAATTTGCTGTAATTTGAAGTCTATCTCCTCATCAATAATACTCACATCAACACCCCAATAATTTGCCAGACCTCTACATAAAACCACGTCCTCTGTCTTACAAGTGGTTGTATTATAGGAAATAAGGTCGGCTAAATATCTGATGAACTCCTTTTTCCCCTTATCTGTTAAGGGAACCTTGGCAAACATTGTCATGTCATGAATAACATTGTTTGCATAGCGCTCAAAGTCAAACAAACACCTGCGAGCAATACTCCCGAGCAATTTATACTCTTCGGTCAATTCGGGAGTAGTACTAAGCACAAATATTAGCTTTTTTCTCGTTTCCAGAAGTAACTCCTTATCGTCAGAAAAATACGACATGTCATCGCGCTCTGTCTTATGAATATACGAAACAAATAGATGGGAGAGTGACATGAATACTAAATCTATTTATATATCTTGCTAAGCACAAATTCCTTCAAGGAGGAGTATGGAGCATATGACACTTGCACCATCATACTTACTACTTGATTTATCTGTCCCACAATTTGATCTACTATTACCATGGGAACATATCCAGCATTGTTATAATAAGATTTAATCATTTCTATGGTGTAGCTAACGACGATTTCTGTTGTCTTATTAGGTGAACGGTTTGTATCTGAAAACAACTTAGGTATCAAATCCTTTGCAAACACCTCGGTTATATCAGGGATTGCACATCCCTGCGATAAATTGAGATCCTCGGTTATATTATACGGATTATACGTTACAACCTTATGGGGTGCCTTGCGAGGATCACTAGGCTTTCTACACTCTTTGTTAGACAATTTTTCGATAGCTATTGTTACTTTATGAATGCTATCTTTTATTTCACTAAATTTGTCACCTTCAACATTTTGTTCAAGTTGAAAGTTAAAAATTACTTGCAGAACATCAGACCAATTATCCGCCAATTCAGAAATAGTATTTTTGTGATGATTGCTATCATCCATTGCTATTTTAATTAGCCTATAGTGCTGCATAATATTATTGTCAACTATTTTGGAGAATGAACCATAATGGTATATTTCTTCATAGTAGTAGCCAAATATTCCCACATATGAATGAGTACGACTCATCATTTTTTCATTGCGATTACCTCCAGTTGATTGTAGTAAAACAGAATCCCTAAATAGATAACTGATTGTAGATAGAGTAGAAATAATACCCTCTAACTCCTCTCGGGTGAATAAATTATCATTTATAGTAGACGCATCTTCGTTATATTTTGTACGATGATTGTCATTTTCTTTATTTTGCGACAGCTTTTTGCCACAAAAAAAGTTAAATATTCCCATATTTGTTACTATTTATAATATTCAATATAAACGTTCCTGTCAAACATATCTAATCGACATTTTACAATTTCGTCATTTTCAGCATATAGCGTAATCCCATAATCCGACAAGTCAATATTTGTCCAGCCAAATGGAGTTTGTGCCAATACACTATAACCACGAAGAGCAACAGTTGAACTATCTTTTCGCACTAATCGCATTGGTTTAGGGCTCATCTGATAATTACCACCCCATACTGGGTGTGGTTGGTCTAGATTTAGAATCGATACAATATATCCATCATTATCAACACGATTATAGCCATTGCAACCATTAGAACTATCTTCAATTTTGACAACCCTGTTACATTTTTGTACTCCATTAACAGGCATACCATTTTCAAATCGCAAATGAGATGTTGAAGTGAAAATCATATTTTACAGTTCTCTCTTTAAGTCACTTATAATATCCAATATCATTGCATCAATCACCTCATGACGGAACCCTAAAGTCTCTGCTGTCAATTTACACAAAACAAATTCGTTCTTGTCAATATCCCCATCAGCCATCATGATACACACCATATCTCTAAGATATTTTATTTTGGTCTCATGATCTGTAGGCAGCACAAATTCAATAGAGTCAGGATTTTCCAAGCACCTCTTTAGTTCGGCTTCACTTATATGTTCTCGCTGACAAACCGTAGCTATAGCCGCTAATTCATTTTTATCTATTCTACCATCTGCTAATGCTAATGACAAGAGCACCTTAATATGACTAAGTTCCTCTCTTCTCGATTTGCTTTTAAACATGTCAAAGATTCCCATAATAGTAGTTTGTTTTTTGTGTCCGCCTCGCCTCCTATGGCGGGTTAGTATAAAAAGAAAGTGTGGAGTCGATTAGTTTATCTGAACGAAGGTTGTGGAAAGACCTGAACACAAATAAACAATACCCCACACTCGTATTGAGCATAGGGCATGGAACACCCCAGACTAAACAATACGGAGTGACGAGTGTGTTGCCATCCCTGTGTTCTGAAAACTTCCACATTTTCGTTCAAGGATCAAAGCTAATACACTTTCATCAATAATATGTCTGCCGAGAGCGCACTCTCGTATTGTACAAAATTAAGCAAACTTTTTCGTTTTAGCAACAAAAAGCCTCGAAAACTTGATATGGCGAAACGAAATATCTCAGCCCCACAACTGTGTGTGTAAGTATAGCCCTTTGTCCGTCGCAACAACAACCCCTGACCCATCAGCAAACTTTTTTTGGACTTCGTGTGAAACAATTAGCCCAAGTCGTGCGTATATGTTGCGTAAAGTTTTGGAATAGTTGTAAGAAGAAATAGATTTTTATGCGTCAATTAAAGATTACCAAGTCGATTACCAACCGCGAGAGTGCGTCGTTGGATAAGTATCTTCAGGAGATCGGCAAGGAGGAGCTTATCTCTGTAGAGGAGGAGGTAGAGCTCGCCCAAAGAATTAAGAAGGGAGACCAGGAGGCGTTGGAGAAACTCACAAAGGCAAATCTTCGCTTCGTAGTATCTGTAGCTAAGCAGTATCAGAATCAGGGTCTTAGCCTCCCTGATCTTATCAACGAGGGTAACCTTGGTCTTATCAAAGCTGCCGAGAAGTTCGATGAGACACGAGGTTTTAAGTTCATCTCATATGCCGTATGGTGGATTCGCCAGTCTATCCTTCAGGCCTTGGCCGAGCAGTCGCGTATCGTGCGTTTGCCACTCAATCAGGTAGGCTCGCTCAACAAGATTAATAAGGCCTTTGCTCGCTTTGAGCAGGAGCACGAGCGTACCCCATCTGCTGAGGAACTTGCCAACGAGCTTGAGCTACCTAAGGAGAAGGTTACCGATACATTGCGTGTTGCTGGTCGCCATATCTCGGTGGATGCTCCATTTGCCGATGGCGAGGATAACTCGTTGCTCGATGTCTTGGTGAACACCGACTCTCCTAATGCTGACCGTGGTCTTATCAACGAGTCGTTGGCTACAGAGGTGGAGCGTGCCTTGGAGATTCTCACCGAGCGTGAGGGTGACATCATTCGCTACTTCTTTGGCATAGGTTGCTCGGAGATGACTCTCGAGGAGATTGGTGAGAAGTTCGATCTTACGCGTGAGCGTGTACGCCAGATTAAGGAGAAGGCTATTCGCAAGCTCCGTCAGTCGTCGCGTAGCAAGTTCCTTAAGTCGTACTTGGGATAGACTATTAAGGGGCATATATAGTTTAGGGACAGTCTTGTTGAGGACGGTCCCTAATTTTTTTTTGTGGATGTAATGGATAAAAAGAACGACGATGAGCTGTACACAAGTACAGCTCATCGTCGAGACTCTTTACTTGAGGCAGTTATAATCTGCCGTGTTGCAATAAATTAGCGGTAGAAGATTGATGAAATCGACTTGTAGTTATGCACTCGCTCGATAACATCAGCGAAGATAGGCGCTACGCTCAATACGGTGAACTTCGACAAATCCTCACCCTCCTTCAAAGGAATAGTATCTGTTGTGATTACCTCCTGGATGGCGCTCTCGTTGATGCGGTCATATGCCTTGCCTGAGAGTACAGGGTGAGTGACGGCAGCACGAACACTCTTAGCTCCCTTGTCCATAAGCATGTTAGCAGCCATGCAGATGGTACCAGCAGTGTCAATCATATCGTCTACGATGATTACATTGCGACCCTCAACCTCGCCGATAGCTGTCATTGAGCCAACAACATTGGCCTTAGCGCGCTCCTTGTGCGAGATGATGATAGGTGCCTGGAAGTGCTTAGCGTATGATGATGCACGCTTTGCACCACCCATATCTGGTGAAGCGATAGAGAGGTCAGGAATCTGAAGCTTCTGGATGTAAGGCACGAAGATACCCGATGCGTAGAGAGCATCCATAGGTAGATCGAAGAAGCCCTGAATCTGGTCAGCATGGAGGTCCATGGTCATCACGCGCTGAACACCTGCTGCGATAAGCATGTTAGCTACGAGGCGTGCTGTGATAGGTACGCGAGGACGGTCCTTACGATCCTGACGAGCCCAACCGAAGTAAGGGATAACGGCGATAACCTGATGTGCCGAAGCGCGGCGTGCAGCGTCAGCCATCATAAGGAGCTCCATCAGATTGTCTGAAGGTGGAAATGTAGACTGGATGATAAACACGGTGCAGCCACGAATAGACTCGTGGAAGCATGGCTGGAACTCGCCGTCGCTAAACTGCAATACGTCTGAGTCACCAAGCTTGATGCCATACTCGGCAGCGATCTTCTCTGCGAGGTAGCGTGAACCACGACCAGCAAAGAACTTGATTTTATGGATTGCCATGATTAAAATTAAGTTAGGTTAACTGACACAAAAGTAGGACAAATAAGCCGAATAAACAACTTTTTCGGCGCTTATTTGTTAATAATTTGCAAGTGCCTCCTCTATGAAGGTCAATATCTCCTCGCGACCCTTACCCTTTTCGCTTGACGATACGAACATTGGGGGTAGCTCCTCCCACTGCTCCGCAAGAGTCTTCTTGAATGTTGTTACACTGCGGTTTAGCTGTGCTTGCGATAGCTTGTCGGCTTTGGTGAATATGATGCCAAAGGGTATGCCATTGTTGCCCAAAAGCTCTATGAAGTTAAGGTCTATCTTTTGTGGCTCAAGGCGTGAGTCTACGAGCACAAAAAGGAAGTGCATCTTCTCGCATTTGAGCACATAGTCCAATATAATCTTCGAGAACTCGCCACGCGCGGCCTTAGATACTCGTGCGTAGCCATAGCCTGGTAGGTCGACAAGATACCAACTATCGTTGATGATAAAGTGGTTTATGAGTTTCGTCTTGCCTGGCGTTCCCGACACCTTGGCAAGGCCCTTGATGCCTGTGAGCATGTTCACCAACGATGACTTACCCACATTACTGCGGCCGATGAAGGCTATATCCTTAAGGTCGTCCTTGGGTACTTGCGATATGCGCTCGGAGCTACACTTGAACTTTGCTTTTATGGTGATGGACATATATTCTTATTTTAAATTATTGGGCAAAGTTACGAAAAAACGGGAATTTTTTCTACTTTTGTAGTATCGAATCGTATAAAACCTATATAAATATGAAAAAAGAGTGGAGTGATGTTCGTGAGTTTCACGAGAAGTTTGGGCATCCTGTGGCTACAGAGCCTAAGATGATTGATAAGAAGCGTGGTTTGGCGCGTGCTAAGTGGATGCACGAGGAGGTCTCGGAGTTCCTCGTTGCCGAGGATATCTACGAGCAGGCAGATGCTATGATCGACCTTATGTACTTCGCCCTTGGCACCATGGTAGAGATGGGCTTGGAGGCTGACGAACTCTTCGAGATTGTTCAGCAGGCCAACATGGCTAAGCTATGGCCCGACGGCAAGCCTCACTACAACCCCAAGGATGGCAAGGTCATCAAGCCCGACACATGGGAGGATCCTGCACCCAAGATTAAGGCCTATATCGACTCGGTGATTGAGGCAAAGAGAGCAAAATAATTTAAGCCTTGGCTTCCAGCCATTTACTAAATACCTAATTAGATAATATATGAAGCTTATTCCAATTATGCGTAGTGCAATGATTGCTGTTGTTGCGCTCGCTATGCTCTTTGTCTCGTGTGAGAAGGAGCAGGTTGTTGAGACAAACAATATCACCATCTATGTAGATGCTCTTGAGGCTCAGCCCGAGGGCGAAACATTGCGTGTTAACTACTCGATTGCTAAGCCCGCAGAGGGAGTGTCACTCGAAGTCAAGTGCGATGCCGAGTGGGTGGGCGTTGATGTTGTGACTGCCTCGTTCTTCGATATTACGGTAGATAAGAATGGTAGTGGTGCTGAGCGCTCGGTAACCCTTAATCTTAGCTATGGTAACGAGCATAAGAGCTTAACTCTTAAGCAGCAGCCATGGTTGGCACCCATATCTGTTAAGGTCGATGATGTTGAGGCTACGGCTGTAACTTTCAGTGTTACAGCCCTTGACGATGAGACTACATGGATAGGTCAGATTGTTGACAAGGCGTGGTTCGAGGATATGTCCGATGAGGAGATTTTCAACGAGGATATGCGTTACTACTACGCCATGGCCGAGGAGGCGGGCGTGGAGATTGAGGAGTACCTTGCATCAATCTTGAGCAGGGGCTCGCACTCTAACCTCCGCATGGCGGGCCTCGACCCCGAGTGGGACTATGTAGTATATGTATATGGTATGGACACTTCGGGAGAGAGAACTACGGATATATATGCTGAGTCCTTCACAACCGAGGCTCCATATCAGGGTAACGATGTGACCTTCGATTTCGATATCACCGTGGAGCGTGCCATCGCCCATATAGACATAACCCCATCGCACGAGGGTGTGGCATACTACAACAACCTTATTACCTACGAGGACTACGAGACCCTCTACAATAAGGATATCAATGCGGCTGCCGATGCTGTTATTGCCGATATGATTGAGGACTATGCGGCGTGGGACTACACCCTTGCCGAGACCTTCGAGTATAACACTGACTACTTGGCTACGGCATACGAGTTTGAGGGTATGGCAAACACCAAGTATATCGCCTTTGCCTTCAAGTGGAACGAGCAGTGCAAGCGCCTAAGCGAGGTGTCGTTCGAGGAGTTCAAGATTGGCTCTATTCCAGCCTCGGAGAATCAACTCTCAATGGAGATTTCGGATGTTACCCAGTCTACTTTCTATGTCAAGGTGACAACCACCAATAGCGACCCTTATGCAATCTTTGCTATCCCAGCATCGGAGATTGCCAAGATGCGTGACGACGAGGCTGTATTTAACTATATTCTTAGCAACTACGGTACATCGTTCCTATATAACTATATCTTCAATGAGGATATAGAGGGTACATTTAGCGGCATGGAGGCCGATACCGAGTATGCTGTGTTGCTCTTTGGCTACGAGGCGGGTACGCTCACAACAAAGATTACGCGCCAGAATATCACAACACTCAAGGCTGGTAATATTGACGCCTGTATATACGACATTGAGATTAGCGATATCGATGACCGTGAGGCTCGTGTAACCATCAACCCCTCGGACTATAGCATATGGTACTATTGGAATGTCTTTGAGGCTGATGCTACCGAGGAGGAGGTTAAGGCTTATATAGAGGATGCCTATAATCGCTACTACTATGGTGATTACTGGGAGTTTAGCTACTATGAGTTGGCTCAGGGTAGGGTGGAGAGTCGCCTCTCGCAGCTCATACCTGACACCGAGTATAAGATTGTAATTATCCCTATGCACCCCGATAGATTTATCTATATGGGCTCTATGCGTCAGGGTGGCTACTTTACTACCAAAGAGGCTGTAATTGCCGATATCACTATCACCGCAGGCTTCGATGCCTACTACGATGGTGACGAGGTATATGCAATAAACCCCGATTACTTCAGTAACTATCAGGGTCAGGTTATCCTGCCTATGAGCGTGGAGATTGATGGTGAGTACGATGGTTATTTATATACTATCTTTACCTATCAGGAGGGTCTGGAGAATCCCGAGGTGTTTAGCGATAATCTTCTTATCGACAATCTCTATAATGTGGGCGCTACATGGTCGCCAGCCTACTTCCGTGGTCAGTGGGATGTGGAGATGATGATTGCTGCTGTGGCCTTCGACAAGGTTGGTAACCCAAGTCCTGTATATCGTGAGCGCTTTATCTGCACTCGTGATGGTGCGGGCGATGCTCAGGAGTTCGTGGACTACTATCTTGGCGAAATTACTCGCACTATGATTGCCTCGGATGCCGCTTTTGGTATTGTCGATGCTCCTTTGCAGATGGTTGCCACCAAGAGCATGTGCATAGATAAAGGTGTGAAATTTAGCATAAAGTAGGTGGCGTAATACCACTTTTACCCAAGCGAGGGTCTCTGGCTTATTGGTCGGAGACCCTCTTTTCTAATATGTAAAAAGGGGCGTTCATTGAATATATTTCGCCAATGAGAAAGTTTGTTGTATATTTGCGCAATTTAATTTTAAATTAAAAAATATGAAGATACTTAACAAGATAGCACTTTTCGTGGGTGGCATGACGCTCCTCTCGGCTTGTAGTAACGAGCCAACTGTTGAGAGCGTCAACGCAAATAATGATGTGCAGGAGGTGGGCTTTGCACTCTCGAATGGTGCTACACGAACAACCATAGGTGAGGATGGCGCCACAACACACTGGGTGGTGGGCGATAAACTCGCCGTATGGGCTAAGGATGCTGCGGGTGGTTATGCATTTGAGAATACGCTCTTCACCCTGCGCTACTTCTCGGGTGAGTACGACAAGGCATACTTCACCTCGAATGTCGCCCCTATGACCGAGGGCGAGTACACCTATCTGCTTGCCTACCCACAGCCTAAATCTGTGGCGGGTACACAGGCAACCTATAGCCTCCCAGCTGTGCAGACAGGTAAGTATGAGGGTGCTTATGATATTATGGTTGCTGAGCCTGTTGTTGACAAGGCGCTTACAGCCTATGATAAGGTGGAGTTGAACACCCTTATGCACCACCAGATGCACGCCCTCAAGATTACTATCCCCGAGAAGAGCTCAAACTTCGATGATAGGATTTATGGCCTTGATATCACCTTCCCTAACGAGGTTGTGGGTGATATGACCATTGATGTTGCTAATCCCAATGCCAAGCCTACATATACCAATACCTCGAATACTATCACTGTGAAGAGTGATGAGGGCTTTATGGTGGGTAGTGACATTTGGGTGTTTGTGCTTCCTGGTATGGTATCGGGCGATGTTAGCTATAAGATTACGGGCTTCGAGCAGCGCTCGGAGGTTGCTGCATATCCTCTTGAGCGAGAGCTACAGCCTGGTCATGTAACACCTATCCGCATGGCTATGCCTCCATTTGAGAAGTACACAGCCTTCCACTTCTCTATTGGAGATAACTACCTTGGCGAGGATTTCAACTTCTTCACTCTCTACGATAATAATGGTACCAACATGGGTACTTACTACCGTAATGCCGAGAATAGCTACATCTTTGAGTACACAGGTGAGTTCGATGTTACGCCATACAACAATACCGAGTGGACATTGGTCTTCGACACTGAGAATACGGTGGTTGAGAACAAGGTTAATATGGGTGAGTTGAAGCCATACTTCACACAGGATATCACCCCAGTTGATATGCCATACCTATTGTTTGAGAACTTTGAGAATGTGTCGGAGAGTGAGAGCTATGGTAACAACTCATACTCATCGAGTGAGCGTGAGCAGCCAGGTGTTGCCCTCAGCGGCTCGCTTGCTGGCTGGAATGCAGCACGCTACTGGATTAAGCCTGGTGCAGCGCGTGTGAATACCCGTTCGCAGGTTGTTAAGATCTTTATGTCATTCCAATCATACCACTATGGTCGATTGGATACCCCACCACTCGGCAATGGTACACGAGGCATTAAGCCAGGTAAGAAGGTGAATGTGCAGTTGTCGTTCGACTCTGCGCTCTACAAGCACACAAGTAGTACACTGGGTTATACTGAGGCTGGTGTAAGCGTTGCAACGCATACCAATGCAACTAACCCAATAGATGGCATTCCAACAGGTTCGACGGGTATTTCATCATCATATGATACTACGATTGCCGATATCGGTACAACAACCTTTGCTCAGAACTTGGCGGATAATGCTGGCGATAATGCTTTTGGACAGAGCTTCCCAACATATACAACAGATTTACAGCAGGCGACAAGCGATACGCGTATATGCTTCTATTCTCACTTAAAGACAAATGAGGCAAGTTTCGCAAACAATGTCGAGGTGAATGTCTACATCGACAATATCAAGGTGTCGATTGCGAAATAATTACGATTGAAATAATATAAGATAACTAAAACCAATAACTTATGAGAAAGTTTTTTACAATTGCATCGCTTGCAGCATTGATGCTTTCGGCATGTTCGAAGGATGAGGTGCGTAGCGAGCAGGAGGGTAAAGGACAGGTTACCATCAGCTGCGTTGCAACAACTGCAGTGGATGATACCAGAGCCAACATCAGCTGTACAACCCCAACGGCTGAGGATTTTGCTCTTACCATCGAGGGCGTTGACCACACCTACAACATGGACTATGCCTCGATAGCTGAGTTTAACGCGGATAACTACCTTCACTTGGGTAGCTACAAGGCGACAATCGTTGCTGGTGACATCGCCGAGGAGGGCTACGACAAGCCTACATTTATTGGTAGCAAGGAGTTTGCCGTAGAGGCGCGTAAGAATGTCGATGTAGAGATTACAGCTACCATCGCCAACGCACTTGTTAAGGTGGAGACAACCGCAAACTTCGATAACTACTTCGCGGGTGGCTACAACCTCACCCTCACCACAGTTGCGGGTAACGAGTTCGATGTGACAGCTCAGAGCGAGCCACTCTTCATCGCCCCTGCAACATTTACAATCGCAGGTACTGCTACTAAGCAGCCCGCCCAGTCGGGAGCTGAGGGTTTGGTAGTAGCACTCCCCGAGTACAAACCAACAGAGGTTAAGGCGCAGACCCTCTATATCGTGAAGTTCGATGTTGAGCAGGCGGGTAGCGCAACTCTAAATATTACCCTCAATGAGACCCTCGTAGAGTCAATCGACATTGAGCAGGAGTTAAATGATAACGCACAGTAAAAAGATTCATAAAGATATGAGATCAGTAGTAAGATTTTTAAGCATCGCAGCCACCGCAGTTCTTGCGCTTGGCTCATGTAGCAAGGATAAGGTTGACTACATCGACCCTAATGGTCAGCAGAACGATAATATCGGCTACCTCTCGCTTGGTGGCATGGCAGCTTCGGTTATGGAGGATACCGATAATATCGAGTCATCAACACGCGCCGATGGCGTAGATATCAGCAACTTCGATGTTGTAATCACCAAGGGTGGTGCTGAGGTAATGTCGTTCAAGTATGGACAGCGCCCCGAGGAGGCTATCGCTCTTGAGGCTGGTGTATATCAGCTCTCAATGACCTCTGCTGCCATGGTACAGGCAGGTTGGGAGAGCCCTGTGTTTGGTGCCGAGAAGGAGGTTATCATCACTCGTAAGCAGACAACAACTATTAATGATATTGTCTGCAAGATGCAGAATATCAAGGTGTCTGTAGGCTACTCTGCTGATATCAAGGATCAGCTCGACCCTGAGTACACTAAGATGACCGTGGAGCTTGGTCAGAACGCATTGGAGTACGCATTTACTGAGGAGCGCGCTGGCTTCTTCGCACCTTTGGCTCAGGAGAATACCCTCAAGCTTACCTTCAACTGCCGCTATGTCGACAGTGATAAGGATATCACCATGACAAACGAGATTAAGGGTGTTAAGGCTGCGCAGTGGCGTAAGATTAATGTCGTTGTCCAGCATGCTGCTGATGGTACTGCAACCATTGGTATCGTTTGCGACACTTGGACTTACGACGAGGAGGTTACATTCGATAGCTCGGCTATGTTGATGGAGGAGGTTATTCCTGATGATACCGATGCACCAGCAATCGTATGGGAGGGTCATGACCTTAACGAGCCATTCGAGCTTACTGACGATATGTTCGATGCTGAGGGTAACTTCAAGTCGAGCATCAACCTCGATATCACCTCAAATCTCCCAATCTCACAGCTCGTTGTTAAGGTTGCATCTGACAATGCTGACTTCGTAAAGGCATACTCTGAGATTATGTCTGTTGAGGAGGACTTGTGTGCTCCTGCGGCTACTGCTGCCATCCTCAAGATGATGGGTTATCCTACAGATGTTAAGGGTCAGACCTCTACACGACTCAAGTTTGCTGCGCAGACCGATTTGCTCAAGATGTACGAGGGTACTCATACATACCAGATTGAGGTTGCTAATGAGCTCGGTGCTCGTAGCGTAGCAACACTTACTATCAAGTATGGTCAGAATGTAGCTCCTCAGATTCAGTGGGTAGGTTACGATATCGACAAGCGTCAGACCATCAAGGCTGGTGACACATGTATGATTCGTGTTACAGCACCTTTGGCTATCAAAGACTTCGAGATTGAGATCGTGTCAAACACTTTGACTCCAGAGGAGTTGCAGAATGTAGGTCTTGCTGCTGAGTTCAGCCTTGTAAACTCTACCGAGATGTTTACATCACTCTCTGGTCTCGGCTTCCCTGTTGGCGACCAGGTTTATAACCAGACATTGATTTCTGAGGATCAGCTCGATATTTCAAACTTCCTCGGTATCCTCGGCATGCTTGGTGCTGGTGATCACGACTTCGTGATGACTGTAACCGATATGGAGGGCAACACCACAACAAAGAGTGTGATGATGCGCTTCGAGTAGCATAATTAATGTATATAGAGATTATGGCTATTATGAAAAAGTTATTTGCATTATTGAGTGTCGTGCTCGTTGCAGTATCGTGCTCAAATGAGATAGATTCTACTGTTGAGATGGCTTCTACGGAGGGTGCTATGCGTCTTGGTGTGGCAATGCCTGCGGAGCTATCAGCAGACCAGAGTGTGATAATTAAGATATATAAGGATGAGGCTGGCGAGGAGAAACTCGTTCGTCGCTACGATGCTATGGCTGATGTTCCCGAGTACCTCGCGTTGCTCGCAGGTAACTATGTGGCTAAAGTGCAGATTGGCGAGAAGCGCGCCGTATCTTTCGACCAGAAGTTCTACTATGGCCAGAGCGCATTTACCGTTGAGGGTGGCGATGTAACCCCCGTAACCGTAGATTGTAAACTTCAGTCGACCATTGTTGCCGTTAACTACGACGCTACGGTGGCTGAGAAGATGGCCGAGGGCTACTTTACTACCGTAGCTATTGCTGAGTCGTACGATGCGCAGGCTATCGCTACGGGTGATGTTCACTCGTTGCGTTTCGAGGAGTCTAAGGAGGGTTATGTTATGATGCCTGAGGCTCAGACCTCGCTCTATTGGCACTTCGAGGGTACTCACCCTGTTGAGGGCGAGATTATCAAGGAGGGTCTTATAGAGAATGTTAAGGCTTCGGCTCGCTATACCATCACCTTGAAGTACTCGCAGGATGCTCCAGGTAATCTCGTGCTTGAGGCTATCGTAGACGAGAGCGTCGAGGAGTATGACGACACGATGATCTTCAGCCCCGACCCAACAATCTTGGCTAATGGTTTCGATATGAGTGAGGAGCAGCTCTCTATAGAGTCACGCCAGTACAACATATCATCGTTGGCTGCTATCAACAAGATGACCATGTCTATCGATGGTGTTGAGTACAACCTCCTTGATGTAGCTCCTAATGGTGTAAACCTCACCAAGATGGATGATATGACCTACACTCTCGTTATAGAGCCAGCATTCTTCACTAATATTACTGGCGGTAACCAAAGCATCACATTCTACATCGAGGATGTTGACGGTGGTAAGACAACAAAGAGTGTAGGCTACAAGGTGCAGGGCGTGTTGCCACTCACTGCTACCGACTACGACCTATGGTTTGGTAGTGCAACATTCAAGGCTGTAGTTCTTGGTAACCCTTCATCTGTGAAGATTGCCTATAGCGCTAATGGTGGTCAGTGGCAGGAGCTTACAACTACTAACGATGGCGAGGGCAACTATACAGCTCAGCTCAATGCCTTCTCAGTTTCTACAACCTACACCTATAAACTTGTTGTAGATAGTGCCGATGCTGGTAAGAACCTATCTATAGCTACAGCAGCAGGTACACAGCTCCCTAATGGCGATATGGAGCGTTGGCACACCGCCTCATGGGTGCTCCCATACGGTCAGGGTGATACCCCATTCTGGCTCACAGGTAATGAGGGTGGTAACATGGTAGGTGCTACGCTTACACAGTCATCACCAGATGTGCGCCCAGGCTCAGCGGGTACATCTTCGGCATACCTTAAGTCGCAGTTCGCATCGTTGATGGGTATCGGTAAGTTCGCTGCGGGTAACCTCTTCACAGGTACCTTCATGCTTAGCGGTATGGATGGTATCGTAACCTTTGGTCGTGACTTCAACTTCACCGCTAAGCCTAAGAGCCTATCGTTCTGGATGAAGAACAACGAGGGTGCTATCGATCAGGGCTCACACGCCTCTGGTACCGATATCTACACCGTTATGGTGATTATCACCGATGGTACTACCTACTCAGTAAATACTAAGGATGAGAGCACATTCCTTAAGATTAACGAGTTGGATAAGGTGCCAGGTGTCATCGGCTATGGTTATATCTCTGGCTCGGACTCACGCGCTGAGTGGATCGAGGAGACCATCAACATCACATATCGTGAGGATATGAAGGATAAGAAGCCTAAGAAGATTGTTGTGTCGTTCACACCTTCGGGCTATGGTGACTACTTCTGTGGTTCTACAAACTCATGGATGTATGTCGATGATATAGTGCTTAACTATTAATATAATTGAGATAGAGGTGTCGAGAATTCCTCGATGACCTCTATCTCATTTACCTATACTCAATGAAGAAATTTTACTTACTACTCCTACTCATGGCCACCACCTTTACGGTGTCGGCACAGGAGGCGGAGAGCACTAAGGAGCAGACTGCCAGTGAGAAGATTGTGCAGGAGCTTACGCCCAACGAGGCGCGTAAGCAGCGAGGCTTCTTCTCGGATAATTGCTTTGTGCCTAAGGGTCAGTGGATATTTGGTGGCTCGGCATCATATTCTGCGCATCGCAACAATAGCTATCAGTTCACCCTTATCAACGATATTGACTCGGAGGGTTACACCGTAACTGTGAGCCCTATGCTCGCCTATGCTCCATGGAAGAATATGGCTGTGGGTATCCGTTTTGGCTATGGTCGTTCGCTCTTCTCGTTGGACAACGCATCTCTATCGGTATCGGATGTCGATATCAACATCGACATGTATCACCAGCTTAAGCATACCTATACTGGTACGCTCTTTTGGCGTCCATACATTCCACTGGGTAGCAGCAGTCGCTTTGCCTTCTTTGCCGAGGTGCAGCTAAACCTCTCGGGTGGTCAGTCGAAGTTGGTGGCACGCACAGGCGAGGTCGATGGCTTCCAGGACTACCGAGGTACCTATGCTCGTAGCTTTGGTGCTGAGGTTGCCTTGCAGCCAGGTATTGTGGCCTTCATCACAAATAATGCCGCAGTGGAGCTCTCGATAGGTGTATTTGGCTTTGGCTTCGAGCGCACACAGCAGGTTAAGAACCAGATTGAGGAGGCTGAGATACGCTCGCTGGATACAAGTTTCAAGATTAACCTACTCTCTGTAGGCATCGGTATGTCGTTCTACTTATAAAAGCGTGGCACTATGAAGAGATATATACTATTACTTATCGCTGCTGCGTTTTCGCTCTCAGTTGCTGAGGCCGCAGAGCCAACAAGAGGTGGCGAGGGTGACGCACCCACTACTAAGGAGCGTTTCTTACCTACACGCCAGCGTATCGACCGCAATATCGACCTTACAAAGTTTGTCTATAAGGGTGAGTTCATGGTGGGTCTTAACGCCTCATATGGTAATATCAAGGCCTTAGACTCGGATATCATGCTCCTCTTGGACAATATAAATGTAGGTCTTCAGAGCACTACTATACGCCCATTCTTCGCATATTCGTTCCGCGATAACCATGCCTTGGGTATTCGCTTTGGCTATGAGAACTTGCGTGGCGAGGTAGGTAACCTCGATCTTAACCTTGGTCTTATTGCCGATATCGAGAATATGGGTATCTCCAATATCGGACTACTCAACGAGAGTTTCACATGGTCACTCTTCCATCGCAACTACATAGGCCTTGATCGCCGAGGTATTATAGGTCTTATTCTGGAGACAGAGTTGCTCTTCAAGAGTGGAACAACATCCTTCTGGAATGGTGTGGGTGAGGAGCGCTCAAAGACCGATAGCCGTAACTTTGCTGTACGCTTCAACTACAACCCAGGTATTGCTGTCTATGTATTCCCACAGGTGTGCTTCACCGTTACTGTGGGTATCGGTGGCCTATACTACAACAACATACGCCAGTACGATATGACAGGCGTTGAGGTGGGTCGTCGTGACCGTACAGGTTTGCAGTTCAAACTCAACATCGCCGATATTCAGATTGGCCTTGTTGCGCATTTGTGGAACAATAAGAAGAAGTAGGAGCTATGAGAAACATACTTAGATATTTGCTTGGTGCAGTTGTAGCACTTGCCACTACGGGGTGCATAGAGAACGATGTTCCCTATCCCGTTGTTAAGCTCGGCGTCCTCTCTGTTGAGGCCGAGGGTCTAAAGTCGGCACCCGTTATTGATGCTTCGGCTCATAGCATCCTCTTGGAACTTGAGGAGACCACAGATATTCGCAATGTCAATATCACAAAGCTCGATATTACTGAGGGCGCAACATCCTCTGTGGTGTTCCCTGGTAAGTTCGACCTCCGCACTCCGCTATACTTCACACTCTCGATGTATCAAGAGTGGGAGTGGACACTCTCTGCGACACAGAGCATAGAGCGTTACTTTAAGGTTGAGGGCCAGATTGGTGAGTCGGTTATTGATGCCGAGCACCATATTGCCACAGCCTTTGTGCCTATGGACTGTGATATGAAGAGTATCACCATCACCGACATCAAACTCGGTCCTAAGGATATCACCACCTACTCGGTAGACCCTCTAACATTCACCGACTTCGAGGATTCGGTGCGTAATGTAGAGGTGTCGTATCATGGAGATATTGTTGAGATATGGACCTTGCAGGTCGTACCTACCGATGTAGAGGTAGAGTTCGTTGGTGTGGATGCCTGGGCACAGCGCATATGGCTCTATGCTGAGGGCCGTAGCGATGCAACCCTTGGCTTTAACTATCGCAAGGTAGGCGATGAGGCGTGGATCGCTGTTGAGGATATCACCATCAATGGCGGTAGCTTCGCAGCATGCATCGAGGGCCTCGATACTCTCACAAGCTACGAGGTAGTGGCATTCTCTAACGATAGCTTTACGGATATTGTCACCGTGACAACCGAGGATGTCTACCTTCTACCTAATGCTGGCTTCGAGGAGTGGTCTACAAATAACAATGTAGTCTACCCATTCCTTGCCGACACAGCACCATATTGGAATACAGGTAACGATGGCGCAGCTCTTGCTGGCACCACACTTACTGAGCCAACAACAGATGTGCGCCCTGGTAGCGAGGGTACCTACGCAGCATCACTTCAGTCAAAGAAGGCAACACTCATGGGCCTTGGTAAGTTCGCTGCTGGTAACATCTTCGTCGGTGAGTTCGGTGGCCTTGTAGGTACAAATGGCCTTGTTAACTTCGGCCGTCCCTGCACAGCACGCCCTGTAGCACTCCATGGCTGGGTTAAGTATAATTGTGGCACTATCGACGAGGTGGGTAAGGTGCCATCATCGCGCCCTGAGCTTAAGAAGGGCGATCTCGATGAGGGTCAGATTGTCATTGCTGTGGGTAGCTGGACTGCTGAGGAGTATGGTGGTAGCACCGATTGCCCTGTTGTGGTTAATACCCAGGATGAGAGTACCTTCTTCAATCCTCGTGGTAAGGATGTAATTGGCTCAGGCGAGCTTCTCCTCACTGAGTCTACAGATGGTTGGGTGGAGTTTACCCTTCCTCTTGACTATCGTTCAACATCAGAGATTCCTACACACATCATCATCATCTGCTCTGGCTCACGCTTTGGTGATTACTTCACTGGCTCAACACAGAGTTTGATGTTAGTGGATGATTTTGAACTCATTTATTAAATTGTTGTGATAAGGGGCCATTCTCGGCCCATCCCCAAAGTAGACTACCTAGGGCTGTACCTTTTGTACTATCCCTAGGTAGTCTCTTTTGCAATAGACCACTCCTGCACCACTCTGACAACAAATTCCCTCTTGCTAATCAAACGATACACTTGAAGTTGCGTCGACTCATGTCCTCATCAGTTCTAAACATAAGGTCTCTAACTATAATCAAGTAAAGGCTTTTTTACTCGCTTTAGGTTGTTTATTGAGGAATGTTTTTTAAATTTGTAGCTGATATCAAACCTATCAACTATGAATACACTAACAACAACCAAACGACTTATACTCGTTCTTGTATCAGTTCTCTTACTATCAATAGGTTGGCTCGGGCTCTCGGGCATAACACTCCTCTTTGCTATCGTGCCTCTGATGATTGTCAGCGAGCACTACACAGCCTCGGCGCGTGACTTCTTCCGTATGCTCGGCTGGGCAACTATGGCCTTTTTGTTATGGAGTGTGGCCTCAATATGGTGGGTGTCAATAGCCCATTGGAGTGGTCCTGTGACAGCTGGTATTGTTGGTACATTCTGGAGTTTGGTGGCCTTCATGACCTACCACTATGTATCTAAGCGTGCCCCACGAGCCTTGGCATACACCATCTTCGTGGCCCTATGGGTTACGACCGAGTATCTGTACTACTCGGCAGAAGTGATGACCTTCCCATGGTTGCTTCTCGGACATGGCTTCTCTAACGATATATGGGCTGTGCAGTGGTACGAGTACACTGGTGTCTTTGGTGGCTCGTTGTGGGTTATGGCATCCAATGTCTCGATATTCGAGGCTATGCGTTCACGCTGTAAGGTCGCCAAGGTGCGTGCTACAATCATATCTCTATTACCTCTCATTGCATCTGTAGTTATATACTTCACCTATACGCCCTCGGATAGCAGTGTTAAGCTATCGGCGGTGCAGCCAAATGTTGCTTGCTACGAAGGAACGGATATCACCATCGAGGATGTCGCAACCTTTGTGGAAGAGGTCCCCGAGGATGCTGCTGCGGTGGTGATGCCTGAGTCGGCACTATGCTATATAGAGTACCTCGATTACACATACAATGAGGAGTCCCTCAACCATTATGCGCCCATCTTTGCCAAGTTATTTAATGGCAGAGACGATAATCTCAAAATGATTCTTGGAGCATCTACATCCGAGCATTATGGCCGCGATAAGGCGACCTCTACGGCTCGCTATAGCGAGGCTTATGACGACTACTACGATGTTTACAACACGGCACTATGCCTTAATAGTTGCGGTGAGGTTGAGGATATATATCACAAGGCAAAGCTCGTGATTGGCGTTGAGGCCATGCCCGAGTTTGTCACCTCGTTTGTCGACCTTGGTGGCGTCTCAGGACAGCTTGGCTGGGGTCGCGAGCATAGCGTTTTCAATATCGGTGATATAAAGGTTGGCCCAGCCATATGCTATGAGGCTCTCTATAGCGACTACTTTGCTGGTTTCGTGCGTAAGGGTGCTAATGTTATGGCTGTGATATCCAACGATGGCTGGTGGGGTAACACCCCAGGCCATAAGCGCCTCTTCGACTTCTGCCGTCTGCGTGCCATCGAGACACGCCGAAGCATTGCGCGCAGTGCTAATACAGGCATCTCGGGCTTTATAACACCTCGTGGTGATATTCAGGGCGATGTCCTTGAGTGGGAAGAGCAGGGTGTGCTCACCCAGAGCGTCGAGGTGCGTGACGATTCAACACTATATGTCCTCTATGGTGACTGGGTAGCACGCATATCTATATATGCTGCTGTACTTGGTTTGTTGTACTATGTGGCATATAGAGTGCGTCGTCGTAACCACTTAGTTGAATAATCCCAAAATCCCAATATTATGAACTATACACAGACACTCGAATTTCTATTTACTTCTATGCCGTCGTTCCAGCGTGTTGGTGGCGACGCTTATAAGCCAGGATTGGAGCGTATAACATCCTTCTGTCAGCACCTTGGTAACCCCCAGCGCAACTTCTACACCATCCATGTTGCGGGTACCAATGGCAAGGGCTCTGTATCGCATATGCTAGCCTCTATTCTTCAGCAGGCGGGCTACCGTACAGGCCTTTTCACATCACCCCACCTCAGCGACTTCCGCGAGCGTATTCGTGTGGATGGTGAGATGATACCCAAGCAGAAGATTGTTAACTTTGTAGGTAAGCACCAGGCGAAGATGCAGGAACTCGACCTCTCGTTCTTCGAGATGACAGCAGCCATGGCCTTCGACTACTTCGACCAGAGCGATGTTGAGGTTGCAGTAATAGAGACAGGCCTCGGTGGTCGCCTCGATGCTACCAATATCATCACACCTATACTCAGCGTTGTCACTAACATCGGCATGGAACACACCGAGTACCTTGGTGACACCATCGAGAAGATAGCCTCTGAGAAGGCTGGTATCATCAAGAAGAGTGTCCCTGTGGTCATTGGCGAGGCCTCGGAATCCTACAATGCCATCTTTGAGACCAGAGCTGCAGAGCTGCACTCGCGTGTTATATATGCCCAGCAGGAGTGGGTGTTGAACGCCGTTGAGCACTTCGATGACCAGAACCAGCACTTCAGCCTTGTTCGTTCACGCGATGAGCGTGGCTACGAGCTTGATGTTGACCTCTTGGGCGACTATCAGCGTCACAATATCGTCACAGCGTGCGCAGCTGCTGACTACCTAGCCGAGCAGACACCACTAACCATCTCACGCCGTGCTTTCCGCGAGGGTCTTGCTACCGTCGCTACTAACACTGGTCTTATGGGACGCTGGCAGGTATTGGGCAACGAGCCATATATGGTTGCAGACACTGGCCACAATGCCCACGGAATGAAGTATGTCGTGGAGCAACTAAATGCCTTGGAGTGCGACCGTTTGTTCTGCGTTATGGGCTTTGCCAAGGATAAGAACTTGGATGATATAATGCCACTCTTGCCTCGCAAGGCACACTATATCTTCACTCGTGCATCCGTAGATCGTGCTCGTGCTACGGAGGATATCGCCGCTGTTGCTCAGCGCCTCGGTCTTGAGTTCGAGTGTCAGCCTACGGTATATGAGGCTATCGAGCGTGCTAAGTGTTTGGCTCTTGCTGGCGACGCCATCTTTATTGGTGGTAGCAACTTTGTTGTAGCCGAGATTCCAGCACTTCTTAGCGAGTAGTGCAGACTACTATAAAATATTAGAGGCGTGTTCTGAAGTGACCCCAAAAGTTTAGACAAAAAAAACTTTTGGGGTTTCTTTATGCGTAAAAAACACGATTATGGAGCATTGCTCAAGTATATGAGGATGCTCGAAGAAGGTTATTCGATTGACCTCATTCACAAAAAGTTTGGT
>JAZLBJ010000012.1:0-83390 GCA_045613645.1 Alistipes sp. | reverse complement strand
CGCTATGCACTAACTCAAAATAGTCGTATATCGCGCCCGGCAACAACAACTTCAATGGATCTTCTATTTTCTCTTTGCGCTTTACCATAACACAAAGATAAAACTTTTTTACATTTTGTCCCACCGGAAATTTACAGTGATCCGTTTTCCGCTTACAATAAAGCAGTTACAGAAATGTGACTGCTTTATTGTTACTGTAATGTCATAGGGAAATCGCTCCCCCAGACACCTGTAGCAAGGTTTTGCTCTACAAACCGAGTAAAAAATCACTTCTTAACATCATTTGTAGGGTGCTCACGATGCACTAAAAATGTTTCGTTATTATTTTACTTGTAAAGTTTAGTGCAAGAGGTCTACAACTATTAAGCTCATAAATCATAAATTTTATTTAACTTTGTAAGAGATTTAGGTCAATATAATGATTTCATGAGTACACTTGAACGGGCAATAGAGATAGCAACCGAGGCGCATCGTGGGCAGTTTGACAAGGCCGGCAATGACTATATTCAGCATCCACTGCGCGTGATGGCAGCTGGAAAGACTACAGATGAGAAGATTGTTGGTGTGCTGCACGATGTCGTTGAGGATACTGATTGGACATTTGAGCGACTCGCCTCAGAGGGTTTTTCGAGCGAGGTAATCGAAGCTCTGCGTTGTGTGACAAAACTGTCGGAGAGTGAGCCTTACGATAAGTTTATTGCTCGCGTTAAGACAAGCAAGTTGGCAGTTGCAGTAAAGATTAACGACCTAACGGATAATATGGATATTCGTCGCTTACCGTATCTTTCGGATAAGGATGTGAAGCGCTTGAAGAAGTATTTGAAGGCTTACAAACAGCTTACGGGCGTGCCGACCTATTCGGTTTATGCCTGCCAGCAGGAATACCCCAATGCATATCAACCTTGGAGCGAAGACGATGATTTAGAGCTAACTCAAATGTGGTGCGAGGGTGCGACGACCAAAGAGATTGCCGCCCACTTCCAACGCAAACCTAGCGCTATCACTTCACGCATCAAGAAGTTGGAGTTGATAGAAAAGTATGGAGAGAGATAATAAATGAAGATAAGCTATGCAGAGCGAAAAATTTACAACGACATCGATGACAATTAGTGCCATATTGGGACTAATTAAGGCTAATGATATTGCAATTCCTGAAATTCAGCGCCCATTTGTATGGAAATCAAAGCAGGTGCGCGACTTGCTAGATTCTTTATATAGAGGATTTCCGGTGGGTTATATAATCATCTGGAAGAACCCAAATGTAAAACTCAAAGATGGCACCATTTCGTCTGGTAAGAAGGTTTTGATTGATGGCCAGCAGCGTATTACAGCTTTGATGACGGCTATCGCTGGACGAGAGATCTACAATGATGAGTATAAATTAGAGCGTGTAAAGATTGCTTTCAATCCTATTGCTGCATTATCGGGTGAAGATGAGGCGGAGTTGTTTGCCGTGCAGACTCCGGCACACTCGAAAAGTAAGCATTGGATTCCAGATGTTGCTGAAATTTTTAGCGATAGCTTTTCGTTGTTCAAATTCATCAATGAATACTGTGCGAACAATCCTGATATAACCCCAGAGCAAATTGATGGTGTAATCTCAAAGCTTAAGGCTATTCAAACGCAATCAATTGGAATTATTGAGCTTTCGGAGTCGCTTGAAATAGACATCGTGACCGATATATTTGTACGTATTAACTCAAAGGGCACAACTCTTAATCAGGGTGATTTCGTAATGTCTAAAATTGCAGCTGACGAGGTGCACGGTGGCAATACTCTGCGTAAGATTATCGACTATTTTAGCCACCTTGCGGTTGTGCCATCTTACTACGACTATATCTTGTCGCACGACAAAGAGTTCTGTAGTAAGCCTGAGGGATACATCAAAAAACTCGAATGGCTCAAATATGACAATGAAACGGTTTATGATCCACAATGCGATGATGTAATCCGTGTGGCTTTTATGCATCAATTCCAGCGAGCAAAGTTGGCAGAGTTAGTAAAGATGTTGTCGGGTCGTGATTTTGATACTCGAGAGTTTAAGGAAGTGATAATCGAGGATACATACGAGAAATTATACAAAGGAGTCACTGAGTTTATTAATGAACACAACTTCAAACAGTTTGTAATTGCGATCAAATCTGCTGGATTTGTAAACGATAAGTTTATAAACTCAAATATGGCTATTGACTTCGCCTATGCACTATATCTCATTTTGCACGATAGCAAAGAGGTTTCTGTTTCAGAAATCAAGCGTATCGTACAGCGCTGGTATGTATTATCGGTGTTGACTGGTAGATATAGTGGATCTCCAGAGAGTGTATTCGCGAAGGATTTGCGTCAGATTAGCGAGATAGGTGTAGTTAAGACTTTGCAGAATATGGAAGCTGCTATACTTTCAGAGAATTTCTGGAATGTGCAGATTCCGCAAAACTTGGCGTACACCTCGACAAATAATCCAACTTACCTTGTATATTTGGCAGCGCAAATCTATTTTAATGATGTATCTTTGTTATCGCAGAATATCAGCGTTAAAGATCTTGTGGAGTTAGGTGGAGATGTACACCATATCTTCCCTAAGCAGTATCTCAAAGATAATGGATTTGAGAAGAATCAATATAACCAGGAGGCGAACTACGCATACCTTGATACTCCGGTAAATATATCAATTGGTAAGCGAGCTCCAATATATTATTTCCGAATTGCTCGTGATCAGTGCGAAACAAAGATTATTAAGTGTGGCTCTATTACTGACCTTGATGAATTGAAGCGTAATCTTGCAATGAACTGCATACCAGAGGAGGTTTTCGATATGGATCATACTCGATATGCCGAGTTCCTCAAAAAACGCCGTGCACTGATGGCGCAGAAAATTAGAAAGTACTACGAGAGTTTATAAAACTATATATGCTCGCATACACTTACATATCCCACGGAAAGTTCGAGTTAATCGATAAGCCAAAGCCCGAGTTGCAAGACCCTCGCGATGCTATTGTACGCATTACACTCGGCAGTATCTGCTCCAGCGACCTGCATATCAAGCACGGCAGCGTACCTAGCGCCGTGCCTGGCATTACGGTCGGTCACGAGATGGTTGGCGTCGTTGAGGCTATTGGCACAGAGGTCCACAATGTCAAGGTTGGCGACCGCGTGACCGTCAATGTTGAGACCTTCTGCGGCGAGTGTTTCTTCTGCAAGAACGGCTTTGTGAACAACTGCACCGATCCGAATGGTGGCTGGGCACTTGGTTGTCGAATCGATGGCGGTCAGGCGGAATATGTGCGTGTGCCATATGCGGATCAGGGTCTCAATCGCATCCCAGATAGTGTTAGCAATGAGCAGGCATTGTTCGTTGGAGATGTGCTTGCGACGGGATTTTGGGCTGCTCGAATCTCAGAGATTAAACCCGACGACACGGTGCTGATTATCGGCGCAGGGCCTACGGGAATTTGTACGCTGCTGTGTGTGATGTTGAAGAAACCGAAGCATATCATCGTGTGCGAAAAATCGACCGAAAGAGCCCGTTTTGTGCGCGAACATTATCCGAGCGTAGAAGTTGTTGCCCCGGAGAATTGCCTCGATGTAGTGCTCCAAAAATGCGAGCGTGGAGGTGCTGATGTAGTGCTCGAAGTTGCGGGTGCAGATGATACATTCCGCCTTGCATGGGAATGCGCTCGCCCTAATGCAATTGTGACGGTTGTAGCACTTTACGATAAGCCTCAAATTTTGCCTCTGCCTAATATGTATGGCAAGAATTTAACCTTCAAAACAGGCGGTGTGGACGGCTGTGATTGCGAGGAGATTTTGCGCTTAATTGAGGAGGGCAAGATTGACACAACTCCGCTTATCACGCACCGTTATAAGCTCGCTGATATAGAGGCTGCGTACCACCTTTTCGAGAATAAGTTGGATGGTGTGATAAAGGTTGCCATTGAGCCATAAAACAGACTGGACTGCTTTGTTGGAGCAGCCCAGTTTTTTGTTATATACATTATCTCCAATCCCACTTTGGATGGGCGGGGTCCTCGGCGGTGAGGGCTTCGGAGAGGGAGAGTCTGAGGGCTTTGGCGACACCTTCGCCGTAGGTGGGGTCAGCACGGTGGCAGTTGCGGATATGTCGCTGTTTGATAAAGAGTTCCGCATCGCCCATTGCGCGTGCAGTATTCTCGCAAGTAGCTCGCTGATCCTCCGATGACATCAGTCTCCACAGCTTGCCAGGCTGTGTATAATAGTCGCTGTCGAGTTCGCGCTCGTCGTAGTTATAGACCTCGCCCGAAACCGCCATAGGAGGCTCTTTCAAGGCTGGCGAATCCTGCCACTCGCCATAGCTATTTGGCTCGTAGCCAATCGTGCGTCCGGCGTTATCGTCGGTGCGCATCTGGCCGTCACGGTGGTAGGAGTGGAACGGGCAACGAGGGCGATTTACGGGTATCTGGTGGTGGTTTACGCCCAAGCGGTAGCGTTGTGCATCGCCATACGAGAACAAGCGTCCCTGCAACATTTTATCAGGCGAGAAGCCGATACCGTCGATAATGTTCATCGGGTTGAAAGCCGCCTGCTCGACCTCGGCAAAGAAGTTTTCGGGGTTGCGGTTAAGCTCCAAGATGCCCACATCGTGCAGGGGAAAATCGCCGTGATACCACACCTTCGTAAGGTCGAACGGATTGATATGATACTCCTTCGCCTGCTCCTCGGTCATCAGCTGCACCTGCATCTGCCAACGAGGGAAATCGCCCCTCTCAATCGCCTCGAAAAGGTCGCGCTGGTGTGACTCTCGATCCTTTGCAATCACAGCCTCAGCCTCGGCATCGGTCATGTTTTTAATGCCCTGCAAGGTGCGCAGATGGAACTTTACCCAAGTGCGGCGGTTGTTGGCGTCGATAAAGCTATATGTGTGACTACCAAAGCCGTGCATATGGCGGAACGAGGCGGGAATACCGCGTGGCGACATTGTAATCGTCACCTGATGCAGTGCCTCTGGGAGCAGTGTCCAGAAGTCCCAGTTGCTGTTTGCCGAGCGCATACCCGTACGAGGATCACGCTTAATGGCGTGGTTGAGGTCGGGGAATTTCAGCGGGTCGCGCAGGAAGAAAACGGGCGTATTGTTGCCCACCAAATCCCAGTTGCCGGTGTCGGTGTAAAACTTCATCGCAAAGCCGCGAATATCGCGCTCGGCATCAGCGGCACCACGCTCGCCGGCCACGGTCGAGAAGCGCACAAAGCACTCGGTTTTCTTGCCCACCTCCGAAAATATCGAGGCACGGGTGTAGGCCGAGATGTCGTGCGTAACGGTGAATGTACCATACGCACCTGAGCCTTTGGCGTGCATACGACGCTCGGGAATCACCTCGCGATCAAAGTGGGCTAACTTCTCTATCAGCCACGGGTCTTGCATCGTCACAGGCCCACGAACGCCTGCTGTTTGCGTGTTCTGGTTGTCGGCAATGGGGCGACCATTCTCCGCCGTCAAATGTTTTTTATCGTTCTGTTTCATATCGGGAATATTTGTAACTCATACCTATGTTCCGAAAATTATGCCAAGCGTATCGGAATTATTGTTCTCTTTGTAGGAGAAATGTTTTATAAATGCAATATGAAAACAGTACGACGATTTATTCTAAAAGGAAAAGAATCTATGATTGACCATGTTAAAAGCGTCAATGAATTAGGGTGTATATATTGGGTTACTGCACGCAATAAGCGTATGCTTGTTGGTGATATATGCTATCTTTTCTTGATAGGCAAAGGTCACAATCAAATTAGGTATCGTCTTGAGGTCGTAGATACAAATTGTATGCGTGACGATAAAGAGTGTTGGCTTGTGCCTTTTGTCGGCAATAAAACCTGCTATAAGTTGACACCTACAGCACCAATGTATCAAGGCAATAATCTGTCACGACTAAGTTTAGAAGGAGTAGGTATCAATCGTCATGTTCAGTATATGGAACTAAATGATGACCAAGTGGCATTTATCGATAGCCATTTTGTGGATGAATAGTACCAATGAGTCAACCAAATGGAGATAACCGAAAGACTACATACAACCTCTCGTGAGCAGTGGCGAGATTGGCTCGTTGAAAACCATTCCACAAAGCGCGAGATATGGATTTCGACAACCAAGAGTCCCGACGGATTGCAGTACCTCGATGCGGTGGAGGAGGCGTTGTGTTTTGGTTGGATTGACTCCACAATCAAGGCTGGCGAGGGCGTTATGTGGCGTCGATTTTCGCCTCGACGCAAGCGTAGTCCGTGGACCGAACTCAACAAGGAGCGATGCCGACGACTCGAACGATTGGGGCTAATGACCGATGCCGGGCGTGCGGTATTGCCTGATATGAACTTTCAGATTGATGACGATGTTCTTGCTGCATTGCGAAGCGATAAAACCGTATGGCAGAACTTCCAGACTTTGCCCGCGCTCTATGTGCGAGTTCGCATCGACAATATCCAAAATATCCGCAAGCGAGATCCCGAGGCATACCAACGCCGCCTTCAAAAATTCATTGAAAACACCCGTAATGGCATTATGTATGGCGAGTGGCACGATGATGGGCGACTACTTGCCGAGGAGTAGTGTGTTGCCTAAAAGTGCACATCATCAAGAGCTGTGATGAGATGCTTGACGACCTGATTCAGCGCAGCGGATACAACCCGAGAAGATAGGTTTCGCAAGCCGCTTCAAGCCTGCCCGACAATTAGTGTTTGGCGGGCTATTTTGTAATATTGCGTAAGTTTATTGCCAAGAATTATCAACGAAAAGAAATAATTGCTAACTTTGTAATTGATGAAGAAACAACTCCTATTTTTTGTTCTCAAATAAATAATAGAATGTAAAACTTGTCCACTCTCCCCAACTCTCCTTAAGTAAGAGAGGTATGTGTAGACAAGGTTTGACTTATACAATAGACTAAAATATATTTATGATGTCTACTAACCGCAACAATATTATTGTCAGAGAAGTAACAACAAAGCGAGAACTTAAGCGATTTGTACAATTCGGAATAGACCTTTACAAAGGTAATCCATACTACTGTCCTCCTATATTTTTTGATGAGGTGAATACTTTCGACCCTAAGCGTAATCCTGCACTTGAGGTTTGCGAATTTGTGGTATATATGGCCTATCGCAACGAGCAAATAGTAGGTCGTATAGTTGGTATCGTTAACCATCGTGCCAACGAAGCTTGGGGTGTTAAGAAGTGCCGTTTTGGCTGGTTTGATTTTATCGATGATTACGATGTGTTCAAGGCTTTGTTGGACTCTGTTGCCGAGTGGGGTAGGAGCAAGGGTATGCTCTGCTTGAATGGCCCAGTTGGTTTTACCGATTTCGACCATCAGGGCTTGTTGTTGGAGGGTTTCGATTACAATGCTCCTATGGCTAGTCTTTACACTTATCCCTACTATATCGCCCATTACGAGCGTTATGGCTTGCGTAAGGAGGCTGATTGGATTGAGTATCAGATCACACCACCAGCGGAGGCTCCCGAGCGAATGAGGCGTATTGTACAACTTGTTGAGCAGCGAAGTAGACTACATGTCGTAAAGGTTAAAAATTCGAGGGAATTGAGAAAGAGGTATGGCTACTCCTACTTCGATGTTATGGATGCAGCGTATCAGAAGTTGTATAATTATCAGCCTATGACACCTCGACAGAAGCAGTACTACAGCAAGATGTATTTCCCGATACTCAACTTCGACTTTGTTACGATGGTTGCTAACGAGCAGGACGAGATTGTGGCTGTAGGTTTGGGTATGCCATCGCTCTCTGATGCGTTGCGTAAGTGTGGTGGACATCTGTTCCCATTCGGCTGGTATCACATTCTCAAGGCTCTGAAATCAAAGAGGATAACAGACTTTGATTTGTTGATTATTGCGGTGCGTCCCGACTATCAGGACAAGGGCGTTACGGCGCTTATTTTCAATGAGATGACTCCGTACTTTAAGAAGTATGGTATTCAGCGTGTTGAAACTACGGCCATCCTCGAAGATAATCGTAAGAGCCAAGCCAATTTTGAGGACTTCGACTATATTCAACATAAGCGTCGCAGAGCTTATGTCAAGGAGTTATAGAACGATTATCTTTACGAAAAACCGCTACCTATTTTCGCCTTCATATAGTTAAGCTAAATTAGGTTAAACAATTGTTTTACGCTGTGGCATTGCTATCTATGTAAAATATAAGGTAGTAATTTATATAAATGCTTAAATTAAAATATTTATGAGAGCAAATTTGCGATACATTCTTTTGTTGGCATTGTCTGTAATGCTATATGGTTGTAGTGGGGACTCCTCAAAGACTCATTACTCATACGAGGAGTATGGTCTAAATTGTCCTGTTAAGTCGGTTAGGGTGTTGACATATGAGGCCAAAAGTAAGTTTGGTGAGGTAACAAAGGGCGATTTATCATGGAGCGGTAATTATATGGCGCAGTTCAATGAGGTCGGCAATATTAAGGAGTTATCGACATATAATGCTATTGGTGATTTGAATGATGTCACAAAGTTCAAGTATAACGATAATAACCAACTCGTTGAGAATGCAATGTACAATAGTGATGGAGAGCTTGAATATCAGTTATCTATAGAGTATGACGATGACCATATTATTAGAACAACAAATAGAAACTATTGGTCTGGTGGGGAGGAGGTTCATATATGGACCAACTTATGGGATGGAGATAAGATTAAGGAGCAGTGCGGCATAATGAATGGCGAACTCACTTCCAAGACAATATATCATGTCGCTGAGGATTATAGGTCTGAATGGACTACCTACAACATAGATAGTGAGCATCATAGCGATAAGGTGTATAGCGGCTACGAGATTTACAACGAGGAGGGGCAAATAACCAACTATTGTTATACCGAAGGTGAGAAGGTGCTTAAGGATGGTCCATATGATTTCTGCATGGAGGTTAGGTATAATGAGCACAATCTTCCTATATATCTAAAAAATGCGAGCCTAACCAATAATACCATTATCGTTTGGCATACTGAGGGTGAAGAGGTGGAGTACTATGTAGAGTATAAGTACGATAGCAAGGGTAATTGGATTGAGCAAATCGTCTATGAGGGGTTTGCTAAAAAGCCTGTAAGTATCTCAGAGCGAGAGATAAACTACTAAGTCACTTTTAAGCCATGGCTACATATATTCATAAGCAGTCCGTCGTGGGCTGCTTTTTTGTTGAGTGTTCATGGCTTATGTGAAGTCCCCTTCCACGCACATGAAGCATTGGATAGTCTTATCCCGATTTGGTAATTTAGCATTTACTCGATGGTGTAATAATATGCACTTTGCTACTCTTTGGTGCTATAGCACTCCATCTACGATAGTTATCGGAATATATTAGAATAGGCCTGCCAACAACTATTTGTTAGGCAGGCCCATTATTTATGATAATAATAATGCAAGGAGTGTCGCTTTTGCTTAATTACCCATTAATTCCCTATCTCGCGGCGATTCATTAGCGCGTGGGTTATGGTCAGCTCATCGACATATTCCAGCTCGTCACCAAAACCTATACCTCGTGCTATGGTGGTAATCTTCACATCGGGGAACATCTTTAGGCGGTTGGTGAGGTAGAAGAGTGTAGTCTCGCCCTCTACGGATGTAGATATGGCGATGATGACCTCCTTAATCTCTCCCGTGAGGAGCTTGTCGCACAGCAAGTCTATCTTCAAATCCGAGGGGCCTATGCCCTGCATGGGCGAAATGACTCCTCCAAGCACATGGTACATGCCGTGGTACTGTCCGGTGTTCTCTATGGACATTAGATCCTGCACCTGCTCCACAACGCATATTGTTGAGCGGTCGCGGCGTGTGTCGCTACATATTGGACATATGTCGCTATCCGATAGGTTATTACAGCTACGGCAGTAGCGTATGTCGTGGCGGAAGCGCGCGATGCTCTCCGAGAGGCTATCCACATGGCTCTCGTCCATCTTGAGGATGTGCATGGCCAGGCGCAGTGCTGTGCGGCGACCAATGCCTGGTAGGCGCTGTAGGTCGGAGCAGAGATTATCTAGAAGTTTCGACATTGCAATCTATGTTATATTCTCTCCACGGCCTCCGATACTATCCATCCCTTCTCGCCATCGGCAAACTTAACCTCTGTCCACTCGTTGTTCTTACCCCCTGTGCCGAGTATTGTCACCACAACACCCTGTCGGTGTGTGCGTATATGTGTAGACTTCTTCTTAGGCTCCGAGTAAATGTTCTGGGTGTCGTTGCATATAATTACTGCACGGCTATCATCCATTTGTGCCGAGCGCTGAGATATTGCAAGGCTGGTGGTTAGGATGAAGAGTATGATGGTAAATATTGATAAGAAGAATGTCGTGATGCGTGCTGTGCGCTTTGTCGATAGCAAGTAAACAAGTACAAGAGCCATGCTCACAACAAGCGCTACAAGCGACATTATGCACCATGTATTCGATGTTGCCATATCGGCAAGTCCTTGCCATATAGATGTCATGAAGTTCACAGGCAGTGCCTCTGGGGCCTCGGTGAACTTATAGGCCATCTCCAGGTTGTATTGTGCATCCTCCATGCCAGGGTCAATCTCCAAGGCTCGCTCGTAGTTGAGGATAGCGCGTCCCAACTCACCATTGTTGAAGCCGTAGCCCTTGCTATCGACATTTGCGAGTCCGCGTTTGAAGTATGCATTACCGAGGTTGTAGTATAGATACTCGTTGGCAAAGCCCTGATCAATCAAGGAGTTGTAGTCGGTAATAGCCTCGTCGTATCGCTCCTCGTCGTAGGCACTATTGGCCCTCTGCCATATAGCATCTGTTGGGGTATGCTGGGCGTAGCTCGATGTTGTTGAGCCAACTAGAGCCATGCTTGTGGCGATAAGTGCTATTATAATATGGTGTGATGTGTTGTACATCGTACTCTTCTTAATTACCGACTCAATCTTAGATATAACATCTACGGCGTCGCCATACACTGCGCTCATATCACCCTCAGTGCTTGGGGCATACTGCGCCTCGTCGGCACGCGAGATGATAGTGCAGAACTGCTCGGCCTCGGCCTCGCTCATGCCTCGTGAGGTTAGCTCCTCGCGGATAGCCTCCTTGGTGAGGTTCGATACGGGAATGTTGAACTTGTCGCTTATGTATCCCCACATGGCGCGTAGTATCTCCTCGTAGAAGGCGTGGCGCTCGCCCTGCTTCATATATTGGTTAGCGCTCTTCAGACGCTGTATGGCCACCTTATCTGCATGCTTCATGCGTCGCATTACGACATTGCGGTTGGCACGAATACGCTGACGCATGATGACAAATATCAATATGAAGAGGAGTACAAGACCACCTACTATAGCCCAATATATGTCGCTAAAAATAATCATATCGTTAGTCCTATTATCGGGCATATCGTCGGTCTTGATATAGCGTATGTCCTTAGCAAACTCCTGTGACTTTGCAGGGGCGCTACTATCGTAGCTATATGTTGCTACAGCCACGCTGCCGTCGTTGATGACGCTGAGTGTTATAGGCTGTGTTGTAAGGCTCTTATATTCGCCCACTGTGGGGTCGAAGTATGAGAATTCTATGGGCGAGAGCTCATATTCGCCTGTGGCGCGCGCAACAAAGGGGTAGCGATATGTCACACTTCCCGACATGCCATTGTTTGAGTTTTGTATATTCTCCTCAATCTTGATGTCGTACTGCTCGAACGACTCAGGCATGGTGAACTTAGGGGCGGTGATGAAGTTGAAGTTGCCGTTACCTGAGATGGTTATGCTCACCTCGTCGGCGCTATTTATGTTTATGCCCTCCTCGGGGATTTGGCTTGTCATTCTAAAGTTACCCACAGCCCCCTTGAACGATGCTGGAGCACCATTGGGGAATGGCTTGACATTGATTACCGTAGGCTCGGTCTTAATCAATCGTGGTATGTAGTACTCCTCCATGCCACTATAGAACATGTTGGCTGGAGAACTCTGTGTGACCACCACCGCAACGGCTGTTATGCTCGCCTCGGGGAGCTCTATGCTACCATCACTCTGTGGTATGAGCATGTAGTCGCTGAACTTGTAGGTCTCGTATATTCTGTTGTTATACTCGGTACGCGACTTTGGGTCGTGTATGGATAGATTCTGTGACCAGAAGTTGTCGAAAGTGCCTATCTCAAGCTCCTGACAATCTGAGATAGGTACATTATAGTATAGTACGAGTGATGCTCGCACAGCCTCACCTTTGTATATCTCGCTATCGGAGATCACCCAGCGGAGCATGATATTATCCTTTGTTATCTGACTATCGGGCGACGAGCCTCCTGGTGCTGCCCCTGCCTCTAATACCTCAATAGGTAGGGCCTTAGTCTTATATCTCTTGCCATCAACATCTATAGATGCCGAGCCGATATTGAACTTACCCTCCTCGCGTGCTATGAGCACATAGGTGTAGGTACAATGGTAGCTCGATGACTGTTTGCCATTTATAAATTGTATGCTGTGGCCCACCGCTGTAGATGGTCCTGCAATGACATCGAAACCCTTGAAGTCGGGGCCTACAAAGCTATTACTATCGGGCTCGCTGTCTACGGTAAACTCAACACGAAAACGGTCGCCCACACTCACTGGTGAGGGTGCATCAACCGTAAATGATACCTGTGCCCACGATGCTGTAATGCCAAGCATCATAACGAGCAACAGTGCAAATTGAAGTTTTAAGAGTCGTTTCATCCAAAAAAATGTTTTGTATCGAAGGGCTTTTTATTGCTCTTTTTGCCACTTCTTAGTATCAACGCACCATCACGCGATTTTAGTATTACTAAGCTGTGTTTGTCTTCCATTTACCACCATGCGGGGTGCTGAGCATAGTGTCAGCACCCCGATAGTAGTAGTCATAGCATATATTAGTGAGCGAAGTCTGCGAAGAAGTCGTTACCCTTGTCATCCACGATGATGAATGCAGGGAAGTTCTCCACATAAATCTTGCGCACTGCCTCCATGCCGAGCTCCTCGAAGTCAACAACCTCTACGCTCTTGATAGAGTTCTTGGCAAGGATAGCTGCTGGACCACCGATAGAGCCTAGGTAGAAGCCACCATTAGCCTTACATGCGTCGGTCACCTGCTGCGAGCGGTTACCCTTAGCCACCATAACCATTGAGCCACCAGCCTTCTGGAAGAGGTCTACATAAGAGTCCATACGGCCTGCTGTTGTAGGACCAAATGATCCTGATGCCATGCCTGCAGGGGTCTTAGCAGGACCTGCGTAGTATACAGGGTGTTTCTTGAAGTACTCTGGCATAGGCTTACCCTCGTCAAGCATCTGCTTGATGCGTGCGTGTGCGATGTCGCGAGCCACAACAAGTGTACCCTTGAGGTTGAGGCGTGTCTTGATAGGATACTGCGAGAGAATCTCACGCACCTTGTCCATACCCTCGTCAAGGTCGATATCTACTGCTGGAGACATCGCTGGTGCCTGTGCTGGGAGGAAGCGAGCAGGATTCTTCTCCAACTGCTCGATGAAGATACCCTCTGGAGTAATCTTAGCCTTGATGTTACGATCTGCAGAGCAGCTCACACCGATAGCCACAGGGCATGATGCAGCGTGACGAGGTGCGCGGATAACGCGAACATCGTGTACATAGTACTTACCACCAAACTGTGCGCCGAGACCAATCTCCTGGCATATCTTCTCCACCTTAGCCTCCCACTCCAAGTCGCGGAAGCAGCGGCCACCCTCGTTACCCGATGTTGGAAGCTCGTCGAGATAGCCTGCCGATGCCTTCTTCACTGTTGACAAACACATCTCCGCCGATGTACCACCGATACAGATAGCCAAGTGGTAAGGAGGACATGCCGATGTGCCGAGGTCGAGGATATGCTTCTTGATGAAGGCTGTGAGCGACTCCTCGTTAAGCAACGCCTTGGTCTGCTGGTAGAGGAAGGTCTTATTAGCTGAGCCACCACCCTTGGTGATGAACAAGAACTCATACTCCATGCCTGGATGACCTGCGTAGATGTCAATCTGTGCTGGGAGGTTAGTTGCCGAGTTCTTCTCCTCGGTCATGGTGAATGGCACAACCTGTGAGTAGCGCAAGTTACGCTCCTTGTAAGTCTCGTAAACACCGCGTGAGATGCACTCAGCATCGTTAGCACCTGTGTAGACATCCTCACCCTTGTGACCAATACAGATTGCTGTACCAGTATCCTGACATGTTGGCAACTCGCCCTCAGCAGCTACGCACTGGTTCATGAGCATGGTGTATGCCACGAACTTATCGTTGTCGGTAGCCTCGGGGTCCTCGAGGATGTTAGCGAGTTTCTGGAGGTGTGAGGCACGAAGGTAGAACGATACATCGCTGTAGGCCTCCTTGGCCAAGAGCTCCAAACCCTTGGGGTCAACCTTCAATATCTTGCGTCCGTCGCACTCTACAACCTTAACATAGTCCTTCGTGAGAAGGCGATACTCTGTCTTATCCGCCTGGATAGGATAGGGCTCCTGATAGATGAAATCAGCCATAATTGCTTGAATTTATTAGTTATTGTTTGTGTTGTTTACTTCCTTAACTGTAATGTTTACAGCATTCTTCTTGAGACGGTCGGCTCCCACGAACTTGTAGGAAGTCTCGATTGACTCATCCGCACCTCTTAGTCTTGGCCCAGCCTTAACTTTTGCTGGTGTGCTAGGGTTTACAACAGCTTTGATGCTCTCCGCCTCTAAGGTCTTCTGCTCGTCTATCTGCTCAGTATTATCTATATTGGCCTCACCTGCCGTCTCATCCTTTGGTGAGAAGAAGTCGATAATGCCACAGACAAATACAATGGATACCAATACGGGGCATACATAGCGCAAGAGGAAGCGTACGATAGGATATGTCATCTTGTCGATACCGCCCTCAGCTGTAAGCTCGGCCTTCATATCCTGCTTCTTCCATATCCAGCCTACGAAGATAGCTGTTAGGATGCCCAAGAGTGGCAACATAACGATGGCTGTGAAGCTGTCGAGAAGAGAGAAGAAGTTCATGCCCGCGATGGTGAAGTTGCTCCAGTCGCCTAACGATAGCGAAGCTGCTGTGGCAAGCATCAAGGCAATGATAGTAACCACCCATGCACCCTTCTTGCGTGACATGCCACGCTTCTCCACAAAGTATGATGTCACAGCCTCGTGCATTGATATAGTTGATGATATTGCTGCAAGCGATAGAAGTAGGAAGAAGAGCGTTGCCCATATATTACCTCCAGGCATACTTGCAAATACCGTAGGCATCGACACAAAGGCGAGGTTCATACCGTTGTCGTTATTCTCAACGCCCGCCGAGAAGATGATGATAGCGGCGATGATTGCCACAAGGGTGTCGAGAGCCACCACGCTGATTGCCGTACCCGCAATCTTAGTACCCTTCTTGAAGTATGAGCCGTAGATAAGCATTGCACCCATACCTATGGATAGGGTGAAGAATGCTTGACCCATAGCATCGAGGAATGTCTTACCTGTCACCTGAGAAAAATCGGGGGTGAAGACTTTACCTACAGCCTCACGACCCTCAGGGAGCCATAGCGAGTAGATAGCCAGTACTATGAGGATAGCAAAGAGTAGAGGCATCATAATTTTTGAGGCCTTCTCAATACCACCTTGCACACCACCTGTGATGATGAAGTGGTTGGCGAAGATGAAGATGTAGGTATATAGCAGTGGCTTCCAGGTGTTGGTTGTGAAGTCCGTGTAGAAGAGGTCGGGGTTACTACCTATGCTATCCGTTGCCGAGGCTACAGCGTAGTTCAGTGTCCATCCCGATATCACAAAGTAGTAGCCCATGATTAGCGTCACCGATATAAGGCCTGCACCACCAAGCCAGCCCCAGCCCTTGCGTATCTTCGAGAAGGCATCTATAGGGTTGCTCTTAGCGTTGTGGCCCACCGAGAACTCAGCGATGAGCAAGGGTAGACCGAGTAGAAGAATGCAGCCCAAGTAGATGATGATGAATGCACCACCACCATTGTCCGAGGTGATATATGGGAAGCGCCATATGTTGCCAAGACCTATGGCTGAGCCCGCTGCTGCGAGTATGGCGGCCATCTTACCACCGAAGCCACCACGATTTGTTGTCTGCTGCGACATAGCTTATTATCCTATTAGTGTTACACTTACCTTGTCGATTTTACCACCAAGCGGTGGGGCAATCTTAGCAACGGTGCACTCCACCTCAATAATCTGGGGGAATGACTCTTTGACGGCCTCTATGATGTTAGCTGCCGCTGCCTCTATGGTGCGCTGTGTGCGCTGCATAGTGCGCTCCACAATCTCGAATACGGTGAGGTAGTTCACCGCCTTGGTGACATCGTCCGAAGAGGGAAGGTCGCCAAGCGAGGTGCGTATAACCATATCTACACGAAAGCGGTTACCCACCTGCTGCTCAAGGTCGTAGCAGCCGTGGAAGGCGCGCACATATATGCCGTCAAGGCGTATGGTGTATATTGGATTCACAGTCGTATGTTGCTTTACTCAACAATGATGAGGTAATAGTTCTTCTTACCACGCTGTGCCAAGAGGTACTTACCAGCGATAAGGTCGGCCTCCGAGAGGCTACGCATAGCATCTGTCACCTTCTCCTTGTTGAGCTGTACGCCACCGCCCTGGACCATCTTGCGGCACTCGCCCTTCGATGGGAATACCTTGCACACCTCGGCCACAATGTCTACGAATGGCTTGTCGAGGTCGGCGCGTGTGATGGTGAACTGTGGTACACCCTCGAATACCTGGAGGAGTGTAGCCTCGTCCAACGAGCGCAATGCCTCAGATGTGGCGTTACCAAAGAGGATGTTTGTGGCTGCCTGCGCCTTCTCCAACTCCTCCTTAGAGTGAATCATTGTTGTCACCTCCTCGGCAAGACGCTTCTGCAATACGCGCAAGTGTGGTGCCTCGTCGTGCTCCTTGATAAGAGCCTCAATGGTCTCACGGTCGAGGAGCGTGAATATCTTGATGTAGCGCTTAGCGTCATCGTCGCTAACATTGAGCCAGAACTGGTAGAACTTATATGGCGAGGTATAGCGAGCATCGAGCCATACATTACCACTCTCGGTCTTACCAAACTTAGTGCCGTCAGCCTTAGTGATAAGAGGACAAGTGATGGCGAATGCCTCAGCCTCAGCGCCGAGCTTACGGCGGATAAGCTCTGTACCGGTGGTGATGTTACCCCACTGATCGGCTCCACCAAGCTGCACCTTACAGCCATACTCGTTGTATAGGTGTAGGAAGTCGTAGCCCTGCAATAGCTGATATGTGAACTCCGTGAACGACATACCGTCGCCCTCGCCATTAAAGCGCTTCTTAACCGAGTCCTTAGCCATCATGTAGTTTACAGTGATGCACTTACCAATCTCACGAGCGAAATCGAGGAACGAGAACTCCTTCATCCAGTCGTAGTTGTTAACCAAGAGAGCGTGGTTCTCGGCCTCCGAGTCGAAGTCGATAAGTTTGGCTAGCTGTGCCTTGATAGTCTCCTGGTTGTGGCGTAATGTAGCCTCGTCGAGAAGGTTACGCTCCTGAGACTTGCCCGATGGGTCGCCAATCATACCAGTAGCACCACCGATAAGCGCAATAGGGCGATGACCGCACATCTGGAAGTGCTTCAAGATCATCACACCCACAAGGTGTCCAATATGTAGTGAATCAGCAGTTGGGTCGATACCCAAGTATGCTGTTGTCATCTCCTTCTGTAGCTGCTCCTTTGCTCCTGGCATGATGGTGTGAATCATACCACGCCACTCGAGCTCCTCAACAAAATCTTTAATCATTGTTCTATCTGTTTTTTAGTTATTTCATTAATATCGTTTACCCCATCAAGGGTTAATCATATCTCTTTTTTCTGCCATTCACTACTCGGCATCGAGACCCAAGGCTTCAATCATATCCTTGAGTTTATCGTTCTTGGCCACAAGGTGCTTTAGTCTATCCTCCAGGGTTATGGGGCGTGCTATGCGCACCTCCTCGTTGACTATAACACGCATGTCGAGTTTGCCATCTATACCCGCCGCTGCGGCTATCTCGTTGAGCCACTCGGTCTTGTTGTAGAGAAGCTCGTTGGCAGTCTCCTGCGAGGCTACTGTAACCACTACAACATTACCCTCAATCTCCATGGTATTGAATATCACGCCAAAGCGAGGCCTCTTGACCATGAGATTCTGTACGAAGCTACTCTTGATAGCCTTTATCTTACTCTCGCTGTTAGGGTCTATGTGTGCCTCTGTTGCCGCCAAGGCCTCCTCGGCAAGCTCTGTAGCCGTCTTTGCACCGCCACCAATAAGGTCGTTTATCGAGATGCTCATAGATGATGGTCTTGCACTCGTTGGTCGGCGTCGCGGTGTTGTAGTCTCGTTACCCCCCTGCAATGTTATACCCTGTACAGCTGTTGGCTGTGGCTGTGGCGCTGGGCTCTGTGGTTGAGGCGTGGGCTGTGGTGTTACCCTTGGCTCACTCGTTGTGGGAGCCACGCTTGGGCTTGGTGTCACCACCCCTGGTGCGGGTGTTGGAGTTGGTGCTGCTTGAGGTGCTGCCTGAGAGAGTTCGGGAAGTGCTATCGCCGTCTCGAAGGTGAGGCTATCTATCTCGTCATTTTTTTTTTGACCGAGACCCGCAATCTTCATAAGTCCCAGTTCCACAAGCAATCGTTGATTTGACGACTGTCGTATCTTACCATCAGCCTCCGTGAGTAGTGCTATGGCGTTGAAGAGCATCGCCTCGCTACATCTTGATGCTTGCTCCTTATACCTCTCAACAAGTGTTCCTGTGAACTCCACAAGTGAGAGAGCTGGGCCCTTGGACATCAGCAAATCGCGCATGTGGGCGTTGAGGCCCGCGATGAAGACTTGTGGCGAGAATCCCTTGGCAAGCACTCTGTCGAAGGCGATGAGTGCACTCACATAGTCGCCACCAAGGAGCATGTCGGTTAGTGAGAAGTAGGTGTCGTAGTCGAGGACATTTAGCGTAGCAGCAACATCCTTGTAGTTTAGCGTTGTGCCGCAGAACGATACTGCCTTGTCGAACATCGAGAGTGCGTCGCGCATACCACCATCGGCCTTGTGGGCTATGAGGTTGAGGGCCTCATCGTCGGCCGTAACGCCCTCCTGCGAGGCTATGTGACGCAGATACTCCACGCCATCTTCCACCTTAATGCGGTTGAAGTCGTATATCTGACAGCGCGATAAGATGGTGGGTATAATCTTGTGTTTCTCGGTTGTTGCGAGGATGAATATGGCGTGCTGTGGTGGCTCCTCCAAAGTCTTAAGGAAGGCGTTGAAGGCTGCTGCCGAGAGCATGTGAACCTCGTCGATTACGAATACCGAGTATTTACCTACCTGTGGTATGATGCGCACCTGCTCAATGAGGTTGCGGATATCCTCAACCGAGTTGTTTGATGCGGCATCCAACTCATGAACATTGAGCGAACGACCCTCGTTGAACGAACGGCATGACTCACACTCGTTGCACGCCTCTCCACCCTGAGGGTTGAGGCAGTTGATGGCCTTGGCGAAGATGCGGGCACATGTAGTCTTACCCACACCGCGAGGTCCACAGAAGAGGTAGGCATGAGCCAACTGGCCACGCTCGATGGCATTCTTGAGGGTTGTGGTAATATGTCGCTGTCCCACTACCGAGTGAAAGGTTTGGGGACGATACTTTCTTGCTGATACTACGAAATTCTCCATAACTCGACAAAGGTATAAAAATTTTCTCATTGTGTGCGCGTATGCGAGGAGGTTTTTGTACCTCAGCATTGTTTTTTTCTTGGTAATAACTATCTTTGTCAGACAAAACCTTTGAGCTACTATGAGAATTATTACTTTGCTTCAGACCTTTGTGATGCTCGTTCTGTGTCATGTAGCATCGGCCCAGGAGGGCGAGAATAGGGGATTTAATCTTATTGTTGTGGGTGATCCTCAGCCTCAAACTGAGGCGCAGATGGTTGCCCTTGAAAGAGAGATTATACCGCATATCGAAACCATCGTAGGCCAATATAGTGATACGGGATACCCCACAGCGATACTCCTTACGGGCGATGTCGTGTGGGATAATATGGATTTCTTGCCACGCGTCAAAGCTGCTTTCGAGGGGCTTGGTGTGCCCGTATATGCTGTCATTGGTAACCACGACCATGATAGGCGTGTGAAGGGTAGCGAGGCTAAGGCTGAGAGTTGCTATGAGGAGGTGTTTGGCGAGCGATACTACGCCTTCACCATGGGTGATACCTACCTCTTTGCCCTCGATAATATTCGTTATCGTGGCTACGAGAACTACTCGTTGGATGTTGACCGCAAGCAACTTAGATGGCTTAAAAAGCAGATGCGTAATGTGCCCGAAGATGCGCGTGTAGCGATACTTATGCATGCCCCAGTGGTGAACTATCGAACAGGTGAGCTTATTCCCTATGCTCGCCCTATTATGCGCATTGTAGGGGATAGAGAGCTACACTTCGTAACGGGTCATCGCCACCGTCATGCTACCGCAGATATATCGTCTACAGCCATTGAGCATAGCGTGTCGCAGGTGAATGGCAACCTATGGTTTGCCCCCTTGTGCTCGGATGGTATGCCAAAAAGTGTATTCTGCATCGAGGAGCGTGACAATAGTTGGACATGGCACTATAGAGTGCTCGGCGTGTCGTCCGAAGATATCCTCGATATATGGGCTGAAAATAGTGTCAGTGGCTACGAGGATAGCGTGGTTGTGAAGGTCGTAGGCTGGGATGAAAAGTGGAGCGTGGAGTGGATGGAAAATGGTCAAAAGATGGGTGCTATGGAGCAGATAGAGATATATGACCCAGACTATATGAACTATGTTGAGAACATCGCTGATTATGACGAAGTTATAATGGGCCGTCTGCGCCGTTCGGCACACAAACATAACTACTATTTCAGATGTCGTAGAACAGCTGAAAATAGCCTTATAACTATTGTGGCCACCGATCGTTTCGGCCGCCAATATACCTGTGGAATTAGGTAAGTAGAGTAGCCCCTTTTGGTACCACTATTCGTGGTGGTAGGGCTCGTTTTTGAGGATGGTGAATGCACGGTAGAGCTGCTCGGTGAAGATGGCTCTAACTATCTGGTGCGAGAAGGTCATCTTCGATAGCGAGAGCTTGCTATTGGCACGCTGATATACTGCCTCCGAAAAACCGTAGGGGCCGCCAATGACAAAGACCAGGCGCTTGGTACCTGCCGACATACGGCGCTGTAGCACCTCGGCAAACTCTAAGGAGCGTAGCTCGGCACCATGCTCGTCGAGGAGCATGAGGTGGTCCGAGTCGTTCACGAGGCGTAGTATCTGCTCGCCCTCAAGGCGTTTCTGCTCCGCCTCGGAGAGCTTCTTAGTGTTGCGCACATCGGCGATGATGGTTATAGCAAAACGCACATAGTGGTTTATGCGCTTGGTGTACATAGTAACCAGGCTCTCCACCTCCTTCATGTCGGTCTTGCCGACAACGACAAGCTCAATATTCATCCTTTGATATTATAAGTCGCTATTCCACATTATAAGTCGCTATTCCACTCGCCCTCGGCACCCTCGTAGATGATGGCACGACTATCGCCCATGGCCTTCAAATGCTCGTAGGCCTTATACATATTATATCCGTTACCCGACTTGTCGCCTGCAAGCCTGAAGGCTATGATGCAGGGGTGGTTCTGCGCACGGCGATACATGCTCTCCACACGCATGAGGTATACCTCGCAGAGCTCAGGAGCGTTGGCTGGTGTGCCACCAAGGTTGCGGTTGTCGGCCTCTGTGGTCGATGATAGGGCGGCGCAATCTATGACATAGATGCCCACGCGGTCGCATATATCGTAGAACCAGCGAGGCTGTGGGTAGTCGGGGCATAGGCAGTTTATGCCCTTGCTCTTTAGTGCCTTGACCTCACGCTCGGTAGTCGTTGCGTCGGCTGCGGCATTGTAGCTACTCTTGTTGAGGCTAATGGCCTTGTCAAAGGCTGTTATCTCGCCTGCCTCGTTGTAGCCATACTTCACAAAGCCCACCTTCATAGGTATATACTCCCAGAGGATGCCGCTACGCTTGGTGTAGAGCATAAGATCGTAGAGTTTTGGGTTTGAGGGAGACCACTTATTGGGGTTGGAGTTGTAGATATATGGCTTGAAGTGAAGTGTGTCGCGGCTGCAACCTGTAAGCTCCAAGTCGTTGACACTATACTCCAAGAGCTTGCCATCGGGGGCGTAGATGTCGTAGCCTATGGATATCACCTCGTCGGTGGTGAATGAGTTGTCGGCAAGGACATCGAGGTGTAGCTCGGCAAATCTATTCTCCTGGTCGGGAAGTAGACGAACATTCATGTCGTAGATGGCCAGGCGACGCTGCGAGAAGATATACGAGTTCTCGAACATGGGGCGTGAGGGCTGCTCCAGACCCTCGTCCAGGCGCGACATATATGGCTCCTCCACTACCACTATGGCCAAGGTGTTGATGCCCTGGTCAAGATATGGCGAGATGAGAAACTCCGAGGGGGTATACTTATCGTGTGTTGAGGCTATTTGCACACCATTGATAAAGATGGTGTAGTCGGCACCCACATTCTCCACATGAAGATAGGTGTTGTAGTCGTTCCACGAGGGTGCCACCTCGAAGCTCTGCTCGTAGGCTGCACGCACCACGCCCACCTCACTCTCGAATTGTAGTGTTGGCTGCAGGTCGATATATCGCTCGATGGCTGTGCGGATATCGCTCTTAGCATCTTCTCGTTTGTCGTAACATATGAACTCGGTGCGTCGTACTTGTGCCTGCGCCGATAGCTCCTCAACCATAAAAAGTGATACGGCAAGGGTCAAAAATGTATATAAAACTCCTCTTCTCATAACAATAGTTTAGCACAAAGGTACAAAAAAGCCAATAATCTGCAATCGTTTACAATTTTTTTAGTAATTTTGCACGATTTAATGCCCGTGTCGTGGCATAAGCTGAGAACGCATATAGAGACAAAAAATTATATTTACTATGAAACTAACTCGTATTGCCGAGATCCTCAAGATGGAGGGCGACGGCAGAGATATTACCGTTAAGGGCTGGGTGCGTACCAAGCGTGGAAACAAGAATGTGGCCTTCATCGCTCTCAACGATGGCTCATGTGTTGCCAACATTCAGGTGGTTGTAGACTTCACAAAGATTGCCGAGGAGGAGCTTAAGAGCGTGACTACTGGTGCATGCTTGCGTGTTGATGGTACCCTTGTAGCATCGTTGGGTGCTGGTCAGGGTGTTGAGGTTCAGGCCTCAAAGATTGAGGTTTATGGCACTGCCGATCCTGAGACATATCCATTGCAGAAGAAGGGTCACACCTTGGAGTTCTTGCGCGACATTGCCTACTTGCGTCCTCGCACCAACACCTTTGGTGCTGTGTTGCGTATCCGCCACGCCATGGCCTTTGCCATCCACAAGTACTTCAACGATCGCGGCTTCTACTACCTCCATACTCCACTTATCACAGCCTCAGACTGTGAGGGTGCTGGTGCTATGTTCAATGTGTCAACTCTTGACATGCAGAACCCACCACGCAACGAGGATGGCACTGTAGATTACACTCAGGACTTCTTTGGCAAGCCATGTAGCCTCACCGTATCTGGTCAGTTGGAGGGTGAGCTTGGTGCCTTGGCATTGGGTCAGATCTACACCTTTGGCCCTACCTTCCGTGCCGAGAACTCTAACACTCCTCGCCACTTGGCAGAGTTCTGGATGATTGAGCCTGAGATGGCCTTCTACGAGTTGCAGGACGATATGGATCTCGCGGAGGACTTCCTCAAGTACCTCATTCGCTATGCTATGGAGAACTGCCGCGAGGATCTTGAGTTTATGAATAAGATGTGGGATAAGGGCCTCTTGGAGCGTCTTCAGTTTGTCCTCGACAACGACTTCGTACGCCTCGACTATACCGATGGTATCGAGATATTGAAGGCTTCGGGCAAGAAGTTCGAGTTCCCATGCGAGTGGGGTTGCGACCTTCAGTCGGAGCACGAGCGTTACCTCGTAGAGGAGCACTTCAAGCGTCCAGTAATCCTTATCAACTATCCTAAGGAGATTAAGGCCTTCTATATGAAGCAGAACGAGGACGGCAAGACTGTTCGTGCTATGGATGTTCTCTTCCCACAAATTGGAGAAATTATCGGTGGTTCGGAGCGTGAGGCAGACTTTGGCAAGCTTTGTGCTAGGGTAGATGAGTTGGGCATGAGCCGCAAGGAGCTATGGTGGTACCTCGACACTCGTCGTTGGGGTTCGGCACCTCACTCAGGCTTCGGCTTAGGCTTTGAGCGTCTGCTTCTCTTTGTGACAGGTATGGGTAACATCCGCGATGTGATTCCATTCCCTCGTACACCAAAGAACGCAGAGTTCTAAGCCAGCGAATGCGCCCTATAGACGGCCGGCCCAAGGCCGACCGTCTTTGTTTTATAAAAATATAGTAGTTATGGCTAACAACCTCCAACAGACCCTGGCGTTACAGACAAAGATCTCGCCCCAACAGATTCAGATGATTAAACTTCTGGAGCTACCAACCATGCAGCTTGAGGAGCGCATCAAGCGTGAGATAGAGGATAACATCGTGCTCGAGGAGGATACAGATACCACCTCGGATGGAGAGGAGACGCAGGAGAAGATATCCGTCGAGGAGTATATAGGCAAGGAGGATGACTCCCCTGGTTATAAGGCCCGCATCAACAACTTCTCCAAGGACGACAAGGAGCGCCCCGTATATATCACCGAGGCTCGCTCCCTTGGTGAGTCGCTTATCGAGCAACTTCGTTTCCGCTCGCTAACTGATGAGGAACTCACCATAGCTGCCTATATCGTGGGTAGCATCGATGATGATGGCTACTTGCGTCGTGACCTCCAGTCGCTATCCGACGACCTCGCCTTCACTCGTGGTATCGATGTTTCGGAGGCTGAGATAGAGCGTATACTACACATAGTGCACGAGCTTGAGCCTGCGGGCATAGGTGCTCGTACACTCCAAGAGTGTCTACTTTTGCAGATGCGTCAACATAATCTCGATACACCTGATAAGCGTCTGGCACACAAGATTATATCGCAGCACTTTGAGGCCTTCGCCAAGAAGCATTATGAGCGTCTTATGGCACGCCTCGCAGTTAGTGAGGATGAGTTCCGCGCGGCCATAGACTACATACGCACACTATCCCCTAAGCCAGGTAATCTCTATGCCGAGGGAGGCGTGGACACCACACCCTACATTACCCCCGACTTTCTGCTCGACAATACTGATGGCTCTATGCGTCTTATGCTCAACTCCTCGGGACTTCCCGAGGTGCGTATTTCGCGTCGCTACCGCGATATGATACGCGACATGGTGGCTCCCGATGGCACCATTAAGGCTAAGGATAGAGAGGCTGTGCAGTTTGTGAAGTCTAAGATAGACTCGGCAAAGTGGTTTATATCTGCTATCAAGCAGCGCCACGACACCCTCATGCGTACCATGCAGACCATCCTCGACTTCCAACGCGAATACTTTCAGGATGGCGATAAGAGCAAGCTCAAGCCTATGATACTCAAGGATATTGCCGACCGCACCGACCTTGATGTCTCGACAATATCGCGCGTGGTGAATAGCAAGTATATACAGACATCCTTTGGTATCATTCTATTGAAATCGCTCTTCTCTGAGGGTATGCAGACATCCTCTGGCGAGGAGGTCTCAAGCCACGAGATTAAGACTATTCTCCAAGAGTGCATCGACAATGAGGATAAGCGTCATCCCCTTACCGATGAGAATCTTATGGATATTCTCAACGACAAGGGTTACTGCATAGCGCGTCGCACGGTGGCTAAGTATCGCGAGATGTTGGAGATACCTGTAGCTCGTATGCGCAAACAAATATAATTTCTCAAGATAGGGCAGACATCTACTGCCGCTAACAAAAAGTGCCGTCAATGGGATGTACGTCAAGTACTACCCATCGACGGCATTTTTGCCGAGCGTTGTATCTGCAGCCCTCTATTGAGAAATTTGTTGTGATAGTGGCGCATTAGCGACGCTTCAATCAAAGCCCTGAATGGGAAATACGCATAGTATGTCCCATCCAGGGCTTTTTCATGTCATCGCCACTACTGCACCACTCTGACGACAAATCCCCTCTCGCTGATTGAGGTTGTCGTGGAGAGTGGGTTCTATTGAGTTCTTGTGGGGCGCTTATCCGTGACAACCACCGCGCATATCCGCGACAATGGTCCGCACTCCCCACTAGACCCTATCAGAACCCATTGGACCCCAGCCCGCATTAATGCCCCATCTCCTCTCTCATTTTATGATTACCTCTCTCTGTAAGAGAGTCCCCCTCTGATGGCGGTTCACTCCCGATTTAGGTCGATTCACCCAAAAAAGTTGGCAAAAGTTATGCGTGTTTGCCGAAAAATCACTATCTTGCGCACAAATAAAATAGTATAAAGTACAGCATATTATTACAGTAATAGTGTTGCTTAGGGGTTAATATTTTGATAATTAGTGAGATATGCTCCTCGATGCGCAATAAGATATAAGAGAAATAATATTAACTTAAAACTTCATTTAGATTATGAAAAAATTAATGTTTTTGATGCTTGGTCTCTTGGTAGGCTTCACAGCTTCGGCACAGTCACTTCCAGATGTTAAGGTTGAGAATCAGGAGGGTAAGGTTATCTCTACAAAGGATCTTGTAGATGGCACTCCTATGATCATCTCTTTCTGGTCAACAACATGTAAGCCATGTATCCAGGAGCTTAACGCTATCAACGACAACCTCTACGATTGGTTGGAGGAGGTAGACATGAAGGTTGTTGCCGTATCTGTTGACGATGCTCGTACTATTAGCCGTGCTCGTGCTATGGCTCAGGGCCAGGGTTGGGACGACTATGTATGTGTTTACGACAAGAATCAGGACTTCAAGCGTGCTATGAATGTTGCACAGACTCCACATGTCTTCATCGTTGATGGCAAGGGTAACATCGTTTACTCACACTCTGGCTACTCTCCAGGTAGCGAGTATGAGCTCTTCGAGATTATCAAGGAGTTGAAGTAAGAAACGAACAATTAATGTTGGGCAAAGGGAGTTACATCACTGTAGCTCCCCTTGTTCCCGAAAAATAGACTACAACAGATGAAGAAATTTTTACTTTTGATTGGCGTGGCAGTAGCCTCACTATTCGCTGCTGAGGAGGCCTCTGCGCAGATTAAGGTGGGCGAGGGCCAGATCTCTGTAGCTTTGGAGAGCAACAACTCTTACTATGCTCCCGACAAGAAACTTGAGGAGATAGGTCTTGTAGTGCCAGATAAGCGCACTCGTGGCGACTTCGGTTCTAACGACTACCTCAAGGTGGACTACAATCTTGGTCGTTTCTCGGCAGGTGTACAGGTTGATGGCTACCTCCCAGCACTCTACGGCTACGACTTCTACGACTACGGTCAGCGCGACTCAAAACTCAATATGTTCCTCACTAAGTATGTTCAGTGGGAGGATGCTAACTGGGGTGTTCGCCTTGGCGATATTTATGATCAGTTTGGTAACGGTCTTATTTTCCGTGCATACGAGGATCGCGCCTTGGGCTTTAACAACTCACTCGCAGGTGGTCGTGCATACTACAACTTCAAGAACATGGTGAATGTCAAGGTTATTGCAGGTCTTCCACGCCTCTACGATGTTCGCTCAAAGAGCACTGTATGGGGTGGTGATCTCTCGCTTGCTATCTCTGAGATGGCTGGTTGGGCAGATGGTACTGTAGCTATCGAGGGTAGTTATGTTGGCCGCTACCAGAAGGATGCCTCTCTTAACTTCCCTATCGAGGGTGGTATGTATAAGGGCGTTGACAACGACATCCTCAACATGGTATCAGGTCGTTTGAACTTTGAGTATGCTGGCTTCTCTTTGCGTGGTGAGTATGCTGCAAAGCTCAACGAGGATATCTACAACCCTACAAAGGATGCTGCTAAGGGTAACGCTATCACCGTTGACCTTGGCTACAACTACAAGCGCTTCTCAGTATCGGCATCATTCCGCCGTATGGAGAACATGACAACATTCATCGAGTATCGTCCTATGGGTATCGGTGGTGGTAACTCTATCAACTATGTACCACTTCTTACTCGTCAGCACACCTACTCGTTGGCTAACCTCAACCCATATCGTGGCTCAAGCGTTCACACTGGTGGTGAGGTAGGTGGTCAGGTGGATGTTTACTACTCATTGCGTAACCCTAAGGCCCGCGGTAAGTACTGGAACTTCCACGCTAACTTCTCTATGTTCAACTCTTTGGATCACTACAACCCTATGGCTGGTGGTGAAATGGAGGGTCGCAATGTATGGATCGACTTCAACTTCGATGTTGAGCGTCAGTGGAACAAGTCTGTTAAGTCGACATTCTTCTACTCGTTCCAGCGTTGGGATGAGGAGATTAACCACTATGATGGCGCACAAGCTCACTACTGCCGTTCGCACATCTTTGTTGGTGATGTGACCTACAAGATTAACAAGAAGCACTCTTTGCGTTTCGAGGCTCAGTATCTCATGTCTAACGACTACGAGGGTGACTGGGTAGCGGCAACTGTGGAGTACAACTTCGCTCCTAAGTTTAGCTTCTATGTTAGCGATATGTGGAACTGCGAGAAGATGCAGGATGGCGCATACGGTAACTATTTCATGAATGTTGATACCTATGAGTGGGAGCACGCCTTGTTGCACTACTACCAGGTGGGTGCAAGCTTTACACACAACAGCCTTCGTGTGCAGCTCTCATATGGCCGTAACCGCGCAGGTTATGTATGCTCGGGTGGTGTATGTCGCTTCCAGCCAGCCTACACAGGTGCTAACCTCGCTTTGACACTTTCATTCTAATTTTGAAATAGACGATTTATGAAACTTACGAAGCTCTTTGCCCTTGCATTTGCTGCTCTTGCCTTTGTTGGCTGTAGCAAGGAGACCCCTGAGTCAGGTGTTACACCCTCAGGAGATGCAGTGCTTGAGGCAAACAACAACTCAGTGGAGGTCAACACCCCTATCGAGTTTACGGTAACTGCAGCTGATGGCACTGACCTCACTGCCGAGGCTGTCATCTACGACAAGAGTCACGACTATGTAGTGGTTGATAACCCATTCACCCCAACGATGGATGGTGAGTATGAGTTCTATGCTGTTGTTGGCAACATCATCACCCCATCTATCAAGGTTAATGTTGTGCCAACCATCCCAGCTTTGCCTGAGGATGCTCAGCCTGAGAACACTGTGTTCAACCACCGCATCTTGCTCGTGGACCACACAGGTAACACTTGTGGCTACTGCCCACAGATGATGAAGGCGCTCAAGAGTGTTGCCGAGACTGGTGACTACCACTCTAAGTACTACGAGGCTATGGCACACACCTACTCTAATGGTGACCCTGCATACTCGGGTGCTGCAAGCGTGGTATCTAACCACCATGGTGTAAGTAGCTATCCAACGCTTACCTACAACTTCCACCATACCACACAGTCGAGCTACAACGATGCCCACATCATGGGTCAGATTGATGCGTTGTGGAAGGCTGATGGTGCTGATGCAGGTATCGCTGCCGCTGCGAGCCTCGCCGCTAAGTCGGTTATCGTGAATACCGAGGTTAAGGCTGCTGTGGCTAACGACTACCGCATCACTGCGTGGTTGTTGGAGGATGGCATCTATGCTAAGCAGACAAATGCTACTGAGGAGTGGATGAATACCCACGATAATGCCATTCGTCAGCGTGTCACAAGCGACGATATCTCAGGTGTTGACCTTGGTGCTCTTGCTGCTGGTGAGACCAAGTCTACGGCTCTTACCCTTAATATCATCGGTAACAAGTGGAATCGTGATAACCTCAAGGTTATGGTTATCGTGAGCGCTAAGAACGAGAAGGGTAAGTTTGAGGTAGCTAATGTTGCTATCTGCCCAATGAACGATGTCGTAGCTTACGATTACAAGTAATAGATATAATTTATTTTCAAACTAATTAAAACCTTTAACAATCATGAAACTTACAAAGTTCTTTGCGTTTGCACTCGCTGCGCTCACATTTGTGGCTTGTAGCAAGGATTCTTCTACAACTGAGGAGCCAAAGCCAGATCCAATTCCTACAGGAGACATTACCCTCAAGGCTGATAAGGTTGCTGTAGCTATGGGTGATACTGTAACCTTCACTGTTCTCGATGCAGAGAATCAGGATGTAACATCTCAGGCAAACATCTACGATAAGGATTTCAATGTCGTAGGCTCACAGGTAACTCTTAACGAGTCTGGTTCTTACTCATTCTTTGCAACTCTTGGTGTAAAGAACTCTAACTATGTTACTGTAACCGTTATGGCTTCAGTACCTGAGGTTCCTGCTGACCCACAGCCTGAGAACTTCATTTTCAACCACCGTGGTCTTGTTATCGACCAGACAGGTGTTAACTGCGGTTACTGCCCTAAGGCTACTGAGCAGCTCAAGACCTTGGAGAACACCGCCTGGCACCAGTACTACAACGAGGTAACTTGCCACGCTGGTTCTTACGCTGGTGGCGACCCAGGTAACTCAGCTGCTGCTAACGCCCTCAACCAGTTCCAGAGCGGTATGATCTCTGGTTACCCATGTATCTTGGTTAACTTCTATGGCAAGCCTGTTGACTATAGTTACCAAAGCGTTATCAAAGTTCTTGAGAACTATGTAAACAAGAATGGTGTTGATGTTGGTATCTCATTGGCTGTAACTGGTGACTCGTCTGCAGTTTACGCTGCTGCACAGGTTAAGTCTGGCGTAGCTAAGGAGTACAAGGTAACTGCTTGGTTGCTCGAGAGCGGTATCTACAGCCCTGGCCAGGCAGGTGCTACTCAGGACTTCCACAAGATCTACAACAACGCACTTCGTAACATGTCTCACGAGTACTCTAAGTCAAATGTTCAGGGTGACTCTTACACTCTCGAGGCTAACGAGACTCGCGACTTCGCGTTCGAGCTTCCTATCATCTCAAAAAATTGGAATTATGAGAATATGTCAGTTCTCGTAATCGTTTCTGCTAAGGATGCTAACGGCCGTTGGGAGGTTGCTAACTCAGCAGTATGTAAGATTAACGAGTCTAAGGAGTTCGAGTACGAGTTGTAATTCGTAACTGCTTTATATCGTGTAGGGTTGCCCGTGAGGGTGACCCTATTTTTTGTGGTGGGTGGAAAGAGACGAAAGGGTCTCTTCGGTCTCTTGGGTCTCTCGCAGGCTCTATTTTTGGGGACCATAGGGACCTGAAAGACCATTGGGACCAAAACGAAGTCACGGGCATACGCTGATACTCGACCTCTCTTGGTCTCTTTGATCCCTCGGTCTCTTTGGTCTCTTCGGTCTCTTCGGTCTCTTGGGAAAGAGATTGCCACGGGCTAAAGCCCTCGCAATAACGAGGCAGAAGATTGGCTTGAGCAAAGCGTAGCCCACAAAATAAGGCGTGTCCCTTAGGAACACGCCTTATATTATATATAGGTAGGGTGATTACACTGTCATAATCTCCTTCTCCTTCTTCTCGAGCTCTGCGTCGATAAGCTTTGAGAACTTGTCGAGGAGCTTCTGTGCCTGTACCTCGCCGTCCTTCTGCTCATCCTCAGACATACCCTCCTTCTGTGCCTTCTTGAAGGCCTCAACAGCATCGCGACGAGCATTACGCAAGCTGATGCGTGCAGTCTCACCCTCAGCCTTAACCTTCTTTACAAGCTCCTTACGGCGCTCCTCAGTGAGAGGTGGCATCGAGAGGCGAATCTGCTCGCCATTGTTCGATGGTGTAAGACCAATGTTCGAGTCGATGATAGCCTTCTCGATAGGGCGAATCATATTCTTGTCCCATGGCTGAATAAGCACTGTCTTAGCGTCGGGTACGGTGACACTTGCCACGCCCGATACTGGGGTCTGTGAGCCGTAGTAGTCAACGAATACGCCATTGAGGACATTTACTGATGCCTTGCCAGCACGGGTGTTGAGCAACTCCTCGGCAAGGTGGTCGACAGCACGCTGCATGCGGTCGCTGGTCTCATTAAGAATAGTCTTGGTATCCATAGTTTTATCTTGTTTGTTAATTTGTCTCTACTTTAAGCAAGCCTCAAGGGTCTTGTTCACCGTTGCGGCAATCTCCTCGTCGTAGCCAACGCCCGCGTACTCAACAACGCCCTCGGCGTTGATGACAAAGCAGCGTGGTATGTAGTTCGACGCGTACTTCTTATATATAGACTGGTCGCCATCGAGGCCTACGGCAAAGGTGTAACCCATCTTAGTGATGAAGCTCTCTACCTTGCTACGCTCCTCGCCACGCGAGATGGGCAGAACGGTGATGGCATCGCCATATACATCGATGACACCCTCCTGGAGGTGCGATAGCTCCTCGCGGCATGGAGGACACCATGTGGCCCAGAAGATGAGCAATACGGGCTTGCCCTGCAACTTAGATAGTGTGACGGTGCTACCATCGAGCATCTCGACGCTGAAGTCGGGAGCCTTGTCACCAGCATGGATAAGTGTTGTTGACTCGAGGTCATCCTGCACAAAACTTGTTGCGGGGCTCTTGGCGCTACCCTCAACAGGCCAAAAGATGATGGCCACAACAAGGCCTATAAGCACTATGAGTGCCCCAACGAGCATGACTGTCGAGCCACGCTTCTTATACTTCTTATTACGCTCCATAAACTTATCGTTTTAGTTATGAATGGTTACTCAGTAACAATTGTGCCAATGTTCTCGCCGCGCATCACCTTTTCGAGGTTACCTGGGGTATCCATGTCGAAGACTATTAGCGAGAGGTGGTTCTCTCTACATAGCGTGAAGGCTGTCTGGTCCATAACCTTGAGGCGGCGTGAGAGAACCTCGTCGAAGGTAATGGTGTCGAACTTTGTGGCTGTGGGGTCCTTCTCGGGGTCGGCGGTGTAGATGCCATCTACGCGTGTGCCCTTGAACATAACCTCGGCCTCAATCTCTATGCCACGCAAGGCCGATGCTGTGTCGGTGGAGAAGTAGGGGTTAGATGTGCCACCACCGATGATTACAACATTACCAGCCTCAAGGTACTCGAGAGCCTTGGCCTTTGAGTAGTACTCGCCAATAGGCTCCATGCGGATTGAGGTGAGCACCTTACACTTAACGCCTATCGACTCCAGGGCCGACTGTAGGGCGAGGGAGTTGATGATGGTTGCAAGCATGCCCATCTGGTCGCCCTTGACGCGGTCGAAGCCACGACCAGCACCCTGGATGCCACGGAAGATGTTGCCACCACCGATGACGATGCCTATCTCAACGCCCATATCCTTGATGAGCTTAATCTGCTCGGCATAGGCGCGAAGCACCTCTACATCGTGGCCATAGTTCTGCTTGCCCTGTAGCGACTCGCCACTGAGCTTGAGGAGTATTCTCTTATATTTTGCTGTTGCCATAAGGTATGTTTTATCTACATTCGATGCGAAGATACAAAATTTTCGTCTAAAAATAGAGTAAATAGTCATTTTTTTCGTCACCTTTTCCGCGAAGTTGGCAAATAAATAGTCCGAGTACTACGATATAGGGTGATATTACGAATAAATGTGTTACCTTCGCAGAAGATAACCTATCATTATGAGACGACTTCTAATCATACTCCTCGTGGTGTTGCTCCCAGCAACAGCCTCGGCACAGCTATATGCCATGCGCGATAAGGTGGCGCAGGGCTACGACTTCTGGCTATATCTGCCCGACGACTACAAACAGACTTCATCGTCGAAGCGCGCATCGAAGGATGCCAAACCCATCGTTCTCTTTCTGCATGGTCGCAGTCTCTGTGGCAACGACCTCAATAGGGTACTCAAATACGGTCCTCTGGATGCCCTCAAGGCGGGCTTGGATATAGATGCGGTGATTGTGGCTCCACAAAACCCTGGTGGGTGGTGGAGTCCTGAGCGTGTCATGAGCGTCGTGGACTGGGTATCAGAGAGATATAATGTGGATACCAATCGACTATATGTCCTTGGCATGAGCCTTGGTGGCTACGGCACGCTCGACTTTGCGGCCACCTATCCCGATAGGGTGGCGGCGGCAATAGCCCTCTGTGGTGGCTCTACGCTGAGAGATGTCGATGGTCTAAGGGAGGTGCCACTATGGATAATGCACGGCACGGCGGATAAGGATGTCCCCGTGGAGGCTTCGCGTAGAGTGAAGCGTATGATGAAGAGTGGCGGCAAGACACCTCGCCTAAGATATAAGGAACTGATAGGTGTCAAGCACTCGCTGCTTGCGCGAGTATTTTACCTTGAGGAGTGCTACGACTGGTTGTTTGCCCACTCGCTAAAGGGTAGGCGCAAGGTGAATAGGTGGATAAACATATCGCGTAAGGATATGAAGCGTGCCTACGATGGTCTGCAGCGTGGCAGTGTGAAATATGAGATTGTTGGCTCTAATATCTCCTCGGGGACTGGTAATGGCAAGAAGCAGGAGTCCAAGCCAGCAAAGGCGCCCGAAGGTTACTACATCGTGAAGCAGGGCGATACACTATGGCGCATAGCTACAAACAACTCACTATCCGTAAGCGAGTTGTGCAGGCTGAACGGCATTAAGGAGAACCATGTCATACACCCTGGCGATAAATTGAAGATTAAGTAGCAATGGCGCAATATTAGCTCTTTTTTGCGCATTACTCTTGTTAAGAGCTAAAAAAGGGTTATCTTTGTAGAATAATCGCAGTGCGACATATAGCATAAAATGGAGGGTAGAGACTATAAATATTTGAGCCGTGTGGCAACGCCCGACGACCTTAAGAGGTTGTCGGTAGCGGAGCTTAAGCTCTACTGTCAGGAGCTCAGAGAGTATATCCTTGAGTGTTGTGCTACAAACCCAGGACACCTCGGTTCGAGCCTTGGTGCTGTGGAGCTCACCGTGGCATTGCACTATGTCTACGACACACCCAGCGACCGTATAGTGTGGGATGTGGGACACCAGGCCTATGCCCATAAGATTATCACCGAGCGTCGTGAGGCCTTTAAGCAGAATCGTATGCGTGGGGGCATCAGTGGCTTTCCGCGTATGGCCGAGAGCAAGTATGACTCCTTTGGTGCGGGACACTCGTCAGTGAGTATCTCGGCAGCCTTCGGCATGGCCAAGGCCATAGAGATGCGTGGCGGTAAGGAGCGTGTGGTGGCCATCATAGGTGATGGTGCCATGACAGGTGGTCTCGCCTTCGAGGGTCTAAACAATGCTGGTGCCTCGCCCAAGAGTGATATCCTTGTGGTACTCAACGACAACGAGATGTCGATAGACAAGCCTACGGGAGCCCTCGACCGCTACCTTGTGCGTATGTCTACATCGCGCTGGTACAACTCCCTTAAGCGCCGATTGTGGAAGGGCTTTGGCCTTGTGCCACCCCTACACCGCATGGTGCGTAAGACGGGTAATGCCATAAAACATGGACTGCTACAGAATAGTAACCTCTTTGAGAGTCTCAACTTCAGATACTTCGGCGTGGTCGATGGTCACAATATCGAGGAGCTCATAGCTACATTTCGTGCCCTAAAGGATATTGGAGGCCCTAAGCTCCTACATATAAAGACCAAGAAGGGTAAGGGCTATGCTCCTGCCGAGGCCGACCCTGCTACATGGCATGCTCCAGGGCGCTTCGATGTGGCTACGGGTGAGAGGGCTAAGAGTAACTATAAGGCTTCGCGCTACCAAGATGTCTTTGGCCAAACTATGGTGGACCTTGCACGCATGGATGAGCGTGTGGTGGGTATCACCCCTGCTATGCCTTCGGGATGTTCGCTTAACATCATGATGCGCGAGATGCCAGAGAGGTGCTTTGATGTGGGTATTGCTGAGGGTCATGCCGTGACCTTCTCGGCGGGTCTTGCTGCCGCAGGTAGTCGCCCCTTCTGCAACATATACTCATCATTCATGCAGCGTGCATACGACAATGTGATACACGATGTGGCGCTACAAAATCTCCCTGTAGTGCTCTGCCTCGATAGGGCGGGCATCGTGGGTGAGGATGGTGCTACACACCATGGAGCCTTCGATTTGGCATACTTTGCATGTGTGCCTAACCTTACGGTGGCAGCACCGCGCAACGAGTGGATGTTGCGTCAGATGATGTACACTGCCTTGCAGGCTAACCACCCAACAGCTATACGCTATCCCCGAGGTATGGGTGAGGGTGTTGAGTGGCAGAATACGGCGTTCGAAGTTGTGGAGGAGGGTCGTGGCGAGTGCTTGCGCGAGGGTGAGCGTGTGGCTATTATCACCATAGGCACCACTGCGGGCATGGCCATGCGCGCTATCGAGCGTAGTGGTAGGAGCGTGGCGCTCTACGATATGCGCTATGTCAAGCCCCTGGATACTAAACTTATAGAGGATGTGGCTATGCGCTTCGAGCATATCATAACCATCGAGGATGGTATCTTGCGTGGCGGTGTTGGCGAGGCCATTGCTGCCCATATTGCTCAGATGGATGCTAAGCCTACGATAGTGAGCCTCGGCATAGACGATAGCTTTGTGGAGCACGGCAAGTGCGAGGAGCTATACGAGGAGTGTGGCTACAACGAGGGCTCGATATTGGAGCAGATAGAGCGACTATATCAATAATAGATAGGAGAGCAGAAATAAGAGGTGTTGAGTTATATGTCGCTCAACACCTCTTGTCTATTGTTGTCTACTATTAAAACTCGGCCTTGCTGCACAGCGCGAGTCTTTCTCCTGTGGTAGGGTGGAGAAACTCTATGGTCTCGGCATGGAGCATTAGGCGCTCGTCGCTTGTGCCGTAGATGTCATCGCCAACAATGGGGGTGCTCAACCCTTGGGCATGTGCTGTGTGGACACGCAGCTGGTGTGTGCGTCCCGTGATGGGGTATAGGCGTATGCGTGTGCGCCCCTCAGCGTAGCCCTCTACCTCGAAGATGGTGTGTGCAGCACGACCATCCTCTGCAACCATCTGACGGGGGCGGTTGTCGTAGTCGAGCTTCAGGGGTAGGCGTATCTCGCCATGTTGTGTTGTCACAATGCCTTCAAGCATAGCCACATAACTCTTCTTCACACTGCGTGATATGAACTGTTGTTGTAGCGCCTCGTGGGCTCGCTTATGCTTGGCGATAACGAGTATGCCCGATGTAGACTGGTCGAGGCGGTGGACAATCATAGCCTCGGCATATCGCTCCTGAGCCCACTCCTCGGCGGAGCGTACTCCCGTCTTACCCCTCACCGAGAGCATGCCACTCGGTTTGTCGATGACCACTATATCCTCATCATCCCATACGACCTTAGGCTCGGGGGGTGCTATCTCCATAAGTGGGTTAGGCTCAACGCTAAGTCCTTGGAGCATATGCTCTAATATAGGTTTGCACTTGCCGTTGCACGCAGGGTAGAAGTTGCCATGCTGGCGTATCTCACCCTTGGGTGATGCTCCCCACCAGAACTCTGCCATGGCCACAGGGCGCATGCCATGTTTGTAGGCATATTGTAGTAGCTTTGGTGCAGCGCACTCACCAGCACCTGCGGGTGGCGTCTGCTGTGCTGTGGGGGCGAAGAGCTCGCCAAGATCTCGTTCCGTACCCTCGGCATTGAGCATCCTGAACTGCTGGAATATCTCTCTTTGAAGCTCTGAGGAGCGTCGCTGGCGCTCATGCTTAAGCTCGTCGATAGGGTGTTGTAGCGAGGTGAGGGCTGCTAAGGCATCCTCGACACGCTGTTTCGAGGCGCGCTTCTCACGCTGCGCCTCGGCACTCTCGCGCTGTGAGGCGAGGATGAGTGACTCCTCACTCGCTGTGCCCTCCTCACGAGCTATACGGCGTTGCTCCTTGCCCTGGGCGAGGCGCTCTTTGATAGCCTTGAGCGTTATGTCGTATTCCTGCTCCATGGCGGCAAGGTGGCGTTTGGCTGTGAGGTAGTCGTCGCTTTGCTCCAGCTCTTTTATTCTTAGGTTTATGGCTGTGATGTCGGCCTCGCCACGACGGAAGAAGTCGTCGGGTTGCAGCATGTCGTAGACGGCGGGCACGAAGTAGCTATGGTTGTTGCTCCCAGCAAGATTACCTGAGAAGGCGGCGAGGAAGCCCAACACACCCTCGGCCTCAACAACCAACACTCCGAACATCTTACCCTCGTTGAGCTCCTTGTGCCACTCGGTGCGCGTGGCAATATAGCCCTGCACCTGGGCCGTAGCGATGCGGCAGAGGGGGTGTGGCGTATAGTGGAAGGGGTAGGTGAAGAGCGTGGGGAGCTCTATGCCCTCGATGGTGGTTGTGAAGCGATGGAACATATAGCGTTACAATATGGGGGATGTCCGATATGGTTGTGGACATCCCCCTATGGTTAATAGTAGTGACTATATCGGCTTGTTAGAATGCCTTGCCAATGCCAAGGAAGTCCTCAGCTTTGAGGGCAGCACCACCGATAAGACCACCGTCGACATTCTCCTTAGAGAATATCTCGCCAGCGTTAGATGGCTTGCATGAGCCACCATAGAGGATGGCGCACTCCTCGGCTGCAGCGCCGAACTTTGAGCGCAACACCTCGCGGATGTAGGCGTGAATCTCCTCGGCCTGGTCAGCAGTAGCTGTCTTACCTGTGCCGATAGCCCATACTGGCTCGTAGGCGATGACAAGCTTCGAGAACTGCTCGTCGGTGAGGTTGAATACTACCTCCTCAATCTGCTGCTTGCACACCTCGAAGTGACGACCTGCCTCACGCTCCTCGAGGTTCTCACCTACGCAGTAGATAGGCACGAGGTTGTTCTCGTAGGCACGAGCCATCTTCTTGTTGAGGGTCTCCGAGGTCTCACCATAGTACTGGCGACGCTCTGAGTGGCCAAGGATAACATACTGGCAACCGAGGGCTGCAATCATCTCGGCAGATACCTCACCTGTGTAGGCACCCTTAACCTCTGTGGCGCAGTCCTGAGCACCCACAGCGATGTTAGAGCCCTTCAAAGTCTCGATAACGCTTGATAGGTGTGTGAATGGAGGACATACGATAAGAGTCACGCAGTCGCAAACATCCTTACGACCAGCAGCTACGCCCTTAGCGAGCTCGACACCCTCCGCTGGGAGGGTATTCATCTTCCAGTTACCTGCTACAATCTTCTTTCTCATAGTGTTATACTGTTTTTATATTAGTTGTTTTGATTAATTAGGTTGACGACAACCTTTGTCATTATATCTTTCTCCTCTACCTTGCTCTCGGCAATCATTAGGGTTAGAGCCACCAATGTATTATTGTCGAGGAGTCGAGAACCATCCTCCCTATACAATATGCCATTCTTCTCCAAGAACCATAGGAATAGGAAGGCGGCAATACGCTTATTGCCATCGCTGAACGAGTGATTCTTTACAGTGAGGTATAGTAGGTTGGATGCTTTCTCTTCGATGCTTGGGTATAACTCCGTGCCGTCGAATGTCTGGTATATCACTCCCATCGTGCTCTTGAACGAGTCGTCCTTCTCATGAGCAAAGAGGTCGCTACCTCCGAACTTGTGTTTTAATACGCCAAGGGCCTCGATAGCATTTTCATATGTGGCTCTAAATGGCTCTTCGGTGGTAGTTTTAGCTATCTCCAAGGTTTGGTAGTCGTAGCGGTCTAAGGTTTCGAGACCATAGGTATAGTCGCTGATAACCCTAAGGAGCCCGACAGCTTCACCTTTAGTAACACTCTTATGGGCGAGGACATTGCGCATAATGGCAATAGTCTGCTTTAGTTCGTCTAATTGTTCGACTCTTGCATTACGATTTATAGCGTAGCCCTTGATAAGATACTCCTTGAGAATGCGGTTAGCCCATATACGAAAGTTTGTTGCATGCTTCGAGTTAACCCTATATCCAACTGAAATAATCATGTCGAGATTATAGGTGAGGGTGCTGCGTTTTACACGACGGTTACCCTCGATTTGAACCTGTGCATTTTTTGCACAAGTTGTAACCTCGTCCAACTCGCCACTTCTATATATATTGCGTATATGACGTCCGATAGAGGTTCGGTCGGTGTCGTAAAGTAATGCCAACTGTGCTTGAGACAGCCACACAGTATCTCCATCCAGGCGGACATTAAGCTCCGTGCTTCCGTCAGGTGTTTGATATATCTCTATGTGGCTATCACTATTTAGCATAACAGTTACTCCTTGTTTGCCTCAATCCACGCCTTGATCTCTGCGGTGCCAAGGCCGAGCTTGTTCTTCTTGTTGAAGCCACAGAGGTCGTTGAAGAGCTTCATGCCGCCTGTTGCTGCGGTGTTCTTGAAGGCCTCCAAGGTGATGTAGCCCATCTTCTGTATTACGGCTACCCACTCTGCGGGGATGCCTGCCTCGGTGTACACCTCCTCGGCGTCGGCAACAACCTTCTTCTCGGGACGCATGGTTGGGAAGAACAACACATCCTGAATTGAGGTCTCGCCTGTCATGAACATGGTGAGGCGGTCGATGCCGATACCCATACCTGAGCATGATGGCATACCATACTCCAAGGCGCGCACGAAGTCCATGTCGATGACCATAGCCTCGTCGTCGCCCTTCTCCGAGAGACGCATCTGCTCCTCGAAGCGCTCAAGCTGGTCGATAGGGTCGTTGAGCTCCGAGTAGGCGTTGCAAAGCTCCTTACCATTCACGAAGAGCTCGAAACGCTCCGTGAGGTCGTTGTTGTCGCGGTGGCGCTTGCATAGTGGCGACATCTCGATAGGGTAGTCGGTGACGAAGGTAGGCTGCACAAGGTGCTCCTCGCAGTACTGGCCGAAGATAGCGTCGATGAGCTTACCCTTACCCATGGTCTCGTCAACCTCTACATTGAGGTTCTTGCACGCCTCGCGCAACTCAGCCTCGCTCTTGCCTGTGATGTCGAAGCCTGCCTTCTCCTTGATGGCATCGGTCATGGTAACGCGGCGGAATGGAGCCTTGAACGAGATAGTCTTGCCATCGAGCACCACATCGGTAGTGCCATTCACGGCCATGGCTACGCGCTCCAACATCTGCTCGGTGAACTCCTGCATCCAGATGTAGTCCTTGTATGCCACATATATCTCCATACATGTGAACTCGGGGTTGTGCGTGCGGTCCATACCCTCGTTGCGGAAGTTCTTGCCGAACTCATAGACACCATCGAAGCCACCTACGATGAGGCGCTTGAGGTATAGCTCGGTAGCTATTCGCATGTAGAAGTCGATGTCGAGGGCGTTGTGGTGGGTGATGAAGGGGCGTGCCGCAGCACCACCAGGGATGGGCTGCAATATTGGGGTCTCCACCTCGAGGTAGCCACGCTCGTTGAAGAAGTCACGCATGGTCTGCATGATCTTGGCGCGCTTGATGAATGTATCCTTTACATGTGGGTTTACCACAAGGTCGAGGTAGCGCTGACGATAGCGCACCTCAGGGTCGGTGAGGGCGTCGAAGAGCTGACCATCCTTCTGCTTAACCACAGGGAGTGGGCGCACCGACTTAGAGAGCACGGTGAACTTTTTGCAGTGCACCGACAATTCGCCAGTGTTGGTGAGGAAGGCGAAGCCCTCTACACCGATGAAGTCGCCTATGTCGAGTAGCTTCTTGAATACGGTGTTGTAGAGTGTGGGGTCGCCCTCGGGACAGATGTCGTCACGACGGATGTAGACCTGAATACGACCTGTTGAGTCCTGAAGCTCGAAAAATGAGGCTGAGCCCATAATACGGCGGCTCATGATACGACCGGCAATCGACACCTCCTGGAAGTTACCCTTCTCGGCGTCGAACTGCTCGGCAATTTCGCGTGCTGTAGCGTTTACCTCGTAACGTGCTGCTGGGTAGGGGTTTATGCCCATATCGCGCAATGCCTTAAGCGATTGACGACGCAACACTTCCTGTTCGCTGAGTTCCATCATAGCTATATATTGTTTTTTAGTTATTGCCAATAATCGTACAAAGATAGTAAAAAATATCATAATCGAGAAATTAGTGTAACTAATTTGAGGCGGAGGATTGTCGCGGAGAGGCGCGGAGGGTTGTCGCAGGCTGGGTTCTGATAGGTTCTGATAGGTTCTAGTGGGGAGCGCGGATCAGTATCGCAGACCAGAACCCACAAGAACCCACAAGAACCCACAAAAAAACAATAGGTTCTAATGGGTTCTAATGGGGGAGGCGCGCCCCACAAGACCCCACAAGAACCCACAAGAACCCACCGGAACCCAGCCCGCCTGAACGCAGATAAAACAATAGGTTCTGATAGGTTCTAATGGGTTCTAATGGGGGAGGCGCTCCCCACCAAAGCCCACAAGAACCCACAAGAACCCAGCCCGCCTGAACGCCCACTCCCCACCAGAACTCACAAGAACCCACCAGAACCCACAAAAAACCACCCTCCCAACCAGCCCCATCCTCCTCACCGACCCCACTCCACAACGACCTCTAGACTCAAATTAGTTACACTAATTTCTCGATTATGATATTTTTTACTATCTTTGCGCGATTAATCTACTTATTATGAAGAATACCTTTACTACAACTATCAAGGGCATAGCCCTTTTGGTGGCGCTCTTCACCTTTGGCAAGGCGCAGGCGCAGTCTGGTTACGAGAAGGACAACGAGGTCTTTAAGGTGGGCATCGAGGCTCGCTTCGACTACCTCAATCAGGGTGTTGATGGCGTGCATAGCACAGCTGGCTCGGGCTTTAAAGTGCGTTATTTCAACCTACGCCTCGATGGTCAGATTTCCCCAAAGTTCTCATACTCATGGCGTCAGCGCTTCAACCGCGCAAACTCATTCAGTGAGTTCGCTCAGAACACCGACTGGCTCACTCTTACCTACAAGCCTACACAGAACTGGGCTATCCAGGCTGGTAAGCAGGTGCTTATGATTGGTGGTTGGGAGTACGACCGTGCACCTATGGACCTATACTTCTGCTCGGAGTTTTGGAACAATGTGAACTGCTATCAGATTGGTGCCAGCGTGGCATACACCACAAACGAGGGTAACGACACCATCCTCTTCCAGGCGTGTCAGAGTCCCTACGACACAACATTGAGCAGCGTAGATCTCTATGCCTTCAACCTCTACTGGAGCGGTACTCATGGCTGCTATACAGCACTCTACTCGCTCAACTTCATGCAGTATGCACCAGGCAAGTACGACAAATATATCGCCCTTGGTAACCAGTTCAAGTTTGGCGATGCTACACTCCAGGTCGACCTTATGAATCGTGGCCCTAAGCTCAAGGACCTCCTCTTCGATAACTTCTCAATCATGGGTGAGTTCTCATACCTCGTGGCTGACCGTGTGAATATCTTCGCCAAGGCTACCTACGACAAGATTGGTGCAAGCTCTATCGCAGCTTCAGGCCTTATCCCTGGCACCGAGATTACCCGCGTAGGTGGCGGTGTTGAGTACTACCCTATGGGTGGTCAGGGCAACCGCGATGTGCGCCTACATGCTGCCTATGCCTATAACTTTGGCACTAACACCAACATCGACGGCACAGCCTTGGGTAAGGGCTCGTACCTCACCGTGGGTCTCACATGGCGCATCGACATCATGCAGGCTGTGTCTAAGCTCATCGACAAGGTGTCTTGCAATCGCTAATAGTTAAACTACTAATACATAAAAGATTATGGGTTCTCAGAACAACTTTCGTAAGTATGCAGCGGGCATCATCTGTCTGCTCATAGTTATCGGTATCTTTGGTGGTGTCGGCTCCGTTATGGGTTTGCCTAACATGCTGAATACCATCATGAAGACTGCCCACGACCTATTGCTCAACACAGTATTCTACCTTATGGCTATCTGTGTTATCACTGGTGCTCTTGGTCGTATCTTCGTTGAGTTTGGTGTTGTTACCCTCTTGGAGCGTATCTTGCGCCCATTGATGAAGCCTCTATTCAACCTCCCAGGCGTGGCTTCTCTCGGCGCTGTGATGACCTTCCTCTCGGACAACCCAGCCATCATCTCATTGGCTAAGGATAAGCGCTTCAGCTCTTTCTTCAGAAAGTATCAGCTTATCTCGCTCACCAACTTCGGTACCGCTTTCGGTATGGGTCTGTTGGTTATCGTCTTCATGGTAAGTAACGGCTTCTATGTAGAGCCTTTCATCGGCTTGTTGGGTGCTTTCATCGGCTGTATCGTCTCTACACGCCTTATGCAGCGCTTCATCATCAAGATGCACCCCAACTTTAAGGAGGAGATGGCCGAGCTTATCAGCGAGCAGGATGAGCAGCAGGAGACACAGGTTAAGGAGACATCTATGTTTACACGCATCCTCAACTCGTTGCTTGACGGTGGTAAGACAGGTGTAGATGTAGGTCTCTCAATCATCCCTGGTGTGTTGATTATCTCTACGCTTGTGATGATTCTCACCTTCGATGCTGGCTCTAACGGTGTATATGAGGGTCTTGCATATGAGGGCGTAGGCTTCTTGCCATGGGCTGCAGGCGAGATTAACTTCGTCTTCGATTGGCTCTTCGGCTTCGGCGATCCACACCTCGTGGCATTCCCTATCACCGCTCTTGGTGCTGTGGGTGCAGCACTTGGTCTTGTGCCAGAGTTCGTACAGCAGGGCTGGGCTGATGGTAATGCTATCGCCGTGTTCACAGCTATCGGTATGTGCTGGAGTGGTTATCTCAGCACCCACACCGCTATGCTCGATGCTCTTGGCTACCGTAAGCTCACCTCTAAGGCTATCCTTGCGCACACCGTAGGTGGTCTTGTGGCAGGTATCTCAGCTCACTGGATATATATGCTCTTCGTTCTTATCTTCGGTGCTCCCGATGCAAATAAGGGCTTTAATGATATCGACCCTGTTGAGATTAAGATTGAGTATATCGACGAGAATAAGGTATGCACCACAGTATGGGTAGGCGCTGAGTATAAGGAGGGTCGTATCTTCCAGGATGGTGCTGAGGACCGCACTACAGATACTCGCTCTATGGCCTTCTACATTAGCGATATGTTGGATGCTCACATGGCTGTTGAGGGCGAGAAGAATGGTGCTAACTTCGTTAAGTATAGCGCGTTGACCATTGTCTACGATAAGGATATACCAGAGGCAATGCTCGCATCGTTGAAGGATGAGGTTGACGCAGGTCTTGACTTCTACCGCGACCGCGTATCATTCGCATTGTGGAACCGCGCTACCGTGCTCCTCTCAGCTAAGGACCGCGAGAAGCTCAACGAGATTATCAAGGTTACACCTGTTGAGGGCACCGTAGATGTTGCTGATACTGCAACTCTTGAGGGCATTATCAAGCCTTTGGAGCCTGCCGAGGAGGGTGCAACTGAGGCAGCTGAGGCAGCTAAGGCGGCTGAGGCAACTGAGGCAGAGCAGGATGCTGAGGATGTTGGTGCAGATGCCACCACTGATGTAGCTCCTATTGAGCCAGCAGTGCTATAGTTTGTCGATAGACATATTCCTATATTAATAATATGGGGTGTTCAGCCTATAGGTTGGACACCCTATGTTTTTTAATAAACAGCCGTAGCCTATTTTATTCACTTACATCTGTTATACCCCTTCGTAAATAAAAAGTAAAAAATTTTCACCTTGGTGATAGATATCCCATGCCTATCTCCTCTTTAAGTACAAAAGCAGCAATTAAAGAGTTCTTTGTTAAAACTTAAATAAATTAAATGTATGGGATTATTTGGAATTATTGGAAATTTTTTCGACGCCGTCGTTGATTTAATCGTCGGAGTCATTGGAGGCCTCATCGCGACGGCAATCTTCGCAATTGGAGCAGTAATCGAATTGGCCGTAGATATTCTGCAATGGGTGCAGGACGGTCTTGAGGAGCTCCTCGATAATGGAAGTACCGAGGTCAATGTCATTCAAGGCTCTGCCATTGCCGACTTCATTAGAGTCAATCAGGCGCAGGGTAACTACACAGAGATCTCCTTCGGACAGCTCAAGGCCATGGACACAGGCGTTATCAATGTGGCAAACAACAGTGCCTCGGTGCAGAATATGCAGATGATTAGATCCGAGAAGGGTCTTTCCGAGCAGTCGAAAGCTCAGTTTGGTAATAAGGATGTATTGAAAATTAAAATCGCTTAATAATTATGAAAAAGACAATATTAACTTTGGTTATGGCAGTATCTACAATATCAATTGTTTACGGTGGTGAGACATCGAAGCAGAATATAGATAACACTACAAATACTCCAGTGGAGATGGCCGGCACTGAGGCTCAGACAAACGCAGCACCTCAGGCCAATGCTCAGGCGGTAGCAGCTCAGGTGAAGGATGAGGCACAGATGGTAGCACAGCAGCCCGTAGCACCTGCCAAGGAGGAGAGCAATACAACGATGTACATCCTTTTGGGTGCAGCAGCAGGCGTGGTATCATACGCCGTATATCGCAAGATGCGCAAGGATAAGCGCGTTGCCCAGGCAACAAGTGGTCGCTTTGTATTCGACGAGCGTAACACCCGCGTTGTTCGTCACAAGGAGCTAACCCTCGACTACCTCTTGGACAACGATGCTAAGGAGTGTAAGGCAAATGGTGCTGTGGAGGTGAATCTCTTCCGTCTCGAGGCCTTCACATCAGCAATGCCAAATGTAGAGGTGAAGATTGCCGGTATTGACGAGCACAACTCTCTAATGTGCGTAGGTCTCAACCAGGAGGGAGAGATGGTCTACTACACATTGCACTGCGCACAGTCGCTCGACGAGTCAATCGCGGCAGCTATAAACTCAGAGAATATTCTTAAGGTTAAATTCTAAATAAATGTAGTTATGGAAGAGTTTTTGGGTAATGCATTAATTGCTGCAGGAGCGTTTCTCTTTGGCATATTTGTCACTAAGTTGCTTATAGATGTGACCATCGCCCTCATAGAGGTAACAGCATATACAGTACGACAGGCATTGCAGTATCGTTCGGAGATGACTAACAATGGTGTCATGAATCTTGTAGTCAGTGAGTTCATAAACGAGAATAACTGCACAGTAGTAACCCTCGATGCCTTCAACGCCAATAATAATAAGGTGGGTAAGGTTAAGGTATCAGGCCGTAAAGTAGGAGTAAAAATTGGTGATAGAATTGCAATAGCATAAGTATTATGAAGATCAATGTAGTATGTAACAACGCTGCCATCAGCCGAGCAGCTCAGAATAATATGATGACAGCAATCGAGGCGTGCGCAACAAAGTCACAGCTTGCAACCCTCGCAGGTGATAACCTCGATATCGATGTAGTTCTCAATCCTGAGTTGGAGCAGTATGACCACTATGAGCAGGTGACAAATCGAATATATACCACCTTCGAGGGCAGTAGCATCAATATCGACCGCAAGGCTCTTGGCATGTTCAAGATGTACTGCATTGGTCTTAGCACATCGCTCTTCAAGGAGATTAATAGCGTAATGTTGACTCTCGTGGCTCGCAACAGCGACTCTGCAAAGAGCACACAGTCGGAGTCTAAGGGTGACAATGCTTCCTCTGACGATGAGGCTACACAGTCTTACCAGGCCGTTAATCCTATATATACCCTCGATAAGGTCATTCTCAGCGAGGATACTAAGGGCCAGATAGATAGAGCTATCTCGCTTGTTGAGCAGCGCGATAAGATTTTCAACGAGTGGGGCTACTCGGAGGTAGATCCTCACACCAAAACTATCTTGTGTTTCTATGGTGCGCCAGGTACCGGTAAGACCATGTGTGCTCATGCTGTGGCAGCTCGACTAAATAAGAAGATTCTTCTTGCCAGCTACGCTTCTATTGAGTCGAAATGGGTTGGCGAGGGTCCTAAGAACTTGCAGCGCATATTCAGTGATGCTCAGGAGCAGGATGCTGTCTTGTTCTTCGACGAGGCCGATTCGTTCCTCAGCAAGCGCGTGAATAATGCTGAGACAGGTTCAGATAAGCACTATAACAGAATGTCTAACGAGATGTTCCAGTTGTTGGAGAGCTACAATGGTATTATCATCTTCGCCACCAACCTTGTGTCAGACTTCGACAAGGCTTTCAAGTCTCGTATCTTGGCCTTCATAGAGTTCCAGGAGCCCGACTTTGAAACACGCAAGAAGCTTATTGATATCATGATACCTAAGCGTCTGCCTATGTCAGCCCGCCTTACTGATGCGGAGTTAGGTCGTCTTGCAGAGATTAGCGAGGGTTTCAGTGGTCGTGAGATTCGTAAGTCGATACTAACAACCTTAGCTGAGGGTGCAACATCAAATGTGTCGCTTTTCACTATTGAGGAGTTTGAGAGAGGCTTCTCATCTGTTAAGGCCGAGACTTTGGCGGTAAATGAGATGGCTAAGACGGATATCAGTAGCGATGTTGTTACCGACTTCTTAATCTACGGTCAGACAAATAAGCATGTTGTTGACACTTGCTTATATACAGCATGGCAGGGTGGCAGCATCAATGGCGAGCAGAGTGCCTATATCATCACCCTATGCAAAGCTCTTGGCTGCGAGCGCCCAGATATGACCATATCGTATATCAATAAGGATCTTACAGAGGCTATCGAGGATATTCGTACTAATGGTCGTGTTAAGGAGACTATGAAGAGTTGTGTTGAGCTATTGGCGCTATCATCGCTTACCGAGATGGATAAGACTAAGACATTGAGCATGCTCGCAGAGAAGTTGGAGTGTGTGGAGGAGTTGTCGACATACAATGAACTTAGAAAGATGTACGAAAAACTACACAAGGCATAATCCCATTTTCTCATACATGAGGGCCTCGGGTGGCATATTACAAGCCACTCGGGGCCTATTTGCATAGCCATGTTTTGCAAATTTTTATGATTATATTTGTGTATTTCATAATTTTTGTTTATCTTCGCTTATTATAATAGAATAACCGTACTAAAAACGATACGATTATGGCAGAGGAGAAGACCCGTTACAACGACGCTGAACTTGAGGAGTTCCGTCAGTTGATAGAGCAGAAGTTGGCTTCGGCACGCGAAGACTACAATATGTTGCGTTCAGCAACAAGCAACGAGAACGATACCGAGGACTCATCACCAACCTTCAAGGTGATGGAGGAGGGTGCCACAACACTCTCTAAGGAGGAGTACGGTCGCTTGGCACAGCGTCAGGCTAAGTTCATCCGTAACCTCGAGATGGCCCTCGTGCGCATCAACAATAAGACCTACGGCATCTGCAAGACCACTGGTAAGCTCATTCCTCGTGAGCGTCTCTTGCGTGTGCCCCACGCTACTGAGTGTATCGAGGCTAAGGAGGCGCGCAGATAGTCGTACTTGGCTCACTGCGACGCATCTCTGCGGGGACTCTATGCGTTCGTATGTCGGGAATACGAGGTGTGCTTTGCAAATCTACCTAATACACACAAATAATAATGGCTGCCACCATGCGTGACAGCCATTACTTATTATATATCCTCGGCCTACATCTCAACGCGCCATAGACCATGTAGGTTGCAGTATTCGTAGACGGCCTTAATCTTCTCGTCGCCCACATAGACAACGGCCACTGGCTCGTCTTTGAGGTTTACGCGTATGCCTCCGCGCTCAGTCTCCACATAGATAAAGGCTATGTGATGCGCCTCCTCCATAGGGTGGTGAACACTACCTACCTCCACCTTGATACGACCATCGCCGAGGTTGGTGACTACGGGCAGGTGCTTCTCGCCACTCGCCTCCACAGTGTTAGGAACAAGCTCCACCATTGGCTCGCCGCAGCATACCACAGGGACGCGTGAGTCAACGATCTTCTCCACTACATTACCACATCTGTTACACTTATAAAATTTTGTTGCCATAGTTATCTTAGTTTTATTGGTTATACTTAGGTTTTGTTTTCTGTTGCAAAGATAGTACAAAACTACTATAAGTGCAAGCTAAAAATTCTTATGGCGCTATAAGTTAAGATTATGCGTCGTATAGATGTTAGTGAATATAAAGAATTTAGGGAGTTTAAGGATTGGTTATAAACCTCACCCTAAACTCCCTAAACGCTCTAAATTCTCTAATCTTAGCAATTTGTTGTCAGAGTGGTGCTAATGTGGCGCTGACATGATAAAGCCCGGATGGGACATACTAAGCGTATTTCCCATTCGGGCTTTAGATTGAAGCGTCGCAACCCCAATTTGTTATTAGAATAGGCTACGCAACATTAATTAGCACCGCAACCCAATTTGTTGTCAGAAGGGGTTAGATGTGGCCTCGACATGAAATTGGGCTGGATAGGACATACTGAGCGTATTTCCTATTCAGCCCAATGATTGAGAGGTCGCAGATGACCCCTTATCACAACAAATTAACAGTTCATTGCACCACAACAGTGGATAGTCTGGCCACTAACATATGATGAAAGGTCAGAAGCAAGGAACAATGCCACATTAGCAACATCCTCAGGAGTACCACCACGACGCATAGGAATCTGCTGAGCCCACTGGTCCTTAATCTCCTGTGATAGCTGATTTGTCATCTCGGTGATGATGAAGCCTGGAGCGATGCAGTTAGCACGGATACCACGAGGACCCATCTCCTTAGCGATAGACTTAGCAAGACCAATCATACCAGCCTTAGATGCTGAGTAGTTGCACTGGCCAGCGTTGCCGCTAACGCCCACAACTGATGACATGTTGATGATTGAGCCGCTGCGCTGCTTAGCCATGATAGGTGTTACAGCGTGGATGAAGTTGAATGCCGACTTGAGGTTAACATTGATTACAGCATCCCACTGAGCCTCTGACATACGCATCATAAGGCCATCCTTGGTGATACCTGCGTTGTTCACAAGAACATCGATACGACCGAAGTCCTCAACAATCTGCTTAACAACATCGTGAGTCTCGTCGAAGTTAGCAGCGTTAGAGGCGTATGCCTTAGCCTTCACGCCCATAGCCTCAAGCTCCTTTACGGTCTCCTCAACAGCCTCATTTACCACAAGGTCTGTGAATGCTACATTGGCACCCTCCTGGGCGAAGCGCACGGCGATAGCCTTGCCGATACCACGGCCAGCACCTGTTACGAGTGCTACCTTACCTTCCAAAAGTTTCATAGCTTATTCTATATTTCTTTGGTTTATAACATAGTGAATTACTGACCCTCCCACTTACGCAAAGCTACGCAGGCGTTGTGACCGCCGAAGCCGAGCGAGTTAGAGATAGCTACTGTGAGAGGAGCCTCCACAGCCTTCAAAGGTGTGTAGTCGAGGTCGCACTCAGGGTCAGGGTTTGTAAGACCTATAGTAGGTGTTACAATGCCATGGTGGAGTGACAATGCTGAGGCGATAAGCTCAACAGCACCTGTAGCGCCAAGCATGTGACCAGTGATAGACTTTGTTGATGTGATCTTCGCCTTCTTGGCATTCTCCTCACCCATAGCGAGCTTGATAGCCTTGGTCTCGGCAGCATCGTTGAGAGGTGTGCCAGTACCGTGAGCGTTGATATAGAGAAGGTCCTTCTCAGCGTCGAACTGAGCCTCGTCGAGAGCCTGCTTGATGGCGCGTGACGCAGGGATACCATCAGGGCGTGGAGCTGTGAAGTGGTGAGCATCGCAGCTGTTGCCGTAACCTACAACCTCAGCGTAGATCTTGGCACCACGCTTCTGAGCGTTCTCCAACGACTCAAAGATCATCATACCTGCACCCTCAGCAATTACGAAGCCGTGACGGTCTGCAGAGAATGGCAACGATGCCTGGAGTGGGTCCTCAGCGCGTGAGAGGGCCTTGCTATTTGCGAAACCGCCGATAGCCAATGGGTGAACTCATGCCTCAGCACCACCAGTGATGATAGCATCGGCATAGCCGTGTCGGATGGCACGGAAAGCCTCACCTGCAGCGTGAGTACCTGTAGCACATGCTGTTACCACTGGGAGACATACGCCCTGAGCATTGTGCGAGATAGCTACATTACCTGATGCGATGTTCGAAATCATCATAGGCACGAAGAATGGAGAGATACGGCCTACGCCCTCCTCCAACAAAACCTTGGTCTGGTTAACGAATGTATCCATACCGCCAATACCAGAGCCAATATATACGCCAAGACGCTCTGGGTCGATATTCTCGCCGCTCACAAGACCTGAGTCCTTCATAGCATCCGATGCAGCAGCCATAGCATATACACAGAACTTATCGCTGCGACGTGCGAGGCCGTTGTTGAGTTCATACTCCGACTGGTCGAAGTTCTTGATCTGACCAGCAACCTTCACTGGGAGGTTGAACTCGTCATAGCCCTTAATAAAGTCGATACCGCAGTTGCCCTCTACGAGGTTCTTCCAGGTATCCTCAGCGTGGTTGCCCACAGGGGTAATTGCACCAATACCGGTGATAACTACTCTCTTTTCCATTATATCATATTTTTCTTTGATGCCACACCTTGTCGTATGGCCGTTTGTTATTACTAAACTATTTTCCCCACTCTATTACGCAGCCACCTGTTGTGAAACCAGCACCAAAGGCGCTGAACACAAGCTTATCGCCCTTCTGGAGTTTACCTGCGCGGTTAAGCTCGTCGAGAAGTGCAGGAAGTGCTGCTGATGAGATGTTACCATAACGCTCCACATTGTGTGGCACACGCTCCTCCTCTACACCGAGGAAGTTACGAATAGAGTCGATGATACGGCGGTTTGCCTGATGTAGTACATAGTACTTGATGTCCGAAGCCTCAAGACCTACCTCGTTGAGCATCTTGCGAATGTCGCGGCACGAGCTTGTCACTGCGTGCTTGAATACCTCGCGGCCCTTCATTACGAGTGGCTCGAATGTCTCATCCTTGTCGATGTATGGTGTAGGCTCAAGACGACGCTGGTAGTACAACACCTCGGTTAGCGATTTTGTTGTAAGGCGTATTGTCTTGAGATCGTCGCCCTGTGTTACCACAGCTGCGCCAGCACCATCGCCAAAGAGTACACATGTGCTGCGGTTCTCCCAGCTTACCATGCGTGATGGCTCCTCGGCACATACGATAAGGATGTTTTTAGCCTTGTTGCATTTTAGCTTGTCCTCTGCCATGTCCATAGCAAAGAGGAAGCCTGCGCAAGCTGCGTTGATATCCACGGTAGGGCATGTTGCACCAATAAGACCCTGTACAATGCAGCTCAATGCTGGTGTCACATACTCGTTAACCACATTTGAGCAGATGATGAAGTCGATGTCGGCGGCTGTAAGTCCAGCATCCTCAAGTGCGCGGTTAGCTGCCAATGCTGCCATATCCTCGAGTTTCTCCGATGAGATTACGCAACGCTCTTTGATGCCGGTTCGTTCGGTAATCCACTCGTCAGTCGTGTCGAGAAACTTCTCGAGCATCTCGTTACTTACTGAGCACTTAGGATGTGCCGAACCTGTTCCAATGATTCTCATAATATTGTGTTAGTTTAACATTTATTGTCTCTACACTTTGTACATCTCAATGGAAAATCTCTCCAATGAGAACGCGCAAAGATACCTCATGCATATATATGTACGCACGAATTGTGGCAAAAACATATATTTTGTGGCAAATATACAATATATGTGGTAAAAAATTTACAAAATTCAAGAATTTTAATAACTTTGCATCGTTATTTATAGATTTTTCGACCAATGGCACGCAGCGAAATACCCATCAATCTTGTGTCGAGAACTTACATCTCGGCGCTAATTCTTTTTATTCTTCTCTTTTCGGGATTGTTTCTTTTGGTCTACGATAGCTTTGATGTTTCGATGTGGTTTAGCACAAAGGATATGCTGTGCTTCCTAATGACTATCATCTTCTATGTAGCCTCCGTAGTGATACTTATCATTAGCCGTACTGTTATGTATGCCCTGCAAGATAGGTTGCTAATGACCGTTGCAAGGTATTTGTGGTGGGTGCTCTCGGAGTGTGTAGCCGTGGCACTACTCTATACCATTATTACTGCTACCATGTTCCCGCAGCCTGATGTCACCATTCCTGACCTTGCGCTCAGGTCCTTCCTCTGTACGGTCATGATACTCTCTATACCCAATGGTATTGTGTCATTCTATGCTGTCTATCGGTCTAAGTGTGAGGAGCTTAAAGCTTCACAATATCAGCTACAACGACTGCGCGAAGAGAATGTTCGTCTAATGACAATACGCGAGACGGATAAGCATAATGAGGCCTCCAAGCAGATGTTGTCGCACGCAGATAGAAACCCACGCATGGTCAACCTTAGGGATAACTCGGGTACGCTACGCCTAACTATAAACATTGATACGCTCTACTATCTCAAGTCGGAGGATAACTATATTAATGTGTATTATAAGCATAACGATAAGATAGCCAGCTACATGCTGCGTTGTCGTACTAAGCTCATCGAGCAGATGCTCCAGGGTACGGGCATGGTGCGCTGTCATCGCTCCTACATAGTCAACACGGCTAAGATACGCTTTATTGGAGAGGAGCATAGGATGCACTTCTTAATGCTTGACGACGATAGCATTAAGCGCATACCCGTTTCGAAGAGCTACTATGAGCAGCTAATGGGCTCGGTAAATGCTTTGGGTAACACAATTACCTCAGAGTAGGAGGTTGTAACTAACAGAAAAATTGTTTATCTTTGCAGAAAACGAAACTATTATATATATGGAAACTGGAACAGATATTCAGATTTGGCTCGATGGCATACTTCAGGGTATGGGCCTCTCGGCCGAGACAGCGCGTTCGGTTGATACATGGATTATCTTTACGGGTATCATACTATTCGCCCTTTTCATAAACTTCATCCTTCGCTGGGGTGTTCTGCGCCTTGTGCAGAAGGTTGTGCGTATGACCAAGGTTAAGTGGGACGATGTGCTCTTCGACAATAATGTGATGAGTTGTCTTTGCAATATCGTTACACCTATTGTCATATCTATGATGTTGCCCATGGCCTTCACTGCTTCGGGTAGTGACTCGGGTTGGGTCTATACGATGATCTTGCGACTTCTCGATGTATATCTCGTAATCAATGTGTTACGCTTTGTAAATGCCGTTATTAAGTCGCTCTTTGACATCGCCTCTCAGCGTCCCAGTTGGCAGGGTAAGCCAATCAAGGGCTTGTTACAGATGGCTCAGGTCTTGCTCATTTGTGTAGGTATCATCTTGGTTATAGCCATTCTTCTTGATAAGTCTCCCGTTATGCTTCTCACCGGTTTGGGTGCCTCGGCAGCGGTCCTCATGCTTATCTTCCAGAATAGTATCTTGGGTCTTGTTGCGGGTGTTCAGCTCTCGGCAAACAACATGCTCAAGGTGGGCGACTGGATATCAATGCCTAAGAATAATATCGACGGTGTTGTCGAGGAGATATCGCTCACTACGGTGAAGATTCGTGCTTGGGATAACACCTTGCAGACCATACCGCCCAACCTCCTTGTTAACGAGGCCTTCGATAATTGGCAGGCTATGTTCGACCGAGGTGGTCGTCGCATCAAGCGCTCGTTGAATATAGATACGCGCTCTATAAAGTTTGTCGACGAGGAGTTTCTTGAGGCTCTGCGCAGCGATAAGGTTGTGGGCGCTGTTGTCTCTCAGATGGCTACTGAGACCGCTGAGGGTCAGGTTATCACAAACCTCGACCTCTTTATGCGCTCGGTGAATAACTTTTTGGATAAGCACCCTCGTATCAACCATAACATGATGGTTATGGTCAGACAGTTGCAGCCTACTCAGTGGGGCTTGCCTATAGAGATATACTGCTTCTCGGCAAATGTTAACTGGGTGCCCTACGAGTGGTTGCAGTCGGAGATTATCTCATATGTTGTAGCTCTTGCGCCAAAGTATGGCTTGAGTATCTACCAGGCTCCTACATCGTTCGAGGCCAAGCAGTAGACATGGCTTGCGATATAAACTAAAGGGGTTGTCCTTATCTTAGGACAACCCCTTTAGTTGTTTAGTCATTGATGGTTGCTACTTGCCGTTGTAGCTGTTCATGGTGCGGTCGGCACCTACAGAGACAAACGACAATATGGCGTCGCCAAAGAGCTTCAAGCGCTCGGGCATTGTCTTGTTCTCCTCGTCTGAGAAGTCGCCAAGAACATAGTCCACCTGGTGGCCGCGAGCGAAGTCGCCACCCACGCCAAAGCGTAGGCGTGCATACTGGTTGTCGCCCAGTAGCTCGGTGATGTTCTTCAGACCGTTGTGGCCACCCTCCGAGCCGTTCTTACGCATGCGGAATGTGCCGAACGGAAGTGCTATATCGTCCGATATTACGAGGAGGTTCTCACGCGGTATGCGCTCCTGCTCCATCCAGTAGCGTACAGCCTTGCCTGACAGGTTCATATATGTCGAGGGCTTGAGTAGCAATACGGTACGACCGCGGTGCTTGAGTGTGGCTATAGCGCCATAACGCACCGTCGTAAAAGAGATATTGGATGCCTCGGCTAAGGCATCCAACACTCTGAATCCTATGTTGTGGCGGGTAGCGGCGTACTCGGCACCAATGTTTCCCAACCCTACAACAAGATATTTCATACTTATTCTGAGGTTTAATCAGAATAGGGTCTACTACTTCGCAGCGCGTGAAGCACGAGTTACGCGAACAGCACAAACAGCTGTAGTAGCTGGAGTTACGAATGTGAGGTTCTCACGCTGGAGGTCACCAACGAAGATAGTCTGACCAACCTTCAAAGGAGTTACATCAACAACGATCTCATCTGGAATGTACTCAACGAGAGCCTTAACTGTGAGCTTACGAGCAGCGAGCTGGAGCTTACCACCGATCTTAACACCCTCAGCGTTACCTGTAAGGCGAACTGGTACATTAACTGCAACTGGCTTACCCTCCTGAACACGGTAGAAATCTACATGGAGAATCTGCTCGCGAACTGGGTGGAACTGTACCTCACGCATAACTGCCTTCTCTACAACGCCATCGATGTTGAGCTCGATGATGTATGAGTTAGGAGTGTAGATGAGCTGGCCGAGCTCCTTAGCGTCGATAGTGAATGCCTTCTCCTCACCACCACCATAGATAATGCAAGGTACCTGACCCTCGCGACGTGCTGCCTTAGCGAACTTCTTACCGAACTCAGCGCGTGCAGTACCGTTAATCTGAATTGACTTCATAATTGTTTAAATATTAATAGTTTAACTTCGATGCCACTCAGTTGCGATAGTCACTCGCACCCCCATAGACATCTGCTTTTGGACCGCAAAGATAGTAAAAATTCCTTTTCTCACACTCTTTTGCCCTATTTTTTTGATTTTTAATGCTGTGCGTCGTATAGCTTGAGCATCTTCGAGCGTACCTTTGCCTTGGCCTCATCTACTCTCTTTTGCGCCTTAGCCTCGGCTTTAGCGTTGCCATCGGTGCGTGCCTTAAGCAAGGCGTCGTATAGCTCCCAGAGTCGCATCTCGGCGGTGGACTTGCGTTGTATTGCGGTTATTTCGCCAGCCAATATAGCACGCTGAGCCTCTCCCTTGGCATAGGCGTGATTGTAACCATCCTGCTCCATCCAGTGGCCTCGTGTGAAGTCGGGGAAGGCTACGGCTGCTGAGTTGTTATCCATCGAGAGTGCGCCAAGCTCCGCCAAGCAGCACCACTCGGCCATGTCGTAGACATCCATATCGAGTGGAAGACCGTTGTGGAGGCAGTAGACAAGTCGAGCATCCATGATAAAGTCCATGCCTCCGTGACCCATCTCGCGACCCAGTTCGCCATACTTCTTGAGAATAGGGTGGTAGTACATGTTTAGAAGAGCATCACGCTGGTCGTGGCTCATAAAGCTGTGACCACTGAGGTTATCCATTTGAGGTATGCCCGTATGCTCTACGGCCTCGGAAGATAGGGCAAGCTCTGGGGTTGGATACTTTGTGGCGTAGCCCTTGGTGCCTGTGAGCTTGAATAGACGGTTGTAGGGCTGTGGTGTCATCACATTGTGCTGAATCTCAACCACCTTACCTCGTGCTGTGCGCATAAGTGTTGTCGTGTGGTCGCCATTGCGGAACTCCTCACACGCATCCCCTGAGCGGCTCTCCACAAGCTCCTTGCCCACGAAGCTCTCGGTATCCATGGCGACAAGTGTGGTGAAGCGGTCGCCACGATGTATGTTCATACACTGCGCCACAGGGCCAAGGCCGTGTGTTGCATAGAGGTCGCCACGATTCTCCTTGTTGTACTTCAGTCGCCAGTGTAGGTTTTCCTCGTCGCCATCTTCGGGGTCCTGCCAGTAGGTATCCCAGTATTCATCGAGGGTGTGTATGTAGGCTCCCTCTGCTCTTATAATCTCGCCAAAGAGACCCTTCTGTGCCATGTTGAGTGCTGTCATCTCGAAGTAGTCGTAGCAGCAGTTCTCAAGGATGAAGCAGTGTAGACGCCTCTGCTCGGCAAGGTCTATCAAGGTCCAGCACTGCTCAAGGTTCATCGCCGAGGGCACCTCCACAGCCACATGCTTGCCACTCTCCATGGCGCACTTCGCCACGGGGAAGTGGTGGTTCCAGTCGGTGGCTATGTATACAAGGTCAATGTCGTCGCGCTGGCATATCGCCTTGTAGCCCTCCTCGCCATAGTATATGTCGGCAGGCATAAGCTCCGCCTCGCGCAAGAAACGCTGACACTCCTCGGCACGCTCACGCTCGTAGTCGCACAGGGCAACAATCTCAACACCAGGGATATGGCAGAAGCGCATCACGGCCCAAGGACCTCGCATGCCGAGACCCACGAAGGCTACACGCACCACGGGTATGGGCTCTACGGCGAGGTTTATGGCGTGAGTCTGACCCTCGGCACGCTCGGGGGTATCTACGACGATAGTACCCTTGTCCCAATGCCATGTTGTTGTGGGTGATAGTGACTGTGCCTCGGCCTTGTGTGTTGTCCCCATGATTGTAAGTAGGGTAACTATTACACCAATAAGTAGCTTGCTTCTCATATTTGTACTCTTTGATTTTAATTCTTTAGTTGCGAAGATAGCTATTAATGCAGACATCTACAAATGTTGCGCTAAAAAGATTGTATATGTCGTGGCAAAAGCAGAGAGCGCGCCCCGATGGACGCGCCCTCAATCTATAGCTTATTTGAGGTCAACTACTGCACCTCAGCAACTTCCTCATAGTGTGGGTACTTGGTCTTGCTGATATATCGCCAAGCTGCAATTTGAAGTATAGGGTTGGCCAATGAGATAATCATCATGAGATAGGTGATGGTCATAAAGGTATCATAGTTAGGCTCAGTGGCGGTGGCAACTAAGTAGATTACTATGTTAATGATGTTGAAGCCCCATGATGTAATGAAGAGCATCATGCCAGTGCTAAGATTTTTGTCTGCGCTCTTTGAGAATGCAAGGCTGAAGGCACCCATAAGGAGGAAGACACAACCCACGACAAGGCCTACGATAATACCTAAGTAGAGGATAAGCTCAATAATCATTGCCACCGAACCTATGAATCGGCCAAATACAATTAATAATAGTATTCCAGCAAGGAGCACCGCCATGCAGACAAGCGGCGTCTTCAAGCCAATTCTGAATCTGTTGAGATGTTTGTATATATCATCTTTATGGGGATTCAAGGTGCAAAGCCAATCATTTATCCTCGATACCTGTACCCACATCGCAATGTAGAAAATGATGCCGCAAACAAGGCTAAATAAGAATGTAAACTGATGTGGTATGATGGTAAACCCAGGGGCTAAGATTGTAACTAAGGTGGTTAGTATTTGAGGTATTCCGATGATTAAGGCGCATATCCATAGTGTTTTTGCTGCGCTTGCCCAGCGTTGTGCGCTTTTCTGGTTGATGTTTACTAAATTATCCATAATGCTTAGTTTTAGGTTTAGTTGTAAGTTTTCTATTTTGTTTTGTAGAACAAAGATAATAAAATTTTCATTTTAGACAAAGCCTTTTGCTATAATAACCAAGGGCGCACCCCTATGGATGCGCCCCCGAAGCAAGTATATATTATTGGTTACTACTCCAATGTAATCGCCTCCTCGGTCTGCAGAGGACATGGCGTTTTCGTGATATATCTCCAAGCAATAATCTGAAGGATGTTTGCTATCACTGGTATAAACATTATAATGATGTACAATGTTTCATAGTCAACGCCATTGCTATATAAAGCTTCATAGATATAGGAGCTGAAGAGTTGTATAACTAATATCAAGAGTGTAATGGCATATGATGCAATCATATATTTCATGCCAGTGCTAAGTCTCTCATCGACTCTGCTCGAAAATGCCAAGCCGAACATACCCCATATGAGAAGAATTAGCGCTATAATACATGTTATAACCAGAATGACATTAAATATCAAATAAAACATATTAAATGTACTTATTGCTGCACTATTCTCCGCTATGTACATTAGTATAATTGGGCTTAGTATAGATATGGCTTGCATTATGAGGCTCATTATGATACCAATCTGATACTTTCTTAGTAGAGAGCCTGTATCACTAACATTGCTTCGGTTAAGAATGTTGACCCAAGTACCCAAATTTGCCACCTGTATCCACTGAGCGATGTATGGTATAAGCCAAAGTATTATGCCTGCAAACGAAAGCATGCCATATGTTTCATTATAATTGCTTGATATTAATGGTATTAGTATTGATATAACTATTGATATTATCGGAATAATTCCAATAATAAGAGCGCATACCCATAGCGAATTAGCAGCGCTACCCCAGCGACGAGCCTCCATAATAATTGTCTTGTTCATGGTATAAAGTTTTAGGTTAATTATTTGTGTCTGTTGATTCTAATATAGCAAAGTTAATAAAAAATCCCTTTTTGCAAAATTGTTGGTCGTAAATAACCAAGGGCGCACCCCTATGGATGCGCCCCCGTGCTATAGCCTATGAGGCCACTACTCGCTGTATGGATATTGAGCCTTGCAAATTTTCCTCCAGCCAACAACCTGAAGAATTGGTACGGCTAATAAGATGAATGGGAGATTGGTCAACCACATCTGGATATTATCAAGATTACCTACGCCAATCAAAACGACTAATATAGTAGAAATTAAGATGCTAACGATGTATGAGCTAACGATTATCTTCATACCTGAGCTCATATGTCTATCTGCTGTTGTGGAGAATGCCATGCCAATTGTGCCAATAAGCTGGACTATGCCTCCCGCCATGATGCCGAAGAGAGGTATAATGTTAAGGGTGAATGCTACCTCGGGACCATTGCCTGCATGTAGTATTTTCAATAGTAATGCAATTGCGCTTAATAGAATCATTGCTGTAATAGAGATAAGCATTATTAGCATACCAAGCCTATATCTGCGAAGGTGTGTGTATGTATTATTCTGCTCCCGGTTCAAGATGTTGAGCCATATGCCAAGATATGCAAACTGAAACCATTGTGCAATGAACACAGCCAAAGCGAGTATGGAGATAATTAATATGGTTACCATGTCAGATGGATTGTCCCCCATCACTATTTCATAGCTAGGATGATAAGCATGTGGATTGGTGTCATAATCATACATCAAGTTTGTGTCAACTATAGTTGGATACTCATGCCAAGTTAGTGGTAGAATGGTCGAAACTATTTGGCAAATACCAATAATGATTGCGATAATCCATAAAGATTTCGCAGTGTTACCCCAGCGATAGGCATCTATCTGTTTGTTGTCCATAGTATAAAGTTTTAGGTTAATTATTTGTGTCTGTTGATTCTAATATAGCAAAGTTAATAAAAAAAACCCTTTTTGCAAAATTGTTGGTCGTAAATAAACAAGGGCGCACCCCTATGGATGCGCCCTCGATGCTATAGTCTATGAAGTCGCTACTCGTTGTATGAATACTGAGCCTTGCAAATCTCTCTCCAACCAATCACCTGAAGAATTGGGTTAAGCAACGAGATGAATGGAATTATCGTATTCCAGGTCTGTGTGGTATGATAACCACATGAAGTCATTATGTACACAGTTATAATCAAATTGACAATGTTTATAACCCATGAGTACGCAATTAGTCTCATACCTGAACTCATGTTCGTATTGGCGCTACAAGAGAATGCCATACCTAATACACCAATAATCTGGAAGATACAACCGACAAGGATACCTATAATGAGTCCAAAGTTGATTATGCTCGCTATGTTAGCAAGCAGCTCGGAGCGTGTACTCATAGCCAAAACGACTAATAGTACAGTTGCTATATATGATGCTAAGCAGATAAGAACGGTCTGTAAACCAATCTTATATCTATTAAGGTGTGTGTATGTATTGTCCTGCTCTTTGTTCATTAATTTGAGCCATGTGCCAAGATTTGAAACCTGACACCACATTGCTATGTATATGACAAGTGCTAATATGCCTCCAATTATATATATAGTTGGTGAATTCTGGTTGTATTCCATAGCATAGTCATAGCTAATAGCTGGTGCTGTCGGCATAAACAATGGTAGAATGGTTGAAACTATTTGGCAAATACCAATAATGATTGCGATAATCCATAAAGATTTCGCAGTGTTACCCCAGCGATAGGCATCCATCTGTTTGTTGTCCATAGTATAAAGTTTTAGGTTAATTATTTGTGTCTGTTGATTCTAATATAACAAAGTTAAGCAAAAAATCCCTTTTTGCAAAATTATATTTAAAAAAACAAAAGGCAAAGAGTTGGTCGCTAACCGTTTATGGGGAAGTGTCTCTCTGTCTCCTTGTCTTAATGTTTTACTGCCCCTTGCTTCCCCTCCTTCTTCTAGTCTCCATTGCCCAATTTTTGGATAAAAGTGGGTAATTTTATAAAATTAGAAAACTTTATTTGTTTTTAGAGTTTTTGTGTGTTATATTTGTGGCGTTTTAATATCTATTATTAAAGATGACTTCTAGAGAGTTAATAGTTGAGAGCGCAATGAAGATGTTCGTGTCGCAGGGCATAAAGGCTGTGCGCATGGATGACATTGCACGCGAGCTGAGCATATCGAAGCGAACACTCTATGAGATGTTTGGTGACAAGGAGGAACTCATATATCAGAGTATTAAGCACTATGCGCAGCAGCTAAAGGAGCGTCGCGACCAGCTTTGCGCCGAGGTGAACAATCCCTTGGAGGCGATGCTTGTCTCGTTGCGCGATATGATTATCGATGCACCCGTAACATGCCGTCTACAACGCAACATTTCGCGCTTCTACCCTGTGGTATATCAGCGTCTCGAGACTGATATGCAGTCAGAGTCGCGCGACGCCCTATCCTCATGGATAAAGTTATGCGTCGAGCATGGATACTTCACCACAACGGCCGACTGCGATTTTGTAGTTAGGGTGTTACACGATAGCGCTGGCGGTATTATAAGTATAACCTCGTATGAGACCAACGACCACCTGGAGTTAATATCCATGATATCCTACTCGCTGGTGATATTTATTCGTGGTCTGTGTACGGTCAAGGGTATAGAGGTTATCGACTCGTGCTTCGACAAGCACTTCGGCAACATGCCTAAACCCAAGGGAGCCATATAATTGAGAATGTGATAATATATAAACAATAGGTAAAATGAAAAAGTTATTAATGTTAATCGGCGTGGGTCTTATGTCACTTGGTGTGGCACAGGCTCAGGAGCCCAAGACGCTATCGTTGGATGCAGCCATCCAGCTAGCTCTTGAGAACAACCCAACCATTCAGGTTGCAAACATGGAGGTTGAGCGTTACGACTATGTTAAGAAGCAGACAGTATCGTCGCTCTATCCTCAGATTGATGCATCGGCACAGTATGCATTGGCTATTCGCAAGCAGGAGATGTCGCAGGGCCTCTCATTTGGTGGTAAGAACACCTTCAATGTAGCAGGTAATGTTGCCTTACCACTCTATGCTCCTGCAGTTTATGAGCAGATGAAGCTCAACGACACACAGGTGTTGGCTGCTGAGGAGAGCGCTCGCGCTACTCGTGTAGACTTGGTTGCATCTGTTCGCATGGCATACTACAACATCTTGCTCGCCGAGCAGTCGTTGAAGGTGCTCAACGAGGCTGTGGCTACAACACAGAAGGTTGTGGATGATACCAAGACCCTCTATGAGAATGGTTTGGCTTCGGAGTACGACTACCTATCTGCTGAGGTGCAGCTCAGCAACCTAAAGCCTCAGGTGTTGCAGGCGGAGAATGGTGTAGCTTTGGCTAAGATGCAGCTCCGAATGTACCTCTCAATGGATCAGAGTGAGGATTTCAAGGTTGCTGGTACCCTCGATGACTTCCGTGATATGGTGCTTATGGGCGAGGACTACAACTATACCCTTGAGAATAACACCACACTCAAGACTTTGGATATAAATGCCGATTTGCTCAAGCAACAGGAGACGCTTATTAAGTCGACACGCATACCTACCATCGCTGCCTTTGGTCAGGTGTCACTCATTGGCCAGGAGCGTGTGGACCTCAGTGGCCTTCTCGGTGGTGGCATGGGTGCTGGTGCTGGCGCTGAGCAGCAGGCTATTACCCGCGCTGGATCATCGCAGTCTAAGTTCTGGTGGCAGGTGCCTATCACCATTGGTGCGCAGATTAACATCCCTATCTTCAGTGGTTTGAAGACAAAGCACCAGATTCTCGAGGTGCGCAACCAGCAGAGTCAGCTCGAGTGGCAGCGCAGCTATGCTGAGGAGGGCATCCGTCTTCAGGTTAACCAGTCTATTAACAACCTTCTCACACAGCGCGAGACAATGCTCTCTAACGAGGAGGTGGTTAAGCAGGCATCTAAGGCATATGATATCTCTAAGAGCCGCTATGATGCTGGTGCAGGTACAATGCTTGAGCTAAACAACGCTCAGCTTGTAAAGACACAGGCGCAGCTCAACTACTCGCAGTCTATATACAACTACCTCTCGGCATATGCAGAGTACGAGCGTGTATTGGGTGTCGAATACAACGGTAATAACTAAGAGAATCTTTGGTCAGGAAAATCAAAAAATAAGATAGAACTATGAAGAAGTGTTTAACAATGTTGACCGTGGCAGCCATGATGGTTGCCTGCGGTGCTGATAACAGCAAGGAGCAGGCTGCAGCCGCAGCTATTGCAAAGGCAAAGGAGGCTGTAGATGTTAAGGTAGCTGCAGCTACCATTAGCAATTTGGATGTTTGTGAGACTTATACCGCTGAACTCAAGGCCTACAAGGAGATTAATGTGACTCCAGCGGCTCAGGGTCTCCATATCAAGGAGATCTTGGTAGATGTTGGCGATACAGTTACCGAGGGTCAGGTTATTGCAAAGCTCGACGACACAACTCTCAAGCAGCTGGAGATTCAGCTTGCAACAACTCAGGATACCTATGACCGTCTTAAGCCAGTACGCAATGCGGGTGGTGTCTCTGAGCAGCAGTTCGTGCAGACCGAGAATACGCTCAACGCTCTTAAGGAGCAGTTGGATCAGTTGCGTAAGAATACCGTAATCACCTCGCCTATCTCGGGTGTTGTGACTGCGCGTAACTTCGAGGTGGGCGACCTCTTTGCCTCTATGCCTCTCTTCCACATCATGCAGGTTGACAAGCTTAAGGTTAAGGTATATGTATCGGAGCGTTACTTCCCAGATGTTAAGCTTGGCCAGAGCGTGGACATCTCTACCGACATCTACCCAGGTGTGGAGTTCACTGCCAATGTGTCGCGCATCAACCCTGCAATCGACCCCTCTACTCGTACCTTCGAGGTTGAGGTGACTATCCCTAACAGCGTCATCAAGAAGGAGGAGCCAAAGGAGGATTCAGAGGATTCAGAGGAGACAGAGGAGAAGTCGCTTAGACTCGTGCCAGGTATGTCGGCAAAAGCAACTTTTGTGATGTCGCAGCGCAACAGCGTTATTGTTCCTGCCGTAGCCGTACAGAAGCAGACTGGTTCTGCGGACCGCTTTGTCTTTGTTATCAAGGATGGCGTGGCTGACTATCGCTTTGTTAAGGATGGTTTGCGTGTGGGCGAGAACATCGAGATTCTCGATGGCGTTCAGGTTGGTGAGTCTGTGGCTATAACAGGTCTTGCTCGTCTTCTTGATGGCAAGAATGTGAATATTGTTGAGTAGTTTGTTCCAACAGGAAAAACCTTTTGAAAGATGAAAATTTACGAAACCGCGGTGCGAAAACCGATTTCGGTAGCACTTATATTTGTGGGAATCATCGTCTTTGGTCTCTACTCATTGAAGAACCTAGGCGTTGATCAGTTTCCTGATATAGAGATTCCTTATATCAGTGTTATCACCATGTATCCTGGTGGTAATGCCGAGGATATCGAGACCAATATCACCCGAGTCTTGGAGGATCAGCTCAATACGGCGGATAACCTCAAGAAGATTACCTCTAAGTCGTCGGATAATGTATCTATGGTTACTCTGGAGTTCGAGTATGGATGCGACCTTGTGGAGGCGGCTAACGATGTCCGAGATGTTGTGAGCCGTTCGCAGTCACTCCTTCCCGAGGATGTGGAGTACCCAACAGTTATGAAGTTCTCATCATCAATGATGCCAGTGATGATGCTCGCGGTAACTGCTGATGAGAGCTATAACGCCCTTTATAAGATTCTCGATGATAAGCTTGTCAACGAGCTAAACCGTATCAACGGTATCGGTTCGGTAGCTATCATCGGTGCTCAGGAGCGTGAGGTGCAGGTGCATGTCGACCCAATCAAGTTGGAGTCGTATGGCCTCACTGTGGAGACACTTGGTGGCATCATCGCTGCCGAGAATGCCAATGTGCCAGCTGGTAAGCTCGATATTGGTACCCAGACCTTCAACCTCAAGTCTGACTTCCAGTTTACAGATAGCCGCCAGTTGGAGGATATCGTAATCTCGAATATGGGTGGTCGCAGAGTGATGCTCAAGGATGTTGCTACCATTGAGGATACTCTCGAGGAGGCTACCATGGATGAGCGTATCAATGGCCGTCAAGGTGTTCGTATCCTTGTGCAGAAGCAGACAGGTGCTAACAGCGTGCAGATTATCGAGGAGGTACAAGCTAAGCTCGAGGAGATTATCCCAACCCTTCCACCCGACTGTAAGATTGAGACCATCTACGATGGTTCACAGCAGATTAACGATGCTATCAACTCGCTTGCCGAGACTATCATGTTCGCCTTCATCTTCGTGATCTTGGTGGTGATGATATTCTTGGGTCGTTGGCGTGCTACATTCATCATCTGCTTGACCATCCCTATCTCGCTTATCTGTTCGTTTATCTACCTCTACGCTACAGGCTCTACCCTCAACATCATCTCGCTCTCGGCGCTATCCATCGCCATCGGTATGGTTGTGGATGATGCCATCGTGGTGCTTGAGAACATTACCACACATATCGAGCGAGGCTCTAAGCCTAAGGAGGCGGCTATCTATGCTACCAATGAGGTATGGCTCTCGGTTATCGCTACAACCCTCGTTGTCGTAGCCGTGTTTATGCCATTGACCATGGTGCCAGGTATGGCTGGTATCCTCTTCAAGGAGTTGGGTTGGATTGTAACTATCGTGGTGTGCGTCTCTACAGCTGCCGCTATCACCCTCACCCCTATGCTCTCGGCATATATGCTTAAACTCAGCGGTGGTGAGCACTCATACAAGGGTATCGGCATCGTCTACAAGCCTATCGATATTGCCTTGCGTTGGATAGACCGCGTCTACGAGGCTATGTTGCGCTTTGTGGTACGCTGGAAGAAGACCACCATCTTGGTGCTTATGGCAGTCTTTGTAGTGTCGTTGATGCTTGTTAAGCAGGTGCCTACCGAGTTCTTCCCTCCTGTGGATAACGCTCGTATATCTATGACCATCAAGCTCCAGCAGAATACCCATGTATCGGAGACTGCGCGTGTGGCTCGTCAGATTGACGATATCATCGCCGAGAAGTTCCCATACATCAACATGGTATCTACCTCTGCGGGTGAGAACTCATCTACCAATGCCTTTGCAGCGATGCAGACCACTGGCTCACACATCATCAACTATAACATCCGTATGCCTCGTATCACCGAGATGCAGCGTCCTACAATCTTCGAGATATCGGATGAGTTGCGTGCATCGCTTGACCAAATCCCCGAGGTTGTTGAGTACTCGGTAATTCCTGGTGGTCAGCAGGGTGGCATGATGGGTGGTGCAAGTACCGTTGATGTCAAGGTCTTTGGCCACGATATGAACGAGGCTATGGCTGTAGCTAAGGACCTCCAGGCACGCCTTTCAGAGCTCAGCACTATGCGTGATGTGCAGCTTTCGCGTGAGGACCTTGCCCCCGAGTTCAATGTTCGCTGGAACGAGGAGAAACTCTCGCAGTATGGCCTAACCAAGGCTCAGGTGGCGCAGATTGTGCGTAACCGCATCTATGGCTACGAGTGTACTAAGTATCGTGAGGATGGTGACGAGTATAATGTAGTTGTGCGCTATAATAAGCAGAACCGTACAAGCATTGAGAATGTCGAGAATATCACATTCTACGCTCCTACAGGCGCTAAGCTTCGTGTTAAGGATGTAGGTATGGTTGTTGAGGAGCTCGCCTCACCACAGATCGAGCGTGAGAATCGTCAGCGTATTATCACCGTTAAGGGCTCTGTAGGTGCAGGTATCGCTCTTGGTGATGCTGTTGCCGAGGTAAATGCTGTCTTGGCCGATTATGAGGTACCTGCGGGTATCAACCTCGACCTTGGTGGTTCTATCGAGGATCAGGGTGATGCCTTCAGCGATATGGCAATGCTTCTCGTGCTTATCATCATCCTTGTGTATATCGTGATGGCTACACAGTTCGAGTCGTTGGTATACCCATTCATCATCATGTTTACCATCCCATTTGCGATGTCGGGTGTATTCATCGCGTTGTGGATGTCGTCGACACCTCTCTCGCTTATCGCTCTTATCGGTGCCATCATGCTTGTGGGTATCGTAACTAAGAACGGTATTGTGATGGTGGACTACATGAACCTTCTCGTTGAGCGTGGCGCCAATGTTGCCGATGCTGTTATCGAGGGTGGTAAGAGCCGTCTCCGTCCTGTGCTTATGACCTCACTCACCACAGTCCTCGGTATGGTACCTATGGCTATGGGTATCGGTGAGGGTTCTGAGACATGGCAGCCTATGGGTATCGCCGTTGTGGGTGGTCTTGTTATGTCTACCCTCTTGACCCTCTTCATCATCCCTGCACTCTACGCCATGCTTCAGGGCCGCAAGGAGCGTAAGGCTCTCCGCAAGGCGCGTATTGAGGCTGAGGAGATTGAGTTTATCAAGATGAAGCAGCGTCAGGCAGCCGAGAAGGCCCAGCAGAATAACTAATTACCTAACTGTCGGTGGGTCACCACCCACCGACATTAAAATCTTATATCATGAAAGCATTCTTTTTATCATATAACCAGGCACTTACCGATCGAGTGAACAAGATGCTCGACGACCATGGTGTTCGTGGCTTCACCCGCTGGGCTCTTACCGAGGGTCGTGGCACCTACGATGGTGAGCCCCACTACGGCACCCACGCATGGCCATCAATGAATACCTCAATCCTCGCCATCGTTGAGGACGAGAAGATTGAGCCACTTCTTGAGGCTGTTCGTGATATCGACTCAACCACAAAGATGCAGGGTTCGAGAGCCTTTGTGTGGGATATTACCCAGTGCATGTAAATTTGTTGTGATAAGTGGTCGATTGCGGCCCCTAACAAAAAATGCCGTCAATGGGACGTACGCCAAGTACTACCCATCGACGGCATTTTTGCCGAGTGTTGCACTCGGCACCCTTCTGACAACAAATTTGCTCGCTCAATTAGCTTGCTACAAATTAGCAGTGAGCAATAAGTAATGAGCAATATCAGTGTTGTCGCTAAATTCGCTAAACTCCTTAAACTCCTTAAACTCCTTAACTCGACCGCTGAGACCCTTGAGACCATTACGATGCTGCGGTCTCATCAATGTCATGCCGAGGAGCGTAGCGACATGGGCATCTCCTCTACAAATTAGCAATGAGCAGAGAGCAATTTGTATCAGCACCGTTGCTCGACAAAGGTAGATCGCCACAAAATTGCATAGACCGCGCCAAGTATCACGATCGACTACGGATGCAATTCTTCGCGATGACGGTTTAATGCGGGTGGCACCCTCGCCCCTCCAAGCATACAGCCCTCGCAGCCCCAGTCCATACGCAGCACATCGCTCCCTATTTTTGCAGTTTCATACATAAACCCATATAGTTCATACAATAACCGCTCTTTTGTTTGGATTTCGTTGCCATCGTTCCTATCTTTGTATCACCGAAACAAACAAATAAACTACTATGCAACTACAATCGGGCACTCTCCTTGAAAGAGGTAAATACCGCATTATCTCGACCCTCGGTCGCGGAGGCTTCGGCATCACCTATCTTGCCGATCAGGTGAACCTACACCGCAAGGTCTGCATCAAGGAGTTCTTCCCCAAGGACTGCTACAAGCGTGACGAGGATAGCGTAAGCATCAGCCTACTATCTGAGAGCTTTAAGGAGAATATGTCGCGCTTCAAGACTAAGTTCATCAAGGAGGCGCAGACTATTGCTACGCTCAATCATGCGAATATCATACCTATATACGACGTTTTCGAGGAGAATGGCACGGCCTACTATGTTATGGATTATGTCGATGGAGAGTCCTTGAGTGCGAGGGTTAAGAGTGTGGGCGCACTCTCGGAGCGCGATGCTGTCGGCTATATTAAGCAGGTGGCAGCAGCCCTTGAGTATATCCACGAGCAGCAGATTATGCACCTCGACGTGAAGCCAGGCAATATCATGGTGCGCACGAAGGGTGACCATGCCATATTGATTGACTTTGGCCTCTCGAAGCACTACGATTCGGAGAGTGGCGAGGCGACGTCGACCACTCCCGTGGGTGTCAGCCACGGCTTTGCACCTATGGAGCAGTATAAGCAGGGTGGCGTTAGCCAGTTCTCACCCGAGACGGACATATACTCTTTGGGAGCTACTCTCTATTTCCTCGTTACAGGCAATGTACCACCACAAGCTGCGGATATTGCCGACGATGGTATGCCCGAATTACCAGCACATCTGTCGAGTAGCGTGCGCACCGCTATCGAGCGCTCTATGGAGGTTCAGCGCAAGAGACGCCCACATAGTATAAAAGAGTTTATGGCTTATCTTAATGGTGGTACAAAACAAACTAATAATGATGATGTTGTTGTTGCGCCAATTGCTGATTCAGAGGTGACGCGCATAACAGAAAGAGATGAGAGAACGTTATTAACCCCCACTCGCACATATAAGGTTGGCGACTACTACAACGAGAATGGCAAGGAGGGTGTTGTCTTTGAGGTATGGGATGGCGGTCGCCATGGTAAGATAGTGTCGTTAGATGAGACCTCTGCACCTTGGGACTCGCGTGTTGATTACGTAAATGGCAAATTGATTAATGGTACAAAAACGGGAGCTGATGACGAGAGTGATGGCAAGGCTAAGACTGATAAGATAATGAGTCGCTCGGATAGCGAATATTTTGAAGCCTTTGTTTGGTGTCGCAAAAAGGGCGAAGATTGGTATCTGCCAACTGAGGAGGAGTTATGGTCTATCTTCTTTGATAGGTCAACGATTAATTCTACATTGGCAAAATATGGTAGTTATGTACTAATTTTTGGATTGTATTGGGTGTCGACGGAGTATGATGAGTTTCTCGCGTATAATGTCGATATGGATGACTCAGCCACCGACTACTCCGTGAAGAACCGCAACTACTATGTGTGTGCCGTGTCCGCTTTTTAAGATTTAGGCTTGTCGATTGCGACAACAGTTTTACTCTTTTCTCCTCGCGCTTTCGGACGCGAGGAGTTTTTTTTGTGTCGTCATCGCGAAGAATTGCTTTTTTGACCATTAAGACAGTTAAGAGCTTAAGACTTTACGAAGTAGAGCATCGCAGTAGTCTGCGACCTTGTAAGGTTTTAAGGTCTCAGCGGTCAAATTAAAGAAGTTAAGGAATTTAGAGAGATTAAGGAGATTAGCGACAGTGCAGACCATTGCTAACTGCTAATTGAATAAAATACCCTGCAAGCATCATACTTGCAGGGTATCGTATCTTATTATCCTATATCCTATTACAATCTCGCCTTGATAGCCTTTGACTCCTCCTCGTAGCCTGGCTTGTCGAGCAATGCGAACATATTCTTCTTGTATGCCTCGACACCTGGCTGGTTGAATGGGTTAACGCCAAGGATATAGCCGCTAATACCGCAGCCCTTCTCGAAGAAGTAGAGCAGCTGGCCAATGGTGCGCTCGTCAATACGCTCAATCTCGAGGATGATGTTAGGCACGCCACCATCAACATGGGCGATGCGTACGCCAAGCTCTGCCATCTTGTTGATCTCCGAGAGGCGCTTGCCGCTGAGGAAGTTCAAGCCATCGAGGTTAGCCTCATCGCTCTCAACCTTAACCTCATACTTAGAGTTCTTAACCGATATGATGGTCTCGAACAAGGTGCGCTCACCCTCCTGGATATACTGGCCCATAGAGTGCAAGTCGGCAGTGAGGGTTACGCTTGCAGGGAAGATACCCTTGCCCTCCTTACCCTCAGACTCACCATAGAGCTGCTTCCACCACTCGGCGATGTACTGCAACTTAGGCTCGTATGAGCCGAGAATCTCAATCTTCTTACCTGCCTTATATAGCTCGTTACGCACGATAGCATACTGCGCTGCAAGGTTCTGCTCGATAGGCATATCCACGCCTGTCATGCGCTCCATGTCGCGAGCACCCTCAACGAAGGCCTCTACATCTACGCCCGCAACAGCCAAAGGAAGAAGGCCTACAGGTGAGAGTACTGAGTAGCGACCACCCACATTGTCTTCGATGACGAATGTAGGGTAGCCCTCCTGTGTTGCGAGGGTCTTGAGCGCGCCACGAGCCTTGTCTGTGATAGCCACGATGCGCTCTGCTGCCTCAGCCTTGCCATAGCGCTTCTCAATCTCGGCCTTGATAAGGCGGAAGGCGATAGCTGGCTCGGTGGTGGTGCCCGACTTAGATATTACGATAGCTGCTATTGAGTAATCCTTCACAGCATCCATAAGCTCGTAGGTGTAGTCCTCCGAGATATTCTCGCCTGCAAAGACGATGGTAGGGTTGTCGTGCTTGCGCTTGAGTGACTCGAACGAGTTGTTCATAGCCTCCAACACAGCCTTAGCACCGAGGTATGAGCCACCGATGCCGATGCAGATGACAACCTCGGCACGCTCACGGAGCTTCTGTGCTACGCTTTTAATCTCGGCCATCTCCTCTGCGGTGATTGATGATGGGAGGTTTACCCAACCGAGGAAGTCGTTGCCAGCACCCTGGCCATTGTGAAGAAGTGCGTTGGCGCGAGCAGCCTCAGCCAACATCTCATTTGTGATATTTACGCCCGAATGTTTGGCGTCAAACTTAATCAAACTCATATTATTTAATCTGTTAGTGATTACTATTGTAGTATCTTGATGAGGTTCTGCATTGCCTCACGAGCCGAGGCCTTGTTGTAGAGCACCTCCCATACCATGTCGGCTATGGGCATCTCCACATTGCGGCGCATAGAGCTACGGCGTATGCACTCGGCAGCGTAGTATCCCTCGGCAATCATGGTCATCTCATTTAGCGCACTCTTTACCGAGCAACCCTTACCAAGGAGTGTGCCGAGGCGGCGGTTGCGGCTTAGTGGCGAGTAGCAGGTAACCAGTAGGTCACCCATGTATGCTGCGGCGTTGATGTCGCGGCCCTCTGTAGGTAGCGCCTCGTCGAGGAAGCGTTTCATCTCAGCAGCGCAGTTGGCGATAAGCACCGCAAGGAAGTTATCGCCATAGCGTAAGCCTACGGCCATACCAACAGCTAAGGCGTACACATTCTTCATTATGGCTGCACCCTCCACACCTAAAACATCGTGTGAGATGCTACAACGGAAGAAGTCGTTGGAGAGTACACCACGCACCTTCTCGGCAGTGTTGCTATCCTCCGATGCTACTGTGAGGTATGATAGGCGACACTGGCCCACCTCCTCGGCGTGCGATGGTCCTGTTACCACACATAGATTCTTCATAGGTATGTTGTAGTAGGTGTGCATGTGCTCAACTATTGTGAGGTAGTCGCCAGGGATGATACCCTTGACCACCGACACCACAATCTTATCCGCAAGGCTCACGGTTAGTGGCTCGAGGAACTTGGTGAGAAATGCCGAAGGCATTGCAAGAATCACGATGTCGGCATCGCGTACCACATCGTCGATATTGTCCGAGGGTACGATAAAGTCACGATCGATATAGCACCAAGGCAGATACTTGGTATTATGTGAGCGCTCGTTGAGCGACTGACGAACCTCTTCGTTAAGAACCAACCAGTTAACTTTATGGTGGTTGACAGTAAGTGTCTTCACTATTGCGGTTGCCCAGCTTCCATAGCCGATGACCGCACATTTAGGCTGTTGTGTATCCATATAACACGAAAAATTATTGACAAATTTAAACAAAAAAACTCAAAACTCTTGCAAATTGTCCATATCTTTTTCCTATCTTTGTGGGTGTATAACGGCGAATATTCGGCCACTGCGCCCTATGTCGCTGTGTATCATCGTCTTATGGTGAGTGCTAATTTTTTGCAACTCCACACTTTTATGTGTGGTGCTGCCAATGAGGGCAAAACGGTATAGGACGAGTTGACTAAGAGATAAAAAATACGAAATATGGGACTTTTTTCACTTACTCAGGAGTTGGCCATAGACTTGGGAACTGCCAACACGCTGATAATGCATCACGGCAAGGTCGTCGTTGACGAGCCGTCGATTGTTGCGCTCAGCATCAAGACTGGTGAGCTCATGGCCATCGGCCACAAGGCTCGTTTGATGGATGGTAGAACACACTCTAACATTCGAACAATACGCCCTTTGCGCGATGGCGTTATTGCCGATTTCGAGGCTACGGAGCTTATGTTGCGTGGTCTTATCAAGAAGGTGGGTGCCACTCGTGGTATGTTCGCACCTTCGTTGCGTATGATGATATGTATTCCATCGGGCTCTACGAATGTTGAGATTCGTGCTGTGCGTGACTCTGCGCAGCATGCTGGTGGTCGCGAGATATATCTTGTCTTCGAGCCTATGGCGGCAGCTCTCGGTGCTGGTATTGATGTTGAGGCTCCAGAGGGTAACCTTATCATCGACATCGGTGGCGGTACCTCAGAGGTTGCTTGTATCTCGTTGGGTGGTATCGTTTGCTCGAAGTCTATCAATGTGGCGGGCGATGTCTTCACTACAGATATTCAGACATACATCCGTCAGCAGCACGGCATCAAGATTGGTGAGCGTACTGCCGAGGAGATTAAGTGTGCTATTGGTGCTGCGGTGCCAGAGTTGGAGAACGAGCCTGAGGACTATGTATTCACCGGCTCAAACATGCTTACCAACCTCCCTCAGACCGTAACACTCAACTATAGCGAGATTGCTTACGCCTTGGATAAGTCGCTCGTGAAGCTCGATAACGCCCTTATGGATGTGCTTCAGGAGATGCCACCAGAGTTGTACTCAGATGTTGTGCGCAATGGTATCTACCTTGCGGGTGGTGGTGCCCTTATCAAGGGTCTCGACCAGCGTTTGAGCAAGGTGTCGGGTCTGCCAGTGCATGTAGCTGAGGATCCACTCCGTGCCATTGCTCGTGGTACTTGCATAGCGCTTAAGAACATTGGAAACTTCTCATTCCTCTTGGGTGGCGAGAAGTAGTATCAAGCGTTCTTAGACTTATACACAGAGGCTGTCTTGGACAATATGTCGGGCAGCCTTTGTCTAGCTAAATTGTTGTATATTTTGTGGTTGCGATATGCATAGACTTGTAGAGTTTTTCAGACGAATATATATCGTTCTCATCTTCCTGCTGCTCGAGGGTATAGCCCTTTGGCAGTATGCCTCATCGTCGCCATATACCGAGGCTAAGATTTATGCTCGTACAACGGCTGTGGGTGGTGCTATAAGCGATATAGTTACTGATGTAACCCACTTCTTCTCGTTGCCCGATGAGAACCGACGCCTTAGTGAGCGTATTGCCAAGTTGGAGGCCGAGGGTGAGCAGATGCGTAAACTCTTGGAAGATGTCATGCTCGACTCGTTAGCCTCGCAGGTGGAGTACGATGCTATGTTCAAGTTCCATGCTGCGCGCGTGTCGTCTGCTACATCCAATCGCCTGCGCAACTATGTGGTCTTGGACCGAGGTGCTAAGGATGGTATAGCGGTGAACATGGGTGTCATGACTCCTGAGCGCCACCTTGTGGGATATGTCTCCTCATGCTCGGAGCATTATGCTGTGGTTGAGCCTATCATAAATACTAAATTCTCTACGGGCGGTTATCTCGTCGATAGCGAGGGTAACCCTGGCTATTGCTCGGTGAGCTGGGATGGCTCGTCGCGCTACCATGCAGATGCCTCGGATATCTCGGTGAATGTGAATATGGAGGAGGGCATCCTTGTGGAGGTGCGTTCGGAGCGTTTGCCTCAGGGTGTTGTGATCGGCCATGTGGAGTCCTTCAGTATGAATAGTGCTAAGACAGCCTACTCGTCGCGCATAAAGCTCGCTGCCGACCTCTCGGCGCTGGATAATGTGATTATCGTGGAGAGTGTCAACTATGCCGAGGTAGATACCATAATGGATAGTGTAGAAGAGTAGTTGCTGAAACATTGTTATTCTGAGAGTTATGTACAAGAAAATGTCATATATATGGATGTGCCTCGCGGTGTTATTCGTGCAGATATTTCTGCTTGATAACATCAACATAGGTGCATCGGTGGCTATATGGATGCGTCCCATGATCTTCCCGCTGGTGGTGTTGCTACTCCCCATCGAGTTGAAGATGATATGGGTAGTTCTCATCGCCTATGCTGTGGGCTTCACCATGGATATATCGGTGGGTGGCGAGGGCCTCTATGCTGCCACGCTACTACCTTTATCGCTTATCCGTCCAACGCTCGTATATATCACCACACGCCGTAGTATCGAGGCTGGTGATCAGACGCAGTTGCTCACAAAGCTTTCGTTGCGTCAGCTTATGCTCTACTTGGCGGCGGGTCTGTTTATCCACCACGCGCTATTCTTCATGCTTGAGGCGTTGTCGTTCAACGACATTGGTCGTCTCTTGCTCACCATCCTTCTCAGTGTGTTGCTATCGTTGGCCATAGGGTGGTTTGTTGCCCGCATATTCATCTCTAAAGTCTTGATGCGATGAAACATGATAAGGAGACATCCCCAGCCTATCTTCATCTGAAGTTTGTGGTGATTGTAGCGGCCGTTGTCATCCTTGCTCGCCTCTTCTATGTGCAGCTTGTCGATGATAGATATGAGTCTCTTGCTGAGTCGAATATCATGCGTCCTGAGGTTGAGTACCCCATGCGTGGCGAGGTTGTCGACCGTTATGGCGAGCCCCTGATTCGTAGCCGTGTGTGCTACGATGTCATGGTGGTGTGGAACAATCTTCCCAAGAAGGGTTTCGACTCATTGCATCTGATATCTATTCTCGATATCTCCATTGAGAAACTGCGCAAGGAGCTTGCCAATGCTCGCACCTCGCCAGCCTCGCCCCACCTCATTGTGGGCTATCTACCTCAAGATGCCAAGCTTCTTCTCGACGAGAGTGGCTTCGATGGCATCTTCACTCGTTTCCGCACCGCTCGCGAGTATCCCCGAAAGATTGGTGGCAACCTTTTGGGCTATGTTAGTGAGATTAGTCAAAGCCAACTTGAGAAGATGGAGGGCTATGCTCCGGGAGACTATGTAGGTGTGGGAGGTATTGAGTCCTACTACGAGTCGTCGCTCAAGGGTGAGAAGGGTGTTACCTATCGAATACGCGATACAAGGGGTGCTGTCAAGGGGTCTTACGACGATGGAGCCTTCGATGTGCTTCCCGAGAAGGGTAAGCGCATAGTATCTACTATCGACTCGCGCCTTCAGGAGTTTGCCGAGGAGCTTATGGTGGGCAAGATAGGCTCTGTGGTGGCCATAGAGCCATCTACGGGTGAGATTCTTGTCATGGTGTCGTCACCCACCTACAACCCCGATCTGATGGTGGGTCGTCAGCGTAACCAGAACTATAACGACATCATGCTGCACAACCAGCGCAAGCCTCAGTACTCGCGTGCCATCAAGGAGAACTACCCTCCAGGCTCTACCTTCAAGATTGTGCAGGGCCTTGTGGGCTTGCAGGAGGGCATACTACGCCCCTCGCAGACCTATGAGTGTTATGGTGGTTTCCGCTATGGTGTAGGCTCTCACACCCGTACATTGGGATGCCACAGCCATCGTCCACACCTTAACTTCAGGGAGGCCGTGGCGCAGTCGTGCAACGGATACTTCTGTTATGTGTTTAAGAATATCCTCACCAATCGTAAGTATGGCAACATCAAGGAGGCTATGCGCAAGTGGAACGAGTATGTATATAGCTTTGGCTTTGGTGAAAAGTTGGGCGTGGACCTCTATGGTGAGTATGGAGGCTTTGTCCCTACTCCTGAGTGGCTCGATAAGGTCAATGGCAAGTATTGGAACTGGGGTACGGTGATAAATTGTGCTATTGGTCAGGGTGAGATGGCTGCAACGCCTCTGCAGATGGCCAACCTTGCAGCTATCATCGCCAACCGTGGTTACTACTATATACCCCATATCGTTAAGAGCGTTGAGGGACAAGACTCTCTGGATGCTCGTTTCTACGAGCGTCACTATACGCTGGTCGATTCTGTGCACTTCGAGACGGCTATCGACGGTATGTGGATGAGTGTCAACAAGGAGGGTACCTCGCGTAGGGCCGAGCTCAAAGGCTGGGATGTCTGCGGCAAGACTGGTACGGCCGAGCATGGCAGACATAAGACAGTCAATGGTAAGAGGCGTACATATAAAGACCACTCGGCATTCATATCGTTTGCGCCTCGTAACAACCCTAAGATTGCCATTGCCGTATATATCGAGCATGGAGGCTGGGGTTCAACTGCTGCGGTGCCTATCGCCAGCCTTATCGAGGAGATGTACCTCACCGACACCATCACTCGTCAGGATATGCTTCAAGAGATGCTAAACATGGAGATTGAGTATGAGTATTACGATCGTATGCAGCAGAAGTATGACGATGGGCGCACTAAAAAGTAGATAAGAGATGTTGAAGAGTAATAACATATCGCAGGAGCGCAATCCACTACCACTCTTTGGTAAAGTGGATATGGTTGCTTTAGGGCTCTACTTCGCACTTGTCGTTGCGGGTATTGTCTGCATCACCTCGGCGTCATATAACGAGGAGGTGGGCTCGGTATTCTCGCTTCAGCACAACTACATGAAGCAGATACTATGGGGTGGTATATCCATGGTCTTCGCCCTAGTGGTGCTACTTATGGATAGACGCCTCTTCCACATGTTATCCACACCCGCCTATATTGCTGGTATAGGACTACTTATCGCTGTGCTAATCTTTGGTCGTGAGGTCAATGGTGCTAAGGCGTGGTTTGAGTTTGGAGGCGTAAGAATACAGCCTGTGGAGTTTGTTAAGATAGCCACGGCCCTTATGATGGCGCGTGTCATGAGCGACTTTTCGTTCAACATACGCCGTCTTCCCGACCTTATCAAGGTTGCGGGTGTCATATTCTTGCCTCTGGCCATCATCATCCTGCAGAACGATACTGGTTCTGGCTTGGTGCTATGTTCATTCCTCTTTGTGCTCTATCGCGAGGGTATAAGCAAGTATATATACTTCCCGATAATACTCACCATAGCACTATTTATCGCCTCGTTTATATTTAGCCCTGTGGTGATATTCAGCGTGTTGCTAACGCTATTTACGCTATATAGTGCCCTTACTACCCAGGCCTGGGTGGGTCACTTGCGCTTCCTGGCAACAATCTTCCTACTATCGTTGCTCCTGGCGCTCTTTACCTCGTTGAGTGGCTATGCATCGCTTATGATCGTATGTTCGGTAGCAGCCATTGTGCTTGCCATAATATCAATCAAGACACGCGCTGTCAAGCTCCTATGGCCCATCTTGATGTTTGTCTATGCGATGCTCTTTGTCCCCACCTGCGATAAACTCTTCGAACATCTCGAGCCTCACCAGCAGAATCGAATACTCACCTTCGTAGGCCTCAAGAGCGACCCTCTGGGCATCGACTTCAATGTCAACCAGTCGCAGATTGCCATAGGCTCAGGAGGCCTCACAGGCAAAGGCTTCATGGAGGGTACTCAGATTAAGTATGGCTATGTGCCAGAGAAGCATACCGACTTCATCTTCTGTGTTGTTGGCGAGGAGTGGGGCTTCCTGGGTACGCTGACAATCATTGCGCTCTATATAGCCCTTATCATGCGCCTTATGAAGATGGGCGAGCGCATCAAGGAGCCCTTTGGTAGAGTATATTGCTACTCTGTGGCAGCCATCCTCCTCTTCCATGTGTGGGTAAATGTGGGTATGACCATAGGCCTTATGCCTGTCATGGGTATCCCGCTGCCACTGATGAGCTATGGAGGTTCGTCGCTGGTGGCCTTTACCATACTTCTGATGATTGCCATACGCCTCGATGCCTCGACAGACGATCAGAGCGTCTACCTAAAATAGTAGAGCTGAGGGCAGTTTTGTGAGTAGGGGCGTGCTAATGTTGATAGATGTGTTGGCACATGAGAATTACCTGCCACTACCAAAAAACGTATTTACAAAATTTACAGTATATCCCGTATGAATGAGAGACCTCTAATATTTATCACCAACGATGATAGCTACCTATCTAAGGGCTTTCGTCATATCGTAGAACTTGCTAAGGAGTTTGGTCGTGTGGTTGCCATCGCCCCCGACCGCGTGCAGAGTGGTATGAGTCAGGCCATAACCATCAACCAGCCTCTCTTTATGCGCCAAGTGGAGGCCTCCGATGGTGTTGAGATATACGCCTTCTCGGGAACTCCAGTAGACTGTGCTAAGATTGCCTTCGATCACTTCTTTGCTAACCGTAAGGTAGACCTTGTGCTCTCGGGTATCAACCATGGCTCTAACGCAGCGGTAAATGTCATGTACTCGGGAACTATGGGTGCGGCCATTGAGGGTAGTTTCTACGGTGTTCCCTCTATCGGTCTTTCGCTCGACGATCACGATGCCGATGCCGACTTCGAGGGCGCGGTGATGTATGGCCGTAAGATTATAGCTCAGGTGCTTGAGGCTGCCGATAGACTGCCTCGCCCGTTGTGCCTCAATGTTAATGTACCGCGCTGCGCTGTCAGTGAGATACAGGGTATACGCCTATGTCGTCAGACACGAGGCTTCTGGCGTGAGGACTTCTTCCGTCGTGAGGACCCCCATGGCAGAGAGTATTTTTGGCTTACGGGAGCCTTTCAAAATAGTGAGCCTAATGCTGAGGATACAGATGAGTGGGCATTGGCACACCGCTATGTAGCTGTGGTGCCCGTACAGGTGGACATGACCGACTATGGCATGCTTCGTAACCTCGATGGTGTAATCTTTTAGAGTGTAGGCTATGTCGGGTGTCGAGATACTTCTTATCATATCTGTCGCTATACACCTCTTCGTTACGGTTATTGCCATATACCTTTCGAGGCAAACAAAGTATAGTGCGTTGTGGATATGCTGTGTCATAGCCCTCTCTATGCTCTCTGCGGAGCGCATACTCCAGTTGTGTAGCTTCGATGGTATATACATATCGCCATATATCTTTGCGTGGATAGGCATCATTGCCTCGTTCAGCCTCTCGGTGAGTGTTGTCTGCGCTCGATTCCTTGTTAATTATGCCGACCGCATGGCGGCACAGCGCCGCATCTTCGACAATAAACTTATGTCGGCGGTGTTGCGTACTGAGGAGCGTTCTCGTGCCGAGTTCTCGCGTGAGCTGCACGATGGCCTTGGTCCTTTGCTCTCTTCGGCTAAGATGTCGCTATCGACACTGTCGACTGAGAATATGAACGAGAAGGATCGTGATACGCTGCGCAATACGGCGCGTGTTATCGACGAGGCTATACGCTCGTTACGCGAGATATCCAACAACCTATCGCCACATGTTCTTAATAACTTCGGTCTTGCGCGTGGCATTAATAACTTTGTGGAGCGCATAGCAACAATGCATGATGTGAAGATTGCATTTCGCACGAAATTGCGTACCGAGCGCTTCGATCCAAATGTGGAGGTTATCCTCTATCGTGTGACCTGCGAGCTTATCAACAACTCGCTTAAGCACTCTGGGTGCTCAAATATAGATGTGGAGTTAACACTTCAAAATAATAGACTCCTGCTAAACTATTGTGATAATGGCTGTGGCTTCTCTTTGGGCGATGTCTCGGAGCGAGGCATGGGCCTCTCGAACATACGCTCACGAGTATCCTCTATTGGAGGTCTTCTAACCTTTGAGAGTGAGGTCGGTAAGGGCATGAAGGCCTTTGTCGAGGTGTCTACTGACTCAACTGTTGTGCGCCTTCCCGAGAATCTAATAACAGGTAAAAAACGAAGAAACAGAAATGCAAAACGAGAGAATAAACATCGTACTAGTTGACGACCATTCGCTGTTCCGTACAGGTCTTGCGGGACTGCTGTCGCGTCGCGATGACTTCAATGTTGTCGCCGACTATGGTAGTGGCGAGGAGTTTCTTGCCAACATCGATAACCTCGATGTTGATGTCGTCTTTATGGATATATCAATGCCGGGTATCGATGGTGCTGAGACTACGCGCCGAGCTCTTGCCTTGCGCCCCACTATGCGCATCATAACCCTCTCTATGTTTGGTGACGACCACTACTATACACGCATGGTTGAGAGTGGTGCTTCGGGTTTCCTCCTCAAGGATAGCGACATCGACGAGGTCTACTCTGCCGTTGAGAGTGTCGTGGCTGGCGATAGCTACTTTAGCTATGCCCTTCTTGGCTCCCTCACCCGACATATGATGCCCCTTACTCCCGAGGTCCTTACTGACGAGGATGCACTCTCTAATCGCGAGATTGAGATCCTTCTTGAGGTGTGTAAGGGTCTATCTAATCAGGAAATTGCAGATAAACTATTCATCTCCAAGCGCACTGTAGATAAGCATCGTGCCAATATACTTGAGAAGACTGGTTGTAAAAATACCGCTAATTTGGTTGTGTATGCTATTAAGAATCACCTTGTTGAGATATAATTTATCGTGATTGGTGGCTTTCATGGCCCATCACAAGAGAGAGCATTCAGGGTAGTATCTCGTGTACTATTGCTGGATGCTCTCTTTTTGTTGTACACTTAGCTCCGCTATGCAGATAACAAAACTGCGTCTTGCTTGTTGATATGTGCGTGTAGATTTGTAGGCGTTTAAAATATATTAGTGGTATTATGTGCAACATCAGTTCTAACTCCCCTTATTATATATAAATATAGGTATAGCCATAGGTTTGTAAAAATATTAAAAAATAATGTAAAAAAGTTTGCAAAATGTTTGGAGATTAAAAATAAAGCACTACCTTTGCACCCGCAATCAGGAAAACATAACAACTCCTGATAGCTGCAAAGGTTCTTGAAAAATATTTTGAAAAAAGTCATCAAAAAATTTGGTGATATCAAAATAAAGGTTTATCTTTGCATCCGATTTCCGCTTTAAAAAAGTGAGACATCGAAAAATTGAAGTTCTGATAAAACAGAATATAGTTCTTTGAAGATATTGAGCAGCTAAAGTTTAATCTATCTCTTAAAGAGATAATTTCAAACAATACCTTTGAGATTAGAGCTAACGATTAATATTCAAAATTTATACAATGGAGAGT
>JAZLBJ010000011.1:0-22124 GCA_045613645.1 Alistipes sp. | reverse complement strand
TAAGAGCTGATTATCACGATACAAACAATTAAATAAACTTATACACTATGAAAAGGTTATTCAACTTAGCAGCCTGCATCATGGCTATAGCTATGGTGGGCTGTACGCAGGATGTTGAGATTATCGTACCTCAACCCTCTGATGCGGATGCTGCGATGGCCATTAACATTCGCGGCAGCATCTCACAGGAGTATGCTACTCGTGTGTCGGACGATGGTTTCTGCGATGGCGACCAGATAGGTCTCTATGGCGTTAACTACACCGATAACAACACCGCCCAGGGAACACTTCTCGATAGTGGCAACCAGGTGGATAATGCCCGCTACACCTACGATGCCGAGAGTATGACATGGACCTCGAGTGGTTCGGTCTACTATAAGGATGCCGAGACCAATATCGACCTCTATGCCTACTATCCCTATGCAAATGTAGATGTCGTATCGCCCTATAGGTTTGAGGTGGCACAGGATCAGAGTGGCGCCAATGCTGAGGATGGCTACGCGAAGTCTGACTTTTTGTGGGCCCTCACCGAGAATGTTGTTCCATCGAGCAATAAGGTTAAGTTGCGTTTCTCACACCGCTTGTCATGTGTCAATGTTGTGCTGACCGAGGGTAATGGCTTCGAGGCTGGTGAGTGGAGTAGTGTAGATAAGGGCGTGTTGGTGATGAATACCACCCGTACAGCAGATATAGACCTCTCTACGGGTGTTGCTACGGCTGTTGGCGATGCACCAATGGAGGGTATTGTTATGAAGAGTGGCTCGGATGGCTATCGTGCTATTGTTGTTCCCCAGAGTGTCGATGCCGGCAAGGCGCTCCTTGCCATCACTGTTGATGGCATCACCGCACGCTTTAAGCGCGATGTTGTTGCCACTTATGAGTCGGGCAAGCAGACCACCTATACGCTTAAGGTGAATAAGAAGTCGCACACTGGTGAGTATGAGTTCGAGCTTGTTGGCACCGAGATTAAGGATTGGGTTGCCGACCCCGATAGCAATGGCGGTGAGGCACGCCAGTACTATGTCGTACACTGCGAGGAGCCTGGTACTTTGGAGGCTAAGATTAAGGCTGACGGCAAGGATGCTGCAAAGATTAAGAACTTGAAGGTTTCAGGTAAGATTTATGCCGATGATTTTTACTTTATGCGCGATAAGATGACTATCTTGTCGGCCATAAACCTCAAGGAGTGCGAGATTGTTGGCGATAATCGTAAATGGTATTGGAATGGAACTATTGATGGCGTTTACCAGTATGTTTACTTCACTACCGATATGCCTGCATCGTGGGATGAGGCTATGCGCGAAGCGGAGGAGCGTTTCCCCAACTCGGAGATTTCGCATAGTGGCTGGGGCACTTATTCTAATTACGGCCTTGGAGCAAACGAGATTCCTGATAATGCGTTTAATGATAAATCTTCGCTTGTCTATTTCGTATTCCCAGAGTATGTAACAAAGATTGGTAACTATGCCTTTGATAGTACATTGCTAACAGGTGCTCTTGTTATCCCAAATGATGTAATTGAGATATGTCGCGATGCATTTAGTTTTACAAATATAACATCGGTAAAGTTTCCTAATAACCTTAAATTATTGGGTGAAAGAGCCTTTGTCGGTTGTTCCTCACTCTCTGGCACATTGTCGCTTCCTGAGAGTTTGGAAAGCATTGGGGCCAGTTGTTTTTCCAGCTGTGAGATGATTTCTGGTAACTTGATTTTACCATCTAAACTCAAAATAATAGCTAATAATACTTTTTACAACTGCAGCGGTTTAACAGGTGACTTGGTTATTCCAGAGGGTGTCGAATCTATTGAACACAGTGCTTTTTGTTCATGTTATTTTGGTGGTACATTAACGCTCCCTAATAGCTTGAAGAAGATTGGATCGCTTGCATTCTTATATTGTAGATTCCAAGGAGAGCTGGTTATTCCATCGCAGATAAAGGAAATTCCAGAGGGTACATTTGCTCATAACAGTTTTACAAGTATTACATTTGCTGAGGATAGTGAACTTGTTGCTTTATCGGGTGATAATTATGGCTCATTTGGACACAATGGTCGCCTCTGTGAACCCGTTGTTTTGCCAGAGGGTGTGTCGGTAATCGGTGATGCCTTTAATGATTGTAGAATGCTCCCCGAAATTGTGTTGCCCAAAAGCCTATCTGTAATAGGTACATACGCTTTTTCGAATTGCTATAATCTCTCAAAGATTACATCTAAGGCGACAACGCCTCCAGTATGTGGTAGTGGTGCATTTAATGGTGTCGCTAAGGATAACTTCACTGTGGAGGTGCCTGAGCAGTCGGTGGTTAAGTATCAGACAGCTGCTGGCTGGAGTGACTTTAAGCGCATTGGTGCTCACTACGACTTCTCGATATCTCGCAGCATGATGCGTGCACTCAATGCTGAGTATAGCCGCGAACTGCTCCTCAGAGTACCTTCGGGTCAAGCATGGAGCGTGGAGAGCTGCCCCGAGTGGGTGACAGTGACACCATCGTCGGGTGTTGGTAAGACCGATGTTGTGGTGACCATCAGTTCTATGGAGGGTGCAGAGGTTGGCTCGTTCCAAACATCGATTGGTGCTAACTCAAATGGCTCGGTGAAGTATGAGACAAACAATGGCCGTGGTGGCGAGGTGGTATTCTTGCTCAACGACAAGGACTACCGCTCAACACTCAAGGTGGAGCAGTATGATGCGCCAAACTACGATGGTGAGGTGGTAGTAAATCAGACAGCAACCATTGGCGGTGGTGTGAACATCGTATTTATGGGCGACTGCTTCGATGCGCGCGATATTGCTCATGGTAGCTACATGGCTGGCATAGACGAGGCGATAGGTCACTACTTCGCAATCGAGCCATACAAGACATATCGCGACCACTTCAATGTCTACACCATAGTGGGTATGTCCGACGACTCGGGAATCGGTACTGTCAATACCATTAAGGATGCTAAGTTTGGCTCGCAGTACTCGCTCGATGGCATCGCGCCCGACACTCAGATTACATACGAGTATGCGATGTTGGCGGATGGCGTCACAGAGGATAACCTCAACCAGACACTTGTGGTAATGGTGGAGAATACATCAGATTATGGCGGTATATGCTACATGTGGGGCGATGGCTCGGCAATAGCTATATGTCCTATGTCGGCAGATGCCTACCCATACGACTTCCGTGGTATTGTGCAGCACGAGGCTGGTGGTCATGGCTTTGCTAAGCTTGCCGATGAGTATATATACCACAACGCCTTTATTCAGTCGTGCACTTGTTCTTGCTGCAGTCATCTCGATGAGTTCCGTGATGGTAAGGCTCTCGGCTGGTATCGCAACCTATCGGAGAGTGGCGATATGAAGAATGTGGAGTGGGCGCACCTCTTCTATCACCCTGACTACTCTAATATTGTGGATATGTATGAGGGTGGTTACTTCCACACTCGTGGCATCTACCGCTCGGAGGCTACATCGTGTATGAACAACAATATCCCATACTACTCGGCAATATCGCGCCAGGAGATGGTGGAGCGTATAATGCGTTATGGTGGTCTTGAGTTCGATATCAACGATTTCTATGCTCGTGATGTGCGCGATGCATCGAACAATACCCGTGCAGGATATGCCGCTGTTGAGCCATCGTTAGTGATATCTAATGCTGGCGCTGGCAAGCAGATGCCTCCAAAGTATATGGGCGACAAGCCACAGCTTAAGAAGTCTAACAAGTAGTCAATAGGGAGGAAAAACAATGAAAAAGAGTATTTATACATTAGCATTTGCAACTCTCCTAATGGCGGGTTGTGATAAGGAGGTTGAGCCACAGGCCGTGGCAAACCCCAACGAGATACGCGTAGAGGCATCAGTAGGTGGCGGTACGCGCGTAACAGGTACAGCCTTCGACGAGGGCGATACCTTCGGTCTCTTTGCCGTTGAGTATGTCGACGGCGAAGTGGCAGAGGTGCAGCCATGGGGTAATTACCTAAATAACGAGGCTATGACGCTCGTAGATGGCGTATGGCAGGCTAACCGCACACTATACTGGAGCGAGGCATCGTGCGACTTCTATGGTATATACCCATACCACGAAATGCCAAGCATGGATAAGGTAATATTTGAGGTGGCCACAGACCAGTCGACAGAGACTACTGATGAGGCTCTCGGTGGTTATGAGGCGTCAGATATCATGTGGGCTAAGAGTGAGGGCGTGACACGCGAGGATGGTACTGTGAACCTACAGTTTGAGCACCTTATGTCGCGCGTAGTGGTGAATATCGAGCGTGGCTCAAGCTACGAGGGTGAACTCCCCGAGAATATTGATGTGCACATCTACAATACCGCAACAACAGCCCTTGTTAACTGGAAGATAGGCTCGTTGGAGAAGTATCATAATAGCCCTACAAAGACTATCAAGATGCACCGCATGGATGCCGACTCGTTCGACGCAATCGTAGTGCCTCAGTTTATTGAGCGCTCAACACCTCTCGTGGAGGTGACTATGGAGGGTATTGCATATCTGCTTGAGAGCGATATGTCGTTCCGCCCAGGTTATCAGCATACGATAACAGTGACACTCAATACTTCGCCCGATCAGGAGAAGATTGAGATTGATATTGACGGTGATATTGAGGATTGGGAGTAGTGTAATTAGCCCCAAGTGATAACGACACCCGCGCGCCATCGGCCCGTGGGTGTCGTAGTTATTAGGGGGCAGAGGAACAGGATGCGGACGCGGATAAATACCAAGAGGACCAAGGAGAACAAGGAGACCGAGAGGGTTGAAAAGCAGACGCGGACAAAGATACTTACAAGAGTATATCATACGCTTCTATCTTAATCTCTTATTGTCTCCTTATCTTTGTAATGCCGAGATTCTTCGCTACGCTCAGAATGATATTAGGGTATCAGCAGGGTATTTATACAAAGGTGGATTGCCACGGAATTGCCTGGTATGTTGTGGCTTGTGGCGATGTTTGTGAGCAATATACATCAAATTTTACTCGTATAAACAGAAATTACAACAAACAAAAAAAGACACTGACAATCTATCAGATTATCAATGTCTTTTGTTATTTTTGAAGGGGATTTTATCCCTTCAAAAGTGGAGGTGGCGGGGGTCGAACCCGCGTCCAAACAAGGAACCCCAGAGCTTTCTACATGTTTAGCCTACCATTTAATCCTTCTACTTATGCCAGGCAGGAGGCAGCCAAACATAAGTCCCAGCCTCTAAATCTCACATAGCAACCGAGGCGCATGCTACGCTATCTCTAAATTGATGATACCCCATGATGATCGACTGTTAAAGAGCGGAACAGCCTCTCGGGATACTCGTCACACGACCTCCTTGGGTCACGCGATTAAGCCAATTTTCCCTGAAAATTAGGCAGCGAGTGCGTAATTGTTATTGCCATTTATAGCTTGAGTGTTGCGATTTACGAGACCCCACACAATGCTCGACATGCTTACAATCGAATTCTACCTGCTGTCAAAACCGGTCACCCCCGAAGGTGTGCCTCGACATATGTCGTCGGCCATGTTCAGCATAATTCAATTACGGTGCAAATATAGCAAATATTTTTGCATTAAACAAAAAAATGTTAATTTTGCACTATGTATAAATGTAACGACGCACAACAATGGAGCATATGGAAATGGATAGTCAGGCAGTGATATCGCTGCGTGGCGTGTCAATATATCACGGCGAGGCAAATAGTAGCAAGGAGGAGCGCGACTTGGTGCTCTCGGATGTCAACCTCACCGTCGCCGATGGTGAATTCGTCTACCTCATTGGGCGAGTAGGCTCGGGCAAAAGCTCAATGCTCAAGGCTCTATATGCCGAGGTAGATATTCATGTTGGCGAGGCAAGTGTAGTGGGTTTCAATCTGCGCACCATAAAGCGCAAACAGATACCTCTGTTGCGTCGCTCTATGGGTATAGTATTCCAAGATTTTCAGCTCCTTACAGATAGAAATGTCTTCTTCAACCTCTACGATGTTATGCGTGCTACAGGATGGCGTCGAGAGGAGGATATACGCCGTCGCATCGACGAGGTGCTCACCATGGTGGGACTTGAGAATAAGAGCTACAAGATGCCCTTCGAACTATCGGGAGGTGAGCAGCAGCGTCTGACCATCGCGCGTGCCCTGCTTAACCACCCACGCCTCATACTCGCCGATGAGCCCACAGGAAACCTCGACCCACTAACGGCCGAGGGTATCATGGAGCTATTTCGCAAGATTGCGCAGAATGGTTGTGCTGTGGTCATGTCGACACACAACATTTCACTTATCGAGCAGTTCCCCTCGCGCACGATACTCTTTGCTCAGGGACATATCTCCGAGGTGGATGTCGAGTCGCTTATAGCCTCTGCTAAATAAAGGTTACTTCTTTGTGGCCAGGTGAGTAGCGACTATGCGTGCCGCTGTGGCAACATACTCCACACATGGGCGCTTGCGGTAGTACTCCGTAGTGCGCTCCGAGGGCATAGCACCCTCGCTACGCTCGACACTCTCTTCCAAGCCAAGGAGTCGTCGGCAGACGATGTCGCCGTTCTCCTTGCGGAACTCAGCAGCAAAGTGCTGCACAAGAGCGTAGTTAGCCTTACGCTCATCCATATTCTTAGGGTCTACGGATGGACATATAGAGCCTGCAACAAGGGTCATGCCGCTAACAGCACCACACACCTCACGCATGCGGCCCATACCGCCACCAAAAGGCGCTGCAATGCGAGCTACGGCATTACCATCCATCTCCATAACATCGTCGAAAGCCATGGCTACAGCCTGTGTACAGTTGTAACCACTCGTAAAGTAGTTGCGTGCTCGTGATACACGCTCCTCAATATCTATAATTATATCCATATTTTTTATATCTTTGTGGCCGCAAAGATAGCGATATTTTTTTTACAACACAACGATGCAGTACCCCAAGCTCAACTATCCAGCCATACATCTTAGGGCGCGTCGCACACCCAATGGCAAGTGCGAGGTCTTTGATGCCATTCGTGGCAGATGGCTTGTACTCACCCCTGAGGAGTGGGTGCGTCGTCATGTTGTCGCATATCTCGTATCGGGGTGTGGCTTTGTGGCGCATAGCATTGCCGAGGAGTATCCTGTATGTATCAACGGCATGTCACAGCGCGCCGATATAGTGGTGATGGATGCATGTGGCTTGCCATATATTGTAGTCGAGTGCAAGGAGCCTGAGGTGAAGATTGATGGTGGGGTATATGCCCAAGTTGTGCGCTATAACTCGGTGCTGCAATGTCGATATGTTGTTATCACCAATGGCATGGAGACCTACTGCTTCGAGGTCGTGGATGGCGAGTATGTGGCTGTTAATAACTTCCCAAAGGCAAAATAGGGGCTTCTTGGAGAGTCGAAGGAGCTAAATAATAGCTTGGCCGCTACTTTTTCTTGATGTTTTCTTGCTATCTTCATAGAAGTTTGTAACTTTGTCGCGTTATTCTTAAATAGAATTATGAAAGTAGTTAATCGAGTAGCTGACCTTAAGGCAGCATTAGTCGACTGCCCAAAGAGCAGCATAGGTTTTGTCCCAACTATGGGCGCCCTTCACGCTGGCCACCGCTCGTTGGTGGAGCGTGCGCGCAAAGAGTGTGAGGTTGTTGTTGTAAGTGTCTTTGTCAACCCCACACAGTTTAACGATAAGAACGACCTGAAGAACTATCCACGCACCCCAGAGGCCGACTGCGCTATCTTGGAGGCTGCAGGTGCCGATATTGTATTTATGCCATCGGTAGAGGATATCTATCCAGAGCCTGATACTCGTCAGTTCGACTTCGGTCTTGTTGACAAGGTTATGGAGGGTGCTACCCGTCCAGGTCACTTCAATGGCGTGGCTCAGGTAGTAAGCCGCCTCTTCGCTCTTGTTGAGCCTGGCAAGGCATACTTCGGTGAGAAGGACTTCCAGCAGATTGCCGTTATTAAGGCTATGGTTGAGCAGCTATCTATAGATATTGAGATTGTTGAGTGCGCTATCGTTCGTGGCGAGGATGGTCTTGCTCTATCATCGCGCAACGAGCTCCTTACCCCCGAGCACCGTGTGGCAGCTCCTCATATCTACGCTACTATCAAGCAGTGCGCCGAGAAGATGGCAACAATGACTCCTGCTGAGCTTACAGCGTGGGTTGTTGCAACCATCGACTCAAACCCATTGTTGAAGACAATATACTTCGAGGCTGTTGATGCTCGCACCATGCAGAAGGTGGAGAACTGGATCGATGCCGAGCGCATACAGGGCTGTGTGGCAGTTCAGGCTGGCCAGATTCGCCTTATCGACAACATTAAGATTAAGTAAGAAAACACGACCCAAGCTATGTATATCGAGAGAATGAAATCGAAGATTCACCGCGTGCGTGTAACAGAGGCGAATCTTAACTATGTAGGTAGCATAACCATCGATGAGGATCTTATGGATGCAGCAGGACTTATCGAGGGCGAGAAGGTGCAGATTGTGAATAATAACAACGGCGAGCGCATCGAGACCTATGTTATCAAGGGTGAGCGTGGTAGTGGTTGTATCTGCCTCAATGGTGCTGCAGCACGCAAGACCGCTGTTGGCGACATCGTCATCATCATGGGCTACGGCTTTATGGACTTTGAGGAGGCAAAGACCTTCCAGCCTAAGGTTGTCTTCCCTGACGAGCGCACCAATAGATTGTTGTAATAAGGGGTCATCTTCGACCTATCATTAAAGTATTAACACCCTGGGTTGTACCACATAGTACTTTCCCAGGGTGCTCTCGTTTCTCTACTTCACGCCAAGTAGCTCGCTGATGTTCTCCACAAACTGAGCCTTAGGAAGAGCTCCCATAGTTCTAATAGGCTCACCCTTCATAGGGATGAAAATAAGCGTTGGCACCGAGCGTATGTTGAAGAGCGTTGCAAGCTCCTCCTCCTCATCGACATTAACCTTGTATATATCCACCTTGCCCTTATACTCCGAGGCTATCTCCTCGATTGTTGGCATCAGGCGCTGGCATGGACCACACCATGGTGCGTAAAAGTCGATGATTGCAGGCTTATCGCCCAAGAATTTCCACCCCTCTTTGAGGCTCTCTAATGTGGCTACTCGTCTCTCGAAGCCACCCTTTGTTAGATTTATAGCTGACATAATATTATCTCTTTAATTTATTGTTTTGTTCTTTTTCTGTTGCAAATATAGGGCAAAAATCTGACTTAGCAAATCGGAAATTTTTATATGGCTATATGCTTGGCTGATACTCATTTTTTTGGACTGTTGTGTTATAGATATAAAAGATATGCCCGTTAGTCGAACTAACGGGCATACTCTTTTGTCTGCAACTATCTTCTGTTACTCAATCTTCACGCAGCGTACAGGCAATGCGTTGGCGCGGTGCATAGTGTGTGATGCATCGAAGCCATTCCATGTGCGTGTGGCGCTATTGAGGTCGAAGAACATGGCAATAGCATCGCCCTCGTTCTGGCTTGCTGTCCAGTAGTAGCCTGACCATGGAATAGGGCGGATGTCATCGTCGTTGACAATGTCGAGACGACCATCGAGGTAGTTACGACGGCCCTGGGCTGTGAAGAAGTAGCTCTGACCAGTGATGGTGTCCTCAAGGTGCCAGCCATACATACCCTGTGCCTCATCCCAGTTCATGGCGTCATCTACGCTGTTGATGGTTAGATTCTCGTAAATCGAGCTATCAGGGATGCGCCAGCCCGCAGGACATGGGTCATGCTCGCTCTTCTCATCGGTGCTCCACAATGTCTCGTGGCCGTTGTATAGCCAGTCGTAGCCATTATCCTTATTACCCAAGATGATTGATTTAGGGTTGTCGTTAGCCCACTCAACGGTGCCAGTAGTAGCTGATGACTCGTCGTATGAGAGCTTTGTTATATAGCCGTCTGCACCATATATGCTCTTGTCCAAGTTGAGAGCAAAGTTCCAACTATTAGGACCTACAATAGGTGTGCGACGACCCCACTGATAGTACATACCGTATGCACCATAGATGTCATCATGGTTGTTGCTACCATTGCTATTGTGGTTAGCTCCAAGGTTGATATTCATCAAGGTGTTACCATTGAGTGTGATGCAGTCGGTCGTAGGGTCGCTATTTGTTACCCATATATGCCAGCTCCAAAGGAGATTGCCATCGACATCGTAGGCGCCAATAAGTGCGTTGCCCGCAACAACCTCGTTGGTTGGCTCGTCGTTGTCGTCGAGTACGGGCTTGATGTAGAATGATGCAACACCGTCGCGCATATCTATATAGCTGACAAGATCTACCTCAGACTCCCAGATAAGCTCTATGTGGTCGGTTGCCAAGTCGATGTCGTTGCCGCCAATATATGGGTTGAACTTGAAGCGTGTAGCTGCCTTATTCGCTATATAGCAGTTGGCGGGAGCGTTGGTATAGTCCACATCCTCATTCTCAAGAATGGCGAGGTAGATATCCACTGAGGTGGTGGCGCCAAGTGGGGTATATCCCTTGATAGTCAATGTGCCATTGCGCACCTCCTCATTGTCGAAGCTCTCTGGGGCCTTGACAGTGATACTCTTTGCATGCATGTCGATGTTGATAATCTCCCAACCAGTAGGTACGCTTGTAGCGCTAACAGAGGCGATGTTGTGTGAGGCAAACGATGTTGTGCCCACAGCGCCTGGCATATTCACAAGAATACTCTCTGAGGGTACAACGAACTCCTCTACTGCACTCTTGCTACACGACACCCCAAGGCTTACAAAACCCATTGTGAGTGCCATAATCAAACTATATAATACTCTTTTCATATCTCTGTATTTCATCTTTTTAGTGAAGCTCAATTTCTATTATTTCGAGGTCGATACCATACTCGTCACCAAGTGATATGTAGAGGCGTGTGGCCTCGTCGTGGTTGTCGAATGCGCCGACAATATAACCATCGTTGGTGAGCGATATCATCTTGTCGGGATACTGCTCGCCGATATATTGTTGTAGTGCATCGCTCATATCGCCTTCAGCTATGCGCAACATATATCTTATGGTTGCTGGTGTAGCCTCAGCATCCTCGTCAGTTACGACGCTATCCTTAGTTAGGTTGGTCATAACTCCATCGAGCCAACAACATATCTCTGGTGACTTAAAGCCCTTTTTGCGGAGCTGTTGTTGTGCCTCCTCAGCCTCCTCCAATGTGGCAAAGCCTCCAGCATAGTAGTGGTTAAGGCCATCGTCATCCTTCTGGATATATAGTGGCTGAACACCCTTGAAGAGGGTCATAGGCTGGCGCGACTTGAAGCTGCCGAGTAGTATGCGGTATACCATTCCACGCTCATATATCTCAATGTCGGGAACAGGGTTTGTTGTATTGTAATAGTTGGTGCGACCAAAGGTGATGTCATTATAGTCGATGAATATACGACGCTCTGGAACCTCAACCACTGGTTGCTGGTACTCTGGCACTACAAGGGTGTTGCGTACACTCTGAAGTGAGTCCTGTGCCTCGCTGAGGTTAAGAACTGTGGCCATGCCAATCTCAAAGTCGAGGATAGCGGGGCGGCCTATAGCATAGCGCATAAGACCATTAGACGAATACATATCATCGTTTGTTGCGCACATCTGAAGCATTGATGTAAACTCGTTGTCTAACTTGTTAAGTAGCTCCGTGTTACGGCGCTTCTCAGCAATATAACCGTAGGCGTAGTACTTGGTGTCGATGACATGATTCCACTTGCGTGAAATAAGAGTGTTGAGCGAGTCGAGGACATGTGCCATAGGCTCGAAATAGCCGTACAACGAGTCGGCCTCACTCTGTGATGAGGCTATTTCATACTTGCTGTCGAGGTCTCGTATAAGCTCGTACTGTGCAATATACTCGGCGCTCAAACGCTCAACCTCGGCCTCCTCCTGCTGTACAGTGCGAAGTTCCTCAAGGTCCGCGGCAATAAGCGAGTTGGTGAAGCAGCCGTTGTCTATGATGTTGCGATGGCGGCGCTCCTCGACCAAATTGTCAGACTCTATTCCGCCATAGTCGTCCTCCCACTCCTCCTGATATCCAGTTACGATATCTATCTTCTCCATTATAGAGATTGCAAACTGCTCCTCCATGGCTGCCATCTCTATCGCGTTGATACGGTTGGCTATAAGACCCTGCTCCGATGTGATATTGAAGAGCTCCTCTTCGAGTTGAACAATGCGCGTTGTGTAGGCATCCATGTCCATTGGGGGTGTGACGCCCACAGAGTCACGAAAGCTGCGCATCGTTGCTCTTGTATCGCTTAGGAGAGTTCGTATAGAGTCCTCTTTTATGGTCAGGCGTTCGCTCTGGACCATAAGCTCCTTGTACTCGTCGTTATCTTCGAGGCTTGTGCCCTGAGGGTGGTCAGTATGTGCCAAGGCCAATGCTGAGGCGGTGACCCCTGCGATGGCAATAAGCGTTATAATGTGTCGTTTAAACATCGTATATCCTTAATTCATTGTTTGTTCGTTGTTGTTACCTCCACGACTTGATGAAGAAGATTTGCAAGAAACCGAAGATTTCGAGTCGTCCAATCAACATAAGTACCGTAGAGTTAATCTTTAGTATGGTTGGCAAATCGGAGTAGTTATCCATGGAGCCAATCTCACCAAAGCCTGGACCCACATTGCTCACATTGGCTATCGCCGCCGAGAAGCCTGTCATCAGGTCGCAACCAAAGAGCGTGTATATGAGTGTTCCAATAAGCACTACCATGATGTACACCACAACAAAGGTGATGACCAAGTTCTGTGTGCCGCTATCCTGTGCTGTGCCATCTATCTTCACTCTCAATACAGCATTAGGGTGGTGCTGCACTTTGATGCGGTTACGGATGACCTTGGCCGAGATAAGCAGTCTATCAACCTTCATACCTCCTGAGGTAGAGCCAGCGCATCCGCATACCACCATACAGAACATAAGCAACACTATTGCCAAAGGAGTCCATGTGTTGGTGTCGGCAGTAGCAAAACCAGAGGTTGTGGTGATGCTCGTCACCTGGAATGCCGAGTGTCGTAGGGCCTCACCAAAGGTGTCGTAGACACCCTCGGATAGGAGGTTAATGGCGATGATAACACTTATTATTACCATCATTCCTATGTAGACACGAACGACCTCCGAGCGGAAAATATTGTTTCTACGACCCGTGATTGTTGCATACAACACACCAAAATGAATACCCGATATCACCATAGCACCCATGATAATCATCTCGATGTTGACACTGTCGAAATAGGCTATTGAGTCATTCTTGGTGCTAAAGCCACATGTGCCACAAGCTGTCATGGCGTGGTTAATCGCATCGTACCAGCTCATGCCCTCGTACTTAAGAAGGAGTGCGGTAATTACCGTGAGGGATACATATACGAGGATGAGGATACGGATGATAACCTTTGAGCGGTAGTGGAAATTATCCTTAGCGATAGATGATAGCTCCTGGCTGGAGAGCATATGTCGGCTGTGACCCATAGAGGGGAGGATGACAAGCGCAAACATAACAACGCCAATACCTCCTATCCATGCCGATGACGAGCGCCAGAAGAGAAGTCCCTGGGGTAGTGATTCAATGTCGTTGAGAATGGAGGCTCCAGTGGTTGTGAAGCTCGATACACTCTCGAACCAGGCATTTATTACCGAGAACTCTCCGCCCCAAATAAGGTATGGGAACATGCCCACCACGCACGCAACAAGCCATGAGCCTACGACAATGGCATATCCCTCCTTTGTCTTAATCTCGCTAACTTTGTCAACGAAGATCATTGGAAAGAGACCCAAGAGTGTTGTGATAATTGCCGATAGTAGCAGGGGAGTGAAGCTTGAGTCGAAGTCGTTATACATGGACACGCCCGCCGCCGCAAGCATAAATGCCGCGATGAAGAGCAATACCATGCCGATATATCGAATTACTACATCAACTCTCATAACAGATGGGGGCTTACTTGGTTATCGTATTCTTGATATGAGCGCTGCAATGCGGTCACGCACAGTGCGTATCTCGTCACGACTGGTGATGCTGTCGTCGAATGGTGTTCTGTATGCAAGGTATGAGCCGAGACTGCGATTGATGCGCAATACGGGCTTTACGAAGTAGAGCATGAAGAAGAAATAGAAGATAAGCACGATGACAATCATCACTACCTGTGTGATGAACACTGGCTTAACAGCACGGTGTGCCGTATGGCTGAGGTTGTTGACATCGGGACCAAGGGTGTTTTGTGCACCCGACATGTATTTCTTGATGTGGCGGAGCACATTCTCCGACTCGACAAGGTAGTTCTTGATATACCACTGGTGTGCAGAGAATGTTGAAGGCTGCTGCACCTGATGGACTACTGGAAGCACGGGAGCTACAGGAGCCTCGGTAGTGTCGCTTGTTGCGGTTGACTCCTCTGTGGCTGTGTCGGATGGCTCCTCTGTGGCTGTGTCGAATGACTCCTCTGCTGTGCCACTCATATCTGCTGTGAACATGCCAATGTTTGATTCAGCGGCCATCTGTGCTGCGATTCTCATCTCGTTGTACTCCTTGACCTGATTCTCGACCTCGTGATTGAGGTAGCTGCGCGAAAGGGCATTCAAACGATTGGTGAAGATGATAAGCGAGTCGGCCGATTGAGGGTTGTCGCCTTTGGATACTACATCCTTGGCACGATGTGCCGAAGACTCAAGGTTGCGTATGCCCTGCTCGCATACCGCGCGGTGGTCGTTGATATTGTCACCCTCGATGGCCATGCGAAACATTGCTTTATCCTGCTGCTCAAGGGCTGTGAGCATCTCCACGGCAAGCTGGCTGTTAGACTTGCTGGCCATAAGAATCTCCTCGGTGTCGCTACTCACGCGCTGCAACTCAACAAGGGACATTACGCCCGAGAAGATAAGCAACAATATGATGCTCATGAAGGCGAGCCTAACGCGTGTTGTCAGGCTCTCAATTCTAAAAAAGTCTTGTATCTTTCGCCACATTGTGTGTTGTGTGATATTGTTCGTATAGGTAAATCTTGACAAAAGTAATACTTTTGTGTCAATTATCCAACAATTTCACAACGAATATTGCCATCGCTGTCGTAGTCGAGGAGCTTGACGCGACAAATGTTGTTGATTTTCAATGTGTCGTATGGCGCGCTGACGCGTAGGTAATTGTCCGTATAGCCGTACATTCTACCGCTACGGTCTGTGCTCTCGAAGAGTACCTCGCGCTCGGTGCCGATATACTTGTCGCTAAACTTGCGGTGTAGCTCGTTGCTAAGCTCCTCGAGGCGTGAAACTCGCTCGGTTGAGATGCTCGACTGCACCTTGTTAGGCATATCTACGGCTGGTGTGCCTGGGCGCTCCGAGAATGGGAATATGTGGAGGAACGATGCGTCAACATCCTTGAGTAGGTTGTATGTCTCCATGAACTCCTCCTCGCCCTCGCCTGGAAAGCCCACTATGACATCTACGCCAAGGAAGGTGTCGGGCATAAGCGAACGGATGTAGGCGATGCGCTCCTTGTAACGCTCGGCAGTATAGCGACGGCGCATCATGCCGAGTAGCTTTGTAGAACCACTTTGGAGTGGGATGTGAAAGTGAGGCATGAATTTAGGTGATTGCGCACAAAACTCTATAATCTCGTCGGTTATAAGGTTTGGCTCGATGCTCGAAATACGGTAGCGCTCTATGCCCTCTACGCTGTCCAAGGCGCGCAGTAGGTCGATGAACTTCTCGCCCGTAGTACGACCGAAATCTCCTGTGTTGATACCTGTGATGACAATCTCCTTTTGGCCTGCTGCGGCAATCTCTTTTGCCTCCTCTACAATGTCGGCTATGGGCATGTTGCGACTTGAGCCTCGAGCGTAGTGTATGGTGCAATAGGCGCACTTATAGTCGCAGCCATCCTGTACCTTGAGAAATGAGCGTGTGCGGTCTCCCGAAGAGTAGGCTGCAAAGAAGCGTGTGAGCCCCTCTACCGAACAGCTATATACCTCGGCCTGACCTCTATCTCTAAGTTCAACTACTCGTTTATATAAATCACCTTTATCGTTATTACTCAACACTATGTCTACGCCCTCTATCTTGGCTATGTCCTGGGGTTTTAGCTGGGCGTAGCATCCCGTTACTGCGATGATAGCATTGGGGTTTCGTCGGTGTATTTTGCGGATTATGTTACGACACTTTTTGTCGGCATGTTCGGTGACTGAGCAGCTATTTATAACAGCCACATCCGTAGGCTCCGATGGCTCTACTCTAAGGTAGCCTCCGCGCTCGAACTCACGGGCGAGTGTCGAAGATTCCGAGAAGTTTAGTTTGCAACCAAGGGTGTGAAAACTCACGCGTTTTTGTGTCATACTCTTCAAATTGGTTCTAATTTCGAGGGCGAAGTTACAAAAAGTTGTAGGAATGTGAAAAAAGTTTTCGTATTATTACGAAAAAAGTTAATTTTGCACTCTTCAATATAAAATTGCTACTTATAACTGATATGATTGCAGACATACTATCATACGACTTTCTAACTCGTGCGCTCATAGTCTCGATTCTCTCGGGCATAACATGTGGCATTGTGGGAAGTTATGTTGTGGCAAAGCGCATGGTCTTTTTGAGTGGAGGTATCACCCATGCCTCGTTTGGAGGTATTGGCTTGGCTCTCTATGCAGGCTTCGACCCGCTGATTGGCTCACTATCTTTTGCGGCGTTGTCGTCGTTGGGTATCGAGTACGCTTCTCGTCGAGGGCGTATTCGTGAGGACTCGGCCATAGGTATTATGTGGGCGCTGGGCATGGCATTGGGTTCTATATTTATGTGGTTGAGTCCAGGCTATGCTTCCGACATTGCGAGCTATATGTTTGGTGATATGTTGTTGCTCAACGATGCGGATGTGCAATGCCATATATGGTTAACACTCTTTGTTGTCGTAGGTGCGGTGTTGATGTTCCGCAAGCTTATGTTTGTGACTTTTGACGAGGAGTTTGCTCGTAGCCAGGGTATTCGCGTGTCGTTGATTGCCTACATTATGGCTGTGGTCATCGCCATCACCATAGTTATGTCCATCAAGGTGATGGGTATCATCTTGTTACTCTCGCTCATGACTATGCCTACGGTTATTGTTAATACCCTTACTAAGGACTATCGACGCATAGCTTTTTGGGCCGCTATTGTGGGAGCTGTTGCCAACAATGTGGGCTTTTGGGTGAGCGTTGTTTGTGAGTTGCCCATGGGAAGTTGCATAATATTTACACTTTTGGCTATGCTTATTTGTGTAAAACTTTTATCTTTGTGCCGTCATATTAAGAGATCATAATGAAAAAGATACATAAACTTGTTCTCAAGGCCTATATGGGTCCCCTTTTGGCCACCTTCTTCATCGTGCAGTTTGTGCTGATGTTGAACTTTGTGTGGCGCTATATCGACGAACTTACGGGTAAGGGCCTTGAGGTTGGTACTATCGCTGAGTTGTTTGCTTGTGCAACTGCAAGTATGATTCCTCTTGGTTTGCCTTTGGCAATGTTGCTCTCGGCCATCATGACTATGGGTAATCTTGGCGAGAACTTTGAGCTTCTGGCCATGAAGGCGGCTGGTATGTCGTTGATGAAGATATTCCGTCCACTCATCGTCCTTGTATTGCTTATCTCGATAGGTAGCTTCTACATCTCCAATAGTCTTATTCCCGAGGCAAATAGACGCATGTACGACATCATTGTCGATATTCGTGAGCAGCGTGAGGAGATGAAGTTCCCCGACGATGTATTCTTTACTGGTCTGCCTAACATGGTTGTTAAGGTGCACCATCAGGACGAGGTGACTGGTAAGTTGGATGATATTGCAATCTTCGACTTTAGTGACGAGAGGGGTGATATGACCACAACACTTGCCGACTCGGGATATATGAAGATGTCGGATGATAAGCAGTATCTTAATGTAACGCTGTATAATGGTGTGACATATGAGCATTCTCGTGGTACTATGTGGTATAGCGAAAATACGATGCGCAGCCATAAGTTTGAGCGACAGGATGCTACCATACCTATCGCAAAGCTCGCCCCGCCTGAGGGTGATATGACCAAGGAGTTTAGTGAGTCGCAGACACGAGATATGGCGGGCTTGGAGGAGCTTGTCGACTCGTTGAATATCTATGCTCGCGAGACTACTGCTGCAACCTATGGTCCGCTTATGAAGGAGCGTATATTCCCCTTCGATAGGTCGATACTTGGTGGCGACTCTATTGTCTACGACAAGAGCCTCTACAAGGCTATCAGTGTGGCCGACTCTATAGATGCAGTGCCGTTGCGTGACCGTGCAAACATCTATATTGATGCGAGCAATTCGGCTCGTATTGCTAAGGGTGTGAATGTTGCCGATGAGCAGATGTCCAAGATTGCCATTACGCAGCTCTTCAGAGCACAAAACGAGTGGCATCGTAAGTTGACGCTGCCAATATCAATCATCATCTTCTTCTTCATAGGCGCGCCCCTGGGTGCTATCATCCGCAAGGGTGGCTTCGGTACACCAATTATCATATCGCTGATATTCTTTGTTGTCTACTATGTTATCAGCATCTCGGGCTCAAAGATGTCGGGTGAGGGTCTGTGGACTCCATTCTATGGTATGTGGCTACCTACATTTGTGCTTGCGCCAATAGCCGTATATCTTATGATTAAGGCAACAAACGACTCATCGTTGCTCGATACCGATTGGTATGATGGTCGCATACGCAAGTTGCGTAAGAGGGTGTCGAAGATATTGCCTAAGTGGATGAAACTTTCAAAGAAGAGTAATAAAAAGAGATAATGAAGAATCTGCGTATTGTCTTTATGGGTACGCCCGAGTTTGCCTCGGTGTCGCTCAGACGCCTTGTGGCAGAGGGCTACAATGTGGTGGCAGTTGTCACTACGCCCGATAAGCCTGCTGGTCGTGGTCAGAAGATGCACGAGAGCGATGTTAAGCTAACGGCCAAGGAGCTTGGTCTGCCTATCCTTCAGCCTGAGAAGCTACGCGACGAGGCCTTCTTGGAGGCTATGCGTGCCTTACAACCCGACTTGGGTATCGTCATAGCATTCCGAATGCTCCCCGAGGTTGTGTGGGCTATGCCTCGCCTCGGTACATTCAACCTCCACGCCTCGCTCTTGCCTGAGTATCGTGGTGCTGCGCCAATAAACTGGGCTATCATCAATGGTGAGACTCGTACGGGTGTTACCACCTTCTTGCTCAACCATGAGATTGACAAGGGTGCTATTATCGAGCAGCGCGCAGTAGATATCCTTGCGGAGGATAATATCGGTACGCTCTATGATAAGCTTATGCACATAGGCTCGGAGCTTGTTACGCAGACCGTAGATAGGGTAGCGAGTGGCGACTATACTACCACCGAGCAGATGCATATCGACGAGGCTACGCTTAAGCCAGCGCCCAAGATTTTCAAGGATGACTGCCGTATAGATTGGTCGTGCTCGGGGCGCGATATCCTTAATAAGGTGCGAGGTCTCTCGCCATACCCTGCGGCGTGGTCGCCAATATTTGTTGATGGCGCGGAGACTGGCTCTGTAAAACTCTTCGAGGTGCGCTTCGTGGAGGATGATAAGCAGGGCGCTGTGGGTAGCGTTGTGACCGATATGAAGAGCTACTACGGTGTGCGTTGTAAGGATGGTGTTGTATATCTCGAATCACTTCAGTTAGCTGGTAAGAAACGCATGACTATCAAAGAGTTGTTGTTGGGTTGGCGTGATGCTGCCCAGGTGAGCTTTGTTCAGTAGATAGCCCTCTGTGGTATATGATAAGTGCTGTCCCGTCGTGGGGCAGCACTTGTTGTTTGTGGTGTGGTGCTAAGAGGGTAGGAGGGCTACACCTTACTTAAAACACTTGCGGCACAATATCGGCAATGTCGCCACCCAAGGGGTGCGCCTGACCCTCGAGAAAGTCGGAGATGGCATAGCTGAAGCCTACGCTATCTGCTATGGGACCTATGCGCTCGCTCCACTCCTTGTAGCCACGGCCCTCGTCGGGAAAGAGTATCACGCTGCGACCCTTGAGCACTTCAAGGCGCTCGACGCTCAGGTGAAGCATGGCATCTACGGCCACCCATACCATGTCGGGCATGAGCGCAGCACCCACATGTGCGGTCTTGGCACCCTCGGCAAGTGCTACGATAGCATCGGCACGCCTACCGAGCAGGTGCTCGCCATAGAGACACTGCCTCAGTTGCCACCCCTCGGGGAGGATATCCTCGTCGCGCATGATGCTGTGTACCCAGCCGAGATAGGCACCCTCGCCCTTGATACGCTTGCCCGTCGTGGGGTCGTAGTTCATAATCTTACCTGTGCGCACGCCACTCATAGCGTCCACCTGCCAGAATATCGCAGCATCCACAACACCTTGATGACCACCTATGTAGTAGTCGGTGATAAGACGCTCGGCCGTCTCGTGACCAAAGGTCGTGCGTAGCCATCGCTTGTAGTTGCACTCCACACCCAGGGTGCACTCCATTAACCAGCGCGGTATTAGCCCATAACCCTGTGGCGTGGGCTTGGGTTTGTAAAGTTTCGTTTCTTCGTTTTCCCTATGAAACGAAAACGAAGAAACTTTTCTATCTCTCAACCAAGGGTTATCCTCAAAGTATTGTCTTGGTGTGTAATGGTAACCACACTTATCAAGGCGGTTACACTTACCTACTCTCTCATTGACATACTCATTATTATTATGAGTATCAATATATCGAGTAAACGAGTACTTGCGTCCACACTGAGGGCACACATATCGGGTACCACGACCACGATACCTCTCCAACTGATATCTATAATCATTCATAACTATTGATATTATCGTGTATGTTTCTTCGTTTTCGTTTCATAGGGAAAAAGAAGAAACGAAACTCTATTTTTGGGGACCATAGGGACCATAGGGACCTTAAAGACCAAAACGAAGTCGCGGGCACACACACTGATACTCGCCCTCTCTTTGGTCTCTTCGGTCTCTTCGGTCTCCCAGGCTCTATTTTTTTTTGGACCATAGGGACCTGAAAGACCATTGGGACCAAAACGAAGTCGCGGGCACACACACTGATACTCGACCTCCCTTTGGTCTCTTTGGTCCCTTGGTCTCTTCGGTCTCTCCCAGGCTCTATTTTCTGTTTAAAAGAGTATGCACCGAAGAGATACTCTTATATCCCAGTGCATCGGCAATCTCTTGTAGTGTCTTGCCCTCGTCGCGCATGGCACGCGCCATGATAGCCTTGTCGTCCATCTCCTCGTTATGCTCCTTAAGGCAGGCAAAGGGCACTCTTTCGCCCGTAGCCTCGAAGTTAAGACCCTCGGTGAAGCGCAAGACAAAGCTGTCGTGCTTATACTCATCCGAGAGGTAGTTGCCCTTGACCACACACAGGTGGCGTATGTTGTGCCTCTCGGGGTCGGGGCGTAACTCCATCATAATACGCATCTTAGCCTCGAAACCCTGCGAGCCTATGGCGTTATGCTTCGAGGGGGCGAGGCTCTCGGTGCGCTTGCCCGTATGGTGCAGAAAGATTATGAGTGTGGAGTGCTTAACCGCCAGCTGCGAGAACTGGTTTAGGAAGCTACGCACACGGTTGTTCTCGTTCATGGGGCCCGTGTATAGGTCGGCAAAGGCATCTATTATCACCAGGTCGCGAGGCTTATCCTCGAGCATCATGTCGAGGTTGGCAATGAGGTTGTCGGTGTCGAACACAAAGTCGAGTGTCATGTACGCCTCCTTGGGCGTGCACAGCTCCTCCAACTGCCTCTGCATCAGCACGCCTACGGCTGGCGCATCATCCTCGGTGGCCACATACAAAGCCCTCTGATGCTTGGGTCTAAGCCTAAAGCCCAGATAGCTACTACTGCCCGATGCTACAGCCATGGCGAGGCCTCTGAGAAGTGTCGACTTTCCCGAGTCGGAGGTGCCCACAAGTGCCGCCACGCCCGTGCGCGGAAGTATAGGGTCGAGCAGGCAGTCCATAGTTTCGGTCGAGAGGCTCAACATGTCGTAGCCGTTTACCAGATACTTGCGGAAGGTTGCCTTCTCGCTCTCCGCTCTGTCGTGCATCTCCTGCATAAGGCGTGCGGTGTCGGCACGCAACTTGTCGATTAGATTTTCATTTTGCTGTGTCATAAAAAAGATATTTTGTTAGGTGAATAGTCGGTGGTGGGGCGTTGCCGCGGACTGGGTTCTTGTGGGTTCT
>JAZLBJ010000010.1:0-21527 GCA_045613645.1 Alistipes sp. | reverse complement strand
GAGCAGAGTATCATTCAAGACTTTCCACTTCGTGGCAAGCCTGTATATCTACATATTCGTCGTCGTAAGTGGTTGGATAAATGTACTGGTAAGATACTTACTAATAGTTATGACCTAACACATTTGGGGACACAAATAACTGCGGAATTCGCAGATTTTTTAAAAGGTATCTATCGAGAGTAATAGCGTAAGCATCCGTACCATAGGCAAGATGTATGGGATCACTGTAAATTTCCGGTGGGGATCAAAAAGTTTACCTCATACGCTTTATCTCCATAAATGTGCGCTGTAGTATCGCCTTGCCATTACGCAGGCGTATGGTGTCGTTGTTGTCGTTTTGTAGCGCCATGCGCATGGTGTGGTCATAGATGGATACGCCACAGCTGTCAATAACGCCAAAGCCATTGTTGAATGTCCAGTAGCCGAAGCGCGATGTGGCAGAAGAGGATATGTCGCGGCTAAAAATAAAGTCGCTATGATCAATACCCAACTGTGCGAGGAGTGTCGCTGCAAGGTCGGTCTGCGAGATGTAGTCGGTTATCTCCATAGCCTCGTTCACTGCACCTCCCACCCATAGCATAGGGATGTGATGTCGCTCTGGAGAACTATTTGATGAGCTCTCCGAGGGGCGGCCATGATCGGAGATGATGACTACAAGGGTGTTATCCCAGTGTTCGCTGCTACGCAGGCGCTCTACGAATGCACCCACCTCCCTATCGGTAAAGGCATAGGCATTGAGCTTCTTATCCTTAAGGCAGTTGTATGGCACCTCGAAGGGCTCGTGACTACTGAGTGTTAGGATGACATCGAGCGTGGGCTTGCCACTATTCATGCGACTGATGATGGCATCCGAAGCCCAATTTAGCACAGCATCGTCTGCAGAGCCCCACTTCGAGCGGTGACCTCCAAAGTTCACCTCACGCTCGTCTGCCACCTCGTTGAAGCCTACACCAAAGAGGTAGGCACGGGTGTTTGTAAAGTTAGCATCGCCTCCATATATGAAGCGTGTCTCATAGCCCACATCGCGCATTGAACGAGCTAAGCCCGTTAGCTTAGCGGCCTTGTTAGCGTGTGCCATAATCGACATTTTAGGCTGCGCAGGGAAGCCGCTGAGGATAGCTACAGTGCCTCTATCTGTGCGGAATGACGAGGCGTAGCAGTTCTCAAACCATATACCCTCGCCACGCAGACGGTTAATATTTGGCGTAACTGCGGTATTGCCCTCGAAACCATCAGTAACGGCGCGGCCTAAACTCTCCGTGATTAGGATAATCACATTGGGACGCTCATGCTTGAGCCACTTCTCGCTTGTGGCATCCTCCTGACAATCTCGATGCATAGCCTCGTAGAATATCACCTCAGCCTCGCTGTCGTCGTAGAAGTTATATTCGTTGATATCCTCGCCCTCTATAAGTGTTGAGAAGAAGGAGAAGAAGGGGTTGACGGCAACCTGGTTAAGGAACATATTGGGCGAGAAGTATGCCTTCGATATGTTGGCCGTAGCTGTGGTAAGACCTCCGCGAACCACCACAAAGAGAACGGCTGCCACAAGCACCATCATTAGTGTAGAGAGAGGGCGTATATAATTAACCTTAAGCGATTTGAAGAATCTATTCTTAAGCTCAAACTTGGGGTCGAACCAGCGACGAGTAGCCCAATGGTACATCAACACTCCTAAAGTCATAGTCGCGGCGAAGTAGAGGAAGCCTATTATGCCATTTGTGAGCGATACGCTTGCCAGCATCTCCTTGGGTGAGTATATCATCACCTGGGCGTCGATGCGTGTCTGCCACTCCTCAAACATACCGATGTCGGCGGTCTCAATTAGCGCTACTAAGAGCATCATAACGGCGAAGTAGCACACCATGATGCGATGCCAGATGCGAGCACCTCGTTCCGACACGGGGAGCCATATAGTGACGATGGTGGCCAAGAGCGGAAGTACAGTGAAGTATCCCGCAGTGATGAAGTCGAGCTTGAAGCCATGGAGGATAGCCATACCGAGTTCACCAAAGCTACAATTCGCAGCGAGAGCGTGGTTATAGGCCAAGAAAACCAATCTATTAACCTGGAATAGTAGCACAGCGATGACGAAGACCGCGATGAGATATTTTAGTCGTTTGAACATATATATAGTTTACAATAAATAGAGGTGCAAATATATTAAAATTTGTGCGTTCTCAAAACAAAAGCCACTCTTCCGAGTGGCTTTATTTGCGTTTGCATCGCTCGTGATTCCGGCGGGGTTCGAACCCACGACCCACAGCTTAGAAGGCTGTTGCTCTATCCAACTGAGCTACGGAACCATCCTATCTTGTTGCTGCTGAACATATTACACCACAGTAGTACAACTATGCAACCACTAAAGCATGCTCAACACAACTATTTAGCGGTGCAAAATTACACAAAATATATTAATTTACAAAATTTTATAGCCCACTAAATTATTTATCGTCACAACGACAACTAAAAAATGGGCTCTATCAGTCTACGATAACGCCACAAGACACCGAGACATCAAGGCCAAATGAATGCAGCATAAATCAAGAACATATAAATTAATTTGCTAGTATCGTAAACTTTATATATATTTGTACTACCGCACGATAGTCCTATTTATCGTGTTACAAAACCACATTCACTAACCTGAAACAAAACCTATAGTTATGGGATACGAGAACATCAAACCCGAAGCAGAGCAGAGCACACGCAAATGGAATAATGTCGTTTTAATCTTATGCATATTGTTATTTATTGCCTTGGGCATTTTTGGCATAATACTTATCTCGAATTGGAACCCATTTTCTGCTGGAACAGGCATAGATTTAATCATCTTCAGCATCTTTGGAATCGTCTTCTCGTTGCTCTTCAGCTCACTTATCGACACCATCACGAACATATCTGTTAAGCTCGACAAGTTGGAGGATATGCAGCGCACGCTCAAGAAAATTGAGTCAAACCAGGATAGGCTCACCAAACATCTCAATGAGTAGGTTGCGAGGATATTTTTGACATTGCTATACTTCGCTCAAGAAGATAATTTCGGATAAAAACCAAAAGAGCATAGGCAATCACCATGCTTCTTGCTATACGAATATCGCTGGCACTCGGTGTTAGCGATATTCTATTTTGCAGCAATCTTAATACCATAATGCGACCACTGCAATTTTCATCCAGCACCAACACTACACTCATGCTACACATAATGCTCACACCACCCTTTTAGGGTGATTTTCGGGCAATATATTAGCTTTTGATAATAATTTTATTGTAATCAACGATAATATTGCTATATTTGTGCGATTTTGAGGTAGTGTTCGCATAGACACAAATATCTCAACAAAACAGAAAAGAATAGATTATTAATAACTAACTTAAAAAACTAATTAACCATGAGAAAACTCTTTTCTATTTTGAGCGTTGCTCTTGTAGCTCTATTCGCTATTGGTTGTGAGGCCATCGGCGAAGGCAAAGGCACTGCAGGCGTGACATTCGATTTCCAGAACGCTAAGACCACAACAAACTCTGTTGAGGTGCAGGTTGTTCCATCGGATGACTCTACATTGTACATTGCTGCAATCATCGAGTCTTTGGAGATCAAGGACTTGACAGATGGTCAGATTATCAGCAAGTTCACCGATGCTCAGGATATCAGCGTCACCAAGGGCAAGAAGACCATCTCGGCAACTGACCTCACCCCTGACACCGAATATATGGCTGTAGCATTCTCAATGACAGGCTCAAAGGTTGCGCGTTATACCCTCAAGACCCTCCCTGTTCAGGATCCTGTTTCTGGCGATGAGTTCGATGTTGAGATTAATGTATCTAACATCACAGCTACATCTGCTGTAGCGACAGCTACCCCTAACACATCGGCTAACCGCTACTACTTCCGTGTTATCACCAAGATGGAGCTCGACGCATTCGGTATCTACAACGACGACTACCAGATTTTTGAGTATATCATCGAGAACCCAAGCAGCGGTGAGTACATCACACAGGGTGAGACAACTATTAACTGCCGTCTCAACGCCGAGATGGACTACCTCGCTGTAGCCTTCAACTTTGAGAACTGGGAGGCTGTACACAACCAGGAGGAGGAGATTAAGCTCTTCCGCTACGAATTCTCTACACCTGAGGCTCCTGCGGTTGACCCCAACTCATTGTTCACATACTCTAACCTCGAGGTTACACACACTGGCTTCTCTGTAAATGTAACTCCCGTTCAGGGCGAGGAGTCTTTCTGGGGCTACTATGTATGGACAAAGAAGTCTTACGACGAGACTTTGGCTACTGAGTCTAAGGCAAGCATCGTTATGCGTAGCTACTTCGGTCTTAACAACATCGGTGTTGAGCAGGGCTACGACTTCGGTACATTCATCCAGGAGTACCTCGGTCAGATAGGTTCATCGACTGTTATCAACTACTTGCCATTGAAGAACAACACCGAGTATGTATTGGTACTCTTCTACATGGATCCTGAGGTTTCGGACCCAACAACCGTATACGACTACAACTATGTAGCAGTTCCATTCAAGACCAACGAGCCTACAGCCGACGCTGCTGCATCGTTGAGCGTTTCGGAGCCTATTATCGTGAAAAACGGCTTCAAGTACGATGTTCAGTTCCTTGTTAAGACCGATGATAAGGCTGTAGATTTGTTGGTTGGTGCACAGCTTTGGAACAACTACGACTTCGCAAAGTACTGGGATCCTAACGACTGGTCACAGATTCAGGCATTCTTCATGTTCCGCAAGTCAGTAGCTGCTGAGACATTGGAGGCAGCAAAGACCGCTGAGGGTGCTACCGTATCGTTCCCTGGCGTAGACAAGGACGACTATGTATTCTTCTTCGAGGTGCTCAACGAGGAGAACACAGCAACACAGTATGCTATTCGTGTGACACCAGAGATGTTCGATGATGCTCAGTAATCTAATACCATAGAAGATTATGAAAAAGCTTTTTAATCTATTTGCTATACTCTCGCTCGCGGTAGGCTTTACCGCGTGCGAGCAGACTACCACACCTGAGGAGCCTAACAAGGAGTACTCGGTAGCGCTATCTGCTAACAAGGGTGAGATCTTGGCGGATGGTAGTGATAGCGTATCATTCGAGGTTACCGTTGACAGCGTTGTGACCACCGAGGGTGTGCAGATTATCTGCCTCAACGACAACTCTGTTCTTAATGGCACGACATTCATCACTACCACTGCTGGCGAGTACCGTTTCAAGGCTCTTTACAATGGCTTTACATCTGAGGAGGTTAAGGTATTGGCTAAAAACCCTGCGGGTCCTACCGTTGTGCTTACAGCCGACAAGGAGACAATTGTTGCCGACAATGCTGAGACTGTAACCTTCACCGTGACTGTTGATGGCGAGGATAAGACCTCAGAGTCTACAATCACCATCGTGAACTACGGCACACCACTCGAGGGCAACACCTTTGCCTCGGATGTTGCTGGCAAGTTTGTCTTCGAGGCTATGTTTGAGAATGTGAAGTCTAACCAGGTTATGGTGACAGCTACTGCTGTGGAGACTCCCGTGCAGAAGAGCCTCACAATCGAGGCCTCGAAGCTCCGCATCAAGGCTGATGGCGAGGATAGCGTGACATTCACCGTGATGTATGGCGAGGAGGATGTAACCTCAACTTGCGAGATTAAGACAACTGCGGGCGATGTTATCGAGGAAGGCGTGTTTACTACAACCACTCCTGGCTCGTACAACATCTACGCTCTCTATGACAATGTGCGCTCAAACACTGTTAGCATCGATGCCTACGATCCAAATGCAACATACGCATACGAGATTGGCCAGATCTACGATATCAATGGTACAAAGGGTGTAGCTTATGCAATCAAGACCGTGGGTAATGATACATTTGCATACTTCTTCTCTATGGATGAGGCAGATTTGCAGTGGTCTACAGAGAATGTATGGTGCAACTGTATTAGCAGTAAGGGTGCGTGGAACACATACGATCCATTTGATGAGAGATATTCACAAGCAGATGGTGGTGTTCGCGATATAAACAATTACCCTGCGTTCAAGTGGTGTATGGACCATGGAGCTGATTGGTTTATGCCATCATCACAGGAGTTGCAGTGGATGTGGGATGCTATCTCTGAGGGCACTCACAACTTCGACAACCCTAGCGTAGCGGCATACAACAAGCTTCTCACCGATAATGGAGGTATGCCATTTTGCGAGACTTACTACTGGTCATCAAACGAGACTGCAGAAGACTTGGTGGAACTCGTAGCCTTCATGGAGGACAGTGTGGTTTGTCTTGAGCCTTATAAGTCATACACTTATACTGTGCGTGCGGTTTATCGTATTTTGCTCTAACACATATATAATTACTATCGCACCAAATCGGAGTACTTCGCAGTGCTCCGATTTGTTTTTATATATGCTTTTCGCTATCTTTGCCCTATGAAAAAGAGCGAATTTTCTTTTATTGGTGATATAGCCACAATGTTTGGCTCACTACCCCACCACGGCTTTGAGCCTATTGGCGACGACTGCACAATATTGGATATGGGCGACGATGCCCTTGTTATCTCCACCGACATGCTTGTCGAGGATGTTCACTTCCTACGCTCGGCATCATCGGCCGAGGAGGTGGGCTACAAGAGCCTTATGGTAAACCTTAGCGATGTAGCAGCTATGGGCGCTACGCCTATAGCGACACTGCTCAGCATCTCGCTATCCGAAGCTACACAGGGCGAGTGGGCTGAGGGCTTCATGCGCGGTTTTCACGAGGGTTGTGCCAAGTATGGCGTAGCACTCGTAGGTGGCGACACCACTGCGTCGCGCGATAGAGTCTGCATCAATGTGGTGGCCATAGGTCGTGCTCCAAAGGCAAACATCAAGCGTCGCTCTGAAGCCAAGGTTGGCGATATAGTATGTGTTACGGGCAAGCTTGGTATATCTTCTAAGGGTCTTGTGGATATCATGTTTGGCGATCTGAACACCTCAGCAGCCAAGGCACACCGCATAGCTCAGGCACGCATCGAGGAGGGTAAGTTACTTGGTGGTATCGAGGCAGTACACGCCATGATGGATATATCTGACGGCATAGCCTCGGACATCAAGCATATCATGGAGCTATCGGGCGTTGGTGCAGAGATAGACACCGCTCTTATACCCACCGACTACGACATACGCTATGCCACAACCGGTGGCGAGGACTATGAGCTTCTTCTCACCATAGATAAAGATAGATTTGAGGATGTTGCCCACGAGTTGCTGGCTACAACAGGCACACAGCTAACAGCCATAGGACGCATCACTGAGGGTGATACGCTAACATGGTTGGAGAATGGGAAGGAGAGCGAGTTAGAGTTTAAAGGTTTCACCCACTTCTAATTCAGTTACCCTCTTTTAAACAACCCCTTGACAAGGGTAATAGACTCATTGAGGGCTCGGAGGCGCAAGAGCCAAGCACCGCATAGATATACAGAGCTACCCACAGCGAGCATCACAACAAGGCGCAACGCCGAGTGCATAGCTCCGAGGTGGGGTGCTATTATATATAGGATACCAAACATCACACCAGCAAGCATAAACGATGGCAATAGCGCTCGCACAAGGGCTGTAGTGTTGATGGTCATATAGCGCATGGCAAAGCCACTATTTAGCAAGAACTCCACCAAAGCCATAGCCGTCATACCCCAGGCTATAGCCTCTACACTTTGCGGTATAGTATAACAGAGTATGGCAGTCATTATCACACGCTTTACAATCTCCAAACGCACGATAATTCGGCCATCGCTCTTGGTCTTAAGCACATTATACGACACCATTGCCAAGGGGTAGCATAGACCCGAGAGTGCCAGTATCTCGAAATATGGCACCGTAGGCATCCACTTCTCACCCAGCAACAGCATAAACATATCGTCGGCAATAGCCACAAAACCAAGCATAGCAGGGAAGAGCACAAAGCCTAAAAGGCGCACAATACGCAGGTAACCCTCCGAAAACTTTGCAGCATCGTCCGCAACCTTCGACAGCGCAGGATAGGTGACACCCTGCACGGCCTGTACGGTAGATGTCACGGGCAAATCTTTGAGTTTCTGCGCCTGGGAGTAGTAACCCAGCGTCGAGGTGGCGTGCATCTTGCCAATAAAGAGCTGCGCCACATTATTATATATAGAGGCTATCAGGTCGGTAGCCAAAAGTCTCAAGCTAAAGGGGGCCATCGCTCTCAGTGCACTACCACTATAACGAGCCGTAGTGCGCCAACGGCGTATCCACCAAAAGGCAACAGCCTTGATGGCCATCATCAAGAGTCGCTGGGCTACAAGAGCCCAGATGCCACAGCCACACATGGCCATGATAACAGCTACAACGCCACTAATGAGCGATGCAGAAAATACAATTTTTGAGAGCAGCGCAAAGCGGAACTCTCGGGTAAACATCACTGTCTGCACAACGCACATGGCGTTGATGGGCAGAAGCAAGTATAGCACGGGGGCTATATCAGAGATTACAGGTTGGTTGTAGAAGTGCGCCACAGGAAAGGCGAGCGCAACAAAGATGGCGTAGAGGATAAGCGAGGTGACTATATTGAATTGCAACACCGAGCGATACTCCTCATCTGTGGGTTGCGCCTTGCGGATAAGCGTTTGCGAGAAGCCGCTATCGACAATAGTCAGCGCAATAGAGGTAAAGAAGGTCATTATGGCCATAACACCAAAGTCCTCGGGCATAAGCTCGCGGGCAACGACGATGCTGACGACCATCTGTATGATCATCGTAAGGAGCTTCTCCGAGAAACTCCACGCCACGCCTCGCACTACGCTATGCTCAAGTTGTTCGGCCACGACACTATCGAATAAAGTACTCCAACGCCAGACGATACGACTCCATGCCAAAGCCCATAATAGAGCCCTTGACAACAGGGGCTATGAGCGACACATGGCGAAACTCCTCGCGCGCAAGGATTGAGGATATGTGAACCTCAACAACGGGAGTGGCTATAGCAGCAATAGCGTCGCGTATAACCACCGAGGTGTGGGTATATCCACCAGCATTGAGTATCACTCCGTCATACTTACCATCTGCCTGCTGCAAGACATTGACCAACTCACCCTCAACATTCGACTGGTAGTACTCTATGTTATGCTCCGAGTAACGAGCACGAAGAGCTCCGAGGAAATCCTCGAAGCTCTCGTGTCCGTATATCTCAGGCTGGCGACGCCCCAAAAGATTGAGGTTCGCACCGTTGATAATCAAAATTTTCATCGCCTAAAAAATTTAGCGAAAATTTAGCACTTAAATTAGCGCACGTAATTTATCGTTAGAAGGCATTAGATACAACGCTCGGCGAATTTGATGGCGATGGGCTGTACTTTGTGGTACTGCCCATTGTCATCATATTTCGTTAGCGGCAGTAGATGATGCCTTATCGCGGTAAATTTTAGTACTCCTTGGCTACGGTCTCGCCCTTCAACACGCGCAATGCGTTCTCAGCCAACGACTGAAGCTCATTCTCACCAGGATAGATCTTGATAGGTGCGATGAACTTACAGTAGTCAACAATAACATCGTTTACGCAGTCGTTCCAAGCGATACCACCAGTGAGAAGGATAGCATCAACCTTACCCTTCAACACAACAGCCATCTCGCCAATCCACTTAGCTACGCTGTAAGACATGGCGTTGAGCATGAAGCGAGCCTCCTGGTCACCATTAGCAGCACGCACCTCGTTGAGCTCCTGAACATTGTTGCTATTAACATGGTCAACAAGACCACCCTTACCAGCGAGCAACTTCTTGATGTCACCCTTGTCATACTCACCAGAGAAGCAGAGGTCTACAAGGTCACCAGCAGGGATTGTACCTGCGCGCTCTGGAGCGATTGGGCCATCACCATCAAGGGCATTGTTGGTGTCGATAACACGACCCTTCTCGTGAGCTGATACCGAGATACCGCCACCCATGTGAACAACGATAAGGTTCAAATCCTCATACTTCTCACCCTCCTCCATAGCATAGCGACGAGCGATAGCCTTCTGGTTCAAAGCGTGGAAGATAGAGCGACGAGGAATAGACTTGATACCGCTCACACGAGCGATGTCCTGCAACTCGTCAACAACAACAGGATCAGCGATGTAAGCCTCAACACCTGCCTGGTCAGCAATACGGCGTGCGATGAGCGCACCAAGGTTGCTGGCATGCTGGCGCTTAGGAGCTGAAAGGTCTGCAATCATGGTCTCACCTACGCGGTAAACACCACCCTCGATAGGGCGCATAAGACCACCACGGCCAATCACCGCGTTGAGCTCCTCGAGCTTGATACCATCGGCCTTCAATGCGTCGAGGATAATCTCCAAACGCCAGTCGAGCTGATCGGCAACAGATGCAAAACGAGCAATCTCCTCGGCAGAGTGACGCAATGTAAGGGTCTTAACCTGCTCCAAATCGCGGAACAAAGCAACCTTAGTAGAGGTCGAGCCAGGGTTGATTGTTAGAATATTATAAGCCATAATTAATCTCTATAGGTATGTTTATATAAAACTATTTTGCTGACAAACAAGCCAAAGCGATTGAGTAAAGCTTAGTCTTAGTTGAGTCGCCGCGTGAGGTCAATACGCAAGGAGCAGTAGGACCAGCAACCATAGCTGCCAACTCAGCACCACCGAACTTAGAGCAAGCCTTGAAGAATACATTACCTGACTCAAGGTTAGGGAACAACATACAGTCAGCGTCGCCAGCAACAGGACCTGTAAGCTTCTTAATCTTAACAGACTCCTCGTCGATAGCAACATCCAATGCCAAAGGACCCTGGAACAAAGCGTTACCAAGCTCACCAGCCTGACCGAGGTCAGAGAGCTCCTTAGCCTCAACCGAGCTAACAACCTTTGGAAGGAGCTGCTCGCTTGGTGCCAACAAAGCTACCTTAGGCTGCTCGATACCCAAGTTGTTTGCTGTAGCGATAAGGTACTTAGCAATCTGCTTCTTCTGCTCCAATGTTGGGCATGGGAGAACAGCTACATCACTAACAACCAAAAGCTTGTGATATGCAGGAACCTCCAATACAGTAACATGGCTAAGAACAGTACCAGCTGGCAACAAACCCCACTCCTTGTTCAAGATACCACGCATATACTTATCAGTAGGCACTACACCCTTCATCAACACATCGTACTCACCATTGTGAACAGCCTTAACAGCAATCTCAACAGCCTTTACATCCTCAGACTCAGGGATGATGGTGTACTGATTGATATCAACACCCTCAGCCTCGCAAGACTTCTTAATCTCCTCTGGGTCACCAACCAAGGTAACTTCAGCAAGACCTGCCTTGATAGCCATATCGGTTGCACCGATAGAGTGAGTATCCTGGCCATAAGCCACAATCATCTTCTTCTTACCACGAGCCACCGCAGCAGCTACGAGCTCATCCAAATGCTTAATCATAATAGTTTTAGGTTTTATTTGTTTATAATTACTTTGTCAAACGGTATGTATCCTTAGCGATAACCAACTCCTCGTCGGTGCAGATAACAGCAGCCTTAACGCGTGAGCCCTCCTTAGAGATCTCATAGTCGGTACCGCGCTTACCACGGTTACGAACAGCGTCGAACTCGATGCCCATGAACTCCATGTTCTGCAAAACATACTCACGAACCTCTGGAGAGTTCTCACCAACACCACCAGTGAAGATTACGAGGTCAACACCACCCATCTCGGCAGCATACTCACCCACGAACTTCTTGATGCGGTTACCATACATGTCGCGAGCGATGATAGCGCGCTCGTTACCCTCGTCGTAAGCAGCGTCGATATCACGCATATCGCTTGAGATGCCAGTGATACCCTGAACACCCGACTTCTTGTTGAGCATATTGTCAAGCTCAGCGTATGACATACCCTCCTTCTGAGCGATGTATGTAGCAGCGCTAACATCCATAGAACCTGCGCGAGTACCCATTACAAGACCATCGAGTGGAGAGAAGCCCATAGATGTATCGAACGACTTACCATTCTTGATAGCTGTAACAGATGCACCGTTACCGATGTGGCAAGTTACAATCTTAGAGTTCTCGAAGTCGAGACCGAACATCTCAGCACCTACACGAGCAACAAACTTGTGGCTTGTACCGTGGAAACCGTACTTACGAACGCGATACTTCTCGTAGTACTCATAAGGAATAGCGTACAAGTAGTTGATTGCAGGGATAGTGTGGTGGAACGATGTATCGAACACTGCCACCTGCTTGATACCTGGAAGAACCTTCTCCATAGAGAGGATACCCTCAAGGTTAGCAGGGTTGTGCAAAGGAGCGATTGAGTACAACGACTCGATCTTAGCCTTAACCTCATCATCTACAAGGCAGCTATCGTGGAAGAACTCACCACCGTGAGCTACACGATGACCAGCAGCCTTAAGCTCGTCGAGCGACTTGATTACGCCATGCTCAGCGTGTGTAAGTGCGTCGAGCACGAGGCGAATACCTGTTGTGTGGTCAGGAATTGGGCAGTGAAGCTCAAACTTATCCTTACCCTGTGGCTTGTGAGTAAGATCACCCTCTTCCAAACCAATACGCTCTACCAAACCCTTAGCAAGAAGCGTCTCCTGCGACTCGTTAACATCAAGAACCTGATACTTGATTGACGAACTACCGCAATTTAGTACAAGAATTACCATATTCCGAAAATTTTATTTATGTTGTTTATTGTTAATGTCTATGTAAGAATGCTTCAAAAACGTAACAAAGTTAGTAAAAATCGGGCGACTTTCCAATAATTTTCCACATTTTTTACAACCTATTTTTTTTATGACAAAAAAGCGATATTTATTATAGCCATAACAACACCTTTTTTATCCTTTTACAAACTCCCCACATACTCCAATATTACACCATTTTTCTATACACAAATCGACCATCATACAAATAAATTACAGAAGGTGTTCCATGTTTAAAAAAGATTTATTATCTTTGCACAAATATATGCGCACAGCGCGCGCGTTCTATCAACCTAAAAACTAGTAAGCGATGGCTACTGAAAACATTAACCTTACGGCTCCTGTGGAGCCTGTCGGCAATACAGCCGAAGATACGCAGATGAACACCACTTGTACTACAATGGCAGAGAACAACGAGACTCCAAACGAGGAGGTAACACCATCAATGAGCGAGGCCTTTGCCGACGAAGAGGCAGCATTGGCTGCCGACGAGGCAGGACTCGACATCGGCGAGGAGACCACCGAGGAGCAGGAGGCGGCATCAACTGCCAACGACGATCTTTCGGGCATGAGCGAGGCGGAGCTCGTAGCGCTCTTCGCAAGCAAGATTGAGTCGGAGCCAGTACAGACATTGCGTCCAGTAGTCGAGGCTATCAAGATAGCTCTTTACAAACAGCATCGTGCTCGCGTAGAGGCCGAGCGCAAGGCATTCCTTGAGGCTGGTGGCGAGGCTGAGGCCTTCGTCCCAACTCCTGACGCCGACGAGCAGCGCTTCAAGGAGCTCTTTGGTCAGTATCGTGAGCAGCGTGACAAGCACATTGCACAGATAGAGGCCAACAAGGAGGCTAACCTCAAGGTTAAGCTCACCATCATCGAGGAGCTCAAGGAGCTTATCAACTCGGACGAGACCATGAACACCACCTTTGCTCGTTTCCGCGAGTTACAGACAAAGTGGAAGGAGACAGGTTTGGTGCCACAGCAGAATGTTAAGGATTTGTGGGAGACATACAACCTCCATGTTGAGAACTTCTACAACTTCATCAAGATAAACAAGGAGCTACGCGACCTCGACCTAAAGAAGAACTATGAGGTTAAGCTTGCCCTCTGCGAGCAGGCCGAGGCTCTTGCCATGGAGTCGCAGATTGTGGAGGCATTCCGCAAGCTACAGAAACTTCACGACGAGTGGCGCGAGACAGGTCCTGTAGCCATAGAGTTCAAGGAGACACTTTGGGAGCGCTTCAAGGAGGCATCGAGCCGCATCAACAAGCGCCACCAGGAGCACTTCGAGAGTCTCAAGGCCGAGCAGACAAAGAACCTCGCACTCAAGAGCGAGCTATGCGAGAAGGCCGAGGCATTACTTGTGCAGCCTATCACCTCACGCAAAGAGTGGAACAAGGCTGGCGAGGAGCTTTTGGAGATTCAGCGCGTATGGAAGACTATAGGCTACGCCCCCAAGAAGGATAACAACCGTATATACGAGCGCTTCCGCGCCGCTTGTGACAAGTTCTTCGAGCTTAAGCGCGAATACTATGCTGGTCAGAAGAGCGAGATGGAGAACAACCTCCTCGTTAAGCAGGAGCTATGTGCTCAGGCCGAGGCACTCGCCATGTCGGAGGACTGGAAGCACGCCACCGACGAGCTTATCGCCCTACAGGCACAGTGGAAGAAGAGCGGTGCCGTAGCACGCCGCCACTCTGACGCCATCTGGAAGCGTTTCCGTGCTGCTTGCGACAAGTTCTTCGAGCGCAAGGCTGCGCACTTCTCATCTATCGACAGCGAGCATGAGCAGAACCTTAAGCTCAAGCAGGCTTTGCTCGAGGAGATGAAGGCTGCCGACATCAAGGCTGGTGGTTTCGACCTTGTTAAGGAGTTCCAGCGCCGCTGGAGCCAGATAGGCTTTGTGCCCATCAAACATAAGGATGCCTTGCAGAAGGAGTATAAGGCGATTGTCGATGGCATGTTCTCGACACTCCGTTCATCGGAGCGCGACCGTTCGATGAACCGCTTCAAGGAGCGAGTATCTAACATGAAGGGTGGCAATCAGCTTCGCTCTGAGCGCGAGAAGCTCTACAATAAGGTGCGTCAGATGGAGCAGGACATCGCCCTTTTGGAGAACAACATCGGTTTCTTCTCTAAGTCGAAGAATGCTGAGTCACTCATCGCCGATGTACGCGAGAAGATCGAGCGTGCTAAGCGCGATATGGCCGAGCTTATCGAGAAGATTAAGCTCATAGACCAGGAGGAGGCCAAGCACAACGCATAACGCGAATGAGTTAACAATAAACGCGGAAGAGACAACTACAACAAAAATACTGATAAAGAAATATATTGCTATGAAACTCTCTAAACCAAAGTACATATTTGTTACCGGCGGTGTAGCATCATCACTCGGTAAGGGTATCATCTCAGCATCTATCGCACGCCTCTTGCAGGCTCGCGGTTACTCTGTGACCATACAGAAACTCGACCCATATATCAATGTTGACCCAGGTACGCTCAACCCCTATGAGCATGGTGAGTGCTATGTTACCGAGGATGGTACCGAGACCGACCTCGACCTTGGTCACTATGAGCGCTTCACCTCTATACAGACTACCAAGAACAACAATGTGACAACAGGTAAGATATACCAGTGCGTCATCGAGAAGGAGCGTAGCGGTGAGTTCCTCGGCAAGACAGTGCAGGTTATCCCACATATCACCGACGAGATTAAGCGTCGTGTGCAGCTCTTGGGCGCAACCAAGAAGTACGATGTCATCATCACCGAGATTGGCGGCACTGTGGGTGATATCGAGTCATTGCCATTTATCGAGTCTGTACGCCAGCTTCGCTATCAGCTTGGCTATCAGAACACTGTATTGGTGCACCTAACACTCATCCCATACATGGCAGCATCGGGAGAGCTCAAGACCAAGCCTACACAGCACTCTGTTAAGGAGTTGCTCTCGTATGGTCTTCAGCCCGACATCCTTGTACTCCGCTCGGAGCACGACCTAAGCCAGGATGTACGCCGCAAGGTAGCCCTCTTCTGTAATGTGACCCCTGAGGCTGTTGTGCAGTCTATCGATGTGCCTACAATCTACGAGGTACCTTTGCGTATGCACGAGCAGAACCTCGATGGCGTATTGTTGGAGAAGCTCGGCTTGGAGTCTGAGCAGGAGCCAGACTTGACCGAGTGGCAGGCATTCGTTGAGCGCATCAAGAATCCAAAGAGCGTCGTAGATATCGCCTTGGTGGGTAAATACACTGAGCTTCCTGATGCCTACAAATCTATCAGCGAGTCATTCATCCACGCAGGTGCTGTGAACGAGGTAAAGGTTAAGTTGCACTATGTAAACTCAGAGCGCATCACCATCGACAATGTTAGCGACCAGCTCGGCAAGATGTCGGCTATCATGGTGGCCCCAGGCTTCGGTAATCGAGGCATCGAGGGTAAGTTGATTGCGGTACGCTATGCTCGCGAAAATAATGTTCCATTCTTCGGCATCTGCCTCGGTATGCAGTGTGCCGTTATAGAGTATGCACGCAATGTCCTCGGCTGGGCAGATGCTAACTCAAGCGAGATGGCACAGACTAAGCACGCTGTAATCGACCTTATGGAAGAGCAGAAGAAGGTAACAGCCAAGGGCGGCACAATGCGTCTTGGCGGCTATCCATGCCACTTGAAGGAGGGTTCACGCGTGCGTGAGGCATACGGCGAGGAGAATATCGTTGAGCGTCACCGCCACCGCTATGAGTTCAACAGCACATTCCTTGCTGACTTCGAGGCTGCCGGCATGAAGGCTACAGGTCTCAACCCCGACACTGGCTTGGTGGAGGTAGTGGAGATTCCTGAGCACCGTTGGTTTGTTGGTGCGCAGTACCACCCAGAGTATCGCTCAACAGCAGCAAATCCTCATCCTTTGTTCGTACGCTTCGTACAGGAGGCATTGAAGTATCGCGATGAGCAGTAATAAATAGATGTAAATATATTTCAAACAATATTAACAGAACTAACTAAGGTCCACCCGTGAGGGTTGACAACAACACAAAGAAGATGGATAAGAAAACGATTATCGGCCTAGTGCTCATGGTAGCCGTATTTGTGGGCTACTCATTCTACATGACAAGCGAGCAGGAGAAGATGGCCGAGTACAACAATGCCCAGAAAGAGATTAATACCAAGGCTGAGCAGAAGCGCTTAGATAAACTCACAACAAAGGAGGAGGCTAACAAGGCTGCGGTTGACAAGCATGGTGAGACTCTCTATGAGCGTTTGAACAAGAGCGGTGAGGTATTTGCAGTAAGCAATGACTTTATGACCGTAGACTTCGACCCTGTGGGCGGTAAGATTGTGAGCGCAGTGCTCAACGAGTACGAACGCTACGACGAAGTGGAGCGCACCGAGAAGGTGAACATCATCAACCCTGGCTCGGCTTATTTCGGTATCGAGCTCAAGAATAGCAGCGATGCTGTAGACACCAATGATTACATCTTCGATTGCAGTGGCCCAGTGACATCGGAGGACGGCAAGACCACTACAGTGACAATGACCTTGCCTTTGGATAACAAGGCCGAGGATGATCCTACACATGCCGAAATTAAGTATGTGTATACCATCAACCATACAGGCGACCCTACCAAGGACTACCTCATCGACTTCGACCTCTACCAGAAGAATATCGACGAGTACCTCGCTCTCAAGAATGAGATTATCCTCTTCTGGAAGAGCCAGTCTATGCACAACGAGCGTAGCTTCAACAACGAGAGCTTCGCATCGAACATCATCTTCTTCGACCACAACGAGGAGTCGAGCGACGAGATTTCGCTCACTGGCGAGCGTGAGCACCACCGCAACCTCGACTGGTTTGCCCTTAAGCAGCAGTACTTCACATCGGCACTTGTTGCCAAGGATGTGATTCACGCCGGCTTGGGTTATACCACATCGGAGGATAATGGCAAGGACTTCGTTAAGGCCTACGACACTCGTGTTATCATCCCTCACACCAAGAATCAGGAGCACTACGAGTTCGCCTTCTACTATGGTCCTAACGACTACAACATCCTTAGCGAGGTGACATTTAATGGCAAGAACTACCACCTTGACGAGCTTATCCCTATGGGTGGTTGGTTTATTGGCTGGATCAACCGCTACCTCACCATTCCTATCTTCAACTGGCTGAAAGATAATGGTGTAAGCTTCGGTCTTATCATCCTTATCCTCACTATCATCGTTAAGCTCATCATCTTGCCTCTCACATATAAGAGCTATATGTCGACAGCTAAGATGCGCGCTATACGCCCCGAGATGGAAGAGATTAACAAGAAGTACCCTAATAAGGAGGATGCCATGAAGAAGCAGCAGGCCCTTATGGAACTATACCGCAAGGCGGGAGTAAGTCCTATGGGTGGTTGTATCCCATTGCTTATCCAGATGCCTATCCTCTGGGCTATGTTCCGCTTCTTCCCAGCAAGTATCGAGCTTCGTGGTGAGGGTTTCCTATGGGCCGATGACCTTTCGTCATACGATAGCATCATCGAGTTGCCATTCCCTATTCCATTCTATGGCGACCATGTGAGCCTCTTCGCACTCCTCATGGCTATCTCGCTCTTTGGCTACTCATATATGAGCTATAAGCAGCAGGCAGCCACAACTGCTGGTCAGCCAGGTGGCAGTGTAATGAAGTTTATGATGGTTTACTTCATGCCTGTGATGATGCTCTTCTTCTTCAATAGCTACTCATCAGGTTTGTGCTACTACTACTTCCTCTCGCAGATGCTCACAATGCTTATCATGTTCATCATCCGTCGCTCGGTTAACGACGAGAAGGTGCGTGCGCGTCTCTTGGCTAATGCATCGAAGCCACGCAAGAAGTCGAAGTTCCAGGAGCGCTACGAGGCAATGCTTCAGCAGGAGCAGATCAACCGCGAGCAGCGCCGTCAGCGCAGATAATAGCTCGGCAACATATCCGACAAAGGGCTGTCCTCTGGGCAGCCCTTGTTGTTTGTAGATGGTATGAGGGGGTAATAGACAAAGGCAGTTGACGCGCGTTGGCTCCGAGGAGATTCCTCGGCAAGCTCGTAATGACAATAAGTGGGTGGTATTTCTTGTGATACTCGTCATCTCATCGGTCTCTACGGTCTTAAAGGTCGCCAAGTTCTCTTTGCGCGCGACATCTAACTGCACTACACAAACACCCTAAAACAAAGGCGTGCTCGACATTCAGCCGAACACGCCCATATATTATATAATCGAATATGATTACCAGTTCAAAATCTTCTTGAAGTCATACTCCTCAGGGTTAGGAATGTATGCCTTAGCTGCCTCGTAATCAGCCTCAGTGATATAGTGCATCAAGTTATCGATAACCTGATGAATCTTATCAGCGTTAATATCAACGAGGCGTGGTGGAATCTTACCAGTCTCAGGATCCTGCAAATCCTTCAAGTAGAGAGGTGATACATAACCCTCCTGGCTGATATATACCATACAGCCTGTCTTACCCTCAGAGAAGAGTTTGTAAACACCCATACCAAGCTGTGAGCAGTACACAAGGTCGAAGGCACATGGAGTCTGACAGCGGACCTCATAGCCAATCTCCACGGGGCGAGACTTAACCTTGATGCCAAGAGCCTTGCAGCGCTTCTCAAGCAATGTGTTGAACATCTCAGCCTTAGAGACCTTACCAAGCTCTGGGTGGCCGTGATCGTCGTATGAGAAGTGGATGCCCGACTTTAGAATCTCCTCCTGGTCAAGAGCGTGGAACACACCCTCAGATACCATAGCAGCACCATAGTCCATACCAAGAATCTTACGCTTGATGATAGCCGAAACGATAAGGCTGATAATCTTATCGATAGTAATCTTGGTCTTGTTGAACATCTCAGGGATGATAATCATTGGATAGTGGCAAGCAGATGCAATACCGAAGGCAAGGTGACCTGCAGAACGACCCATGGCTGCAACAACAAACCAGTTCGCCGATGTACGAGCGTCGTTATAAACGGCACGACCGATAACCGAACCAGCGTTCTTTGCAGACTGGTAGCCGAAAGTAGGCATACCTGCTGGCAATGGAAGGTCGTTGTCAATAGTCTTAGGAACATGGATGTTGGCAATAGGATACTGCTTAGCCTCAAGGAACTTTGCAATACGGTTAGCTGTTGACGCAGTGTCATCACCACCAACAGTCACAAGCAACTTGATGTTGTTAACCTTGAAGAACTCAAGATTGAAGTTCTTCTCGAAGTCCTCATTAGAGGGCTTGAAACGGCTCATAGTGAGATAAGAACCACCCTGGTTGAAGATGTAGTCCACACGGAACATATCGAGATCCTCGTAACGAGGATTTGGGTTAAAAAGACCCGAATAGCCGTAGTGAAGACCAATAACACGATAACCCTTTGCAAGGAAGGTCTTGGCAACAGAGCCAACAACAGTGTTCATACCGGGAGCAGGACCGCCACCTGTGAGAATTGCAATAGCCTCTTTCATAATGGTATATTTATTATAGATTAGTATTATGTCATAAAACTACCACAAATATAATAAATATTTTTAAGAATATGCAATAATTGAACGACTATTGCAACTTTTATAATATTTACATATCTTTGTATGTATAAACAAGAGAGTTATGAAGCGTTTAGCACTACTTAGCATGCTACTATGCATGGTCACTACCCTACTTGCCAGCGAGCCATTCAACGGCAGAATAGTCACACGCGAGGGTAAGGGCGTAAGAGCAAAGATAAAGGTCGTGGGTAGCGACAAGCAGACAACCTCCGATGGTAAGGGCCGCTTTGGCCTTACTGATGTTAAGGACGACGACATCTTGGAGATTACCATCAAGCGCGAAACTATACGCGTAGCTGTGGAGGGTCGTCGCAGTATAGACATTGTGTGGTGTGGCAATACACAAGAGTTCACTGCCGAGGAGTCTGAAGAGCTCATGAACTATGGTTTCGGCTATGTCAAGCGCCGTGAGAGTACCGACTACTCATCGGGCATATCGGGCGATAGACTGCGTGCTACGGGCGCCAAGGGGCTATTGGAGGCTATACAGATGTGCTACCCTGGACTACGCTATATCAACGGCGAGCTATGTCTTGTATCGCAAAACTCTATAAATGGTTCATCTGCCGTGCTTATCCTCTGCGACGGTATGGAGACTCGTCTTGAGATGATAAACCTCTACGATGTGAAATCTGTTGAGATTATCAAAGGATCGAATATGTATGGCTTTAGGGGCGTAAATGGTGTGGTTCTCGTCACCACCATGACTGCCGAAGATGCCATCAACCGCAAGCGATAGGTATAGGCATCACCACGAGGCAAACACAACTGGGCGGGGTAGATAAAAAAAGCAGCGGCAACCTCTCGATTGCCGCTTTGTGACTCCGCCAGGATTCAAACCTGGAACCGCTTGATCCGTAGTCAAGTACTCTATTCAGTTGAGCTACGGAGCCATTGCTTTGTAACACACAATCGACTGAATAACAGGTATTTGCAACATTGATTTATTTTACTATATTTGCACTGTTAAGATAAGTTTACTTTCACCCCACTTTCACCCGAGGCCTGAAAGTGTGCAAATATATGGAAATATGAAACGAGATAACCGTGAAATTTCGCAACCCAAAAATAGCATTGTACTTGAGTGTCTCAAACCATTTTGGGAGAATCAAATTGGACAAATAAAAGTCTCTATCGTTCTTGATCCTCGCAAATGCAATATGAGAGAGTTGAGAAGTATGCATATTATGGAGTGTGATGTTGAGCATCTCTTGAAGGATAGAGATTTGGAGAAGATTCCTATAGCGGTTAGAGTAATGGAGCATGGCAAGTGCAGATA
>JAZLBJ010000009.1:0-17111 GCA_045613645.1 Alistipes sp. | reverse complement strand
AAATGTTACCTCGTTAGGAGGTGGAGCATTTAATGGCTGTATTTCACTTAAAAACATAAATATCCCAAATAGTGTTACAACAATAGCAAATAGGGTATTTGGTAATTGCTCATCGTTGGAGAATATTGAGATACCTAATGGCGTTATTACAATTGGTGATAATGTATTTAATGGCTGCGCGTCATTAAAGAGTATTACAATCCCCGATAGTGTCACCTCACTTGGAAACAATGTTTTCACTGGTTGTACCGGAATCGAGTATCTTCGTTGGGGTGGTGGTATTAAAAATGTACCAGCTAATATATTTAAAGATAATAAAAGTCTGAAAGAGGTTGTGTTTGGAGAGGGCGTTACATCGATTGGTGATTGCGCGTTTAGAGCTTGTAATGCATTAGCGAAGTTATCGCTACCTTCTACTCTAATCTCTATTGGCTATGATTGTTTCCTGGAGTGTCGTGGATTGACTGAGTTACATATCCCCGATAGTGTAACATCAATAGGCAGATATGCATTCTGCGGTTGTAATCAATTAACTGAACTTAAGTTATCAAATAGCCTTACAACAATAAAAGAATATACTTTTGCTCACTGCGCAGCACTGCAGAGTGTTGAAATACCCGATAGTGTCACAACCATTGAAAGTTGTGCCTTTTATAATTGCTCTTCAATACAGCGCCTTGAATTGTCCGATAGTGTCACCTCACTGGGAATCAATGTTTTCACTGGTTGTACCGGAATTGAGTATCTTCGTTGGGGTAGTGGTATTAAAAATGTACCATCTAATATCTGTAAAGATAATAAAAGTCTGAAAGAGGTTGTGTTTGGAGAGGGCGTTACATCGATTGGTGATAGTGCATTCTATAATTGTACGGCGTTAGCAAGACTAACTATCCCCGATAGTGTAACATCAATTGGGGGATTTGCTTTTTATGATTGCGTTTCACTTAAGAACATAACTATCCCCGATAGTGTAACATCAATAGGTGGATATGCATTCTGTGGTTGTAATCAATTAACTATGGTTAAACTATCCAATAGTCTAACAACAATAAATACATCTACTTTTGCTAACTGCTCAGCACTGCAGAGTATTGAGATTCCTGATAGTGTAACATCAATTGGAGACTCCGCTTTTGCAGAATGTACATCTCTTACAGACTTTAATATCCCAAGTAATATAACTCATATAGGTGGAGCTGCTTTCCAAAATTGCTCTGGTCCTCGTGTGATTACAATTCCAGCAAGTGTAGTTACTTTGCGTACTCACGCTTTTGAATATCCTAATCTTGAAGAGGTGCACTGTAAGCCTATTGACATTCCTGCTGGATGTGCGTCCGCATCTGGATCTACATTTGGATTTAGAAATATTACGGTATATGTGCCTAAAGAGTCATATTCTAAATATCGAGATATTTATAGTTGGCGATATTATACAATAATTGGAGAATAGTCCCACCTATAATCTACAATTCAAAGAGCTTGTCCAGTGTGTGGTCAAGCTCTTTATCTTCTCTCTACTCCTCCTTGCCGAAGATTAGACGGCGTTGGTGAATGGGAAGGGTGGCGGTGCGAGGTGTAGGGGTGTCCAAGGGCGCGCCAAAGGGCATCTGGGCAACAAGTCTCCAGTCGGGGTTGATAAGCCAACGCTCGGCAACGGCATCGTCGATAATGGGGTTATAGTGTTGCAGCGATGCGCCATAGCCCATGTCTTCGAGGGCTGTCCACAGCGCAAACTGCATCATGCCTGAACTCTGCTCCGACCATATACTCACCTTGTTGGCATAAAGTGGAAAGCTCTCGCGCAGGCGGTTTAGTGCCGCCTCATCCTCGTAGAAGAGTAGTGTGCCATGGCCCGAGGCAAAGGCCTTCGTTATCTTCTCTTTTGTCCTCTCAAATTGCTTGGCATCGACCATGGTTTGTAGACTCTCTACAACGATGTCCCAGAGGTCACGGTGTTGCTCATTGAGGAGCAGCACGATGCGTGCCGACTGCACATTAAAGGGCGAGGGCATGGTGGTGAGTAGTGTGTCAATTGTCTCAACAACGATGCTATCATCTACCAATGCGTGGTCTTGTAGGTGGTAGTAACTACGACGGTGTGTCGTAGCATCAATAAAATTACGGCTCATAAATCAAATGTTTATGAGCCGTAGTGCAATTACAATACCATATCGGAGTGTGGTGTGCAGGGCTATTACTCGTTAAGCTCAAGCCAACGCATCTCCTTCTCGTCGGTGAGAGCTACAATCTCCTCTATGCGCTTAGACACCGCCGTGAGCTCATCGTAGGGTAGTGTTCCCGATGATAGGCGCTCCTCGAGTTCTGCTCTCTCAGCGCCCAATGTCGCAATATCACGCTCCAACTCATCGAGCTCTCGCTGCTCCTTGAACGACAGCTTGCGCTTAGAGGTATCGTGGGTGCGCTGCTGCTTAGGTGCTACGGGGGCAGCTGCGCGCGCCGCTTCGCGTTCCTGTTCCTCCTTTTCGAGCATATACTCGCGATACTCGCTATACTGGCCCACGAAGTCCTTAATCTTACCGTCGCCTTCGAAAACGAAGAGGTGGTCGACGCACTTATCCAAGAAGTAGCGGTCGTGCGACACGATTAGTAGCGAGCCTTTGAACTCTCTAAGGTACTCCTCCAAGACATTGAGCGTCATGATATCAAGGTCGTTAGTAGGCTCGTCGAGGATAAGCATCTTGGGGTTGCGCATAAGCACCGTAAGGAGATACAAGCGGCGCTGCTCGCCACCACTGAGGATGTCTATACGCTTATTGAATGTCTCGTGAGGGAAGAGAAAGCGTGTGAGATAGGTTGTGGCTGACACGGTGGAGCCATCCGAGGCCTTGACAATATCTGCAATATCCTGTACGCACTCCAGTACCGTAGCTCCTGGCTTAAAGGTGATGCCCTTCTGTGTGTAATATCCGATACGAAGTGTCTCGCCAAGTTCTACAACGCCGCTATCGGGCTGTATAGCACCAGTCATAAGGTTAAGGAATGTACTCTTACCCACACCATTACGACCAACGATGCCGATGCGCTCGCCGCGAGTAAATTTATAGGAGAACTTATCGAGCATCTTGCGCTCGCCGAAGCTTAGGTCTACATCCATACAGTCGATAATCTTACGGCCGAGGCGTGAGGTGGCAACATCTATTTCCACATTGCTCGTGGCGAGGTTTACCGAGGCCTTATCCTTGAGGTCATAGAAGGCATTTATGCGGTAGCGTGCCTTGCCCGTGCGTGCCTGTGGAGTGCTGCGTATCCATTCAAGCTCACGGCGTAGAAGGTTGCGCGACTTATCAATTTCGGCCTGCATATTATTATAGCGTTCCTCGCGCTTCTCCAGATACTCCGAGTAGTTGCCTCTATAAGTGAATATCTCGCCACGGTCAATCTCCATGATGGTGTTGCAGACCCTATCGAGAAAGTAGCGGTCGTGAGTGACCATAAGGAGTGTGCAGCGTGAGCGTTGTAGGTAGCCCTCCAGATACTCTATAATATCTATGTCGAGGTGGTTGGTGGGCTCATCCATGACGATGAATTCGGCATTCTGTAATATCATGCACGCCAAAGCCACACGCTTAGCCTCGCCTCCAGAAAGCTCGCCCATAGGCTGGTCTGTACGCTCGATCTTGAGTGTCGATAGCACTTGGCGAATGTTTTGCTCCACATTCCATCCATCACATGCATCCATGGCTGCTATGGCGCGCTCTATGCGTGCGCTGTCGTCACTTGCTATGGCGCGCTCATACTCCACTATAGCGGGCGATAGCTCGCTGATGCGTGAGTAGACCTCTTCGAATATCGTGTGCTTGGGGTCGAACGCTGTGTTTTGGTCAAGGAAGGCAACACGAATATCCTTCATAAACTTAACATCGCCACCTCGGTCCGAACTCTCAACACCTGCTAATATCTTCAGTAGGGTAGACTTGCCCGTGCCGTTGGGTGCTATTAGGGCTATCTTGTCACCCTCGTTGATGTTGAAGCTGATGTTACTGAAGAGTGTGCGGTCGCCGTACGACTTTGATATGTTATCTACCTGGAGAAAACTTGCCATGTATATGAGTGTTACAATATGTTACTTAAATCTAAATCGAGGTCGAAAGCTAACCTCTCGCCGCTATCATATGTGATGATGCCGCAATAGCTGAAGCCAAGTCTTTCGACAAGCGCAAGCATGCGTATGTTACCCCTATGTGTGTCGATGCGAAAGCCCTTTATGCCCTCGTTGCGAGCGATGTTGGCTGCATGGCGCATAAGGGCGGTTGCCGTGCCTTGGCGATGGAGCGTGCTATCTACGCATAGACGGTGCACCACGACATAGTCGTTGGGCGTGTGCCAACTACTATCGGCAATCTGTGTATATGCTGGCTCGCCACTCATGACAATTGCCGAGTAGCCAATAATATTATCGTTGACATCAGTAATCACCCATCCCACGCCAGCGGTGATATCTGCATCTATAACCTCTCTCGAGGGATAGCCATCCTGCCACTGGTCGATGCCCAGCTCTCGTAAAGATAATTGAGCACTGCGAACAATGCTCAATATCCTTTCAGTATCCTCTATGTGTGCCTTGCGAATCATCGTTTACGAGATATTTGCTTCACCTTGCGTACGATGATAAAAATGTTGAAACACATGATGATGGTAGTGAGTATCAAACCAGCAACTATGGTGGGCGTCATCGAGGTGGTGAGGCCTGTGTCAAGGAAGTCCTTGAATATAGGCTCAAGGAATTGGCTGCGACCATATGCCACAAGACCACATCCTACTGTATATATAGATATGTTGAGCACCACGGTCATAATGATGTATGGCATTGACACCATCATAGGTGTATGGCCAATAAGCACCAAGTTCTCGAGTTTGTTGATATTCTTCTGCAACAATAGATATATGCTCAATGTGAGTATTATCACCGAGAGTAGGCAGAAGAGCACGCCGATGGCCACAACAACAGCCACGCCACGCTCAAGTATTACCATGGCCTTGCCACTCTCCGAGGGCTTATCCTCGCTGATGTATCCGCGCTCGTCGAGGAAGGCTTTCAGTACTGGGTCCGAGGGGTTGTCCACCTCAAGGATAACTCGTGATGGTCCTGTCTTGTCGACATCATCAGACATAGGGTCGTTGCCATAATGGGCGTTTGCCCAGTTGACAAACTCCAATGGTACGAGGATGGTGTTAAGACGATCGCTAAAGCCTGCGATATAGCCTATGTACTCATCTTGTTGTGTGCGAACATTGCCTAACTCATCCTTAACATGCCCCTTAATCTTAATCTCCATGGCAAGCTCGGTCATCAGTTTGTCGGTGAGCTGTGGTAGGTTCTGCGAGCGACTGAAACCGAAGTTGTAGAGGTTAAGATAGTTTCGTGGAACGATGATAGGGATGGTAGGTAGATGTGGCTTTGCGTTGCCCACCTTGTCGGTATCCACACACCAATCTTTGAGGTCTACATCGATGAACTCATCGGGTACAGCCTCGAAGAACATGTAGGTAGTGAATGGTTTACCTGTACCAATATCAAGGCTTGCTTTAACCTCGAAATCGGCGGCAATGAAACTTCCAGCATTGCTGATGTTGTCTTGCGCAACGAGTTCGTCAATCTCCTCTGTGGTGAAGATGTTTTGGCTGTTGATGCCTATGGTCTCCACCTTTTTGGATATGGCTATGTAGTCGTTGCCAATAAGCGACTCCTCGCCACCATCCATCATTGGTTTGGCATCGAAATATATCTGTACGCCAGCAAGTATCACAACCAGGCCGATGAGGTTGGCGATGAAGAACACCGCTAACTCCGATACGCTAATATGTTTGCGTAGTAGTTTCCAAATAAGCTTCATAGGTTGTAGACTTTGTCGTAATCGATATTCATGTGCTTGCCAATTGATGTGGCTATAATTCCAGCACCCTGACGCTTGGCCTCGGCAGTGACAATATCGCGCATTATGTCGCTATTGCGGTCGTCAAGGTGCGATATAGGCTCGTCGAGGAGTATAAAGCTAAAGGGCTGGCATAGTGCGCGAATTAGTGCTACACGCTGCTGCTGTCCATACGACATACGGTCCATGCGCGAGTGTACCTTGTCGGGTATGCCCAACTCATCGAACCATCTGAGTATGGTTGCCTCACTCTGGGTGTGGTGTATGCGATTTTTTATCTGCACATTTTCCAGGGCTGTGAGCTCTCCGAAGATGCGCAAATCCTGAAAGAGGATACTTATCTCGCTTTGGCGTATCTGACACCACTTGTTCGTGTTGAACTTACGAATGTCAGCATCATCGAAGAGAATATCCCCGTGGTAGTCGCCGCGTGAGCCATATAGGTAGCTGCACAATGACGATTTACCTGTACCCGAGGCAGCACGAATAAGGTAGCGTTTGCCACGCTCAAACAGAGCCTCGGTATTCCAAATATCCGAACAGAGATCTTCGCGCTTGGCGAAGATCTCCGGAACGGCGTTTATAAGTTTTATGCTATCCACAATTAAAAGTTGTAGGTTTGTGCTAACTCAAAACCAAAGTTTACAATCTGCTCCAAAGCGTTGTCCTCCTTGTTAGTGAGGCTTAATACTAACTCCATGTTGTTAATATCCTTGACATTGAACCATACGCTATCAACCATGTTGATAACCTTGTCTAATGGCATTGTATCGCTGTCAGACTGCAAATTCTTACGAATAGTCTTGCCATACTTAGAGTTAAAGAAGTTCTGAACATCAAATACTATGTATGCGTAGCTATTCTTGAACTCCTCTGCCCACTTAGTCTCCATGTTCTGGCGTGGGAGATTGTCGCAACGGGTGTTGACACCTGCATAGAGAGTGTTGTCCACCTGGCCTACATTGAAATCAAAACCATTGAACGATGTGGTGTAGAGCTTGCCCTTCTCAACCTCCTGGAGTATTGGGATAAGCTTAACATTCTCGATAACATAGTTTGAGTTGGTGTTTACGATAGCTACAGCCTCAAGGTCAGATAGTGTCTCAACCTCGTAATACTCATCCCAGTAGTAGTCGTACTCAGTAACATATTCGATGTCCAAGCTATTGAGAGCTACGGTTACATCGCCGTCGATAGACTTGATGGCATCGGTGGCGATAGAGAGGTATGTTGTAAGCTCGTTAACTGGCATGCCGATATTGTATGCCAAAGCGTTCTTGACATCGCGAGTCATGAATGTGTTGATAATCTCGGCCAACTTGTTACCATTGATGCAGAGGTTAGCAAAACCGTAGGCGTTAGATGGCAAATACTTTAGGTTGGCATTTGTTGAACCCTGATAGAAGTTGTACTCCTTGAAGAGCTCATCGAAGCCTGCATACTGTGCGTCGATAACAACACGACCTGGGTCAAAAGTGATGCCTGCAATCATCTTGCAACCCTTGAAGTCATTGAAGTGCTCAGAGATTAGATTTTTAATCTCTGAATCAGGAGTGAGTTCGATTGAATTGTAATAGTAGTCATCGTAGTAGTACTCATCCTCATAGTAGTAGTCCTCGTAATAGTAGTTGTTGCTGTACTGATCATTTATGAACTTCTCGATTACTGGCAACTCCTTGTACAATCTCTCGTAGTTGTAATAGATGGCAACATCGTGAGAGTTAAATGCTGATAGGTCCATATTGGCATTTGCCAAAGCCTTCTCGAGTAGGTCTCTTGAGTAATACTTATCGGCGTTGGTTACAACATAAGCCATATACTTGTTGTTGTAGCCAATAGCAATGCACATGTCGTTATAATTCTCGCACATTACGCGAGCACCGCTTGAAGTACTAGACATTAATACATCAGCCTCCTTGAGTACCTGGTTTAGAGTGTCGATGTTTGATACCTCGGCAATAAGTATGCACTCGATGGTTGGGTCCTCCTTAACATAACCAGCATTGACGGTCATGTATATAGGCTTGCTAAACTTAATGCCGCTATTGTCCAAATTGAGAACGGTGTTGTAGATGTAGTTGTTCAAGAATTCGTCGTTGATATCCTGAACAGACATCGCTGCAAATAGCTTGCGCTGGTTGCCAGTGATGCCACTCTTCTTGACGAGTTTGTCAACATCAATATAGGCTGCAGCACAAACATCATTGCTATCGAAGATGCTGCCACCCTTATTCACTGCGCTTGCCTCCAATAACGATGCTGGTACAGGAACGGTCATGTTTGCCAAATCTACCTTCTTGGTAGTGTTTTGCTGCTGCTCCTGCTGCTCTTGTTGTTCCTGGGTAGCCTTGTCCTCTGAGGCGCATGAGAACATCATTGTTGCACCCGCAAGTACTAAAAAGAGATGTTTAGTAAATCTTTTCATAGTTGTTTATTTATTAATTTATTGTGTCAGGCTTAATAATTAACCCGCATAGTTTATGAGCGGATAGTAAATATATTTCTATCACAAAGATATTAATTATTTTGTAAATACAACATATGAATAACACTTTTTATTGCCCTATGTCGGGGCGGTGATTGTAAGTTCGTGAAAATTTCTTAAATTTGCCGAAGTTTTATTGTGTATTTTTATCAAACTATAGATATGGAGAGTTTTAAGCCTACGAAGTACACGCTCACCTGCGTGGCCACTGGTCGAGAGTTCGAAGACATCGGCTGGATATTGGATGATAGGGAGTATAGATCCCCATCGTTGGTGCGTGCTAAATATGAGAAGCGCGAGCTGGAGGTTAAACCTGACGGCTATGGCTTCTATAAGTTCTGCGACTGGTTGCCCGTAAAGCGAATGCTTCAGGGCTCATCTGCCCCTGTGACATATAAGAGTGAGGCTCTCGCAAAACATCTTGGTCTAAGCAACCTATGGATAACCATGAGCGGTTATTGTCCAACAAAGGGCGTTAAGATGACCACATGTTCGTTTAAGGAGACTGAGGCCTATAGCGTTTGTGCTCGTATGGATGAGCGCGAGGAGCGTGTCTTGGTGGTGGCATCTGCTGGTAACACGGCTCGTGCTTTTGCTAAGGTGTGTTCGGATAACAATATCAAACTTTTGTTGGCCGTTCCTCACGACAACCTCAGTGCATTGTGGTTTGCCGAACCACTCAACGACTGTGTGAAGCTCATTTCTTGCGAGAAGGGTGGCGACTACTTCGATGCTATAAACCTCTCTAACCTTGCCCTCAAGTCGTCAAAGTTCTACGCTGAGGGTGGCGCTAAGAATATCGCTCGTCGTGATGGTATGGCCACCACCGTGCTCTCGGCAGCTACAACCATTGGTCGTATTCCCGACTACTACTTCCAGGCTGTTGGTAGCGGTACAGGAGCCATAGCAGCATGGGAGGCCAATATGCGTCTTATAGAGGATGGCCGCTACGGTAATAACCTTATGAAACTTATTGTTTCGCAGAATGCTCCATTCGTACCTATGTTCGACGCTTGGAGAGCCGACTCTCGTGATATGTTGCCATACGACGAGAAGCGAGCTCGTCGCGATGCGGAGCTTATTGATGCCAAGGTGCTCTCAAATCGCAAGCCACCATACGGCATTGCTGGTGGTTTGTACGATGCGCTCAAGGCTACGGGTGGTAATGTCGTGGTTGCTACAAATGCACAGTCTAAGCGAGCATGCAAACTCTTCAAGGAGCTTGAGGGTGTAGATATTTACCCTGCACCTGGCGTTGCACTTGCCTCGCTCATCAAGATGGTGGAGGCTGGCGAGATTGACAAGGATGCTTGTATAATGCTCAACATTACGGGTGCCGGCGAGGAGGATGCTAAGCGTGGTCGTGAGTTGTGGTATCTTAAGCCAAGCAAGGTGTTTGGTCTTAATCCAACTATCGACGAGGTCGTAACATATGTGGAATCATTATTTTAATCCTTTGCAATTAAACTATTTTTGCGATGCTTTATCCTTTAAAATTTAAACCACGCATCAAGGAGCGTATATGGGGCGGTCAGGCGATACTTCGAAAAAAGGGTGCTGCCGCATCACGCTTGCCTAAAGATAAACTATATGGTGAGAGCTGGGATTTGTCGTCCGTAAAGGGTGATGTCTCGGTTGTTGCCAACGGCTTCCTCAAGGGTAATAACCTCAATGAGATTATTGAGGTGTATATGGGTGAGCTTGTTGGCGAGGAGCTCTTCGAGCGCTATGGTGAGGAGTTTCCTCTGCTTGTCAAGTACCTCGATTGCAACGATAAACTCTCAGTACAGGTACACCCCAATGACGAACTTGCTGAGGAGCGCCACAATAGCTTTGGTAAGACCGAGGCGTGGTATGTTGTGGACTGCAAGCCAGGTGCTGCTATATATCTCGGTTTCAAGGATTTTAATATCACTCGCGAGGAGTATATCTCGGCGGTGTCGGAGTCTCGTCTTGAGCCTCTTCTTAATAGAATAGAGGTTAAGCCTGGAGACTTGTTCTTCATTCCTGCTGGTACGGTACACGCCCTGGGTGCAGGTCTCGAGGTTGTGGAGGTTCAGCAGACCTCGGATATTACTTATCGTATATACGACTGGGATAGGGTAGATGCCTCGGGTAAGGGGCGTGAACTCCATACAGCACTTGCTGTTGATGCTATTGATTTCGAGGCTGATGCTGACCTGTTACATAAGAGATATGACTTGCCAACGGGTGGCTCGGCAAAGGTTATCGAGTCGCCATATTTCACCATGGCGCTACACGATGTTGCGGGTGAGACAAACCTCGATCGCTCGATGCTCGATTCGTTTGTTATATACATCGCCATTAAGGGTGATATGACCATTGTTGCTGATGGCGTGGAGGAGACCCTTCGTGAAGGTGAGGTGGTGCTTGTCCCAGCCGAGATGGGCGATGTAGACATCAAGGGTGATGGTCGTGTGATGGAGGTATATATCGAAACCAAATAGTCTTATTGCGTATGATGCCACAGCTTGTGATAATATCGGAGAATAGGCTCAGTGCTATGGCATTGCGCTCGTTGCTTTCGGATGTTGTACCCGGTGTGGAGGTCTGTTGTTTCGGCAGTGTCGAGGAGTATCAACAAGCTGAGTTGTCCATGGTGGGACACTGCTTTGTTTCGGCAAATGTGGTGTTTCGCAATATGGAACTCTTCAAGCCCAATGTGCGTCGTACTATTGTCATCACCGAGGGTGATAATTCGCACTTCGTGGCTTTGGGTTTTAGGTGTATCGACGCTACTGCCTCGGAGGCAAACATAGTGCGTCAGATACTCCATATTCACCATGCTGGCCATCCTCATGGTCATAGGATTGAGGGTGATGCTGCGGTAGATATAGGGCGTCCGTCCTTGGCCAAGTGTGCTCTGTCGCTACGCGAACGCGAGGTGTTGGCATTACTTGTTAAGGGGTTGATAAACAAAGAGATTGCCGATAGGTTAAATATATCGCTTGCCACCGTGATTTTTCATCGTAATAACATATCGGAGAAGTTGCAAACGCGCTCTATTGGCCGTCTGACAATATATGCTGTGCTCAATAATATTGTGTCGCTGTCGGAGATATAAAACAAATAAATTAGAGTATTATCGCGTACATCCCTGATGAGGTGTACGCGATTTTTTTTGTGAAAATAGGGTTGAATAACTATGCATAAATAGAGTGTGGAAAAGGCGATGATATGACGAATTTCTGCATCAATTTTGCGAAATTTGATTTTTGTTTTTATATTTGCACGATATCTTTAACTTTAGTTAAAGTATTGAGGATTAAATTTTTTTAGTAATCTTATTGGTGTTGCTAAATAGATGTGCATATAATGCCAATAAAAGACTAAAAAACTACTTGCATAAAACAAACAAAACATATTTACACATTAATTTTAACCAAAAACCAAACTATGAGAAAAGTAAAGTTTTTATCATCGTTGGCTATCTTAGCTATGCTCGCTTTTGGTGTGGTGAGCTGCGAGAAGTCAACTGTCGAGCCTAATGACGAACCAACGCCAGAGGAGCCTGTTAAGCCTGAGGAGGGTAAGCCTGTTGTGATGGAGGACTTCACCGTTACCCTCACAAACATTCACTCTGGTGATGTATTCCTTACAATCGAGCCTGAGAATAAAGAGATGACCTACTGGTATCAGCTCCAGGTTACTGAGGATATGCCAGAGACTGACGAGGAGATTCTCGCTTCAGACATTGATTATCTCAATTATATGGCAGAGTACTATGGAACACCACTCGCACAGCTCTTGGCTGACAACCTTTTGACCGGTGACATCGAGTGGCGATATCAGTATCTTGAGCCTAATACCGAGTATGTACTCTACATGTACGGTATGAACATAAACGGTGAGGCTTTGACTGCTGTAAATAAGCTTTCGTTTAAGACTACTAAGGTTGAGCAGCTCGACTGTACTTTCGACATCTTGGTTGGTGACAATGTAACTGCAAACTCATTCTCAATCACTATCATTCCATCGGACGACACTGTAGCATACTACTACGATGTGTTCCCTGCATGGATGTATGAGGAGTACTGCTTGAGCGATGCTGCAAACATTCCAGCATTTATGGCTGAGTACCTCCCAGCGTTGGCTACGGAGAATAACGTGACTGTTTCATATGCAGTTGGTGCTATCTCAAATTATGGTACTATCGCTCATGACTTCACCTTGGAGGATGGTATCGAGGCTAATAGCTCATACTTCGTATTTGCTGTCGGTATCGGTGCTGATGGTACTACTACTACCGAGGCTCAGGTTGTGGAGGTTAAGACTGCATCTCCTGGTGTTAACACATTCGAGGTTACTGAGGGTTATGTAGAGGATGACCGCGCTACATTCTACGTGCGTCCTGAGCACAACGAGTCGTATGTTGCTTTGTTCGAGCTTAAGGAGTACTTCCTCGATCAGAACGGTGAGCTTGTTTCTGACGAGGAGATCATCAATGGCATCATCGCAGCACAGGGCTCTAAGATTGGTGATCACATGTACTCAGGTACATCAACAGTTACCGACTGCCCAATGATTCCTAACAAGGATTACTTCTGCTTGGTATTCGGCTACTTCGGTGGCGAGGTGACTACACCACTTACTAAGGTTGAGTTCCGCACTGAGGAGGCTGATATGGTTGATGCAGATATTATCGTAACTGTTGCTGAGGTTACTACTACCGAGGCGTCTGTATCGTTCCAGCCATATGTTGAGCCATTCCCTCATATGTTCAACGTGATGCCTTACTCAACATACGAGGAGTATGGCGCTAACGACGATGCTATCAAGCGTTTCAACGATGAGCTTATCGACTCATTGTGGGATCCTTCGAAGATGAGCCGCGAGGAGTGGTTGTCACGTGCTTTGGAGACCACTTACAACTCATGGCGTATCGATAGCCTTGAGCCTAACACAAAGTATCTCGTTTATGCTATCGGCTTGGTACCTGATGGTACATACACTACTGAGGCATTCGTAAAGGATTTCACAACCAAGGAGCAGAAGTTCGGTCCTCAGGTAGAGGAGATTCTCTTCTCTAAGAGCGGTAACGATATTCTTGCATACTTCTACTTCGATCAGAACTCTGGTGTTGCTAAGTTCGTGATGAGCCACATCGTTAACGACGACACTGTATACAATATGTCTGACGAGGAGCTTCTTGTATATCTCCAGGAGGAGCACGACACAACTTATGTGAATACTATCTCTAACCAGACATATTTCAACGTTGTTGATAAGAGTGTTGTATCTGGTGATACTATCTACTACGCTGGTGCAGTGTTCGATGCAGAGGGTAACTACACCATTATTCGTGAAACTTACGTAAGATAATTAAGCTATGAAGAGAGCGTTTTTACCTTTCCTCTTAGCTATGGCAATGTTCGTATGCGCTTGTTCAGAGTCTCCCGTAGACCCTGGACAGGGCAACGAACAGGAGCCTACTGAGGATCCAAATGGTGGCGGCGAAGAGCCTGTAGAGCCTAAATACAAGGCTGGTGAGTACTACAAATCTGGCTTGGCTGAGGGTATCATTGCTCATGTTGACGAGAGTGGTGAGCACGGCCTCCTTATCTCTTTGGATGAGGGTTATGAGCAGTGGTCTACCGACTACATTATGTTGATCGTTCAGGGTGGCGAGTTCTCACGCGAGAATGGCGCACGCAACACCGAGTACATCAAGTCGCAGGAGAACTGGGAGGAGCTTTACCCCGCAGTAGTATGGTGCAACAACAAGAATGCACTCGGCCTTTCATCATGGTATCTCCCTGCACCTACAGAGTTGGCGTATGCTGCTCAGAATGTAGAGGCTATCAATGCTACACTCATCGAGAAGGGCTATGGGCCTATCGCTACAGGCGCTAACCAGGCATACTGGTCGTCTGAGGAGTTTGGTGTTCAGGGTGCTTATGCTATAAGCTTTGCAACAGGCGACTTTGCCGACTATGGCCACGACAAGAAGGCCTACAACCGCGTTCGCGCAATGCGTAAATTCTAAAAGTTTACAACGATGAAGAATCTTAAATTCATGCTCGCTTCATTGGCAGCAACTGCGATGTTTGCTGCTTGTAACGAGCCAAACAATGAGCCTGTAGATCCTACTCCAACCGTGCCTGCGGAGTTGTCTATTGATGACAACTATGTTCAGGTTAAGGCTGAGGGTGGTGACTACTATTTTACCTATACCCTCGAGAATCCAGATGGTAGCGAGCTTAAGGCTGAGGCTCAGGATGAGTGGATTCACTCGTTTGACCTATCTGACGAGGGCGAGGTTAGCTTCGTGGTAGACCCCAACACCACAGGCTCACAGCGTCTTTCGAAGATTACGCTCACATACGGTAAACTTAAGGACGATATCGTAATCACCCAAAGCGGTGAGGCTGTAGATGTAGAGGTCTCTATCGACTTCGAGTTCGAGATTAACGGTCCTTATGTTAAGATGCACACAACTCCTACACCAGAGAATATCCGCTACTTCGCATGGTACTTCTCTGTGGAGAATATGGAGAGCGCATTGGCTCAGTCTCCAGGTGTGACTGTTGAGATGTACCTTGAGCGTCTTATCGAGGTGGACCTCTCTAACGCTATCTACTATGGCGCGTACGCAGGTTACACTGCCGAGGAGGCTGTAGCCGAGCTTACACTTGTTGGCCCTGCAACCCAGGAGCTTGAGCTCAATGGTAACACCGAGTTCTACGCCTATGGTTGTGCTGTGACCGACACTGGTGAGATTATCTCTGACCTTGTCTACACAACATTCAAGACTGGCCCAGTAGAGCCATCTGACAATGTGCTTACTCTCTCTAACATTAAGGTTAACACCGACCGCGTATCATACGATGTTGCTGCAACAAACATGGACCAGTACGCTACACTCGTACTCCCAGCAGCTGAGGTCGAGAACCTCTCGGATGATGAGTTTATCGCAATGTTCAACAAGCTCGACGGTTATGTCTCATACTTGAACTTCGGCTCATGCTCTAAGGAGTACCTCTTGTCTAAGGAGGATACCGACTACTATATCTACTACTTCGGATATGAGTATGGTATGGCTACAACCGAGATTAAGCGCGAGAAGATTCACACTGCAACATACGATCCTAATGCAACGGCTGAGTTTGAACTGTCGCTCGACAAGATTACACACTACCGTGTTAAGGGCTCGGTTTATGTAACCCCTGAGACCTCGCTCTACTACATTGATGTATGTGGCGTTGATGAGACTGCAGAGGAGCTTAAGGAGACTATCCGTGAGGCTGCTCAGTGGTATGTAGATAACGGTTACTATGACAATGTGTCTATGTGCTATCGTATCGTAGGTAGCAAGGGCTCACAGCAGTTCGAGTTCACAGGCCTCTACCCAGAGACCGAGTATCGTGTGTACGCATTCGGTATCGATGAGAAGACTGGTGAGTTCAATACCGATGTAATCTTCACCGATGTATTCAAGACACCTGCACAGAAGGTATCGGAGTCGTATATTAGCATCAATACCGATAAATATTTCGATGGCTTTGATGTTGTAAAACTCTATCCTGATGCGTTTAATGATGCTAATGGCTGGGCTGTCTTGCCTCTTGAGGTAGAGTTCCATGGCGATGTCGTGGAGTACTACTACGATGTCTACCTTGGTGATGTTACCGATACTACTTATCCTACTGACGATGAGATTATCCTCGACCTCGTGCAGTATGGTAAGCATAACGAGCCTATGTCGTACTCTTACTGCTACTTCTACGAGCAGTTGACCCTTATCTACTTCTCGAAGGACTCTGATGATAACAATAGCGCCGTAACTCGTGTGCCTTTGTATCTCGATCCTGAGAATTGTGCCGATATATCGGAGTTTCCATTCGAGCCAACACCAGCACCATCGTTGGTGATTGCTAATAAGGCAGAGCGTAAATTTGTGAAGTAATATGAATAGATCATTAATAGCGATTAGCATTGCTGTTATCTCTCTTATGACCACCTCCTGCACTAATGATGCAGGAGTGGTCGAGGAGAAGAAGACAATGGAGGCAGAGGCAATCCTTGAGCATAAGCTTGTGGGTAACACCATAGACAAGTGTGAGGAGGGTTCTCTGCTTTTGTTCCTCGAGGAGGAGACTATCGCACGCATCGAGAGTGGTGATATTGAGGCCGTAAAGAGTGAGATATTCGTCGATGGCGATATCTTAAGCTTCGAGCCAGCATTGGTTATGCCAAAAAATGAGCGCCTTGCACGCGAGCTCGGCTTGCACCGTTGGTACATAGTGGAGTTTGACGAGAGTATCCCTGTGCGTAAGTTCGCCAAAGCGGTTGCTCCAAGCGCACATATCACTGCTATCGAGTTTAACACTGTAGTATCGTTGGCTTCCGACTACAAGGCTCGCCCATTGTGCATAGATGATATGGCTGCTACACGCGCCTTGGTGCCTATGTCTTCGTTCAACGACCCTAATGCTAAGTATCAGTGGAACCTCCACAACTCGGGCGATGAGGCTATTGCAAAGACAGCGCGTAAGGGTGCCGATGTAGGTGTTCTCGATGCTTGGAAGTTGTGCGCTGGTTCGCCCGATGTTATCGTGGCGGTGCTTGACGGTCCCGTGCAGTACACTCACCCCGACCTCGCAGCATCTATGTGGGTGAACGAGGCTGAGCTTAATGGCGTAGAGGGTGTGGATGACGATGGCAACAAGTATGTCGATGACATCTACGGCTACAACTTCAATACAGCGGGT
>JAZLBJ010000008.1:0-83346 GCA_045613645.1 Alistipes sp. | reverse complement strand
ATCTTTGCACTCGCTTTCAGAGCAATGGCGAGATAGCTCAGCTGGTTAGAGCGCATGATTCATAATCATGAGGTCGAGAGCTCAAGTCTCTCTCTCTCTACACCATAAGCATCCGGTATTTAGTCCGATGCTTTTTTTTGTTGATATAACAGCGCATCTACTACCGCTAACGAAATATTGGGGCTCAGTCGTAAATTCCAGTGGGGATATTTTAGAAAATATAGTATCTTTGTGTTATGGTTAAGCGCAAAGAGAAGATAGAAGATCCGTTGAAGTTGTTGTTGCCAGGGGTAATATACGACTATTTTGAGTTGGTGCATACTGAAGTATCCGATGTAGATGTGCATCTATTTTTAGACGAGCAGCATATTCCGCCCAAAGCTGTCGGGTATGAGAGTAAAGGTTTTACCGAGCAGAGTATTATCCAAGATTTTCCACTTAGGGGAAAGCCTGTTTTTCTTCATATTCGTCGTCGCAAGTGGCTCGAAAAGAGTACTGGCAAAGTCTTTACAAATAGTTATGACCTGACTCATTTGGGCACTCAGATTACTGCGGAATTCGCAGCTTTTTTAAAAGGTGTCTATAGAGAGTAGTACACTCAGCATCCGCACTATAGGTCGTATGTATGGCGTAGATGGCAAGAAGTTATCATTCTGGTATAAGTATTTTCTTAGTAGTTACGAAATGTGGGAGCAGCGTTATCACGCCTCGGAATATGTACTCTTCAAAGAGAATATCGGCGAGCGGCTCTCGATGGATGAAACTTGTCTATCACAAGGTGAACTATACACTATCCTCACAAACAAATCTGCTCACGGAGGTAAAGGCTCGCTCGTAGCAATGATAAAAGGCACAAAGAGCGAGGATATTATCTACCATCTTAATCATCTGCCACGCACTAAACGACTCAAAGTAAAGGAGATAACTGTTGATTTAAGTCCATCGATGCGCTTAATAGCCAAGCGCGCTTTTCCGAATGCTACTATCGTATCTGACCGCTTTCATGTGCAGAAGCTTATGAACGAGGCAATATCTGATTTAAGAGTAGATTACCGCTGGCAAGCCATAGACCAAGAGAATGAAGAGATAGCCTTTGCCAAGGAGTTAGGTCGAAGATTTATACCTCATACCTTTGAGAATGGAGATACTCGCCGACAGCTTCTTGCCCGTAGTCGTCATATTGTGATGAAACACTTTTCAAAGTGGACTGATAGCCAAAAGCGTAGAGCTGAAATACTATTCAGAGAGTATCCTGCTATTGAGGAGGCATATAGCATCTCAATGAAACTAACGGATATATTTAATATGCGATGCAATAAGGGTGTAGCTCTAACAAAGCTTGCACGGTGGTATGAGGATGTGGAGCGACTAAACTCAAAGTTCTTTAATTCGGTGATACAAACAATGCAGAATAACTACGCAACAATAGCTAACTACTTTGAGAATAGATCAACAAACGCATCAGCAGAGAGTTTCAATGCAAAAGTCAAAGCATTTAGAAATCAGTTTAGGGGTGTTAGTGATATACCTTTCTTTATATTTCGTTTAGCTACTATTTTTGCATGATTTTTTTCCTCCCCCACCGGATTTTCGGACTGATCCCGTTTTGTTGTGGGGATGTGGGGAGTGCTTGCACTCACAAACAGACACAAAAAACAAAACGGATGACTTGCGTCATCCGTTCTGCATTGTGGTCTTGCGGAGAGGGAGGGATTCGAACCCCCGGAGCCTCGCAGCTCAACGGTTTTCAAGACCGCCGCAATCGACCACTCTGCCACCTCTCCAAGGGACAAAAGTGGCGCAAATTTTTTAAATCACCAAATAATTATTAAAATATTTTTTACATTTATTTTCAATTCTCTGTTAATCAATGAAATACATTTTGCTTCTTTGAGGCCCTTTTTGAGCATTTCCTTCAACTATTATCAATTTATCGCTATGATACGACCACTCAGGTCGTTTAAAATCGGTTGTGCCAATTCGCTTTTTTATTGGTCTTGTGGCGCATTGTCCACAATATTTTAGCCTCCAATTAGGAGTTTACATCTTTTTTTTCTATCTTTGTACGATTTATATAGATGTATGCGGCGTTATGTATATTACAAAGAATAAGATAGATGAGCTCCGTTTAATGCTGGAGCACTCCCCCAAGGTAGTGATACTATCTCATACCAACCCTGATGGCGATGCTATTGGCTCGTCGCTTGCGTGGGCCGAGATTCTCAAGCGTCATGGCCATGAGGTGACATGTGTAATACCCAACAAATATGCCTACTACCTGGAGTTTATGCCAGGTATCGAGGATATGGTAATCTTCAAGAATGATGCCGACAATCGTGCTATGAAGGCTATCAAGGAGGCCGATATCATCTTCTGTCTCGACTTCCACACGATGACCCGTCTTGATGGTCTGGGGGATATTATAGATGCCAACCAAACTGCCAAAAGGGTGCTCATAGATCACCATCTTGACCCTTCGGAGGACTTCGACCTCATGTTGTCATATCCTCAGGCGTCGAGCACATGCTATCTTGTGGCTGTAATTATAGAGCATATGTTCGACAGCGAGAGCATCACAGCCACCATGGCAGAAAACCTCTTTGTTGGTATGATGACCGACACAGGAAATTTCGCCTTCTCATCTGTGACGCCTGACCTCTTCCGCATGGTATCTATCTTGGCTGCTACTGGCATCTCGATACCTACCATTCACAACAATATATATAACTCTTTCTCAGAGGGTCGTGCTCGTCTCTTTGGCTATGTTATCAACCGCAAGATGCGCATCTTCCACAATGGCACTGTGGCGCACATGTCGCTTACCGAGGAGGAGATGCGTCGCTTTTGGTTTCAGCAGGGTGACTCTGAGGGCTTTGTTAACTACCCATTGACAATCAAGAAGATGAAGATGTCGGCAATGTTCACCGAGCATACCGACTTTATCCGTGTATCGTTGCGTTCGCGAGGTAATATAGATGTAAACATCTTTGCGCAACGCTACTTTAACGGTGGCGGTCATAAGAATGCCGCAGGAGGCAAGTCGTTTATGACCATGGAGGAGACCATCAAGCATTATGAGAAGTGTGTTAAGGAGTATGCCAACGAGGGTATGCTATAGTAGGCATTTGTAGAAAAAGAAAGATATAATAATATGTTTAAGACCTATTTACGACTTATTGGTTTTGCTCGTCCCCTGAGCAAGTATGCCATACCGTACTTTATCTTTGCATTGTTGCATGCTGTGTTCAACACATTCAACTATGCGATGATTATCCCTATCCTCGACTCGATGTTTAATACGCAGGATGGCTGGGCTTTTGTCCCAACATACGCCTTTCCTGAGATTACACTAAACACCGACTTCTTTTACAACACGCTGAACTATTTCTATACTACAATCTTTGGCGAGCACTTTGATAATATCTCGTTCCTTGCCATGCTTGGTGGTGTAACCGTGATTGTGAATCTCTTTAGCAACCTCTTTAGGTATGCGTCGTCGATGACTGTTGAGACTCTGCGTGTGAGCACCTTGCGTCGTATGCGCGACGAGATGTTCAACAAGGTCATCAACATGAATGTCGGTTACTTCAGCGATCAGCGTAAGGGTGATATCATGTCGAAGATTACCAGCGATGTTACGGTTGTGCAGTATTGCATCACTAACACTCTCCAGGTGGCCTTCCGTGACCCACTCCTTATCATTGGCTATCTTGTGCTCATGATAGGCATCTCATGGCAGTTGTCACTCTTTGCCATCATCTTCTTGCCCTTTGTTGGTGTGCTCATTGGCTCTATTGTTAAGCGTCTGCGCAACCCTGCTAAGCGTAGCCAGGAGCGTATGGGTGAGATGGTATCGGTGCTCGATGAGTCACTCTCGGGTATGAAGACTATCAAGGGCTATAACGCCACAAGTGTGGTTTTCAATAAGTTCATGTATATCAACGAGCAGTTCTCTAAGCTGTGTCTGTCGATGGCACGCCGCCAGATGCTCGCCTCGCCTATGAGTGAGTTCTTGGGTATCTCTGCCGTGGCCATTATCCTCGTATTTGGTGGTACTCTTGTTAATGAGGGTGTTGTTACTGGTGCGGGCTTTATCGCCTTCATTGCAGCCTTCTCGCAGATTACGCGTCCGTTGCGTTCGTTTATCGATCAGTTTGCCACCATCAATCAGGGTGTTGCTGCCGGAGAGCGTATCTTCTCACTTATCGACACTCAGAATGAGGTTGTCGACGAGCCTGATGCTAAGGAGTTCGAGGGTCTCAAGGAGTCTATCGAGATTAAGAATATTCACTTCTCATACGATGGCTCACGCGAGGTTATCAACGATATATCTATCAAGGTGCGCAAGGGTGAGACCATTGCCCTTGTAGGTCCTTCGGGTGGTGGCAAGTCTACCTTGAGCGAGCTTATCCCACGCTTCTATGATGTTACCGAGGGCGAGATTTTGTTTGACGGTGTCAATGTTAAGCACCTCAAGCAGGAGTCGTTGCGTGCGTGTATGAGTATCGTGGCGCAGGATACCGTGCTCTTCAATGATACTATAGAGGGTAATATCCTTTTGGGTAAGCTCACTGCTTCGCGTGACGAGGTTATCGAGGCTGCGAAGATTGCTAATGCTCATAGCTTTATTATGGAGGCTCCTGAGGGTTATGATACAAATATTGGCGATAGAGGTGGTAAGTTGTCGGGTGGTCAGCGCCAGCGTATCAGCATTGCGCGTGCTGTGCTCAAGAACCCCGAGATTCTTATCCTCGACGAGGCTACATCGGCTCTCGATACCGAGAGCGAGAAGCTTGTGCAGGATGCTCTCACTAAACTTCTTAAGGGTAGAACATCTATCGTTATTGCTCACCGCTTGAGTACCATCTATAATGCTGACCGCATCTATGTCATCGACCAGGGTCGTGTTGCCGAGGAGGGTACACATAAGGAGCTTGTTGAGAAGGGTGGTATCTATGCACACCTTATCGAGATGCAGAGCTTCACTTAGTAGATGCTTTTAACTTGAATTATGAGGTTGTCGAACGCAGTTTGGCAACCTCTTTTTGTTGAGGGGATAGATACTAAGGGGGCTGTCTACGACCAACTCGTTGTCTAAATTCCCAATCGCCCCTTCTATTATCTTAAAAAGAGACCACCCAAAGATGGTACAATAGCGTACAACTCTGGGTGGTCTGCTTTGGGTGATGTGTCGCTGGTTGCGACCTATCACTAAATACTACTTCAAGACGCCAAGCTTCTTGCCAACCTTAACGAAGGCCTCAACACAACGGTCGAGCTGCTCAACGGTGTGGCCTGCAGAAACCTGAACACGGATACGAGCCTGACCCTTTGGAACTACTGGGTAGTAGAAGCCAGTCACGAATACGCCCTCCTGCTGGAGCTCAGCAGCGAAGTCCTGAGATAGCTTTGCGTCGTAGAGCATAACGGCGCAGATAGCAGATACTGTAGGCTTGATATCGAAGCCAGCAGCAACCATCTTAGTGCGGAAGTGCTCAACATTAGCTACGAGCTGATCGTGAAGCTGATCGCTCTCCTCGAGCATCTTGAACATCTCGATAGATGCACCAACTACTGCGGGTGGCAATGAGTTAGAGAAGAGGTATGGGCGTGAGCGCTGACGGAGCATGTCGATAATCTCCTTGCGGCCTGTTGTGAAACCACCTACAGCACCACCAAATGCCTTACCGAGAGTACCTGTGAGGATATCCACCTTACCACGAAGGTCGTAAAGCTCGGTAATACCACGACCTGTCTTACCCAATACACCAGCTGAGTGGCACTCGTCAACCATTACGAGAGCGTCGTACTTCTCAGCGAGCTCACAAATCTTGTCGAGTGGAGCAGCGTTACCGTCCATTGAGAATACACCGTCGGTTACGATGATGCGGAAGCGCTGTGCCTGAGCCTGCTTCAAGCACTCCTCGAGCTCTGCCATGTCGGCATTAGCGTAGCGGTAGCGCTGAGCCTTGCAGAGGCGTACGCCGTCGATGATAGATGCGTGGTTGAGGGCGTCAGAGATGATGGCATCCTCAGCTGTGAACAAAGGCTCGAATACACCGCCGTTAGCGTCGAAGCAAGCTGCGTAGAGGATTGTATCCTCAGTGCCGAAGTAGTCGGCGATGGCCTTCTCAAGCTCCTTGTGCATATCCTGGCAACCACAGATGAAGCGTACTGATGACATACCGAAGCCACGCTCGTCCATAGCCTTCTTAGCTGCGTCGATAAGACGCTGGTTGTCTGAAAGGCCGAGGTAGTTGTTAGCGCAGAAGTTCAATACTGGGCGGTTAGCCACATCAATCTCTGCACGCTGTGGTGACTCGATGATGCGCTCTGTCTTGTACAAGCCGGCAGCCTTAATCTCTGCCAACTCATTCTGCAAATGCTGCTGAAATTTTCCGTACATGGTCGTTAAAGTTTTAGTTATTGTAGTTAAACATGATTACTTTTGGAATAGGCCTATGCCCACAATCAACTACAAAGATACAAAAACAATTTTGAAGTTGTTCTCTTATGACCATATTTTTTTGATGCTTAGTGTCTGGTGTCGACCAAATATTGTTCGACGACCTTCCAATAGAGGTATGTTTGTTATAGAAAAAATGGGCGTGCCCAATGGACACGCTCGATATTCTCGTGTGAGATTGTCGTTATGCTGTAGGAATATCCTTGTTCACATTCTTCGAGCCTACCAATGCGTAGTAGAGCAAGAATGCAAGACCTGCGATGATTACCCAGTAGCTTATAAGGTAGTCGCCACCTGTCAAGTCAACGATAGCGTTCTGCAACAATGGCAAGATACCACCGCCGCAAACCATCGCCATGAAGATACCTGAAGCCTTCTCAGTGTACTTACCAAGACCCTCTACCGCGAGGTTGAAGATGCCGCCCCACATTACCGATGTGCACAAACCGCACAATACTAAGAGGGCTGCATTGATAGGCACCTCAGCCATGCCGAAGCCCTCAGTACCCTGGAATACTGGGAGGTTGACAGTGTTCACTGGGTCGAGGAAGATGGCACCAAGAACTAACGCAAGACCGATGAGCGATACCGATGTAAGCATGCTCTTAGCTGACATCTTAGCGCCAAGCGCAGCACCCGCCAAACGACCGAAGAACATCAACAACCAGTAGGTTGCAGCCACTGTAGAGGCGATTGACTCAGCGTTAGCATTGAGGCCAAGGCCACCATTCTGCAACCACTTCTGCAATACATTAGGAATACCTACCTCGACACCTACATAGATGAAGATAGCTACGGCGCCCAACACGAAGTGGCGGAACGATAGTGGGCTATACTTATCCTTCGCCTTGTTCTGAAGCTGCTGTGGAGCATTCTCTGGAATCTCAGTAAAGAGAACAACCATGAATGCGATAGCGAAGATTGCCAAGGCGATAAACATCAATGGGAATACCTGGCTAATCTGGGCTTCGGTGATGCTTGGTACAAAGATACCAGTGAGGAAGATAACGGCTGTACCCATGAATGAGTTGAACGAGCCTCCCACCTGCAAGAGCTGGTTACCGCGGTTACCACCACCCGCTAACTTGTTGAGCATTGGGTTAACCACAATGTTAAGCATACACATTGAGAAACCTGCGATAAAGGCACCAAGGAGATATACGCCAAAGGCTGTGTTGCCATCCAATAAACCCGCTATGGTCTGCACGCCAACACCTATGAAACCTACAGCGATAGCTGCGAGTGCAGTAAATTTGTAGCCACGCTTCTGCAAGAGGTGGCCTGCAGGGATACCCATACAAGCATAGGCGATGAAGTTGGCAAATACGCCAAGTGTACCCATCCAGTTAGCCACGCTAAACTGGTTCTTAAGAACATCTCCCATTGGGGATGCAAGGTTTGTTACAAACGAGATCATTCCGAATAGCAGAATCATCACGATTATAGCCAGTACATTACTCTTCTTTTGTGTACTCATAAACTACTTATTTTTAGATTGATATTTGCTCGGTTGTCAATATTTTATCTGTCGCGCTCGGCGATGAATGAGCATAGGTCCATCATCGACTTGCGATATGGTGTGTCGGGATATTTCGATAGCAAGTGCAACGCACGCGATAGGTATGCTTGCATGGTCTTTGCTGCAAGTTCCGCGCCACCGTTATCGTCGACAATCTGCTGGATCTTGTCTACGGCAGCCTCGTCGTTGTTGCAGCGTTTGAGGAGTGCTATAATCTCGCCACGCTCCTCCTCGCTCTTGCGCTCCATGACCTCTATTAACGGAAGTGTTATCTTCTGCTCACGGAGGTCGTTGTTCGAGGGCTTGCCCGTGTTGTTCTGACGGTTGTAGTCGAGGATGTCGTCCTGAATCTGGAAGGCCATGCCTATGGCCTCGCCAAACTTACGCATCCTATCTACCTCCTCGCGTGATGCTCCCACCGAGAGCGCTCCGAGGGCGGCACTCACACCCAGCAGGCTTGCTGTCTTCTGGTATATGATGTTGTAGTAGTCCTCGCGTGTGGTGTCGAAGCCTTTGGCATGTTGGCTTTGTAGTACCTCGCCCTCGCAGAGTGTCGCCATAGCTGTGCCGATGTAGGAGAGTAGGTCGTACTGCGCCGATGCCAAACCCAGTGACATGGTGCGTGCAAGGATGTAGTCACCAAGGATAATTGCCATGTTGCTCTGCCACTTGGCATTCACCGAGGCACGACCGCGTCGCTCATCGGCCGAGTCGATAACATCGTCGTGTATGAGCGAGGCAGTGTGTATCATCTCCACAAGCATTGCTCCAAGGTATGTGCGCTTGGTAGCGTGACGCTCCTTGCCACACTCCTCGTCGGTTATTGCCGACCTGTTGTTGAGCGATGCCGAGAGTAGGGTGAGTATTGGTCTGATGCCCTTGCCGCGCGATGATAGCGCGTAGGTGAGCATCTCGCTCATAAGCTCGCCCTCGGCCGTGAAGTTCTCCTTAACGAAGTCGTCGAAGGCCTCAAGGTCGGCTGTTATTGGTTTGCGAATATCGTCGATTGTTATCATACTAACTTGTTTAATTAGGCAAAGATAACGAATTTTTATAAATTGTTTGTATTGGTGATGAATTTTTTACTCGCTATGTGTGTAATAAGGCTCTATTGATGTGGCTCATGTCATAGTTTGATATCTTTTCGTCTATCAATTTTATAATTTGCGTTTTTTTTCGTACATTTGTACGATATTTTGCGTTTTTCTTTTTTTAACAAAAAAAGGTATGGATAACCTCTTCACTATGGAGCGACTTCGTAGATGGCTCTTGGCTTCTCTGCCATGGGCTGTTGGCATCATGATTTTTGGGATGGTGTGCATCTACTTTTTTGCTCCACAGTTTGATAATAAGACATTGGGTCAGCACGATATTGTGCAGTACGAGGGCATGTCTCGTGATATCAAGGAGCATCGTGAGGCTATGGGTGAGGATCCTCAGTGGACTGGTGCAATGTTCTCGGGTATGCCAGCCTACCTTATCGACATGGAGTACCCTACACAGGATGTCAAGCAGACCGTGGGTAGTGTTGTCAAGGTGGTGGATTCACCTATGAACATGATATTCTTTGCCATGCTCTTCATGATGCTTGCTGTGGTGCTTATGGGGGTCAATCCATGGATAGGTATCATCGCAGGTCTCGCGTATGGACTATCCACCTACTTCTTCCTTATCATCGATGCAGGTCACATCACCAAGATGTGGGCGTTGGTATATGCTCCGCCCATGGTGGGTGCTGTGTGGTATGCCCTAAGAAGGAATATCTGGGCGGGTGCTGTGCTTGCAGCGCTCTTCGGCTCGCTGGAGCTTGCTGCCAACCACCCACAGATTACATACTACTTCCTCTTCGCCTGCTTGGCATTGTGGGTCAGCGACTTGATTATATCCATCAAGGAGCGTGTGTTAAAGTCGTTTGCCATCAAGACGCTTGTTCTTGCCGCTGCGGCCCTCCTTGCTGGAGGCTCCAACTTTGCCCCTCTGTGGTATGCTAAGAGCCATCAGAAACATACGGTGCGAGGTGTCTCGGATGAGTCGAAGAGCGCCGAGGAGGCTCGCCAGGAGAAGATTGATTGGAACACGCAGTGGAGCTATGGCAAGGCTGAGTGCTTCAATATGCTTGTGCCCAACTATATGGGTGGTGCCACAGCTGCTGTAAATGTTATCAAGGATAACGAGATGCTCTTGAATAACCCCACTGTTGGTAACGACCTCTATGCGCGTGCGCAGAGATATGCCGATGAGCATATTAAAGATGTTGGCGACGAGGAGATTGTCAATGAGGCTATGGAGTTGATGTATAAGAATATATGTAGCTACTATCCCGATATTACTGTAGAGGATGTTCGCTCGCTTGTCATCAACGACGATACCTGGTATGAGGAGTTTCTTGTTGTGTGTGATGATGTCTATAAACAGCGATACGAGGCTCTTTTCAGCGAGGGAAACGAAAAGTTGAACTCTGCGGCGTATGATGCCCAAATGACCTATTGGGGTGAGCAGCCCCTCACTGCGGGGCCCACATACCTTGGTGCTGTAGTTGTCTTCCTCGCCATCTTGGGTATCTTCTTTGCTGCTAATCGCAACCGCTGGTGGCTTGTGGCAGTATCTATCTTTGCTATATTGTTGGCGTGGGGTAAGAATTTCATGGGCTTCTATGAGCTTATGTACGACTGGTTGCCCGCATATAGTGGCTTCCGTACGGTATCCATGGCACTTGTGGTTGTGGAGTGGAGTGTTGTTGTCCTTGCTGCCTATGCCCTTATGTCGCTATGGCGTGATCAGCTGAGCGTGAGAAAGATGGCTACTTACATAGCTCTATCTATGGGTGTAGTGCTACTGCTAATTATCACCATGGCCGGTGTTGCGGACTATGGCATCCCAAGTATCGAGTTGCTCGGTAATATGTGGTGGGTTGAAGAACTTAGGGATAATGCCTTTGAGGTCCGTAACTCAATGCTGTGGAGTGATGCTTGGCGCACCATAGGCTATGTTACTGCCACGATGGCGGTGTTGTTCATATATGCACTATTCAAGAGTAGGGTTGCTAATATCCGATGGGCGAGTCAGATGTTGCCATACGCCATGCTTGCCATGGTGGCGATGCTACTCATATTCGACCTTGTGGGTGTCAACAGCCGCTATATGAACGACGCTAAGTGGTTCGATAAGAAGGAGTGTGCAGTCGTGCCATCGGAGGCCGATAATTATATTTTCAAAGAGGAAAATAGTCTTGTAACGCGAGATGCAACAGAGCCTGGCTATAGGGTCTTTGATCTCACAAATACTGGTAAGGCCAACGCATCATACTTCCATCGTTCGGTAGATGGCTATCATGGTGCTAAACTGGGACGCTACAACGAGGTGCTCAACGAGTATATCTATGATTGTAACCCCAATGTACTCGCGATGCTTAATGTCAAGTACCTCATAGCAGGTCCTAAGTCGACGGATGTCATGTCTTTGAAGAGTGCCTTGGGTGTTGATCCTATGGGTGCTGCATGGTTTGTCGAGTCACCAAGGTATGTCGATGGTGCTAAGGCCGAGTTCGAAGCTATAGCGACTACCGATCTTATTAAGCATGCTGTTGTGCAGAGCGATGTCGCAGACCTTGCCTTGTGTTACGACACTACGGGTAGTATCACTCTTACGGAGTATTCTCCCAATTACCTTAGGTATGATTACACATCGACGAATGATGCCATGGCGATATTCTCGGAGATATACTATCCCGATGGTTGGACAGCATATATTGATGGTGTTGAGGCCGACTACTTCTCGGCAAACTATATCCTCAGAGCCATGGAACTCCCTGCTGGTACGCATGTCGTAGAGTGGAAGTTTAGAGCACCTAACTGGGGTATGGCTACAGCCATTACAGGCATATCGTCGTGGTTGATACTCATTGCCTTGTTGTTGCTTGTCACAGCACCATTGAGCAAACGATATATCGTTCCACACATTGTTGAACTATTTAGACGAAGAGAATAAAGATAAAACCATATGGCAAGTAATAGAGATAAACGATTAAGGCGTAAGGTGCGCCACTCCTATATGCTCTCTACGGCGAGCATCACATTGGTGCTCTTTTTATTGGGCATTGTGGGCTTTGGCTCGTTCAAGGCGATTAGAAACATCCTCGACCCAGCATTGCGTGTGACGCTCTCGGTAGATATAGAGAACAACCTCTATGGTAACGAGCAGGACGATGTATATGCTGCGATTGTCAACCTTAAGGAGGTGGATGGTGCGACCTTTGTTGCCAAGGAGGAGAGATACAATAGGTCGGAGATACCTTTCGAGGTCGATATGGAACTATTGGGTGGCGAGAATCCGCTTCACGACTGCTTTGAGGTGATACTCAAGGAGGAGTATGCTGATATGCATCATATTAACGCTACTGTCGACAAATTGCTGGCAATCAGCGGTGTTGTCTATGTCGATAAGCCCGATAGCAAGTATGTAGAGCAGTCGTCGCAGAGTGTGTCGGTGATTATCGTTGTGTTGCTTGTATTCTCGGCAGTGTTGTTTGTGATATCTATGTTGTTACTAAATAACACACTGCGCTTGGCTATATACTCTAAGCGCTACCTTATAAACACCATGAAGTTGGTGGGTGCTACCAAGTGGTACATCATGCGCCCAATGTTGGCCAGTGCCTTCAAGCAGGGTCTGCTTTCGGGTATCATCGCCTCGCTGATGACTTGTGCTATGATATATGGTGTCGTGGATATGCTCCCCGAGGGCGTTGCCACCACCAACTATACGGAACTTGGTATTGTGGCCGGCGCTGTAACTACCATGGGTGTTGTTATCACCGTGTGCTTCAGTGCTATGGCTATCAATAAGTTTGTGAATATGAAGTCAAACAAGATACATTTATACTAATGATGGATAACATGGATAATGGAGGTAAGAAGCCTATGCCTCTATCTACGAAGAACTATGTGTTGATGCTTATTGGTGCGGCTATCATCGTCATCGGCTTTGTGCTTATGTCGGGTGGTGGCGAACACAGTGCAACCGAGTTCGACGAGTCGATATACTCTAGTTGGCGCATCACCATAGCCCCAATTTTGGTTATTGTGGGCTTTGCCTTTGAGGTGTTTGCAATCATGTGGCGCTTCTCTAACAATGATAAATAGATAGGTTAGCTGTGGGAATATTTGAATCTATAATATTGGGCGCGGTGCAGGGACTCACGGAGTTCCTTCCCGTATCGAGTAGTGGACATCTGCAACTCGCCAAGGAGCTTATGGGCGTGGAGCTTCAGGAGAACTTGGCCTTTGATGTTACGCTCCATGCTGCTACGGTGCTAAGTACCATTGTGGTGCTGTGGAGCGAGGTGTCGTGGCTGCTAAAGGGTGTCTTCACAAGGGGTATGAACGAGGAGAAGAGCTATTTCTTCAAGCTCGTAGTCTCTATGTTGCCTATTGGTGTTGTGGGTCTGTTGTTTAAGGATGACATCAATATGATGCTCTCGTCAGACTATATCATGGTCATCGTGGGTGGTATGTTGCTGCTTACCTCTGTGCTTCTGGCCTTTGCCTACTATGCGCGTCCCCGTATGAAGAAGAACATCTCCTATCGCGATGCCTTTATCATCGGCTTGTCGCAGTCGGCAGCCTCTATGCCTGGTCTTTCGCGTTCGGGTACAACCATTGCTACGGGTCTGTTGCTTGGTAATCAGAAGGCGGCTGTTGCTACCTTCTCGTTCCTTATGGTCTTGGCCCCTATCATGGGTGAGACCCTCTTGGAGGTTGTCAACGGTGGCTTGGCTCTTGAGGGCGTATCTACAGGTGCGCTTGTTGCAGGCTTCATCTCGGCCTTTATTGTGGGATGCTTGGCCTGTCGCTTTATGATAAATATTGTTAAACGAGGCAGACTAATATGGTTTGCCATCTACTGCGCTATTGTCGGTATTGTGGCAATAGTAAGTTACCTTATATAATAAGTATGGAGAACCTTTCACTCAAAGATGTTAACTTCCCTGAGGGTTATGTGGCTGTCATCGACAAGCCCTACGAGTGGACCTCGGCGGATGTGGTGCGTAAGATAAAGTTTCAACTTCGCAAGTGTGGCTACCCCAAGATTAAGATAGGCCATGCTGGTACTCTCGATCCCTTGGCTACAGGCATCTTGCTCGTCTGCATAGGTCGTGCTACCAAGATGGTTGAGCAGTTGCAGGCCGAGCAAAAGGAGTATGTTGCCGAGCTACAGCTTGGCGCTACAACCCCTTCGGGCGATATGGAGCATGAGGTGGACTGTACCTATCCTACGGAGCACATCACACGCGAGATGGTCGAGGCAGCATTGCAGTCGCTTACGGGTGAGCGTGACCAGCTACCTCCGCTCTACTCGGCGAAGAAGGTACAGGGCGTGCGTGCCTATGAGTTTGCACGCGCTGGCGAGGAGGTGGAGCTCAAGCGCGCGCGTATTAATATATATAGTATGGAGCTCTTGGAGTACGACCTGCCACGCATAAAGATTAGGGTCGAGTGCAGCAAGGGTACCTACATTCGCTCGTTGGCCTTCGAGATTGGTGAGGCTTTGAATAGCGGTGCATATCTATCGTCGTTGCGTCGTACGCGCAGCGGTGGTTTTAAGGTAGAGTTTGCCCATGGTCTCGACGATTTTATGGAAAAATTACGCGAGTGTGAAACAAAATAGATAAACTTGCGTATATTATTTGATTGTTTCACGCTTTTTTTGAGAAATATATGAAGTTATCGCAGTATGGTTACGACTTTTCGATGGATATGGTTGCAAAGTATCCAACGATAAATCGTGACGATGCACGCCTTATGGTGTTGCACCGCTCGACAGGAGAGATTGAGCACCGCATGTTCAAGGATATTATCGAGTACTTCGATGAGAAGGATATGTTCGTATTCAACGACACTAAGGTCTTTCCAGCGCGCCTTCAGGGTTGCAAGGAGAAGACAGGTGCCGATATCGAAATCTTCCTTTTGCGCGAGCTAAATCGTGAGTTGCGCCTTTGGGATGTGTTGGTTGATCCTGCTCGTAAGATACGAATTGGTAATAAGTTATACTTTGGCAACGACGAGCTTATGGGTGCCGAAGTTATTGATAACACCACCTCGCGTGGTCGTACTCTTCGCTTCCTCTTCGACGGCTCGTACGAGGAGTTCAAGGAGGCATTGTACAACCTTGGCGAGACACCACTACCTCGCTGGGTGCGCGAGAAGGTTGAACCTGAGGACGAGGAGTGGTATCAGACTATCTATGCTAAGAATGAGGGTGCTGTGGCTGCTCCAACAGCGGGTCTCCACTTCTCGAAGCACCTTATGAAGCGCATGGAGATTAAGGGTATCGACAAAACATTTATCACCTTGCATGTGGGCCTTGGCAACTTCCGTACCGTAGATGTGGAGGATTTGTCGAAGCATAAGATGGATTCCGAGCAGTTTATCATCACCCCCGAGTCTGTTGAGAGCATCAACACAGCTAAGCGCGAGGGTCATAAGGTTGTGGCTATTGGTACCACTGTTATGCGTGCTATGGAGACGGCAGTATCTGTGGGCGGCATGATTAAGCCTATGGAGGGTTGGACCAACAAGTTCATCTTCCACCCCTATCAGTTTACCGCTGCGGATGCCTTTGTCTCTAACTTCCACTTGCCATACTCTACACAGCTTATGATGGTTGCTGCTTTTGGTGGCTACAATGCCGTTATGAATGCCTATGAGATTGCCAAGGAGGAGGGCTATCGCTTTGGTACATATGGCGATGCCATGTTGATTTTGTAGAAAGTTTTTTGTATATTTGCAGTGTAAATTGCGGTATTATGGCAAAGCATAAAATATTGTATGTCTGTCAGGAGATCTCTCCCTACCTGCCCGAGACCGACTTCTCGAAGTTAGGCATCGAGATGGCTCGTCAGATGCAGGAGCGTGGTTGTGAGGTTCGTACATTTATGCCTCGTTACGGATGTATCAATGAGCGTCGTAACCAGCTACATGAGGTTATCCGCCTCTCGGGTATGAACCTTATTATCAATGATAATGACCATCAGCTCATTATCAAGGTTGCCTCTATCCCTGCGGCACGCATCCAGATATATTTCATCGACAACGACGACTACTTCTCACGCCGTGCTATTCTTCACGACGAGGAGGGTAAGCCTTTTGAGGATAACGACGATCGTGCTATCTTCTTTGCCCGAGGCATGCTCGAGACTGTTAAGAAGTTGCGTTGGCAGCCCACCATCGTACATTGCCATGGCTGGTTCTCGGCCATCGTGCCTATGTACCTTAAGAAGGTGTTCTACGATGATCCTCTCTTCCGCGATGTGAAGATTGTCTTGTCGCTTAGCGACGATATGTTCGAGGGAACGCTCGCCGAGGACTTCAAGCAGAAGTTGGAGGGCGAGGGTGTTATGGATAGCGCGATGACAATTTTAGAGGAACCCTCATACGAAAATTTGTATCGCTTCGTTATAGAGTATGCCGATGGTATTGTTGTTACCTCGGAGAATGCTAATAGAGAGCTTGTGGAGTATGCTCGTAGTCGTGGTAAGGTTGTCCTTGACTATCAGGAGTGTGACTCTAAGGAGCTCTTCGATAACTATGAGAAGTTCTATGGTGAGTTGTAGAAGATTGATGACTTTGGTAGTGTTCCTCGTTGTGGCTGCCCTCGCGCATGTGGGTTGCACAACTGAGGTAGACTATTCAATGGGTTCGGAGTTCATCCCTACGGACCAAAAGATGGAGATGCATCGTCGTGTCTATAAGGGTGGTAATATGTATTATAATGGCGAGCAGACACCTCTCTCGCTGGCTACTACACAGCTCTATCGCACCGACTCCATCAAGTCATCAAATCTCGATAATGTCTACTTCGGCTATGAGCGTAACGCCGACTTTGGCGAGCGTAAGGCGGGCTTTATGTCGCAGGTGCTCTTTGGCTCGAAGCTCGACGAGGAGTATGGTTGGGGCTATCGTCCTATCTTTGACTCTATGCAGTTGGCTCTCTATGTTACCGACTTCCATGGCGACACTACTAAGCGTCATAGGTTTAATGTCTACGAGATTGTATCTAACGACTACCTTAAGGGCGATGGTTGCGATAGTATCTTCTATATCAACTTCGATCCTGGGCAGTATGTAGCCCAGGAGCCTATCTTCACATTCGAGTATCCCAACCAGGAGCTTGGTGTCTATGTGGGTGATATGGAGAATCCTCAGCCTCAGAGTGTCACCTTGACCCCTACGGCTGCTACCGATGAGTATATCTCGCGCCTTATGTTTACTACCAACCTTGCTGAGACCGATGGTTATGGCTTGGATAAGGATGAGATATATGAGCAGGGTAACGAGGAGGTCTTTGTCGACCGCATCCGCGGCATCTATGTGACCCCTGCTGAGGCCCCTGTAGATGGTGAAGGCGCGATGTTTGCTACCGATGTGGAGAATACTGCTATGGTGCTCTATGCGCGTAGCCGCTACAAGGAGGATCCTACCATTATCAAGGATACCACGATAATGTCGTATAACTTCTATGTAGACCCCACAAGCTACGATGTCAAGGCTGGCAATGTGTCGCTCTCTATGGTTGAGCATGAGCTTCCCGAGACTATAGCCACCGATATTGAGTTGGGTGTCGAGACAAGGGTGTCGTATGTCGATGGTATGGGTGGTGTTGTCACTGAGTTGCAGTTCAGCGATGAGTTCATACAGTCGCTTGCTGACCTTGTACACTCGGTAGAGAATCCCGACGCTGTTATCTCGGTAAATCAGGCGCACATGTCGATATACCTTGAGGGGTCCGATTACGACTACTTACTTATCGACCCTATTACAATGACTACAATAATGGACGCCTCGATGCCCCGTATGGGTCTTTATACCCGCTATGGTGGCACTGATGCAAATGATAATAATCTCATAGCTATCTCCGACTACGCCTACACCAGCGAGAATAGCGTGGTTTTGGACTACGATGGTTACATCAACCGTTCGCTTGGCTGCTATACCATGGACATCTCGACACATATACAGTCGTTGATGATGGCCGCAGCCGATAATGTAGATGAGCAAGGTAGGGTTAAGCTCGAGAAGTTCAACCCCGATAGTGCAGAGGCCGATATGGACCTTGTGCCCTATCGCAGAATCTACATCGCTCCAGCTGCCGACCAGCTCTTTGGTTTCAACCGCCAGAAAATCTATGGAGGTGACAGCGTTGATGTTGAGGGTATGATGAGCAATGCCCCAATAATGCTCGAACTTACTTATACCATTGTAAATTAAGAGTATAGCGATTGAGATTACATAGTTAAGGCGAACCTAAGTTACGAGCTTAGGTTTTGCTGTGTAAAAATGAATAATTGAGATGCAGGAGAATTTAGTTATTGTTGAGTCCCCCGCCAAGGCTAAGACCATCGAGAGATTTCTCGGCAAGGAGTATATGGTCAAGTCGAGCTTTGGTCATATTCGCGACTTGGCAAAGAAGGGTCTTGGTATAGATCTTGATAATAAGTTTGAACCATTATACGAGATTCCCGAGGATAAGCGTAAGGTCGTTGACGATCTCTCGCGCTTGGCTCGCAGTGTGAAGACTGTGTGGTTGGCATCCGATGAGGACCGCGAGGGAGAGGCCATCGCATGGCACCTCGCTAAGGTCTTGGAGCTGCCCATTGACCGCACCAAGCGTATCGTCTTTCATGAGATTACGCAGCGCGCTATCCTCAATGCGATAGAGAATCCTCGTACCATAGATATGAATCTTGTGAATGCTCAGCAGGCACGCCGTGTTCTCGACCGCTTGGTAGGTTTCGAGCTTTCGCCCGTACTCTGGAAGAAGGTGCGTCCAGCACTCTCAGCTGGCCGTGTGCAGAGTGTTGCCGTACGCCTTATCGTAGAGCGTGAGCGCGAGATTATATCATTCAAGTCTACGGCGTTGTATCGTGTTGTTGCACAGTTCTACGCCACTGAGGACCCCTCGCAGACAATCTTCAAGGCAACCCTCTCACGCTCGTTCGACACGCGTGAGCAGGCCGAGCAGTTCCTCAACGACTGCATTGGTGAGGAGTTTGTTGTTGGCAAGATTGAGGAGAAGCCTGTACAGCGTTATGCCGCTGCCCCCTTCACCACCTCTACACTCCAGCAGGAGGCCAGCCGTAAGCTCGGCATGAGCGTATCGCAGACCATGTCTGTTGCGCAGCGCCTTTATGAGCAGGGTCTTATCACCTATATGCGTACCGACTCTGTGAACCTCTCGCAGATGGCCATCACGCAGTGCAAGAATGAGATTACTCGCCTCTTTGGTGCTAAGTATTCCAATCCTCACAACTATAAGACTAAGTCGAAGGGTGCGCAGGAGGCTCACGAGGCTATCCGTCCTTCGTATATCGAGCGTCAGGAGATTGAGGGTACGGCAGCAGAGAAGCGTCTCTACGACCTTATTTGGAAGCGCACTGTAGCCTCACAGATGGTACCCGCCGAACTCGATCGTACACAGATTGTCGTAGACCTCAAGCGTCGTTCGGAGCAGTTTGTAGCTACTGGCGAGATTGTTCGTTTCGATGGCTTCATGCGCCTATATTCTGAGGCTGTGGATGAGGATGTAGCTCAGGAGGGCGAGGGTGGCATACTCCCTAAGATGAGTGTTGGCGACCCACTTACTGCCACCACCATTACCGCATCGGAGCGCTATACACAGTCACCTGCACGCTATAATGAGGCGGCACTGGTCAAGCGCCTCGAGGAACTTGGCATCGGTCGTCCATCAACATACGCACCAACCATCACCACCATCATCAATCGTGGCTATGTCGTTAAGCAGAGCCGCGATGGCCAGAAGCGTCAGACCGAGCAACTTATACTCGCAAATGGCAAGATTCAGGCTAAGATGGTTACTGAGAGCTATGGTAAGGAGAAGAACCGCCTTGCTCCAACAGATATAGGTATGGTTGTTAACGACTACCTTGAGTCGCAGTTCTCAACAATCATGGACTACCACTTCACTGCAAATGTGGAGAAGGAGTTCGATCGTATTGCCGATGGTGAGATTACATGGCATACTATGATTGGAGATTTCTATGACCCCTTCCATAAACTTGTTGATGCGGCTGTTGGCACTCAGAGCGACCGCTCGCAGCAGGCTACACGAGTGCTCGGTATTGACCCTAAGACAGGCCTTACTGTTAAGGCTCGCATAGGCCGTTACGGTCCTATGGTGGAGCTCGAGGGCAAGGATGACCAGAAGGGTCAGTTCGCCTCGCTTAAGAAGGGGCAACTTATTGAGTCAATCACCTTGGAGGAGGCGTTGGAGCTCTTCGCTCTACCTCGTAACCTCGGCGACCTCGATGGTGAGCCATTGATGGTGGGCGTAGGCAAGTTCGGCCCATATGTGCGCCATGGCAAGACCTTCGCATCGTTGGGCAAGGGCGACGACCCATATACTATTACGCGTGAGCGTGCTGAGGCTCTGTTGCAGGAGAATAGCGAGAAGCAGCGTGCTGCCGCCACTCCATTGCGTACCTTCGAGGAGGATGCCGCTATGGTCATCAAGAGCGGTCAGTATGGCCCCTATATCTCGTACAATGGCAAGAACTATCGTCTGCCAAAGGGCGCTAAGATTGATAGCTTGACATTTGTTGAGTGTCAGCGTATAATAGCCAAGACAAAGAAATAAACAACATTTATATTCACCTTAAAACTAACAAATTATGAAGAAAATCTTTGCATTAGCCCTCGGCCTTGTAATGGCTACCGGCGCTATGGCACAGGAGGCGGTTGAGTTTACAGTTGTAAAGGAGAACCCTATCACAAGCATCAAGAACCAGAACCAGGCAGGTACTTGCTGGTGCTACTCACCATTGGCATTGATTGAGTCTGAGCTTTTGCGTATGGGCAAGGGCGAGTACGACTTCTCTGAGATGTTCATTGTTCACAACACATACCTCGATCGTGCTGACAAGGCAGTTCGCACACATGGTGATGTATCATTCGCACAGGGTGGTTCATTCTACGATGTTATCTACGGTATGGAGGCTTTCGGTCTTGTTCCAGAGGCTGAGATGCGTCCAGGTGTGATGTATGGTATGGAGCTCAGCAACCACAACGAGCTTTCAGCAGTTAGCGATGCTGTTGTTGCAGCTATCGCTGAGGGTAAGCACCGCAGCTTGCAGGTAGGTCCTGATGGCCAGCCATTGTGGAAGAAGGCTATCGCGGCTATCCATGACATCTACCTCGGTGTTCGTCCTGAGAAGTTCACCTACAATGGTAAGGAGTACACTCCTAAGTCATTCTACGCTACTTTGGGCTTGAATGCTGATGACTATGTATCATTGACCTCTTACACTCACCACCCATTCTATAGCACTTTCGCTATCGAGATTCCTGATAACTGGCGTTGGGCTCAGTCTTACAACCTTCCTATCGATGAGTTGATGCGAGTATTCGACAACGCTATCATGGAGGGTTACACCGTAGCTTGGGGTAGCGATGTTAGCGAGAAGGGCTTTACTCGCATGGGTACAGCAGTACTTCCAGATGAGTCAAACGGTGCTGACCTTCAGGGCTCAGATATGGCTAAGTGGCTTAACCTAACTGAGGAGGAGAAGAAGAACACTCCACGCCCATCAGCTGAGAAGTGGTGCACACAGGAGGAGCGTCAGATTGCTTATGACAACTGGGAGACTACTGATGACCACGGTATGCTTATCTATGGTATCGCTAAGGATCAGAACGGCACTGAGTACTACATGGTTAAGAACTCATGGGGCGAGGCTGGTACTTACAAGGGTATCTGGTATGCATCTAAGGCATTCGTTCGTTACAAGACTATGAACATCATTGTTCACAAGAACGCTATTCCTAAGGATATTCGCAAGAAGCTCGGTCTATAATCTATCGAGATAAGGGGGGGGAGAGAATGAATATTCTCGCCCCCTTCATATAAGAGAACCCCTCGGGCGTACATGTGTACGATTCCGAGGGGTAATTTTTTGTAATGCGCAAAGCACACCTCACTTTTCGCTTCTTGCCTTAATAAGTCATTGCGAGGGCGTTAGCCCGTGGCAATCTCCTACCGCTTGTCGGCACTATAGTAAATATTAGCAAATCATAATTGCGAATTTTTTCATATAAGTGATAGATTACCGCTAAGCAAGCGCTCTATAATAACAAAACAATAACAAACTAAAAATAAACAACACTATGAAAAAACTTTTCTTACTTGCAATGATGGTATTTTGCCTATCGGAAGTGTCGCACGCTCAAACAACTACTACAACATGCTATAATTGCGGAGGTACAGGGCGCATGGTTTGCGCAGGATGTGGAGGCTCAGGTACTGTATGGACTATGTTTGGACCAACAGCATGCTTCGCCTGCGGTGGTTATGGAGCAATGGGCTGCTATGCGTGTGGCGGTACAGGTGTAATCGTAGTACAAACCCAAACCTATAATATAGGAAACGGATATTACAACACAGGTTATGTATATGATACAACCTATACGCCAACATACACATATTCAGAGAGCAGTAGCAGTAGCTCATCAAGCAGCCAGTGTTCGCGATGCAAGGGAAGTGGTAAATGCCAGCATTGTAATGGAACAGGAAGGGTCTATGAGTATGGTGCGATGAGCATTACATCACACGAGAAATATGAGCAGAGATGTGGCGTCTGTGAAGGTAGTGGCAGATGCGGTGTATGTGACGGAAGTGGAAGCATTTAGTTGCTGAATATGGGGTTGTCTAACTGATTTGTTAGGCAACCCCATATGTATAACAATAGTCAACCTTGCGTCGTAGGCGCACCACACTTTTCACTTCTCACCTCTCACCTTTCACTTTCTCGCTATCCACATGCCGAGCATGGTGAGCGCTGCGTTTACGACGATAATCTCGTAGCTAAACTGATAGCCCCCCAGCCAGCTCTCGGCATTTGACGAGAGTACATAGCATAGCAATGGCGATACTACGGCAATTACGGGTAGAGCCCTATCCTTAACCTTGCGCTTGGTCATAAGGCCAAAGAGGAACATGCCGAGCAGTGGTCCATAGGTGTAGCTTGCCACGGTGAAGATAAGTGTTATAACGCCTCCAGAACTGAAGTGGTAGAAGAGGACTATGATAAGAGTCATCACCACGGCTATAAGGGTGTGTGTGCGTTGGCGTAGTCTGCCCAGAGCCCTATCCTCCAGACGCTTACCGCCCAGTATGTCGAGGCTGAAGGATGTTGTGAGTGCCGTAAGCGCTGAGCCAGCAGCAGAGTATGTCGAGGCTACAAGTCCGAGAAGGAAGAGCACACCCACAATTATGGGCAGGCCACACTCCGTAGCTACATAGCCGAATACATCGTCGCCACGCTCCACAACAATCGCTCCCGACCCATCCACAAGTGGCATGGCGCCATCGGTTGGCATCACGCCCTGCTTGGCGAGGAAGAGGTAGAAGAGTGCGCCAAGGGCTAAGAAGAGCAGTATAACGACCATCTGCACCACGATAGAGACCACAAGGCTACGCTGTGAGTCGCGTGCCGAGCGACACGACAGCACCGTTTGCATCATATCCTGGTCCATGCCCGTCATCGCCACAACAAGGAAGATGCCGGCTATAAACTGCTTCCAGAAGTAGCGTCTATCCAAAGCGTCGTCCATGAAGAATACCTCCGAGAGGTCGGACGATGAAATCTTCGACATAGCGCCACCAAAGGATAGGTCCATAGCGTTAATGATGAAGATGATACACGCCACAATGCTGCCTACCATGACTATGCTCTTGAGCATCTCGCTCCATACCACAGACCTTACACCACCACGCCGTGTGTAGAGCCAAACGAGGAGCATCATAATCGAGGCATTCACAGCAAAGGGTATGTCGTAGGCATCGAAGAGTAGTGCTTGAAGTACCACGCAGACAACATAGGCACGCAGCGAGGCGGCTATAATCTTCGATAGGAAGAATAGCCATGCTCCTGTGTGGTGTGCCGTGACGCCAAAGCGGTGGTCGAGATACTCATATAGCGATACCACCCCGAGACGATAGTACAGAGGTACAAGCACATAGGCTATTATTAGGTAGCCTACAAAGAAACCTAAGGTCGTTTGCAGATATGAGAAGTGGTCGGCGAGAACCGTACCAGGTACGGAGATATAGGTGACGCCCGACATGGCAGCACCCACCATGGCTATGGCGGCAACTATGCGCGGTGTCTTGCGTCCACCAGTAAAGAATGTCGCATTATCCGAGTGGCGCGACGCAAGCCATGCCACCACGAAGAGCAGGGTAATGTAACCTGCGATTGTGAGTATGATTATAGGTGTCGACACTCCCGATATTAGTAGTTATGTACCTTGCAGTAGCGTGCCACAGCATCGGCCACACGCTCGCCATCCAACGCTGCCGAGATGATACCTCCAGCATATCCAGCACCCTCACCCGTAGGGAAGAGACCCTCGGTGTTGATGTGCATGAGTGTCTCGCTATCGCGAGGTATGCGCACAGGTGTCGATGTTCGAGACTCAACGCCCACGACGATAGCCTCGTCAGTGACGAAGCCTCGCATCTTGCGACCGAAGGTGGCGATGCCACTACGCAGACGCTGGGCGATAATCTCGGGCATCCACCTATCGAGACGCGATGGGGTGATGCCTGGAACATATGATGTGCGGGGTAGTGACTTGGAGTCACGACCTGCAACGAAGTCGGATACGCGCTGTGCGGGTGCCACCTGCTTATCGCCACTATTCTGGCGTGCAAGCTCCTCGAAGAGTTGCTGATAGCGTAAGCCTGCAAGCTCGCCATGCTCGGCTCTGAGGTGCTCGAAGTCCTCGAGGCGTACCTCTGTGACAAGACCTGAGTTTGCGAATGCCGAGTTACGGCCACTTGGCGACATGCCATTTACCACGCTCTGCTGTGCATCGGTCATCGCCGGTACGATGAAGCCTCCAGGGCACATGCAGAAGGAGTAGACACCACGGCCCGCCTCCTGGCTCACAAGCGAGTAGCTCGCTGCGGGAAGCCACTCACCACGCTCCTCGCAGTGATACTGAATACTATCGATAAGACGCTGTGGGTGCTCAATGCGCACACCCATAGCAAAGGGCTTAGCCTCAACGGTGATGCCCGACGAGTGCAACAACTCGTAGATGTCGCGTGCCGAGTGTCCTGTAGCCAAGACTACGGCAGCACCCTCAATGGTGGTATCTCCCACCTTCACGCCCTTGATACGGCCATCCTTAACCACAAAGCCCGACACCTTGCTCTCGAAGAGCACCTTGCCACCATGCTCGGTGATGGTGCGACATATGTTCGAGATTATGCGAGGTAGCTTGTCGGTGCCAATATGGGGGTGTGCCTCGTAGAGGATTGTGGGGTTGGCACCATGCCATACAAGTGTCTGCAAGGCCTTGTTGTAGTCGCCACGCTTCTTGCTGCGTGTGAAGAGCTTACCATCGGAGAATGTGCCTGCACCACCCTCGCCAAAGGCGTAGTTCGAATCGGGGTTGATGTCGCCACCACGGTTTATCTGCGCGATGTCATACTTGCGCGATAACACCGACTTACCGCGCTCTAAGAGTATGGGCTTGAAGCCAAGCTCTATGAGGCGCAACGAAGCGAAGAGACCTGCGGGTCCTGAGCCCACCACCACTACCTCGGTGCCACACTCCACCATAGGATAGTCGAAGTGTAGAGGTGCTGGCTGTGGCTCGTTGTCCACATATACCTCAAGCGTAAGGTTTACCTTGGCCTGACGCTGGCGAGCATCTATCGAGCGCTTAACCACACGCGCTAGGGCTATGTCGCTCTGTTGTATGGCAAGTCGCTTAGCCACCTCGGCTAAGTAGAACTTCTCGTTGGCTGCCAGCTTTGGCGATAGTTGCAGTGTTATTGTCTTTGGCATAAAGGGTATATTTTAGGCAAAGATACTATCTTTTGGGTAATTACCCAAAAAATATATAATTTCTTGGTTCACGCTACATGGCTGCCACCAACAAAAAGAGGATGCTCGATAGTTTCGAGCATCCCCCACATATTTGGTTATTGCTTAGCCTACTTCAACATAGCCTTAACCTCCTCAGCTACGCACTTGCCGTTGTAGCCGAACTTCTCGTCGAGCACCTTGAATGGCGCTGAGTAACCGAAGTGGTCGAAGCCGTGGATGAAACCACCCTCGCCAACCAAGCCTGCAAGGTTGATTGACAAGCCTGAGGTCATACCGTAGCGTGGCAAGTTACCCAATACCTCTGCCTGGTACTCCTTAGGCTGGTCGCGGAACAAGCCCTCAGATGGGATAGATACCACACGAGTAGCGATGCCCTCCTCAGCCAAGAGCTCAGCACCCTCAATGAGTGTTGATACCTCCGAGCCGGTAGCAATCATAGTAACCTTAGCGTTAGGTGTGTCGAGAACTACATAACCACCACGCTCAGCCTTCATAGCCTCCTCGCGGCGTGATAGACCGTTGATTGCTGGCAACGACTTGATATTCTGGCGAGAAAGGATAAGGGCTACTGGGCGCTCCTCCTCCAATGCCATCTTCCATGCAGCAACAGTCTCCTCGGTATCTGCTGGGCGCAACACAAGCATCGAGCGCTCGCCATTGTGGTTGTGCAAGTGCTCCATAAGGCGAATCTGTGCCTCGTGCTCTACAGGCTCGTGGGTAGGACCGTCCTCACCTACGCGGAATGAGTCGTGTGTCCAGATGTAGATGACATGCTTGCGCATGAGAGCCGAGAGGCGTACCGCTGGCTTCATGTAGTCAGAGAATACGAAGAAGGTACCGCACGCAGGGATGATACCGCCGTGGAGGGCCATACCATTCATCACGCAAGCCATAGTAAGCTCGGCAACGCCTGCCTGGAAGAAGTTACCGCTGAAGTCACCCTTGGTGAAGGCCTTGGTCTTCTTAAGGAAGCCGTCGGTCTTATCTGAGTTAGAGAGGTCGGCAGACGATACCACCATGTTCTCAACATTCTCGGCAAAGAAGCCAAGCATAGCTGCTGAAGCACCACGGGTAGCCTGGTCTGGCTTAACCTCAATCTTTGAGTAGTCAATCTCTGGAAGCTTACCTGAGTAGAACATATCCATCTTCTCAGCCAAGGCTGGGTTCTCCTTGCGCCATGCTGCCTCCTTCTCCTGCATCTCCTTAGCCCATGCGCGCAACTCCTCCTTGCGCTGTGCATAGATCTCCTTAGACTCCTCGAATACAGCGAATGGCTCATCGGGGTTACCACCGAGGTTCTTGATGGTAGCTGCGATGTCGGCACCAGCTGCTGTAAGTGGCTGACCGTGTGTAGATACCTGGTTCTCAAAGCTTGTGCCATCGGCCTTGCGAGCACCATAACCCATGATGGTCTTACCGATGATAAGTGTAGGACGCTCGGTCTCGGCATTCGCAGCCTTCAACGCAGCGCGAATCTCGTCGATAGACTGACCATTTACGGTGATAACATTCCAGTTCCAAGCCTTATATTTCATCTCGATATCCTCGGTGTCTACCTCGTCACACTTAGTAGAGAGCTGGACATTGTTCGAGTCGTAGTACATAATGAAGTTTGACAAGCCGAGGTGGCCAGCGATACGACCTACACCCTGAGATATCTCCTCCTGAACAGCGCCATCAGAGATAAAGGCGTATGTCTTGTGAGCCATCCACTCGCCAAAACGAGCTACCATGAAACGCTCAGCGATAGCAGCACCCAAAGCCATAGCGTGGCCCTGACCAAGAGGACCTGAGGTGTTCTCCACACCGCGCAAAACATCTACCTCGGGGTGGCCAGGGGTTACGCTCTCCCACTGACGCAACGACTGCAAGTCCTCGGTAGTGTAGTTACCTGCCAACGAGAGTACGGCGTAGAGCATTGGTGACATGTGGCCAGGATCGAGGAACATACGATCACGATGGGGATAGGCCATGTTGTCTGGGTCGTAGCGCAAAAACTCGGTGTAAAGCACATTGATAAAGTCGGCACCACCCATAGCACCACCAGGGTGACCAGACTTTGCCTTTTCTACCATCGAGGCAGCCAAGATACGGATGTTATCGGCTGCGCGCTGAAGTTTGTTGTTCTCCATAATACAGGTTTTTTCTTTATGTTATTTATGTTGTTCTCTCAAATTTTGTGAAGGCCCCTACGGGCGCTCTTGCAATATATCATACAAAGGTAACAAAACTTTTTCAAAGCTAAAGCTTTATATGGTGTTTTTTATAGTTTTTTCTTAGTATATTAAAAAATCGTTATAGCAACACAATAAAAATTGGCTAATTAACCATTATTACATAGGTGTGGCACTATGTTTATTAAAATTATTTGAGTAACTTTGCATCGTTGTATACATACGACGACCTTAATGAGAGAAACTTAAAGAGTTATAACTAAAAATATTACAGCTATGTTTGCTATTGACAACTACAACTTCGCTGGTAAGCGAGCTATTATCCGTGTGGATTTCAATGTGCCTCTCAATGCTGAGGGTAAGGTGACTGATGACACCCGTATTCGTGCTGCAATACCTACAATCAAGAAGGTTTTGGCAGGTGGTGGCTCAGTAATCTTGATGTCGCACCTTGGTCGTCCTAAGAAGAATCCAGATCCAAAGTACTCTTTGGAGCAGATTATCTATGCTATCGAGGAGCGTCTTGGCGTGAAGGTTATGTTTGCTGGCGACTGCATGGGCGAGAAGGCTCAGGAGATGGCCGCTAACCTCAAGCCAGGTGAGGTGATGCTTCTTGAGAACTTGCGTTTCTACGCCGAGGAGGAGGGTAAGCCTCGTGGCTTGGCTGAGGATGCTTCGGACGAGGAGAAGAAGGAGGCTAAGAAGGTGGTTAAGGAGTCGCAGAAGGAGTTCGTTAAGAAGCTCGCTTCGTATGCCGACTGCTACATCAACGACGCCTTCGGTACTGCACACCGTGCACACGCCTCTACAGCGCTTATCGCCGACTACTTCCCCGAGGACAAGATGTTTGGCTATGTTATGGAGAATGAGCTCCAGGCTATCGACGGCGTTATGGAGAACCCTGCACGCCCATTCTGCGCTATCATCGGTGGCTCGAAGGTATCTACAAAGATTACCATCATCGAGAAGCTTATGGAGAAGGTTGACTCTATCATCATCGGTGGCGGTATGACCTACACCTTCGCAGGCGCTGAGGGCGGTAAGGAGGGTAAGTCAATCTGCGAGCCTGATATGTTCCCTGTAGCTCTTGAAATCTTGAAGAAGGCCGAGGAGCGTGGCATTCAGATTCTCCGCTCACCAGATGCTCTTATCTGCGACGACTTCTCAGAGAATGCAAATACTCAGGAGGCTCCAGCCAACAACATCCCCGACGAGTGGGAGGGTGTCGACATCGCTACTGGCGGTAAGGCTAAGTTCCGCGAGCACATCCTTGGTTGCAAGACCATCCTTTGGAATGGTCCTGTAGGCGTATTCGAGATTAACAAGTTCTCTACTGGCTCACGCGCTGTGGCTGAGGCTATTGCTGAGGCTACCGAGAAGAATGGCGCATACTCACTTATTGGTGGTGGCGACTCTGTGGCTTGTGTTAACAAGTTTGGCTTGGCCGATAAGGTATCGTATGTATCAACAGGTGGTGGTGCTTTGCTCGAGTACATGGAGGGCAAGGAGCTCCCAGGTGTTGCAGCCATCCGCAAGTAATTGGACAAATACTATAACTAACCGATAATGAAAAAACTAACACTTTTATTAGCAGCAGTAGCGGTTTCTATGACAACCTTTGCAACAACCCCAGATGAGGGTAACAAGAGTGTCCCTGCCATCGACAAGAATAACTTTGATGAGCAGATCAACCGCAATGACGACTTCTACCAGTGGGCTACAGGTGGCTGGCAGAAGAATAACCCACTTAAGCCAGAGTTCTCACGCTATGGTTCATTCGATGTGTTGCGCGAGAACAACGAGATTCGCATCAACGAGCTCTTCAACGAGATGTCGGCTACCAAGGCTGAGTTCGGTAGCGTAGAGCAGAAGATCTCGGATCTCTATAAGATGGGTCTTGACGAGGCTCGCCTCAATAAGGAGGGTGCTAAGCCTATCAAGAAGGCGTTGAAGAATATCTTTGCCATGAAGAGCCGCGAGGAGCTCATCGCTGCCTTGGCCGAGCTTCACACCGATGGCATTGGCGTATTCTTTGCTGCATACCCTGCGGCTGATCTTGCAGATAGCAATATGACTATCCTCTATATGGAGCAGGGTGGTTTGGCTATGGGCAACCGCGACTACTACACCGACGAGAAGAACGCAGAGATTAAGGCTGCATACCGCACCTACCTCGCAACTATCTTCAAGCTCGCAGGTGTTAAGGGCGATGTAGATGCGTTGGTTAACAATGTCTTGGCTGTTGAGGATCGTATCGCTGTGAAGCACTGGACAAATGTTGAGTGCCGCGATATCGTTAAGGGCTACAACCCTTATACCTACGAGGAGTTCAAGAAGGAGTACACAGGTATCAACTGGGATGCTTACTTCAAGGGCTTGGGCCTCGACACTGTTGGTAAGCTCGTTGTAAGCCAGCCATCATCATTTAAGAATATCCTTGAGGTGTTGAACACAGCATCGTTGGAGGAGCTCCGCGCATATGTTGCTGCTCACTATATCGACGCTGCATCGTCATACCTCAGCGAGGAGTTCGCACTTGCATCATTCGAGTTCTTCGGCAAGACAATGTCTGGTACTCAGGAGATTCGTCCACGCTGGAAGCGCGCTATGGGCGTGCCTAACAATGTCCTCTCTGAGGCTGTTGGTCAGATTTATGTTGCTAAGTACTTCCCTGAGAGTGAGAAGGCTCGCGTGGAGACCATGGTAAGTAATATCCAGCAGGCATTCTCTAAGCATATCGAGGCTCTCGACTGGATGAGCGACGAGACTAAGGCTAAGGCTCAGGAGAAGCTCGCTGCCTTCACCGTGAAGATTGGCTATCCTAACAAGTGGAAGGACTACTCAACACTCACAGTTGATCCTAAGAAGTCATACTGGGAGAATGTTGTAGCTGCTAACCGCTGGTACACTGCCGACGCTATTAGCGAGGTGGGTAAGCCCGTAGACCGCGAGAAGTGGTTGATGCCTCCACAGATGGTTAACGCATACTATATGCCTACAACCAACGAGATCTGCTTCCCTGCAGCTATCCTCCAGCCTCCATTCTACAATCCTGAGGCTGACGACGCTGTAAACTATGGTGCTATCGGCGTGGTTATCGCACACGAGATGACCCACGGTTTCGATGACCAGGGCTCACAGTTCGATAAGTATGGTAACATGAACGACTGGTGGACTGCAGAGGATCGTGCTGCCTTCGAGAAGAAGACTGATGTCCTTGTAAAGCAGTTCGATGCTATCGAGATTTTGCCAGGCTTGTTCGCTGATGGTAAGTACTCTTTGGGTGAGAATATCGCTGATCAGGGTGGTTTGCGCCTTGCATATACTGGTCTTATCGACTACGCATGGGCTAATGGTCGCCCTGAGGATATCGACGGCTTCACAGGTGAGCAGCGCTTCTATATCGGCTATGCTACACTCTGGGCACAGAATATCACCGACCAGGAGAAGGAGCGCTTGACAAAGGTTGATGTACACTCATTGGGTCGCAACCGTGTTAATGCTACCTTGCGTAACATCCAGTCGTTCTACGATGCCTTTGGTATCACAGAGAAGGATGCTATGTATATGCCAGTTTGGGAGCGTATCGTAATCTGGTAATCTTCTTACGGTAAAATTGTTAAGGGCGTGTCCGCGAAGGATGCGCCCTTGATTTTTTGTTGGGGGGGGTAGGGGAGTGGACGGTTGTTGCAATCTGGGGGCTATGGGTTCTGATGGGTTCTTGTGGGTGCGTTGCTCTCTTGTCCTATCCCCTACTCACCATAAAATAAAACGCCCTGTCTAAACATGTTAGACAGGGCGTTTTATCGGATAGCTTGTGACTACTCCTCTGGAGCGATAGCCTCAGAAGGACATACACCAGCGCAAGTACCGCAGTCGATACACTTGCTTGGGTCGATTACATAGATGTCACCTGCTGAAATAGCCTCAACTGGGCACTCGTCGATACATGTACCACATGCAACGCAAGAATCTGAAATTTTGTAAGCCATAATACTTTATAGTTTATAATGAGTGTTTCTAAATGCAAATATACAAATTATTTTATAAAATCAAAGCCTGTGTAAGGAATTAATACATCTGGAATGCGAATTCCCTCCTCAGTCTGGTTGTTCTCCAACAGCGCAGCTACTATACGGGGCAATGCAAGAGACGAGCCATTTAGTGTGTGGCATAGCTGAGTTTTTCGGTTATCATCGCGGTAGCGTAGCTTGAGACGATTCGACTGGAACGACTCGAAGTTAGATACTGATGATACCTCCAACCAGCGCTTCTGTGCCTCAGAGTATACCTCGAAGTCGTAGGTGAGTGCCGAGGTGAACGACATGTCGCCACCACAGAGGCGCAATATACGGTATGGCAAACCAAGCGAAGCGACGATAGACTCTACATGTGCTACCATGGCGTCGAGAGCCTCGTACGACTTGTCGGGGTGTGACACCTGCACGATCCCAACCTTGTCGAACTGGTGTAGACGGTTCAGACCACGCACATCCTTGCCGTATGAGCCAGCCTCACGACGGAAGCATGGGGTGTAGGCAGTCATCTTCACAGGTACCCCACTCTGCGCGAGGATAACATCGCGGAAGATGTTGGTCACAGGAACCTCGGCTGTTGGCACAAGGTAGTAGCCCTCGGCTGTGGCGTGGTACATCTGACCCTCCTTGTCGGGTAGCTGACCTGTGCCGAAGCCCGATGCCTCGTTGACCATGATAGGTGGCTCAACCTCCTGATAACCAGCTTTTGTGTTGCAGTCGAGGAAGTAGTTGATAAGGGCGCGCTGAAGACGAGCACCCTTGCCCTTGTACACGGGGAAGCCAGCACCTGTGAGCTTTACGCCAAGGTCGAAGTCTATGATGTCGTACTTCTTGGCAAGCTCCCAGTGGGGCAATGCCTCGCCAGGTATCTCGGTGTAGTTCTCCACGAGCTTAACCACAACATTCTGCTCTGCTGTGAGACCCTCGGGAACGATGTCTGCAGGGAAGTTAGGGAGCTTGACAATCTCGTTTTGTAGCTCCTCTGCTACCTTGTCCGACTCCTCCTTGAGCTGATTTGAGCGGCCCTTGAGCTGAGCTACCTCCTGCTTCTTAGCCTCGGCAGCCTCCTTCTCGCCCTTGCCCATAAGCGCACCAATCTGCTTTGCAGCCTGATTCTGCTGTGCTAAGCAGTCGTCCAACTCGGCCTGCAAAGCCTTGCGCTTGTCGTCGAGCTCCTCGATTCTTTCAACTATTGGGGCAGCGTCGATGCCCTTCTTGCTTAGGCGGCGAAGTGTCTCCGCCTTATTGTCGCGTATTTGCTTTAATGTAAGCATGTATTTTAGTTTTTATTTACTTTCCAAGTAAAGAGATATACTTTCAACCAACAAAGATACAATATAAATGATTATCTTGTACATCGTGATGCCAAAAAAATAACTCACGCGATAAAGTTTTGCCAAATTTCATAATTTATCGAAAATGGTATTCTATTCTCGGGAGTTCTTTGTATCTTTGTGCATTAAGTCGCGTCATAAATGAGTAATACGAAACATAGCATAGAACTTCTGTCGCCTGCGCGCGACTATGAGGCTGCCATTGCAGCTATCAACTGTGGTGCCGATGCGCTATACATTGGTGCTAACAGCTTCGGTGCGCGTCGTGCTGCAACTAATACCACCGCCGATATCGCTCGCGTGGTAGACTATGCCCACCTTTTTGGTGTGAGGGTGTATGTCACGCTCAACACCGTGCTCTACGAGAGCGAGATAGGTCGTGCTGAGACCCTCGCCCGTGAGCTTATAGATGCGGGTGTAGACGCCCTTATTGTGCAGGATATGGCCTATCGCGAGATGAACCTTCCCGTGGAGCTACACGCCTCAACGCAGGTGTGCAATATGACTCCAGAGGGCGCTAAGTTTTTGGAGGATAGTGGTTTCAGTCGTGTGATTTTGGAGCGTGCGCTATCCTTGGACGAGATACGCGACATACGCCGCGCTACGACTGTTGACCTCGAGTGTTTCGTGCATGGTGCTATATGTGTGGGCCACAGTGGCCGCTGCTACCTCTCACGCTCGCAGTCTTCGCGTTCGGGAAATCGTGGCGAGTGCTCGCAACCCTGTCGTCTGACCTACGACCTTGTGAATGGCAGTGGCGAGAAGCTGATAGCCAACAAACACCTTCTCTCGGTCAAGGATTTCGACCTATCATCGCACATAGGCGACCTCATAGATGCGGGTGTTATGTCCTTCAAGATTGAGGGTCGTCTCAAGGATGTATCGTACATCAAGAATGTGGTGAGCTACTACCGTCGTGCTATCGACGAGGCCCTTGCCACACGCCCCAACTACAAGCGTCTCTCGGTGGGTGAGTCGGAGATAGAGTTCACGCCCGACCCCAAGAAGAGCTTCACGCGAGATGGTGGCATATATATGTTTGCTGGCAAGCGCGGAGGTGTGGCATCGTTCAACACCCCCAAGGCCGTAGGCGAGTATGTAGGTAGTGTTGCCATGGTGGGGCGCAGAGATATCAAGGTAGTAACACGCCAGACGCTGAGTGCTGGTGATGGCCTATGCTTCATTGCTGGTGATGGCATCATTGGCACCAACATAAACCGTGTGGAGGGTAGCACCATAGAGCCCAACCGCATGGAGGGCATCAAGGCTGGTATGGAGGTATATCGCAACTACGACCACCGCTTTATGCAGGCTGTGGAGCGCAGTCGTATTCGTCGCACTATAGAGGCGTCGTGTAGGCTAACGCTTGGTAATGAGGGTGTTAGTGTATGTTTTACTGACTGCGAGGGTGTTGCTGTAGAGCTTCACAGAGAGGTTACGCTCGACAGAGCAAAGAGCGCCGAGAAGATGATGGCTGTGGCCGTGGAGCAGATGACAAAGAGTGGTGATAGCATCTTCCGCATCACCAGGGTAGATGTCGAGGGTGCCGAGTGGTTTGCTACGGCCAAGCTCCTTGCCGAGCTGCGTCGTGAGGCCCTATCGTTGCTTGCCTCACGCCGTGCCGAGCGCACGCTACCTCACGATATACGCCCCGATGATGGTAGTGCCATCTATCCCGAGCGTCGTCTATCGCCCCAGCATAATGTCCTCAACAGTCTTTCGCGCAGCTTCTATAAGCGCCATGGCGTGGAGCATATTGTCGAGGGCTTGGATAGCTGGTCGTCAACCCTTGGTGAGAGGGTCATGGAGTCGAGCTACTGCATACGCCGCGAGATTGGCGAGTGTTTGAAGCGAGGCAGCAAGATGCGCGACCCTCTATTTTTGGAGCATGGTCGCCACCGCTATCGTCTCGACTTCGACTGCAAGAGGTGTAGAATGAACCTCATAGATTGTTCAGAACCTGAAAACTTTAGACAACGATGATAAAACAGTTGAGCCCCAATATCCCCGACTACGAACTCCTCGACACGGGCGAGGGAGAGAAGCTTGAGCGCTTCGGTAGGTATGTAGTGCGCCGCCCTGAACCACAGGCGATATGGCGTAAGAGCCTCGACAATAGGGAGTGGCTCAAGGCCGATGCCTCGTTTCTGCGCGATGCCAAGAGCGAGGAGCGTGGCGAGTGGAAGCTAAAGCCCGAGATGCCATCACGCTGGGTGGTGGGCGTAGACTATAAGGATATGCATCTGCGTATGCGCCTGGCACTCACCTCGTTTAAGCATGTGGGCATCTTCCCCGAGCAGGCCTCGAACTGGGAGTTTATCTACGACACCATTGAGGAGCTACGCGCTTCGGGCATAGAGCGTCCTAAGGTGCTGAACCTCTTTGCCTACACCGGAGGTGCGACACTTGCGGCACGCTCTGCAGGGGCAGATGTTACGCATGTGGACTCTGTGAAGCAGGTGGTGACATGGTCGCGAGAGAATATGGAGTCATCGGGCTTGGATGGTGTGCGTTGGATTGTTGAAGATGCCACAAAGTTTGTGGAGCGCGAGGTGCGTCGTGGTAATAAGTATCATGGCATCATCCTTGACCCTCCAGCCTATGGTCGTGGTGCCAATGGCGAGAAGTGGGTGCTTGAAGATGATATATGCAACATGCTGGAGTGTTGTGCAAAGCTCCTTGAGCCCAACAACGCCTTCTTGGTCTTCAACCTCTACTCCATGGGTCTTTCGTCAATGCTTGCACGCACAGCCGTACATCAGGCCTTTGGTGTGCCTCGCAGCGAGCAGATGGGCGAGCTATACTTCGAGGATCGCAGCCACAAGCAGATACCCTTTGGCACATACTACCGCTTTAAGAGATAGCGCATAGATGCCCCATTTGTTCCACATATTCTGGTCGTTTTTGAAGATTGGAGCCTTCACCTTTGGTGGTGGCTACGCCATGATACCCGTCATTCAGCATGAGGTAATCACCAAGCGTGGCTGGCTTGCTGAGCGTGAGTTCTCGGACCTTCTAACTTTGGCGCAGGCTGCTCCTGGCCCTATATCGCTCAATACGGCGGTCTTTGTGGGGTATAAGGAGCGTGGCTACTGGGGCGCTCTGGCAGCCATCTTGGGCGTGGTATTGCCCTCGTTTCTCATAATCTTGCTTATCGCCATCTTCTTCTCCTCGTTCAGGGATAATGTGTGGGTCGATGCTGCCTTTCGTGGTATGCGCCCTGCCGTTGTTGCACTCATCGTAGCGCCCATCGTGGGCCTTGCACGAGGCATGCACTGGACGCTTGTAGGCGTAGCTGCTGCCACAGCCCTTGCTGTGTGGTATGTGGGCTTCTCGCCTGTATGGTTGCTTGTTGCTGGTGCTGCGGGAGGTGCGCTCTATGTGGCTATTAATAGTAGGAGGATGCAGCGATGATTATGACCCTACTATCGCTCTTTGTGAGCTATTTGAAGATAGGCTTCTTTGGCTTTGGTGGTGGCTACGCCATGCTCTCGCTCATACATAGTGAGGTGGTGGTAAACCATGCGTGGTTGACCAATAGCGAGTTCTCGGATATTGTGGCAGTCTCGCAGATGACGCCAGGACCTATCGCCATAAACTCAGCTACATACATAGGCTATGAGGTGGCGGGTGTACCGGGCTCAATAGTGGCAACCATTGCCGTATGCCTACCAGCGCTCACAATCATGATGCTTATCACGCGCTTCTTCCTTAAGCTCCATCATAACCCCTATGTGAAGGGTGTTGTTGGAGGCATGAAGCCCGTGGTCATAGGCATGATTATGGCGGCAGCCCTAATGCTTATATTCCCTGAGTCGAGCGAGGGTGCGAGCTTCATTGATGGCTGGAGCTGGCTAATCTTTGCCCTTACGCTTGTTGCCTCGGTGCGCAAGGTAAACCCCATATTTCTTATTCTGCTATCGGGGGTGGCGGGAGTTGTGATTTACGCCCTATAATACTACTTCGTAAGAGTTGCTATTTGTCCCACTATTGTGGGTATGTATGCGCTGTCGTACTCTATTGTTGTGTGAGTCACAACACCTTCAGTGTTAATTAGATATGTGCGTGGTACATACATCGTTGCGTAGGTATTGTATATCTCTCTATTGTTATCCACCACAACATCGAAGAGGTAGCCATTCTTAATCATATACTCCTCAATGTCGGACCTATTGCCCTCGCGTGCTATGGCCATGACTCTTGCGCCCATATCGTCTATATCACTCTTGTAGAGCATTATATCGTCTAAGAGAGCCTTGCAGTCGGGACAGGTGTGCGAGAAAAGTACAAGTAGCACCACCTCACCCCTATGCTCCGAGAGTGTGAACTCCTCGCCATGGAGCGTTGTTGCCGTGAAGTCGGGCGCCTGGTCGCCCACATTGACGATTGATGTCTCTTCGTATGTTGGTAGCTCCTCGGTTATAGCGCCGCAGCCATGCATAAGCATTGTGGCCATGAGCATTGATAGGGTAGTTAGTAGTCGCATAGTCCTATATTTTTTACAAAGATAGTAAAAAAATAGAAGGTTGCTCAACTATTGTTGAACAACCTTCGTAGCATATTGCTATGTGCACTCGTTAGATTGTGCAGCGCAAGAAGCCGATGCCGAAGCGCTCAACTGCTGCGCGCTCCAAATCCTCGCGTACCGATGGATCGGCGATAGAGATAAGCAGCTTAGCACGCTGTGCCAATGACTTGTTACGCAAGTAGACGATACCATGCTCTGTGGCGATATACTGAGCCTGGAAGCGTGTGGTAACAACACCTGCACCCTTAGTCAAGGTTGGAACAATCTTCGACTGGCCCTTGTTGGTGATTGATGGAAGGGCAATGAAGCACTTACCACCCTCCGACAATGCACCACCATACATGAAGTCGTGCTGGCCACCTACGCCCGAGAAGATGCGCTCACCGATACTATCGGCGCAAATCTGACCTGTGAGGTCTACCTCGATAGCCGAGTTAACGGCCATAACCTTAGGATTCTGGCGGATATTCTGTGGGTCGTTGGTCCATGCCACATCGCGGATGACAACATCGCGGTTGCCGTCCAAGTAGTCGTACAAGCGCTGGCTACCCAAGCAGAGGCAGGCAACAGACTGACCAGGATATATCTTCTTCAACGAGTTGTCGATGATACCCTTCTGGATGAGGGGCACCACGCCGTCGGTCATAGCCTCGGTATGTAGGCCGAGGTGCTTATGGCCCTGCAATGCATCAAGCACAGCGTTAGGAATACCACCTACGCCAATCTGCAAGGTTGCACCATCAGGAATCTCCGATGCGATGTAGTTACCAATAGCGCGCTCCACATCGTTAGGCACAACTGTAGGCACCTCAACCAATGGCTCGTCACCACGCACCATAGCGTCAATCTTCGATACATGGATAACAGGGTCACCAAAGGTGCGAGGCATATACTTATTCACCTGGGCGATAACAACCTTTGAGCACTCCACAGCCGAGAATGCAAGGTCGGCAGATACACCATACGAGCAGTAGCCATCCTCGTCGGGCTCCGATACATTGAGCAAGGTTACATCCAAGGGCACCTGGCCTGAACGGAACAAGAAGGGAATCTCGCCCAAGAAGGCTGGGATGGTCTGTGCTACACCCTCGTTGATAGCTTTACGGAGGTTGTTAGCTACGAAGAAGCTCAATGGCTCGAACGAGTCACGAAGCTCTGCCTTAGCATATGGAGCGTCGAAACGACCGATAGCAAAGGCTGTGTAGACCTTAACACCACGCAACTCGGGGGCGCGGTCGGTCATGGCCTGAACGAGAACCTCAGGGATAGAGGTAGAGCCCTGGATATATACCGAGTCACCCGATTTGATAAGTTTTACGGCTTCAGCCGCACTTACTAAATTCATATTCGTTGGTTTAAAAAGGGCTGTCCTTGACTTTGGGCAGCCCTAAATTAATATCTATTAATAGTCCTGACTGAACATGCGTAGACGCTTGTCGAGCTCGTCGTACTGGTAGTCCGAAATCATCGACACACAACCACGAAGACCCTCGCGTGAGCTGCCCGTAGGTGCGAGTGTGATAGCCGAGATACCGTAGTAGATAAGCTTGTTGATAAGCTGCTCGCCTGTCATATCCTTATAGCCGAAGGTGAAGAAGAAACCGTCGCTCACCTCCTGCTCGCAATCCTTGTCGTAGACGATATGGAAGCCATTCTTCACCATGATCTCCTTAACGCGCTGGGCACGGCGTGCATACTCGCGTGTGTGGCCCACGAAGTCGAGGCGACCATCCGACGCAGCACGGAACATTGCAGCAAGGGCATACTGTGCTGAGTGGGGAACACCCGATGACAACACATAGAGAATGTTGAAGATGAAGTTACGACGGAACTGACCATCGTTGCCATACTTCTTTGCAAGGGCATCGTAGCAACGCTCAGCAAGTGCTGGGTTCATCGCAACGATAGCGATACGCTGACCTGCATACGAGAACATCTTAGAGCCCGATAGTAGGTGCAAGCAGTTGTCTGTATAGCGAGCTACTGATGGCTGGTATGGCGCCTCGAAAGGCTTTGAACGGTCCTCGCGGAAGTCCATGTTGAGGTATGCCAAGTCCTCGACAACAACAACATCGTACTTGGTAGCCATGCGGCCGATGATCTCCAACTCCTCCTCGTTGAGGCACATCCATGTAGGGTTGTTAGGGTTAGAGTAGATCATACCGCTGATGCGACCTGATGAGAGCACCTCCTCAAGCTTCTCCTCAAGCTTCTTGCCACGGTAGTCAATAACATCGAACGACTCAAAGCGAATACCCTGAACTTTGCACTGTGCCTTCTGCACAGGGAAGCCTGGGTCGATGAAGAGGATGGTGTCGCGGTCCTCGCGCATCTGGCTGAGTGCCATGAAGGTAGCAAAAGCACCCTGCATAGAGCCTACGGTAGGCACGATGCATACGGGAGGAATGTCGAGGTTGATGAAGGCCTTGATGAAGCGCGATGCCTCCTTGGTCAATGGCTCGATACCTGTGATAAGAGGGTACTTTGAGCCTACACCAGCAAGCAATGCCTCATGCTCAGCCTCGATACCAATCATCTCGGCAGGAAGGCCTGGCTCGCCAATCTCCATGCGGATGTACTCCACACCCATCTTAGCCTCGATGTCCTTAACGACGCTAACAAACTGGCGGATAGAGGCAGCACCAAGCTCCTTGGCGTTGCGCAGACCGTTGGCGATACAGATGTTATCGACCGTCTGCTTATCTAATGGTCTATCCATACTCTTACTTCTTGATTGAGTTTTCATAACCGGCGCGTACTGCAGCGAGGTTCTTCTCAATCACCTCCTCACCCTTACGAGCGAAGATGCGACGGATACCTGCCTCAATCTTCTCAAACTCGATGTCGAGCATAGGTATAGCAGCACCGAGCAATACCATATTTGCAGCCTGAAGAGGAGCACCAGCATCCTTAGCGAGCTGCTCTACATTGAGAGATACGCAGTTTGGAAGAGCTGCAAGATGCTTGTTGATCTCCTCCTCTGCGGGGTAGTTAGGTATGTTGATGAATGGTACATTTGAGGTAACAACCCAACCATCCTTCTTCAAATACTGCAAGTAACGCAAGGCCTCCATAGGCTCCAACGAGATGATGATGTCGGCACCACCCTTAGCAATGAGGTCCGAAGCGATAGGCTCGGTAGAGAGACGCAAGTTACTCTGCACATCGCCACCACGCTGGCTCATGCCGTGAACCTCTGCCTGCTTGATGTTCCAACCCTCGGCCATAGCTGCCTCGCCAATAACCGTAGCAATCGACAGAATACCCTGTCCGCCGACGCCTGCCAAAATAATATCTTTCTTCATAATAGTTTCGTGTTATTTGTTAGCATTAGCCGACTTACTCATTCTTTGCTGCTGCCTTAGCCTTGGCATGACGCTTAGCAGTCTGGATACACTCGCGACGAGGGATAATCACTGATACGCCCTTGTACTCAATCTCCTCGCGCAAGATAGCCTTGATCTCGTCCATGTTCTTTGGTAGAGGCACCACAACTCGTACATGCTCAGGCTTAACACCTACACCACGGCAGATATCCTCAATCTTACCAGTACCTGCTGAGTCCTGACCACCAGTCATACCTGTTGTGAGGTTATCAGAGATGATAACAACAACATTAGCGTTAGAGTTCACGCAGTCCAACAAGCCTGTCATACCTGAGTGTGTGAATGTAGAGTCACCAATAACGGCAAATGCTGGGAACTGACCAGCGTCCGAAGCACCCTTAGCCATGGTGATTGATGCACCCATCTCTACGCAAGCATGCAATGCCTGGAATGGAGGCAATGCACCGAGAGTGTAGCAACCGATATCACCGAAGATGCGTGGGTTCTCATACTCGGCAGCAACCTCGTTCAATGCCTTGTACATATCGCGGTGACCGCAACCCTGGCACAATGCGGGTGGGCGTGCTACTACGATGTCATCAGCCTCAAGGTTCTCCAATGCAGCCATGCCCAATGAGAGGCGTACGCTATCTGGAGTGAGCTCACCAACGCGTGGAAGATCGCCAGTAAGACGACCCTTAACCTCAACAGTTGAAGGCACGATAGCGCGAATCATCTCCTCGACAACAGGCTGACCCTCCTCCATGACGAGAATCTCCTTAGCACCGTCAGCTACCATCTTCTCGATAAGCTCGATAGGTAGTGGGTACTGCGAAATCTTGAGTACGCTGCGCTCCTCGCAGTTTGCTACATTCTCCATGTAGTAGTTGTAGGCGATACCTGTGCAGATAACACCACGCTCTGGGTTAGTACCCTTGCGGTAGAAGTTGTACTTAGACTCTACAGATGCCTTCTGCAAGTCGTCCTGCTGAGCGAGAAGCTGAACATAGCGCTTCTTAGCAAATGCTGGAAGAAGAATCCATGTGCGAACATCCTCTGGGCGGTTGATCTCGTTCTGCTTGCGTGGGGTCTCAGTAACCTCAACTACGGCACGAGAGTGTGCCATGCGTGTTGTTACGCGCATCAATACTGGGAGCTTAACAGCCTCTGAAAGCTCGAAAGCGGCGCGTGTCATGTCGTAAGCCTCCTGCTGTGATGATGGCTCGAAGATAGGCATCATGGCGAACTTACCATAGAAGCGAGAGTCCTGCTCGTTCTGTGATGAGTGCATTGATGGGTCGTCGGCAGCAACAACTACCAAACCACCATTAACGCCCGTCATTGCAGAGTTAACAAATGGATCGGCAGCTACATTCATACCCACATGCTTCATACATACGAGGGCACGCTTACCCATGTATGACATACCAAGAGCACCCTCCATAGCGGTCTTCTCGTTGGTAGCCCAGCGGCAGCAAATCTTGTTGTCAGCATCGCCACGCTTCTCCTCGCGTAGCTGAATGAACTCAGTAATTTCAGTAGACGGGGTTCCGGGGTATGCATATACTCCCGACAGACCAGAGTCGATGGCGGCCTGTGCAATAGCCTCGTCACCGAGAAGTAATTTTCTCATATTGATATAGTTTTAGGTTTGTAAATTTTTTTGTTAAAATTCTACACTGTTTGCACTGTGTGTAACCATTGCGTATGGTTGCGCAATACACACAATTTCGCATCTTCAAAGTTAAGTATAATTTTTCGAACTGCGAAATTTTTTTTAATCTTTCTTGCAAACACTCCCCTAACTCGCCCTAAAGGGCGCACTTTGGAACTCTAAAACCTGAGGCTTATCATGGCCCTAAAGGTGCGAGGATAGGCATACTGCATCATGTTGGCAAAGGGGGTGATGTGGGTGTGGCTGTCGGTGGTGGTGGAGAGCACACGATTTTGCTCGTAGCTGCGATATATGGCTTTGCTACCCAGGAGGTTATTTGCCGAGAGTTGCACCATAAGGAACATGCCATTGTTGAACCTAAAGCTCTTGGATGCCACCAGGTCCACCATAACCACATCGTCGAGGCGCTCCTGATGCATTATCGCCATGCGCTCCTGCTCCGATGGCGCAAGGTTTACGATATGCTCGCTACGGCGTACAAGTGAGGGCTCGGTGTATCTCAGACCCCAATATCGGCCAGCAATACGCAGTAACCAGCTGCTGGCAGGGCGGTACTCCACATCGCCATAGAGGGTGATTTCGGGCGTTGAGGTGTGTAGACCCTTGATTAGTGATGACGACATAGCAAGAGTGGTGTTGCCCACATCGCTATATGCCATAACATCGGCATTGCGTGTGTAGCGATGTTGCGAGGCTGTGAGGAGTAGTGTTGAGGATAGCTGATGTGTCCAGTTAACCTTTGCCGCGAGCTCTATACCAGCGTTTATGGTGGATAGGTTTGTCACCACACCATCGGCCATACACATGGCCATATCATCGTAGTAGCGCACAACCTTTGTGTGACGCGAGAGAGTTGTGATATAGGCTGTTGCCACAAGGCTAATGCGCTCACCCATATAGTTATACGACGCTTCGAAGGCGAATGTGTTGCTCGTGCGAGGGTTGGCTATAGGGCGGTTGTTATATTGTGGCTGAAGGAACATATCCTTAATCTCGGGGCTATGGGCGCGAAACATTGCCGAGGCGCTTAGACTATGCTTACCGAGATGGTAGTACCATGCTAAGTTTAGGCGGTAGGGGTGTGTGGTTACCATCTGCGAAGGACCGTAAGAACCAGCGCCAGGGAAGAGGCTCTTTTCGTAGTAACCCCTACGCTTGGTTAGGTCGGTTGCCACATGGAGGCTGGCCGCCAGTGAGGTGCGTCCAAACTTCATCTCAATGGTGCTGTAGAGCTCACCATGAAGGCGCGATAGGCGATAGTCGTAGGAGTAGTGGTCGCCCTCCAGTATACGGCGCTCGCCATCGCGTAGGTTGTGGTATGGCGGTGCTGCGTTGGAGGTGTCGTCCATATTGGCATAGTCAATGTTGAGGATATGACTACCGCCAAGTAGGTCCTCAACACTTATGAACTCGTGTGAGGTGGTGTGGTCGAGAATTACGCCACCATGTATGGTGATGCCAGCAATGCGGTGCTGAACATCGATAGATAGTGCGCTGCGCAGGGTATTGGTATGGGAGTTGTCTACAAGGTAGGCGGAGTGGCCGTCGCTTTGAAGAAGGTTGGTGTGGTAGAGGTTGTCCCAATCTATCTGCGTGTAATGTATATCGTTGTTTATCCACGCGTTAGTCACCTCGTTGCGCACCTCCTCATCATCGAAGTAGGAGGGTAGATAGCGGTAGTTGTCGGGCGAGGGTGTCGAGGCCTTAGGGTTAGAAAGTTTGGTGAAACTACTATTGTCGTAGCTTAGGTTGGCCACCATGCTCAGCTGTGTCTTTGTGCTCAGCTCCTTGTGCCAAACTATGAGGGCCTCGGGGCGTAGCGATGAGGCAACATTGGCATTGCGTATCTTGCCATTATGATAACCCCATGATGGGTTGTACATGGGGTCGTTGATTAGCGTGAATGCCTCCTCCAACGAAGCTCGGCGTGAGCCACGCTCGGACCAGGGTAGTATGGCTACGAGGTGGAGGGTATTTCCCTTCCACGAGCGCGAGGCGTAGAAGGAGAGGTCTACGGCGTTGTTAAACACACCCGATACATATATATCGCGTCCCGCGCGTATGCGTGCGCCGTGCGCGAGGAGCCAGTCGCTGTGTCGTTCCACACCTCCCTTTGATAGTCGGTACACCGAGCGCTGGGTGATGCCTATGAGGTTGTTGCGTCCCGAGAACTCGGTGCGTAGGTTGTGTCCCGATTGTGGGCGTTGACCCTTATGCCCGAAGCCAAAGGTCGTCGTTGGGCCTGTACCTCCTGAGATTACGGCATAGCTTATGCCTGGGTGGCGCTCACGCGTTATGCCCAGCAGCATAAGAGCCGAGGAGGTGGTGTAGTTGATGTTCACTCCACCGACCATATAGCGCTCCTCGTTGCGGTGCTCACCGCGAGGGCTGTTCATCACACTGCGCATACCCGCCTCTGCTATTGAGCCTATGTTGGCCACAGCACCCGCATGGGGTAGTAGTGAGGCGCTATGTGGGTAACTGTCGAAGAGCGCAGCGTTGTATAGCTCCTCATCCTCGTCGTAGAATTTATATAGGTAGTAATCCTCCTCCTCACTCTGTGCTATTGCCGGTGATATGTAGCCTACCATCACTGCTACGATGAGCACAATCTTCAGCACAATATCCTTCATCTACTTGTTGTTAATGGGTTTGAGTAGTGCAAAGGTATGAAATTTATTGCAATCATCTACCTTGGCTATGCGTAAAAATGACGAGCATTATTGGTGTGGAAAGGTATAGCTTAGTCCTGAAAAAGACTATATTCCTAAATATGTTGATTGGGCTAATCCAATGGGTTGCAGATGTTGTTATTGGATGTGTCGTAATTATGCATAAAAATAGGAATAACTGCATACTTATCCCGCAATGGTGCAAACAAATTAGAGAAAAATAGCCTATATTTTAAAAAAAATGATTTTATATTTTGCAGTTCGAAAAAAAGTCTTTAACTTTATAATCTGGAAAGGTACTTAAAGGTGTGATGTGGCTCACAACAGCCCTGCACAAAGTGCTGGAACAACCTAAAAAAAACCTAAAAAATACATACCATGAAAAACTATTCAGCAAAAGAGATTAAGAACATCGTTCTTATTGGTGCTCCTGGCGCCGGTAAAACTACCCTTGCAGAGGCAATGGCTTTCGAGGGTAAGGTGATTGACCGCAGGGGTAGTATCGAGAATAACAACACAATATCGGATAACACCGACATCGAGCATGAGTACAAGCGCTCGATATATTCAACAACCCTCTTCACTGAGTTTATGGACCGTAAGCTCAACATCATCGACTGCCCAGGTTCGGACGACTTCTGTGGTTCGCTCTTCTCGGCATTCAAGGTTGGTGACGTGGGCGTGATGGTGCTCAACGCACAGAACGGTTGGGAGGTAGGCTCTGAGCTTCAGTCGCGCTACGCTCGCATCCTCAACAAGCCACTCATCGGTGTTGTTAACCAGCTCGATGGCGACAAGGCTAACTACGAGGCTACTCTTGAGGGCGTTCGCGCTAACTCATCAGTAAAGCCTGTTATCGTGCAGTATCCCGTAAACCAGGGTGCTGGCTTCGACTCATTCATCGATGTATTGATGATGAAGCTATATAAGTTCGTAGACGAGAATGGTAAGCGTGAGGAGCATCCTATCCCAGAGAGCGAGATGGAGCGTGCTCAGGCTTTGAACCAGGAGCTTGCTGAGGCAGCTGCTGTTTACGACGACGCACTCATGGAGCTCTACTTCGAGAAGGGCTCACTCACTCAGGACGACATCCGTGCTGGTTTGAAGCTCGGCGTATCTAAGCGCGACATCATGCCTATCTTCTGTGCTTCAGGTAAGCGCGACATCGGTACTAAGCGTCTTATGGAGTTCATCATCAATGTTGGTCCTGGTCCATTGAAGGCTCCTGCATTCCTCTCTACCGAGGGTGAGGAGATCTTGGCTAACGACGATGAGCCAGCAGTAGCATTCGTATTCAAGAGCCAGATTGAGCAGCATATCGGCGAGATTACCTACTTCCGCGTAGTTCGTGGTAAGATTACCGAGGGTATGGAGCTTGTAAACTCACGCACAGGCAACAAGGAGAAGCTATCGCAGCTCTTCGCCGTGGCTGGTAAGAACCGTATCAAGGTTGCTGAGCTCTCAGCAGGTGATATCGGCTGTACTGTGAAGCTCAAGGGCACACGCACAAACGACACTTTGGCAGCTCCTGCAGCGCCAGTGGCTGTTGAGCCTATCGTATTCCCAGAGCCTCGCTACCGCGCAGCTGTTAAGGCTAAGGAGCAGAGCGACGAGGAGAAGCTCGGTAAGCTCTTGAACGACGCTAAGTATGAGGATCCTACTATCCTTGTTGAGTACTCTAAGGAGCTCAAGCAGACCATCATTCAGGGTCAGGGTGAGCACCACCTCAACATCCTCAAGCAGCGTCTTTCTACTGAGAACAAGATGGAGATTGAGTACTTCGCTCCTAAGATTCCATATCGCGAGACTATCACTAAGGTAGCTCAGGCAGACTACCGCCACAAGAAGCAGTCTGGTGGTTCAGGTCAGTTTGGTGAGGTTCACATGGTCATCGAGCCTTACTACGAGGATATGCCAGAGCCTACAAAGTATAAGGTTAACGGTCAGGAGATTGCCGTGAGCGTTAAGGGTAAGGAGGAGTACGACCTTCCATGGGGTGGTAAGCTCCAGTACTACAACTCTATCGTGGGTGGTGCTATCGACGCACGCTTCATGCCTGCTATCCTCAAGGGTATCATGGAGAAGATGGATGAGGGTCCATTGACTGGCTCTTACGCTCGCGACATCCGCGTGGTTATCTACTACGGTAAGATGCACCCAGTAGATTCTAACGAGCTTTCATTTAAGCTTGCAGGTCGTAACGCATTCAAGGAGGCATTCCGCAATGCTGGTCCAAAGATTATGGAGCCTATCTACAATGTAGAGGTTCTTACACCAAGCGAGTATATGGGTGCTGTTATGAGCGACCTTCAGAACCGCCGTGCTATGATTATGGGTATGGAGTCTGATAAGGGCTTCCACCGCCTCAACGCTCGTGTGCCTCTTGCAGAGCTCTACCGCTACTCAACATCGTTGTCATCATTGACATCTGGTGCTGCAACCTACACTATGCAGTTTGCTAACTACGAGCAGGTGCCTGCAGATGTTCAGGATAAGCTTCTTAAGGCTTACACCGATACTGACGAGGATTAATAATTTGTTGTGATAAGGGGTCGATTGCGGCCCCTAGCCAAAAAGGCGACAATGGGACGTACGCTAAGTACTACCCATCGTCGCCTTTTTCGCCGAGTGTGGCACTCGGCGCCCTTCTGACAACAAATTCCCGCTCTTGGTCTTTTTGGTCTCTTGGGTCTCTCGGTTTCCCAGGCTCTATTTTTGGGACCATAGGGACCTGAAAGACCATAGAGACCAAAACGAAGTCACGAGCATACGCTGATGCTCGACCTATCTTGGTCTTTTTGGTCTTTTTGGTCTCTCGGTCTCCCAGGCTCTATTTTTTGGGACCATAGGGACCTGAAAGACCTTTGGGACCAAAACGAAGTCACGGGCATACGCTGATACTCGACCTCTCTTGGTCTCTTCGGTCTCCCAGGCTCTATTTTTTTTTGACCATAGGGACCTGAAAGACCATTGGGACCAAAACGAAGTCACGGACATACGCTGATGCTCGACCTCTCTTGGTCTCTTGGGTCTCTCGGTCTCTTTGGTCTCTTTGGTCCCTTTGGTCACTGCTAAAATTGTGCGTAACACCCATACACAAAAAAGTTGGGGCCATCCTTGCGGAGAGCCCCAACCTCTTATATGGTCACCTCGGCTTAGGCCTTGGTAACAGCAATCTTTATTGCCACCTCGTCGATGTCGCTATCGACAACAAAGCTACCCTGTGGCTCGGCAACAGCCTTGATATCCACTGCAAGGGTCTGCTGTGCGATATACTGTGCGAAGCTCTCGATAGCTGGAGTGGTGAGCTCTGTAGCCTCCACCTCAACGCTAATCTTATCGGTAACCTCAAAGCCCGAATCCTTACGGATATTCTGGATGCGGTTTACCAACTCACGAGCTACACCCTCGCGCTTAAGCTCCTCGGTGATGGTGATATCGAGGGCTACGGTGAGCTTACCCTCTGATGCAACCAACCAACCTGGCATATCCTCCGAGGTGATATCGAAGTCGGCAGCTGTAACTACAACCTGTTGGCCATTGAGCTCGAAGGTGGTCTCGTCGTTAGCCTCAATCTCGGCAATCTGCTCCTGTGTGAACTCAGCGATGAGTGCCGACATAGGCTTAGCAAGCTGTGCGTAGCGCTGGCAGAAGTGCTTGAAGTTGAGCTTGATACGCTTGGTGATGATGCCCGTAGTATCTGAGATGAGCTCGATATCCTTGATGTTAACCTCGTTCATGATGAGTGTGCGCACTGCCTCGATGCGTGCTGCCATCTCCTTATCCAACACTGGGATGATAATCTTCGAGAGTGGCTTACGCACATTGATGTTAACCTTACGGCGCAAGGCGAGGACCATTGACGACACCTGCTGTGATAGTGCTGTGCGTGCCTCGAGCTCACGGTTGATAAGGGCCTCGTTGCACTTAGGGTACTCGGCAAGGTGTACTGACGACTCTGTATGGCGGCCACTTGTGGCGTTGAGGTCGCAGAAGATGCGGTCGGTGATGAATGGTGCGATAGGCGCTGCGAGCATCACTACAGTCTCCAAGCATGTGTAGAGTGTTTGGTAGGCAGCGAGCTTATCCTCATTCATAGAGCCGCCCCAGAAGCGCTTACGGTTGAGGCGCACATACCAGTTAGAGAGGTTCTCGTTGACAAAGGCGTCGATGCTTCGTGCCGCAGGTGTTGGGTCGTACTCCTCGAGTGACTTGGTAACATCGCGGATAAGGGTGTTGAGCTCCGAGAGTATCCAGCGGTCGATCTCGGGGCGCTTCTCCACGGGTACCTCTGCCTCCTGACCTGTGAAGCCGTCAATATTGGCGTAGAGGGCGAAGAACGAGTAGGTGTTGTAGAGTGTACCGAAGAACTTACGGCGGCACTCGTCAACGCCATCGACATCGAACTTGAGGTTATCCCAAGGCTGCGAGTTAGATATCATATACCAGCGTGTAGCATCAGCGCCATACTTCTTCAATACCTCGAATGGGTCTACGGCATTGCCAAGACGCTTAGACATCTTGTTACCATTCTTGTCGAGCACCAAGCCGTTAGAGATGATGTTCTTGAAGGCTACTGAGTCGAAGAGCATGGTAGCTATGGCGTGCAAGGTGTAGAACCAACCACGAGTCTGGTCGACACCCTCGGCGATGAAGTCGGCAGGATATATCTGGTCGAAGCCCTCCTTAGCCTCGAATGGGTAGTGTACCTGTGCGTAAGGCATAGCACCTGAGTCGAACCATACATCGATGAGGTCTGGCTCACGACGCATAGGCTCACCCTTAGATGATACGAGCACGATGTTATCTACATATGGGCGGTGGAGGTCGATATTCTTTGTCGAGTAGTTCTCCTTAGACATATCGCCCACAACGAAGTTCTTGTATGGGTTCTCGCTCATCACGCCTGCAGCTACGGCCTTCTCAATCTCGGCGATAAGCTCCTCAACAGAGCCTATGCACTTCAATTCTGTGCGGTCCTCTGTAGCCCAGATAGGGAGTGGAGTACCCCAGAAGCGCGAACGCGAGAGGTTCCAGTCGTTGATGTTCTCGAGCCACTTGCCAAAGCGACCAGTACCTGTTGACTCAGGCTTCCAGTAGATGGTCTTGTTCAACTCCATCATACGCTCACGCAAGGCTGTGGTGCGGATAAACCATGAGTCCAAAGGATAGTACAACACGGGCTTATCTGTACGCCAGCAGTGTGGGTAGTTGTGGGTATGCTTCTCAATCTTGAATACCTTGTTGCTCTCCTTGAGGCGTAAAGAGATGTAGATGTCGAGGTTCTCGGCAGCTGCGGCAGCCTTCTCGTCGTAGCGACCATCCACGGTGGACTGTGGGTCGTAGGCATTCTTAACATAGCGACCCTCATACTCCTTGTACTCCTCGGTTACGCACTCCTTGACGAACTTCTCGTCGAGCTCCTCCTGGAGGAAGAACTTACCCTGGAAGTCTACCATAGGGCGTGTCTCGCCACGCTTGTTAATCATGAAGAGCGAAGGTATGCCTGCCTGGCGTGCTACGAAGGCATCGTCAGCACCGAAGGTAGGTGCGATATGTACGATACCTGTACCATCCTCCACGGTAACATAGTCGCCCAAGATTACGCGGAAAGCCTTAGCCGATGCCTCGGTCCAGTTGCCCTGCTCATCAGCCTCCACAGGCTTAACCCATGGTAGGAGCTGCTCGTAGTGCATGCCCTCAAGCTCGGTACCCTTCCACTTGCCCACCACCTCGAAAGGTATGAGCTTGTCGCCAGCCTTGTACTCCTCGAGAGCTATGCCCTCGGCCTTCTTGTTGAAGATAGAGTACAAGAGGGGCTCAGCCACCACGGCGGTAATCTTCTCTGCGGTGTATGGGTTGAAAGAGCGTACTGCCACATAGTCGTACTTAGGGCCTACGCAGAGCGCTGTGTTTGATGGAAGTGTCCAAGGTGTTGTTGTCCATGCGAGGAATACGGGGGTACCCCAGCCCTCCATCTCGGCCTTAGGCTCAAGGATGCGGAACTGTGCGGTACATGTTGTATCCTTAACATCGCGGTAGCAGCCTGGCTGGTTGAGCTCGTGTGTCGAGAGACCTGTACCTGCTGCTGGTGAGTATGGCTGGATGGTGTAGCCCTTGTAGAGGAGGTTCTTCTCGTAGAGCTGCTTCAACAACCACCATAGTGTCTCGATGAACTTATTGTCGTAGGTGATATATGGGTCATCCATGTTCACCCAGTAACCCATCTTGCGTGTGAGGTCCTCCCAAATGTCGGTGAACTCCATCACGGCCTCGCGGCACTGCTGGTTGTACTCCTCGATGGTAATCTTCTTGCCGATATCCTCCTTGGTGATGCCGAGCTTCTTCTCTACGCCAAGCTCCACGGGTAGACCGTGGGTATCCCAGCCCGCCTTGCGGTGTACGAGGTAGCCCTGCTGTGTCTTGTAGCGGCAGAATACATCCTTGTTGGTACGCGCCATGACATGGTGGATGCCTGGCATACCGTTAGCTGAGGGGGGACCCTCGTAGAACACGAAGGTGGGATGACCCTCGCGTGTTGTTATGCTCTTGTGAAAGGTGTCATCCTTGGTCCAGCGTGCCAACATCTCGTCGGCAACACCTGCAAGGTCGAGACCCTTATATTCGTTGAACTTACTCATAATCAGCTGTTTGTTTCCTTGTTACTAATTATTACTCCTCGTCCTCCTCGTCGTCAGACTCGGCCATTGTAGTGTAGACATTTGTCACATCGTCGTCCTCCTCGAGGTGCTCGATGAGCTTGTTTACAGCCTCACGCTCCTCGGCGCTAAGCTCCTTGGTGTCTGTAGGTATGCGCACAGCCTCACCCGATACGAGCTCGTGGCCGTTAGCTTCGATCCATGTCTGAATCTGACCGAATGACTCGTATGGAGCATATACTGTTACCTCTCCCTCCTCGGCGTAGAACTCATCAACACCGAAGTCAATCATCTCCAACTCCATCTCCTCGAGGTCTACACCCTCAATAGGCTTGAACTTGAATACGCACTTGTGCTCGAACATGAAGCCTACAGAGCCCGATGTGCCGAGGGTGCCACCATACTTGTTGAAGTACATGCGCACTGATGCTACGGTGCGGTTTGTGTTGTCGGTAGCTGTCTCCACGAGGACTGCGATGCCGTGAGGGCCATAACCCTCGTATATCATCTCCTTGTAGTCGGCAGCATCCTTATCTGTAGCACGCTTGATGGCGCGCTCCACATTCTCCTTAGGCATATTCTCAGCCTTAGCGTTCTGGATAAGAAGGCGCAAGCGGAGGTTTGATGATGGATCTGGACCCGATGCCTTTACTGCCATCTCAATCTCCTTACCGATCTTTGTAAATACACGCGCCATGTGTCCCCAGCGCTTCATCTTTCTCGCCTTGCGATACTCAAATGCTCTTCCCATAGTGTTAAGTTTTTTATATTTTTAATTGTTTATACCTCTTGTATATTTACACAACGCGCAAAGATATAAAAAAAATGTTAAAAGTGTAGTGGTGATAGGTGGAAAAATGTGGGGAGTGTTCAGGCGGGCTGGGTTCTTGTGAGTTCTTGTGGGTTCTTGTGGGGAGCTGGGCGTTCAGGCGGACTGGGTTCTTGTGAGTTCTTGTGAGTTCTTGTGGGCTTTGGTTTGGGCGCGCTTCCCCCATTAGAACCCATTAAAACCTATCAGAACCTATTGTTTTTTTGTGAGTTCTTGTGGGTTCTTGTGGGTTCTTGTGAGTTCTTGTGAGTTCTGGTGGGCTTTTGTAGGGAGCGCTTCCCCCATTAGAACCTATCAGAACCCATCAGTTTTTTCTGCGTTCGCCGCGTTCGGTGCGTTCGGTTCGTTCGGTTCGTTCGCCCCGTTCACTATGTTTTTCAGTTTGTAGAGGTTGCCGTCACGATGGATAATGCCCTTATTAATAAGGCGGTTAATCTTCATGCGTATAGCATCTCTCGATAGATTAAACCTCTCCATGAGCTTGTTTATCAACACACTACGCTCCACACAGCCACCATACATATCGAGCATAATCCTCTCTACATCCGTGAGGTTGTTGTCGTCCTGAGTCAGAGAACATAGCTTGGGGATGCCATCGGCTGACACCTCGAAGGCGAAGCGCTCGAAGGGCTCGTTACGGCAGAATTGAGGCTCTACGATGGTGCTCTCGCCATTGCGGTGCACATATATCACCGTCTCGGCCTTGCGCTGTAGCGAGGAGCCCAGGTGGCCACGAGCCTTGTCGCTACCAGGGTTGGTGTGTAGCACACATATTATGTGCGACTGCGTCTGTGTCGAGAGCGCCATAAGCTCGGTGATAAGGGCGTCGCTCTCCTCAAGGTCGTTGGTGTTGCGTTGTAGGTCGGCAATACCATCAATCACTATAATATCGTAGTAGTGATTCTTGAGGGTGTCGTAGAGTATGCGCTTGCGCTCTATGGGTGATAGCTCCCTGAGACTCAGTGTGGTTAGCTTAGGCTCTGAGGGTAGATTCATCACCGATGTAGCTCCCGACATCTCGCCTATGCGCTTCACCACACGGCGCACATGGTGCTCCCCCTGCTCGGTATCTACCCATAGCACCATGCTGCTGGCACTACCTCCTACATTCTCGAAGCAGTTGATGCCAGGTATGCCGTGCAGGGCTATAGACGAGGCTACAAGGGCCGATGTTAGAAAGGTCTTGCGACTCTTGGCCTCGCCACATATAGCCGAGATATTACCACGCGAGCATACACAGCTGCCATTGATGGTAATCAGTGGGTCGGGCTCTGCAAGCTCCTTGTTGATGTCTACGATGTAGGGGGCTATGCGCTCCTCACGCTCGTCGTACTCAAGGCGCTCAATGGCCTTGTCGAGCTCGACTCCTGTTAAACCCTTTAACTCAGGGCGTGCCGAGAGAGGTATATAGCCACCACTCGCAGCAGATGATAAATTTGACTGCGTCATAATTGATAGATAATTAAGATGTTATTGTTGATTTATCGACCATAGCATACACCCGTTCCTGCTTATATAACTATATATAAGCTAATATATTAATATATATATGGTGTGTATTGTACTATGATGTGGCGCACGCGCTGAACGGCATAGTGCTTGGTGCCACTTATGTTGTGATTTATGGTGCAAATATACAACATAAAAAGGCGTTTGTCAAGAGGTGTGGGGTAAAAAATTTAATTTTTTTTTGCATTGGCCGAACGCACCGAACGCACCGAACGCACCGAACGCGGCGAACGCGGCGAACGCAGCGAACGCAGAAAAGACAGTAGGTTCTGATAGGTTCTAATGGGTTCTAATGGGGGAAGGCGCTCCCCACCAGAACCCACAAGACCCAGTCCGCCTGAACGCAAAAAAACAATAGGTTCTGATAGGTTCTGATAGGTTCTGATAGGTTCTAATGGGTTCTAATGGGGAGGCGCTCCCGAACCAAAGCCCACCAGAACCCACAAGAACCCACAAGAACCCACAAGAACCCAGTCCGCCTGAACGCAGAAAAGACAATAGGTTCTGATAGGTTCTAATGGGTTCTAATGGGGAGGCGCTCCCAAACCAAAGCCCACCAGAACCCACAAGAACCCACAAGCCCCCAGCTCGCCTGAACGCCTCGCGCCCACCTCCCCTCTCGCATAATCTTTTTTTTTCAAAAAAACAACCTCACTATCGTTGCAATTTAGAGTTGCTTTTTATACTTTTGTAGAATGAAATTGCATCTTTGTGCCCATGACCTAAAAGGGTGAGTGTTAAGATGCTGTAACCCAGTGTGTTGGTGTGGCGCGATACGCCTGTCGACACCTCATAACAACCAGACATGAAACGAGTAATTTTATCGGGCGGAGGTACCGGTGGACATATATACCCAGCCGTAGCTGTGGCTGAGGCGCTAAAGCGTAAGTGGGGTGAGGATGTAGAGCTCCTCTTTGTGGGCGCTGAGGGTAGAATGGAGATGGAGAAGATACCTGCGCTCGGCTACAATATCAAGGGTCTGCCTGTGGCGGGCCTACAGCGTAAGTTTGCGCTTAGCAACTTCGCACTTCCCTTCAAGGTGATATCGAGTGTTCGCCGTGCCAAGGGCATCATCCGTGAGTTCAATGCCGACATCGTAGTGGGCTTTGGTGGCTACGCCTCAGCACCCGTATTATGGGCGGCGCAGCGTCTCGGTGTGCCTACCATCATCCAGGAGCAGAACTCCTATGCAGGTCTTACGAACAAGCTGCTCTCGAAGCGCGCCAAGCGCATATGCGTAGCCTACGACGGCATGGAGCGTTTCTTCCCCAAGGAGCGCATAGTGATGACGGGCAACCCTTTGCGTGGTCGTTTTACGGCCGATGGCGGTAACAGAGCCGAGGCCTTGTCCTTCTACGGCTTCAGTGATGCTCTGCCTGTGGTGTTGGTTGTGGGTGGCTCGCTGGGCACACGCACCCTCAACGAGATGATGAAGTCGTGGATACTCTCGCTTGGTGGCGAGGCTCCCGTGCAGGTTATTTGGCAGACGGGTAAGTACTACGAGAGGGAGATGCAGGAGTTTTTGCGTAATCACCCCACGAAGAATATATGGCAGGGTGCCTTCATCGAGCGTATGGACTACGCCTATGCCGCTGCCGATGTGGTGCTCTCGCGTAGCGGTGCTTGTACCGTGTCGGAGCTATGCTTGGTGGGCAAGCCTACAATCTTTGTCCCCTCGCCCAATGTGGCTGAGGACCACCAGACGAAGAATGCCATGGCTCTCGTTGAGAAGGGTGCTGCCGAGATTGTACGCGACAGCGAGGTGCAGGTGCGTGGTATGCAGGAGGCTGTAGCTCTGGCCAAGGATAAGGAGCGTTTGACACGCCTCGGTGAGAATATCAAGAGCTTGGCTATCAGCGACTCTGCGGAGCGTGTGGTGCGAGAGATAGAGGCCCTGTTAACAGCAAGATAGATGGTATGAAGCGCGTAAAGAACATATATTTCTTGGGCATTGGAGGCATAGGCATGAGTGCCTTAGCCCGTTACTTCATGCACGAGGGCTACCGTGTTGCGGGCTACGACCGCACGGCAACGCCCCTCACACTCCAGCTGGAGGCCGAGGGTGCCGAGGTGCACTACGACGATAGCGTGGAGCTCATCCCCGAGGCTATGCGCCATAGTGAAGATACACTGGTGATACTCACCCCCGCAATACCCCAGGATCACAATGAGTGGGCGTGGTTCAGGGAGAGGGGCTTTACCATAGAAAAACGCTCGCAGATGCTTGGTTATCTCTCGGAGGGTAAGCTCGTTATGGCCGTGGCTGGTACACATGGTAAGACCACAACATCGACACTTGCTGCGTGGCTCAACCACGCTGTGCAGCATGAGGGTAGCGCCTTCTTGGGTGGCATATCCACAAACTTCAGCTCCAACCTTGTGTTGGGTGAGGGTCGCCGCCTGGTTGTCGAGGCCGACGAGTACGACCGTTCGTTCTTGCGTCTGCACCCCGATGTTGCGGTTATCACCGCCGCCGATGCCGACCACCTCGATATTTACGGCACGGCAGAGGCTGTGGTGGAGGCTTTCGAGCAGTTTGCCTCGCAGATAAAGGTGGGTGGTGCGCTCATCCTCAAGCAGGGCGTGCAACTTAGGTTTGACACTACGGAGCGTAGGCTCTATAGATACTCGTGTGACGAGGGTGGCGACTTCTGTGCCGAGAATATTGTGCTTATGGAGGGTGGTCGCTACCGCTACGATATAGTGACCCCTGATGGGGTAATCGAGGGTTGCGAACTTGGCATCCTGGGTAAGGTGCATATCGAGAACTCGGTGGCTGCTGTGGCCATGCTATGGTGTGCTTCGCAGATTGAGGGCAAGAGCGTAGACCACGACGCTGTGCGTGAGGCTCTCAAGGGCTTTAGCGGTGTTAAGCGCCGCATGGAGGTCTATGTCAACACCCCCAAGCAGGTATATATCGACGACTATGCCCATCACCCTGAGGAGCTTAGGGCTACCATCGAGTCGCTAAGGGGCATCTTCCCCAATCGCAAACTAACGGCAGTCTTCCAGCCTCACCTCTACACCCGCACGCGAGATTTCGCCGAGGGCTTTGCCGAGGCTCTGTCGCTTGCCGACGATGTTGTCATGGTGCCCATATACCCTGCTCGTGAGGAGCCTATAGAGGGCGTATGCTCGGAGCTTATAGGAGGCATGCTCAAGGTCGACTGGGTGTTGTGCGAAAGGGAGGAGTTGGCGCAGCGCCTCAAGGATATGCCCACGGATGTTGTCGTGACCTTTGGCGCAGGTAACATAGATGTTGTATGCGCCGATGTGGCTGCGCAGCTTAGGGCAAAGAGCTTATAGTATGAAGGTTAAGCACAAGAAGATAATAGGCTACAGCCTCATATGGCTTCTGGTTGTTGTTGTCCTGATATGGGCAGATAGCAGCGCCGAGGAGCATCGTGCCGAGCAGCCTATAACCTCGTTAGACATCGTTGTGGAGTGTGGCGATGCCAAGCAGTTTGTCGATAAGAAACATATCGACGCATGGCTCACCAAACACGACATACACCCCTTGGGTCGTACCATCGCCGAGGTGGACCTCGGCGAGCTTGAGAGGGTGGTGCTGGAGCATAGCGCTGTGAGTGGGGTGAATGCCTACATCACCTACGAGGGCGATATGGTTCTCAATGTGTCGCTACGCACGGTGGTGGCTCGTCTGCGTATCGACCACTACGACCTCTATGTGGCCGAGGATGGCTTCCTCATGCCCCCTGTGGATGGCTACCTTGTTGCTGTGCCAGTCATCACAGGTGACTACAAGCCTCTCTTCGACCGCGACTATGTGGGTAATCATGTGTCGAGTGCCGCCATGCACCTTAACTCCATCGAGGCCCACTTCAACGACATAGAGCTTCGTCGTGAGATGCTCTTCAAGCGCCGCTCGGAGATAAAGTCGGAGTTGCGCGAGGTAGAGAAGCAGAGTGTTAAGCGTTCGCTCTTCACCTCCGACGACGAGTATAACGGCAGCGTCGAGCGCCTCAAGGAGAAGAAGAGTGAGGCACGCAAACGCCATGCGACCAAGGATAGGGCTATAGATGTGGAGCTCAAGGCTTTGGAGCAGGAACGACTTGCTGTGGCACAGCAGAAGCAGCGCATACACGACATGGTCGAGGACTTCGACCGCCTTGTGAGCTTCGTGGTCTCTGTGGGTGGCGACCCCTTCTGGAGTTCGGAGATTGTGCAGATGGAGATTACTGGTGGTGTGGATAGCCCCATGCAGCTTACCATCGTGCCACGCTCGGGAGACTTTGTTGTCGACCTGGGTACTACGGAGAACCTCGGGGATAAGCTCGCCATGTTGCGCAACTTCTACGACCAGACGCTCGGTAATGTGGGCTGGGATAAGTATGAGCATATCAGCCTGAGCTACGATGGTCAGGTGGTGTGTAGGTAGTGGCTCGTGATGCTCCCTGGTGTGGGGCTATGGATGATGAAAATAGTAAAAAAAGTATATAGCAATGAAGGGTAAACAGATTGTAGCCATAGATGTTGGCTCACTAAATGTGGTTATCGCCGTTGGTGCGGTGGAGGATGATGGCAACATCAATATTTTGGGCATTGTCTCAGAGCCGATTAACAAGGGTGTTATAGCTGGCCGTATCGAGAATATCGACATGGCGGGTCGCGCTATAGCTGCGGCCAAGAGTAGAATTGAGAAACAGCTCAACATACACATCACCGAGGCCTATGCTGGCATGGCTGGTGACTACTTGCGTTGTGTGAAGGTTATCGACCATGTATATGTTCAGGATGACGCTAATAAGCAGGTCACACAGCGCGATGTCGAGGAGCTTAAGCGCCGTATGCAGAGTGTTACACTCCCCGACGACAAGGAGGAGATTGTCTCTATGGAGCCATTGTCGTATAATGTCGACGGCAAGGTCGTAGAGGAGCCTTGTGGTAACTATGGCCGTATGCTTGAGGCTACCTACAACTTCGTGTTGTGCGAGAAGAGCATCCGCGATCGTCTGCGCGACTGCCTTAAGCGTCAGGGTATTACGGTCAAGGAGTTTGTGCCCAATGCCATGATTTCGCACCTTGGTGTTGCCACCAGCGAGGAGATTGTCGACGGTGCTATCATCATCGACCTTGGCGGTGGTATCACCGATGTTACGGTGTTGCAGGGCGGTAAGGTGCGCCATGCAGCCTCAATACCTATTGGTGCCGATGCCATCAACGACGATATACGCTCGTTGAGCATCCCTGTGAAGTATGTCGAGGATCTCAAGGTAGGCTACGGCTCAGCCCTTGCCGAGCGCTCGGAGGACGACATCATCACCTTCCAGGCTAAGTACCATAGCGTGGTCAAGAGCATCCTGCGTCGAAATCTTGTCACAGCCATCGAGGCTCGTCTGATGGATATTGCCGAGCTTGTGCAGCGCGAGATTAAGGAGGCTAAGTGCGGCTCACGCTTTATGCCTGCTGTGCTTATCACCGGAGGTGGTTCTCGCACCTTGGATATAGAGCGCCTCTTTGCTCGTGAGCTTAAGTATGAGGATGTTCGTGCTGTGTACCCCGAGTATGGCATTACACAGGAGTCGGCAATGGAGCATATCACCACACCTGCCTACTCCATGGTTACATCGTTGTTGCTCTATGGTGCTAAGCGAGGTCTCTGTGCTGTGGCCGTTGTCCCCGCTCAGTCACACCCTGTCACACCAGTACCACCTGTTACCCCAAATAACAATGTGGCTACACCAGCAGCAGCTAATGGTGTAAAAACCACTGCACCAGCAGCTTCTACTACCACTACTACCACTGCTACCTCTTCTGCCACTCCTTCTGCTACCACTACTCCTAACGAGGCAAGCAAGCCTATTGAGCAGGCCTCAGGCACACTCACCGTAGGTGGTACGGAGCAGAACGAGGGTAACGAGCCAAGCGATATTGTTCAGAAGCCAAACAGGTTTACTAACTTTGTGAATAAGATCTTTGGCTCGGTGAGCAAGACGATGAGTGATGATAATGACCAGGACTATTTGTAGGATTGTTGCGTAATTGATGATATAAAATATGAATAAGGCAAAAGGTAAGACAGATGAGGTTCTCGACGCTTTGGTTAGCGAGGATCCATCGAGTTTGATGCTTGATACAGAGTCGATAATCATGGTTATCGGCGTAGGTGGTGCGGGAGGTAATGCCGTCAACCACATGTACAGAATGGGTATTACGGGTGTCAACTTTGTTGTGTGTAACACCGATAAGAGTGCGCTCCGAAATAGCGAGGTGAAGAATAAGGTGCAGATGGGTCCAGGTCTTGGTGCTGGTAACGACCCCAATGTAGGTCGTGAACTTGCCACCGAGAGTGAGGAGCAGATACGCTCGTTGCTTGAGACCTCGGGTGTTAAGATGCTTTTCATCGCTGCGGGTATGGGTGGTGGTACAGGTACAGGTGCCTCGCCCGTCATCGCTAAGATAGCCCACGAGCTTGGCATCCTCACCGTGGCTGTTGTTACCATGCCCTTCATCATGGAGGGTAAGGGTCGCTACGACCAGGCGGTACATGGCGTTGCGGAGCTCAACAAATGGGTCGACTCGCTGCTTGTTATCAACAACGAGAAGATTCAGAAGATGTATGGCAAGATGCCTATCCGAGAGGCCTTCGGCAAGGCGGATGACATCCTCGGTATGGCAACACGAGGCATTGCCGAGCTTATTACCGTGGAGTTCGCGTTAGTGTGTGTCGACTTCGCCGATGTTAAGAAGGTGATGACCAATAGTGGTCGTGCCCACATGTCGGTAGTGCGTAGTGCTGGTGAGAACCGCGCCTTGAATGTTGCTGAGGCATCGCTATCGTCGCCACTGCTCGACGATAATATGATTACAGGAGCTAAGAACATACTTCTCAACTTTGCAGTCACCGACATCAACAGCCTCATGCTTGAGGATGTTACTGAGGCTGCGCAGTACATACAGAAGCACGCCACATATGTCGATGACGATGGCGTAGAGCATACGGCCGACATCATCTGGGGTGCCAGTGAGAAGTCGTCGCTTGCCGAGAACGAGCTTGAACTTGTAGTTATTGCCACTGGCTTTGCCGATGGACGCGACCCCAAGATTAAGAGCACCTATGGCGAGGCTGTGGGTGGCGACCCCTTTGGTGACGACCCGAATGCACAGCCCATCAAGCCTATAGATCGTCTTATAGATCCAGCACCTGAGCGTGTCTCTATCACTCCAGCGCAGAAGCGCTATAACTTCATCGCCAGCTGGCGTCAGGAGCCTGCCTATATACGCCGTAAGATGGGCATGGTGGCTGGCTCGGACTCACACCTCAAGAGTGTTGCCTTCCGCCCTGTAGTTGTAGAGAGCGTGGCAGAGGATAACGCACAGACAAGCACAGGTGCACTATTTTAGTCGTTAACTAAGTTATTGATGGATACAATAATAGCACTGCAATCGAATATCGATGTTGGCAGTATCATATCCTTGGGCATAATATCGCTGGTGTTGCTCGCAATGTCGGCCATAGCCTCAGGCTCGGAGGTGGCCTTCTTCTCGCTCACGCGTAGCGATCTCGAGAAGTTGGAGGAGCGCTCCGATGCCTCGGCACGCCGTGTTCTCGACCTGCTGAGCAATAGGGATAGACTGCTGGCTACGATATTGGTTGCCAACAACATGGTCAATATCTGCTTGGTAATCTTCACCACGCAGCTTATAGACATTCTCTTTGTGCTTACGCCCACCTGGGACTTTGTCTTTAAGACCATTGTTGTTACCTTCCTGTTGTTGCTCTTTGGAGAGATACTTCCCAAGGTCTTCTCGCAGACCAAGCCTATACGCATGGCCATCTTCTTCTCGGTGCCCATCAAGGTGCTATGGTGGCTGCTCTACCCCTTGGCCTTTATTCTTATACGCACAAGTAGTCGCGTTAGTCGCTTCGCTACCAAGAGTGCCGAGATATCCATTGAGGAGCTTGCCGATGCTGTGGATATTGCCGAGACGGGCTCTGCTGAGGAGCAGAAGATGCTCTCGGGCATTATTAGCTTTGGACAGACCGAGGTTGTTGAGATTATGCACTCGCGTGTAGATATCACGGGCTTGGAGTACGATGCCACCTACGACCAGGTGCGCCGCCTTATTGTGGAGATGGGCTATTCGCGAATACCTGTCTATGGCGAGGATCTCGATGATGTTCGCGGCATGCTCTATGTCAAGGACTTGCTACCATATATCTCCGAGGCCGACGATTTCGAGTGGCAGAGACTCTTGCGCAAGCCCTACTTCGTGCACGAGCATATGATGATTGACGACCTGTTGAAGGAGTTCCAAAAGAAGAAGATACACATAGCCATTGTCGTTGACGAGTATGGTGCAACACAGGGCCTTGTGTCGCTGGAGGATATCCTCGAAGAGGTGGTGGGTGAGATTACCGACGAGAGTGATGACGAGGAGGATAGACTCTACGAGAAGATTGGTGATAACACCTATATCTTCGATGCCAAGATACACCTCAGCGAGTTTGTGCGTGCCATAGGTTTCGAGGAGGATGCCTTTGCCGATGTCGAGGGACACGCCGAGACCTTGGCGGGCTTGATGATGGAGCTTAAGCGCGACCTACCTCGCCGTGGCGATGAGCTTGAGTCGCATGGCGTGAAGTTCTTCATAGCCACCATGGAGGGTCGTCGTGTCGATAAGATAAAGGTTGAGGTCAATGGTTAAGCTCTTTGTCGAACCCATACAGAGCATCTTCGCCTGTTGCGATGCCCTTATTACGGCTGCCGATGTGGCCTCTGCCTCTCGCTTCCAGAATGAGTCGCGCCGTGCTGAGCACCTCGCCTGGCGTCGTATTGTGCGCCGAGAACTCGGCCGTGGCGTGCTCATAGAGTATAACGCTGTGGGTGCCCCCTTTGTGGATGTGGCAGATACCCATATCAGCGTTGCTCACACCTCAGGTGCTGTGGCTGTGGCTATTGCCGATTGCCCTGTGGGTGTCGATATAGAGTCGCTACATAGAGGCTTCGAGCGTGTAGCCTCACGCTACATCTCTTCGCCTGAGGCACAGCTCTCGGATGATGAGCACTGGGCAGCCATGGTATGGTCGGCCAAGGAGGCCATGTATAAGCTCTATGGTCGCAAGGGTGTCGACCTTATCAACGACCTTAGGGTCACAGGCTATGATGCTACGACCTGCCGCATCTATGGCTCTATGCTTGGCATGGACGATGCAAAGATTGATATTAGCCTCCATGAGTGGGATAGAATAGTTGCCGTGGCAACATATATATAATATATAGTATTGTAAACCGAATAAAGGAGTTCTGCTGTGTCCGTTCAGAATCAAAATAGTACCATATCTCTTGGTTCCGACTCTGTAGGTAAGCTATTGATGCGCTATGCCATACCCGCTATTATTGCTATGGCCTCATCATCGCTCTACCACATCATTGATAGTATCTTCATTGGCCATGGTGTGGGCGATGTCGCCCTTGCAGGTATGGCCGTCACGCTCCCTATCATGAACATAGCCTCGGCCTTCGGTGCTATGGTAGGTGTTGGTGCTGCTGCCCGCATCTCTATACGCCTTGGCGAGGGTAATAAGCGTGCTGCCGAGCGTATCTTGTGCAATGCCGTGCTCCTTAACCTCGTGCTTGGTGTGAGCATCATGCTTCTCTTCTTGCTCTTCCTCGACCCCATCCTCATATTCTTCTCGGGTGGTGAAGCAAGTGCTGAGACGCTGTCGTATGCTCGTGAGTTCATGCAGATTATCATGTTCGGTAACATCATCACGCACCTATATCTGGGTCTCAACGAGCAGCTTAGAGCCTCTGGCTATCCCCGCAAGGCTATGTATATCATGCTCTTAGCCATGGCTATATGTACAGCCCTCAACCCACTCTTCATCTTCGTCTTCAAGTGGGGTGTTGCTGGTTCGGCCTTGGCAACGGTGGGTGCTCAGTTTATTGCACTTCTCATACAGATGCACCACTATACGGCCAAGAGTAGTTTCTTGCGTTTCAAGCGCGAAAACTTCCGCTTCGATATACGAATCGTTGGCCACATCATCTCTATCGGTATGGCCCCCTTCCTGCTAAACCTATGTGCCTCACTTGTCACACGCTTCATGAATACAGTGTTGCTACGCTATGGAGGTCTTGGTGAGCACGATATCATACAGCGCGCCACCTTCGATGGAGATGTTGGCGATACCTATGTGGGTGCCTATGGTATTATGAATAGAGTATTGTTGCTCTTCGTCATGGTAGCCATGGGCTTCAACCAGGGTATGCAGCCTATCGTGGGTTATAACTATGGCGCTCGTCAGTACGACCGCGTCATCAAGGTACTCAAGTATGCCATTATATGTGCCACTTGTGTCACCACCATCGCCTTCCTTATTGGCCACTTCTTCCCTCGTGAGGTTGCAGCTCTGTTTGTTGATACCAGTCAAGGAGCCTCGGCTGAGGCTATGGCCGATATTGTCGCTCAGGGTCTCGGTATAGCCATGCTCGTATTCCCGCTGGTGGGCTTCCAGATTATTGCAGGTGGTTTCTTCCAGTATATAGGTCGTGCACCTATGGCTATGTTCCTCTCTACCACACGACAGCTCCTCTTCCTCTTGCCCATGTTGCTCATTCTCACTCCCGAGTATGGTGCTGTGGGTGCCTGGATGGCTATGCCTATTGCCGATGGAGCCTCTGTCCTTGTGGCGGCCGTTTTGCTCTTCTTGCAGATACGCAAGCTCAAGCGCATGGAGCGCGATATGCTCTTTAAACGATAGATGCTATGGTTATTGAGGACCTTACCCTTATGTTTACGCGAGGTGTTGGCTCTCGTACCATAGCCCACCTTATTGACATCTTCGGTAGTGCCGCAGCTGTGTTGTCGGCATCGCTCGACGAGCTTGTTGAGCGTGCTGAGTTGCGCCCCGATGTTGCAATGAATATTCTCAAGAGGGAGTACCTGCCTCAGGCATATAACGAGGTGGAGTACTGCCATCGCCATAATATCCATATACTATCGGCCACCGATGCCGACTATCCCATGCTACTTAGGGAGACTCCCGATAGGCCCCATGTGCTCTTTGTTCAGGGTAACATCAAGGCTCTCTCGGGAAGCATGCTCGCCATGGTGGGCACTCGTCGTATGTCAGCCTCGGGACAGACCGTATGTAAGCACCTTGTTGAGGATCTTAGTCAGAGGGTCAACGATTTGTGTGTTGTCAGTGGCTTGGCCTATGGTGTCGATGCAGCGTGCCATCGTGCCGCACTCCTCTATGGCGCTAATACCGTGGGCGTAATAGCCTCCGCACTCCCCAGTATCACTCCCGCACCCCATCGTGCTCTGGCCAATGACATCATAGAGCATGGTGGCGCTATTGTCTCGGAGCTACATAGCAACACGCACCAAAATGGCTCTCTCTTTATCGCTCGCAACCGCATCATTGCTGGTATGTGTGGCGGTACTCTTGTGGTTGAGTCCCCCGCTTCGGGAGGGTCGTTGGCAACAGCCGACATCGCCGATAGCTATGGTCGTGTGGTGATGGCCGTCCCTGGTCGCCTTACAGATGTTACATCCTTTGGCTCTAACAACCTTATCCGCTCGGGCAAGGCACGCCTGGTGCTCACCGCATCGGATATTATCGAGGATATGGGCTGGAATTGTACCTCGAAGATAGTGGCCGAGGAGTCACCCTCAGTTAGTCGTGTCGATACTCTTGTCCCCAATGAGCGTGTTGTCTACGATATCATTGCAAGTAATACCACCACTACCTTTGTGGAGCTTATGAATAATACGCAATTCTCCATTGGTGAGCTCTCTATGATACTCATGAACCTGGAGCTAAATGGTTTTGTGCGTGTGCTCCCAGGTCAGCGCTATGAGATAATCTAATAAATGCTATGATTGATACCCACTCACATATATACTCCGAGGAGTTTGATGGCGACCGTAGTGAGGCTCTGGATAGAGCCAAAGCCGCTGGTGTCGAGATGTTGATTCTTCCCGACATCGACTCTACAAGCAGGGAGCGCATGCTCACCCTTGCTGCCGAACACCCCGACTTCTGTCGCGCTATGGCAGGTCTACACCCCACTTCCGTCAACGATAACCCCCACTGGCGCGACGAGGTGGATATGGTTGAGAGGATGCTCTCCAACCCCTCACAGCCCCTCTGTGGTGTTGGTGAGATAGGTCTCGACCTATACTGGAGTACGGAGTTCTACCGCGAGCAGCGTGAGGCGTTACATGCCCAGTTGGAACTCGCCTTGCACCACAACCTCCCCGTGGTTATACATACCCGCTCTGCATATAAGGAGATGCTCGATGCTGTGGCTACCTATCGTGGTCGTGGTCTTAGAGGTGTCTTCCACGCCTATGCCGATAGTGTTGATACGGCTCGTAGCATATTGCGCCATGGCGACTTTATGTTTGGCATTGGTGGCGTTGTGACATTCAAGAATAGTGGCCTCGATAGAGTAGTTGCCGAGTTACCCACCGAACTGCTACTACTCGAAACCGACTGCCCATACCTAACACCCGTGCCACATCGTGGTAAGCGCAACGAGTCGGCCTATGTAGAGCTCGTGTGCCGCAAGATAGCCGAACTCCATGGCAAGAGCTTCGACGAGGTAGATGCCATAACCACCGCCTCGGCCAAGCGTCTCTTCGCTCTTTAGCCCTTGTGTGAAATATAATCTTTTCAGCTAACGCTTCAACTCGTAGAGTATTAATATGTTGCGATTGATGCGTTGTGATTGCTGTTGCGCTTTTATTTGTAATCGATTGATTTTCAATGATTTGAAAATATTATACTTTTCATATTGTGTAAATGCTGATAAATCAGCGTGTTAGCCGTCGCTTATTGGAAAAATTAGAACTCCAAATTTTTGGTCTAGCCACATGTTTGTACTACCTTTGCAGTAGTTAATCAATCGACAAACAATCTTAAAATTTATGATTATGAAAAGGTATCTACTTCTTCCGATTGTGGCACTTCTTCTAACATCGTGCCTCTCCCCTTATGGTGAATTAGCTGCTATAGCCAACATCCCAGGTGTAGATCCTGGCAAGGGTAATAACTACAATGATAGGACAACCTATAAGGGTGCGCTCTTGCCCGACCCTTCGTATGGCGAAGATCGTCAGGGAATGATAGACTTGTTGATGCTCGTTGGTGAGCAGAGGGGTGATGTCGACGACGCCCTCTTCGTGCAGCGCCTCGACGAGAAGATTTTTAATTGCACCAAGCGATTTATGTATATCACCGAGGCCGACTCTTCAACCCCTGATTGGTGGACCGATGCTATGATGTGGGATGGTGGTCAGATGCACAACGACTTAGCTCTCTACGACGATGGAACCCTTGCCGTTCGCTATGAATTAGTAGCTGTCGGATACTTCGATATGATAGACTACATAGTGGAGAACTATGGCTATCATGGCTGGTCGGAGTCTATGTCGTGGGAGTATGACCCTGAGACCAACACCCTCTACACGAGCGAAGACAGGAGCTACGCTGCTAAGCTCCTCTACTTCGATGGTGAGGTTGCTGTGCTTGAGGGCCATGTCTACCCCATGTGGATATATCAGGGCCAGGATAGTAGGCGTTCTTCACCCATGGAGCTCTATGCCTTTAAGTTCACCGATGGTAAGGATAGCTACCTTGAGGGCTACGACATCAGCTTTGAGGAGTATTATGCCTTGTGCGAAGAGTGGTATGGTGAGTATATGATGTATGAGGGTAAGCATCTGCCTAGTAATGGCGCGCTTGCTTGCGATTATATGCGCAAGACTATCGCCCTTATGGAGAGTCAGCAGGCTGAGGATATCGACGATGAAGGCTTCGAGACTATGCTCACAACCATGCGCCTAAGTGCCGAGGATAGATTCTCTACATGCACAGAGGCGGAGTTCTGGACTTGGGGTCGCTACACTCCAAGTGAGCTCTTCGACAAGGTGTCGGTGCTTGGTGATATGGCGAGCACGGGTGATGGCAACTATATATATAGGACTACGCTATATGATGAGAATGTCAACTTCTCGACCCTTGCTGCTATGGGCTATAAGGGCTGGTATGGTGAAGGTGCGTGGAGCTACGATGCCGCTACCAATACCCTTACGATGGTTGTCGATGGCGTGGAGCATAGAGCTGTTGTGCGCTACTTCGATGCTGCAACCAAGGAGGTTGTGTTGCGTGGCACCATGGGCTTCCTCTTCGATATAGGTGCTGACGACGAGATTGTTCGTTGCAAGTTCTATAACGATGTTACTGAGGACTATCTCAGTGAATATCTGCCATATAGCGATTTTGTGGAGCTGTGGCAAACTCTATAGTTTTGGCAACTAAACCACTATGTAAGAGGCTATCCTGAGGGGTAGTCTCTTACATTTTTTTAGGCGATAAGATGGCCTATGGTAGCAGGCAATATGCAGAAAATCTCGGATTGATAAGTAATTTTTTACATAAAACGCTACACCGATAACAAATTATTGCTACCTTTGTAGGGATATAGTGGCACTAATGCCCCTATTAATCTTCATTATGAAGAGAGCTTCAATACTTATAATATATACCGGAGGTACTATCGGTATGAAGACGGACGAGGCCACTGGGGCACTCGTACCATTCGATTTTAGCGGAATTTATGAGGAGTTCCCCTCACTAAAACGCCTTAATGTCGACATCGAGGTTTTCACCATTAAACCACCTATCGACTCATCAAATGTAACGGTTGACAACTGGGTCTACATGGCTCGCATCATCCGCGACAACTACGAGAAGTATGATGGCTTCTTGATTTTGCACGGCACCGACACCATGTCCTACTCGGCTTCGGCGCTTAGCTTCATGCTCGAGAATCTCGCTAAGCCTGTGATTTTCACCGGTAGTCAGATACCTATCGGTATTCTGCGTACTGATGGTCGCGAGAACCTTATCACCGCCATTGAGATTGCTGGAGCGCGTAACGAGGAGGGTAAGCCTCTCGTTCCTGAGGTTGCTCTATACTTCCAGAACCGACTCTTCAGAGGTAATCGCACCACAAAACATAGTGCCGAGGCCCTCAATGCCTTTGCGTCGTTCAACTGCCAGCCATTGGCCGATGTGGGCGTTAATATCCAGTACAATAATGCTATGATTGCCTCACGCCCCGCAGTGGGTGATTCCCCATTCACCATCAGTGAGTCGCTCTCGGATGAGGTCGTGGTAGTCAAGTTGTTCCCTGGTATCCGCCCCGCAACACTTCGAGCAATGTTGCTCGATAGTGGTGCTCGTGGTGTGGTGCTTGAAACCTATGGTGCGGGTAATGCCCCAACCTCGGAGTGGTTTGTGGAGCTTGTCAAGGAGGCTGTTGCTCGTGGCGTTGTTGTGGTCAATGTGTCGCAGTGTAAGGATGGTGCTGTGCAGATGCACCTCTACGAGACAGGCCTTGCATTGCAGGAGGCTGGCGTGGTGTCGGGACACGACATGACGGTGGAGGCTGCGGTGACAAAATTGATGTATGTTTTAGGCAAGAATTTGCCATTATCGGAAACTCTTGAACTAATGCGTCGCCCTCTACGAGGTGAATTTACCTTGTAAAGGCATTGCATTTTTCGTTTTTTGTTTGTATATTTCGCACTGATAAATGCCTTGAAGGTGGCTGCTCCCATGGAGATTTGCTTAACCTTAAAGGCGTAAGGTGTTGATTGATATATTGTTCGATGTCGTGATTTTGGTTTGTAGCGCCTTATTATGCGTCTGTCCACAAATTGTACCACGCTGCGAAAAAGAGTGATTAACTAAAAAAAAAAGAGATAACAACTAAAAAAATTACAAATTTTAACAATCAAAACACTATGAAAAAATTCTTTATGGTTTTGGCAGCTGCCACCCTCACTTTCGGCGCTGCTTATGCACAGCAGGAGGATAATGCTGGTGCAAATGCTATCGAGCAGACTGTTGCAGCTGAGGCTGTTGTTGATGAGTCAACTACAACTCTTGACGCTGCTGATGCTCAGCAGATTGAGACTACAGCTCCTGTAGCTGACGCTACTGAGGAGGTTGCAGGCGAGCCTATGCACTTCTCTTTGATGAAGAAGTTCCTCGAGGGTGGTTGGGAATGGATGCTCCCAGTACTTCTCTGTTTGATTCTCGGTTTGGCAATCTCTATCGAGCGTATCCTCTACATGACTTTCGCTCAGATCAATACCAAGAAGTTCGTTGCTAATGTAGAGCGTATCCTCAATGAGGAGGGCGTTGAGGCTGCTAAGGAGTACTGCCGCAACACTCGTGGTCCTATCGCTTCTATCTACTACCAGGGTCTTTTGCGTTACGACCAGGGTCTTGAGGCTGTTGAGAAGGCTGTTGTATCATACGGTTCAGTTCAGCAGGGTCAGATGGAGTCAGGTCTCTCTTGGATCTCATTGTTCATCGCTTTGTCTCCATCACTCGGTTTCATGGGTACCGTTGTTGGTATGATCCAGGCGTTCGATGATATCGAGAAGTCAGCAACAATGTCTCCTACAGTCGTAGCAGGTGGTATCAAGGTGGCTCTTTTGACAACCATCATGGGTCTTATCTCTGCGGTTATCCTTCAGGTATTCTTCAACTACATTCTCTCTAAGATCGAGTCTCAGGTAGTTAAGATGGAGGATACTTCTATCACTTTGGTAGATATGCTTACTGCATACAGCAAGCGATAGTTGCAGAGTTAAATAATATTAAGTGATTTAGATTATTATGAAGCATATTCACAGAATAGTTCTCCTTCTTATTGTCCTTGTATCAGTAGGACTGATGGGATGGGCTGTAGTTGCTGGTTGGAACGCTCCTGAGACAAAGAAGATTGCCAACACAATGAAGCTCGTTTGTCAGTACGACGAGAACTGGACAGCTGTAGAGGATGAACTTCAGCAGACTTTGCCTGTTAAAACCTCTCAGGAGGGTATCGAGGCAATGAATGTCGCTACCATCAATCAGATGCGTGGCGCCGATGGTTTGAACTACGATAAGACTGTAACTGAGATTCGCACAATCGATGCTACACTTCTTCAGAATAAGCAGCTCTACGATGAGGCTATCGAGAGCCAGGATAAGATAACAATTCGCTTGGCTGAGCTCGAGGAGCTTAAGGCTGCTGATAAGAAGGCTTACAACAAAACTAAGGCTGAGAGAGACTCTCTCGAGGCTAAGTCTAAGGCTAACGATGAGTTCATCAAGACTTACGAGGCTACTGACTATGCTGAGCGTTACAATGTAGATAACAGCTGGGTTGAGCGCATCGCTGAGGTTAAGGGCTCTAACTTCGCTGAGGAGTCTGCTTTGGTTATCGAGTACATGCAGTTCAAGCACGATAACTATGTTAAGGAGCTTGAGGCTTACAACGCTAAGTTTGCTGAGGGTCTTGAGACGTTCAATGCTGACCTCGCTACATTCCAGTCTATTTGCGACACATTTGGTGTGACTATCGCCGACAAGTCTAAGAATCCTGAGGATGAGCAGGCAGACAGAATGCCAGACTATAAGGCTACTATTGCTTTGCTTAACGGTGAGAATGGTGCATTTGTTGCAAAGGAGAAGGAGGTTGACAAGAAGGTGTGGAAGGATACCTTTAAGCCAGAGAAGGAAAAGCTCACTGCTGAGCTTATCGCTTCTGTTGAGGCTTATGACGACCTAACAACAAACATCGTTGTTGTTGAGAATAGCATCGCTACAACTGCTGATAACATCGAGACCGTTAAGAAGGCTGTCGAGGAGGCTAAGGTTGATGGCGAGAACCTCATGACACTTGCTAATGCTGTTTACTGGAACATCTGCTGGTTGTACTGCATGATGCTCTTCGCAATCGTATTCGTTGTTGTTGGTTTCATCCTCAATCTCTTCCAGAACCCAAGCTGGCTCAAGATTCTCCTTACACTTGTTGTTGTTGGTCTTGTTGGTGGTGCTGCTTACTTCATCGCCGATGGCCACGGCTGGTTGGATGGTACTATCCTTTATGTATTGGATGCTAACGGTGCAGCTACTGATATCGCCTTCGGTATTGGTTCTGTTGATAGCCCTGATCGCTATGTCTTCACAGGCGAGGAGTATATGCTTACAGATGTAACCATCTGGATTACATATCTCGCAGCTGGTCTTGGTGTTGTTGCAGCAGCATTCTCATCTGTAATTGGTATATTTAAAAAGTAGTAGTGATTTATGGCAAAGTCGAAGAAAAAGACTGGTGAGATTAACTCCAGTTCAATGGCAGATATCGCATTCTTGCTGTTGATCTTCTTCCTTGTGACCACTACTATGGATGTCGATATGGGTATGAAGCGTACGCTCCCTCCTCTTGCTGACAATGAGGAGCAGCAGCCTGAGGATATCAAGCTCAAGGAGCGTAATGTGCTTATCGTTAATGTGTCGAAGAGCGGCGGTATCATGGTGGGTGACCAGATTTACTCACGCGCCGACCTCAACCGTAACGGCCAGCACTCACGCCTCTCTAAGGAGACCCTCGACTTCCTTGTAGACCAAGATCGCTCTGAGAAGAAGTCTACAGATATCGAGTCTGGTAAGTCATTCGATCTCAGCCAGGGTATTGTATCACTCAAGGCTGATAATGAGACTACCTTCGATGTCTACATGCAGGTGCAGGACGAGTTGACTCACGCCTTCAACCTCTATCGCGACTATGTATCTACTAAGGTATATGGTAAGGCATATGAGGATCTTGAGGATGAGCAGAAGGAGAATTTAAGAAAGAAAGTACCTCCCAAGATTTCGGAGGCTGAACCTAACGATCAAACAGCAAAGTAAGTTATGGCAGTAATGGCGAAAAAGGGCAAGAAAGAGGTGCCCGCAATGTCGACATCGTCACTTCCTGATATTGTCTTCATGCTTTTGTTCTTCTTCATGGCGGCTACCACCATGCGTGACACCGATCCGCAGGTTGTTGTAGCAGTACCACAGGCCCATGAGATTACAGAGCTTGACAAGACTATGACTACTAATGTTTGGGTAGGTCAGCTTCAGGGACGCAACGCTGAGGGTGCTGCGCTTAGCATCCAGTTCAACGACGATATTATTAGTGTAGATCAGATCGGCGACAAGATCAAGGAGCGTATGGTTGAGAAGGATTATAGCAAGGCAACCGATATGCTTGTGAATCTTCGAGTACACGAGACTGCTACTGTAGGTAAGGTTACTGAGCTCAAGCAGGAGCTCCGTAAGACTGAGGCTTACAACATCTCGTACGCCGCTAAGCCCTATTAATCTAATAGGCGATACGTGCAAGAGATCCGTGGTTATGCCACGGATCTTTTTTTTGTCTGGGGCTGACGATGGTGGGGGCTGACGATGGTGGGGGAGTGACAAAGGGACAGCGAGACAAAGAGTAGATGCAGACAATCTAAGGTGATAAAGAGAGCCCTAAATTAAAAGTCTGCGACTATCTCTATGTCCTAGTGTCTCAATGTATCATTGTCCCGCTGTCTCTACCCCCCCCCTCCCGCGCCAATTCTATAAAACACAAGAGGCTGGCTACCATCTGGTAACCAGCCTCTATCTATGTTCCTCTATATTTTCGAGGACTACTTGAAGAGCTCTACATCCTCAACGCCTGATGCATTGATGTATGATGCAGCCTCGGTAATCTTCTTAGCAGCGTACTTCACGAAGATCTTTGTTGGGTTGAGATAATCCTCTGCAACCTCATCTGCCTGGCGCAACATGATGTGCGAGATGATGATGTAACCAGCAATCTCAACAAGACGGCGTGAGTGGAACTCCTTGTAACCAGCGGCCTCCTTGTCGAGAGTCTCAACGCGCTCAACAACCTGCTCGTATATCTTGCGAAGCTCTACGAGCTGCTCAGCCATGCACTTTGTTGCCTCGCTGTGCTCAACCTCCTCGTAGCGCATAATCTGCTCAAGGTATGTACCCTTAGTTACATGGTTGATGGCTGCCACAACCTGAAGCTGTGTTGTACCCTCATAGATATTCATGATGCGGGCATCACGATAGAGACGCTCACAAGCGTAGTCCTTCATGTAGCCCGAGCCACCGTGAATCTGTATTGAGTCGTAGGCAACCTCGTTTGCATACTCCGATGCGAACATCTTAGCAAGAGGTGTGAAGCCATCAGCAAGACGGTTGTAGAACTTCATCTCCTGTCTCTCCTCAGCCTCCAATGAGCGGTCGTGAGAGATGTGAGTGAGCTGCTTGTATATATCCACAAAGCGTGCTGTCTCGTACAACAAGGCACGCGATGCGAGGGTCTTAGCCTCCATATTCTTGAGCATCTCGCGTACTGCTGCGAACTCGATGATAGCTTTGCCAAACTGCTCACGCTCCTGTGCATACTTCAATGCCTCGCGGTAAGCAGCCTCCGAAAGACCTGTTGACTGAGCTGCGATACCCAAACGAGCGGCGTTCATCAATGACATAACATACTTGATAAGACCCATCTTGCGGTCGCCAACAAGTACTGCTGGTGCGTTGTTAAATACGAGCTCGCAGGTAGGTGAGCCCTTGATACCTAGCTTATTCTCGATACGGCGTACCTTCACGCCACCATCACGCTTGTCATAGATAAGCATTGAGAGACCGCGAGCATCCTTAGTGCCCTCCTCTGTACGAGCCAATACGAGCGAGATGTCGCCATCACCGTTTGTGATGAATCGCTTACAGCCGTTAAGACGCCATACGCCAGCCTCCTCGTCCCATGTAGCCTTGAGCATTACAGCGCCAAGGTCTGAGCCAGCATCTGGCTCGGTGAGGTCCATGGCGCAAGTCTCTCCCGCAGATACGCGTGGCAAGAAGCGCTCCTTAATCTCCTCAGTAGCGAACTCGTTGATAGTCTCAGCGCAGTCCTGCAAGCCCCAGATATTCTCGAAGCCAGCATCTGCACGCGCCACCATCTCGTTAGCCATAGCGAAGCAAGTCACAGGCATGTTCAAGCCATCGTACTTGCGTGGGAGTGTCATACCGCCGAGGCCAGCCTCGTTGAGTGCCTCGATGTTGCGTACTGTGCCCGATGCGTACTCCACATGGTCGTTCACCACGCGAGGACCCTCATGGTCCACGCTCTCGGCGTTAGCTGCGATAACCTCGCCACACACCTCGCCCACGATGTCGAGAACGCGACGATATGAGTCGATAGCATCCTCGGTGTTCTGTGGTGCGTAGTCATATATTTTTGCGTCGGCAAAGTTACGCTCCTTGAGTTCCACGATTCTCTTCATCAAGGGATGAGAGAGGTGATACTGTAAATCCTTATTATCTAAATAGAAATTTGCCATGACTTTGCTACTTTGAATTCTGTTTGTAATACTTAATCATCTTGGGTATCACCTCCTCTACGCTACCAGTGATTGCGTAGTCGGCAATCTTGTTGATAGGAGCAGCTGGGTCGGTGTTTATAGATACGATCATTGCCGAGCCATCCATACCTGCTGTGTGCTGAATCTGACCAGAGATACCGCAAGCGATGTAGAGCTTAGGGCGTACGGTGACACCTGTCTGACCAATCTGACGCTCGTGCTCTGTGAAGCCTGCATCCACGGCTGCGCGTGAAGCGCCCACCTCGCCGCCGAGTACATTAGCCAACTCGTGAACGAGCTTGAATCCCTCCTTAGAGCCCACGCCGTAGCCACCAGCCACGATGATTGATGCGCCCTTGATATTTATCTTGCGCTCCTCGATGTGACGCTCAACGATGCGTACAGCGAGGTCGGTGTCGCTCACCATAGGCTGCCACTCTATCTCGCGAAGCTCGCCAGCTGCAGGTGTTGCCACCTCCTCCTTGCGCATCACGCCCTCGCGAACGGTAGCCATCTGTGGACGGCACTCGGGGTTCACGATTGTAGCGATGATGTTACCACCGAAGGCAGGGCGAATCTGGTATAGCAACGAGTCGTACTCCTTGCCTGTCTTAGGATCCTTGTGCTCGCCGATAACAAGCTCAGTACAGTCGGCAGTAAGACCGCTGTGGAGAGCCGATGACACGCGTGGTGCGAAGTCACGACCTACGGGTGTAGCACCGAAGAGGGCAATCTGAGGCTGCTCCTGCTTGATAAGACCTACCATCACAGCTGTGTGAGGTAGTGTGCGGAATGGTGCGAATATCTCGTTGTCGGCATACCATACTGTGTCGGCGCCATACTTAGCTAACTCAGGTGCAAGGCCCTTCACATCCTTGCCTATTACCACAGCCTCGAGCTTCACGCCGAGGGTGTTAGCCAACTCGCGACCCTTTGTGAGCAGCTCCAACGATACATCAGCTATCTGCTGCTCCTCTATCTCGATATATACAAATACATTATTCATACTCTCAATATTGATTAACCGAGCGTGTGGCTCGCGATAAGTTCCTTCATCAACTCCTCGATGTCCTTGTCCTCGCCAGTAAGGCTCTTAGCCTCCTTAGCCTGGAATACGACATTCTCAATCTTCTTCACCTTTGTAGGTGAGCCGCTGAGGCCGAGCTGCTCTGGGTCTGGATTGACATCGGCTGCTGCGAACTCCACGATGTGGAGGTATGGGCGCTCGTTGATGAACTCCTGAGCGCTCTCAGCAGCTGCTGCCATCTCCGATGTAGCGAGAGCATACTTGAACTTCATCACACGCTTAGCGTTGCGTGGACGACACTCTTTAGCCGATGAGTTTACAGTGATTACGGCAGGAAGTGGTGAAATAACCATCTCGGTACCGCGCTCCAAGCGGCGCTTGATTGTCACCTCAGAGTCGTTGATATCTATGAGCTCCTCGGCGTATGTCACCTGTGGGAGGTTTAGCTTCTCTGCCACCTGAGGACCTACCTGTGCTGTATCGCCGTCGATAGCCTGGCGTCCAGCCACTACGATGTCGGGATTAATCTTACGAAGTGCGCATGATAGGGCGTACGATGTTGCGAGTGTATCAGAGCCAGCGAACTCACGACCCGAGAGGAGATATCCACCATCGGCGCCACGGAACATAGCCTCACGAATAACATCAGCTGCGCGCTGTGGTCCCATGGTGAGGACATATACAGTAGCGTTACCAATGCGATCCTTCATCTGAAGTGCCATCTCGAGGGCGTTAAGATCCTCGGGGTTAAAGATTGCGGCAAGAGCGGCGCGGTTCACCGTGCCCTCCGGAGTCATGGCATCCTTGCCGACATTGCGAGTGTCGGGCACCTGTTTTGCCATAACTACGATTTTTGTTACTTTTTCCATAACTTTTTCGTATGTAGTAAATTTGTCTGTTCTATATCGTGTGGGCTGTTGACCCATAATGTTTTACAAATCGACGCCAAAGATACTTATTTTTTGTCTAAAAATCGCACACTCCAACCTATTATTTTGCGCCATTATTTGCAATGCGCTGATTAGTAGCATGTTGGTGTTTTGCTCAATTTTCCTTTTTTACCAAGCCCTAAGCTCTTTGGTATTATCCAATAAGCTACTCTCTAAGCTCTATTCCCACGCGGCTGTAGCACTTTAACATGTTGTAGGCTATCACCTCGGGGCGGAAGCGCTGTGCGTAGGCTTTACCTTTTGTCGTCATGTCGTCGCGTAGAGCCTTGTTTACGGCTATTCCCTCTACTGCTTGGCGTAGCTCCTCGCTGTCGTCGGGCGATACGAATGCCGAGTCGGGGCCAGCCACCTCCTCGTGGCTTGTTCCGCGCACGGCTACCACGGCCGTGCCCACTGTTAAGGCCTCCACAATGTGGTAGTTGAAACCCGTGTAGCGCGATGTCGCTAAGTAGGCTATGGCGTTGCTGTATAGTGCTGGTAGATCTTCGGGTGCTACGCCACATAGTATGTGCACGCGCTCACTAAGTCCGAGGCGGTCTATTGTGAACTTTAGCTTGTCTATGTGCGTATCTGCACGCCCCGCTATCACCAAGTCTATGGGCATTGTGCTTTTGGCGAGTGCCTCTACACATAGCTCGATGTTGGCGTTCTCGTTTATTGTGCCAACGCTTAGCACATAGTTTGCTGGTAGGTTGTACTTTCTGCGCACATTGTCACACTGCTCGGGTGTTATCTTCTCGCGGAATATCTTGTTACAACCCATGTATATCACATCAATCTTGTCGGGGTCTATGCCCAGATGCTCGACAATCTCGCCCTTTATAAATTCGCTTACAGTCACCACTCTGTCGGCACGCTTGCATGTGTCGCGATGCCTGAACTTGTTTACGAAGGTGATTAAAGGGTTCTTGTCCTCTGCCTTGCGCATGAATGCCAGGTCGTGTATTGTTACAATGCTGCGTATATCCTTGCGAGCAAGGCCCAAGGGTAGTCTGTTTGCCAAGCCGTGGTATAGCTCCACGCGTCCTACTTTGGCATCGTGTGACACTCTCACATAGCGCCATAGAGCGCTAAGGGCACGCCATATTCTGCCATCTGGCTCCATCGACTCGATGTTGTGCCTTAGTTCGAGTTTGTCGTATGCACTATTGGGCATGCGCTTTGGCACATACATGTTGAAGTACCCCTTCTTGGGACATGCGGCTGCCACGGCATCTATGATGAATCTGCCGTAGTGACCTCTGCCCTCGGGTGTGGAGTTGGCTATCTTTGCGTCAAAGCCTATGATGTGATTCAGCTGCTTCATGCCTTACCTATTTATTGTGCGTATGCGCGCAAGCGCACGCGATGTTTGCAAAATTAGTAATTATTCGGCGTAATAACAAACATCTTTGCCCCTCAATTTTCGTCTAATTTTGTGTTGTGTGTGTTATTTATTGATAATCAATATGATAGATGTGTAATATTTTATCAAATTAAAACTTTTTTCTAAATTATTGAAAATTTTTAATAAAATATTTGGATATTTAAAAAACACCCCTTATCTTTGCAGCGAAGTTTTAAGGTTCATTTAGGTTAGTAGTTTTAGGTTGGAGAGGCAATCGAAAGGTTGTAGCGCAAGTCGCAGACTCTACGGAGATGCGGGTTTTGTTACTAAGGCCAGCGGCGAGTAGCTGAGGCTGAATACCTTTCGGTAGTCTCATTTTTTTTGTTTGTGGCTGTGTAATAGGGCGTTAGAAGGGATAAATATGTTTCACTATCGCTGGTAATCTGTTCGCAGCCTCCCTGCTGCATCTTTATTCACGGCTCCCTTTTTCTATCCTTTTTTGACCTCTTTTGAACTCTCGTTTGTCTGGGATGTCTGCGCTTTTTGTTTATCGTTTCCCTACGAATAAAGGTTTTTTTATCTGCATAATCTTTCGCATAAATTCCCACTAAATTCGCACTTTAGTGCAAAAAAGTATATGATTTTTTTTGTGAATTAGAAAAAGTTTATTAAATTTGCATTGATAATTGTGGGGATATTGTCCCCTTATCTTAGCAGAAAGATACACAATTTTAATATTATTAACCAATTTTAACTTCAATCACTATGAGGAAAATCTTTACTACCCTCAAGTCTGTTGTAGCTGCTACCGTTATATCAGCTATGGCATTGGCTACGTCATGTTCTTATGACGATACAGTCATTAAGAAAGATGTGGAGCAGATCAAGACTGATCTCGCTACATTGACAGAGCGTGTTGACGCTTTGGAGGACAAGCTCGACGAGCAGGTTGCTGGTTTGACTGAGCTTATCAATGGTAAGGTTGTTGTTACCGACGTTGTAACTGAGGGCGACACAACTACTGTAACTTTGTCTGATGGTTCATCATTCGTTATCGACAACTCAAAGGCTGTTGCTGGTGGTGATTTCACTATCGGTGCTTATGCTGAGGGTGGTGTTTACTATTGGGCTGTATTCAACGGCGAGACTTTCGTTAAGTTCCTCGAGGTTGATGGCCAGAAGGTTCCTGTATTCCCAGCTGAGGGTGAGCAGGCTGAGGGCTGCGCATGCGACCTTAAGATGGAGGTTCGCGAGGACGGCTTGTTGTATGTATCAATCGACGGTGGTAACACTTGGGTAAGCACTGAGCTTCCAGCAGAGTCTGTTGCAGGTGCTTGCGTATTCACAAATGTTGTTGTTGACGGCGATGTTGTTACCTTCACTTTGGCTGACGGTACTACATTCGATGTACAGAAGGCTGAGCTCGTTGAGTTCGAGGCTGCTAAGTCTGCTATCTATGTTAAGGTTGGCGAGACTAAGTCTATCGCTTTCGCTATCAACGATGCAGTTGAGGATATCAATGTTATGAACCAGCCACTCGGTTGGAAGGCTTCTATCGAGGCTCCTACACGCGCCGTAGGTGGTATGGACTATGTATTGAACATCACTGCTCCTGCTAAGGATTTCGCACAGTATGCTGACAAGTCTGGTAAGGTATCTATCCACTTCAACACTGCTGCTGGTGCATGTAAGGTTATGTCTGTAGATGTTGAGTTGGCATCTATCGACCTCCAGGTTGACAAGGCTGGTAACATCACTATCAATTCTACAGTAGTTGACGAGTACGACTACACTGACTGGTATGGTAATACTGAGCACATCGTAGAGTTCAACAACTTCTACCTTGCTATCTTCGATCTCGATACTTACAATGAGATCAACGGTAACCTCGAGTCAGTTTACAACTCAAGCTGGGGCGAGTTCAACATCCCTGCTGCTGCTGGTTGGATCAACAACATCGTTACTAACATTGGTGACAACACTTATGAGGAGATGACCTATGTTGACGGTGTAAACGAGAAGTGGACTATCCACGCAACTGTTGAGAATGTTCTTAAGAACCTCGACTGGTACGGCCAGTTGCCATATGAGGGTAACTCATTCATGGTTTGCGTTATTCCTACTGACATCGACGCTAATGGTGCTCCTGTATGGGCTGAGACTATCGCTGTTCCTTTCAAGCAGCTCTCTATCTCTATCGTTGAGAACGAAGACAACCGCGTATACAACAACGCATACTTCAATGTAACTCTCCGTGGTGGTTCTGCATACTACCTCTACCCAGCTTCTAAGGCTGATGTTGACATGTACGTTTACGAGTACGGTTACTACGATTCAAAGGAGGACTACTTCTGGGCTATGTTGGAGTCATACTTGGCTTACCCAGATTGGTATTCATTCGGCTTCAAGATTGCATCTGACGTAGTTGAGCCTAACATCGCTCTTAGCGACCTCTTGGCTTACACTTCAAGCTACTACTACTTCGAGACTAAGCCAGCTACTGAGTACTACATGTGTCTCTTCGTTGAGGAGGATGGTAAGACTGAGTACACTATCGATGATTTGAAGTTCTACGAGTTCTCTACAGCTGACCTTACACTTGCTGAGACTCCATTCGAGGTAACTTACGAGATGGATGAGGACTGGTCACTCTACACTATCGGTGTTAATGTAACTGTTCCTGATACTACTGCTACTGTTTACTCTCGTTGGTACGATGAGGAGATGGAGGAGACTGATTTGAAGGCTGACCTTATCGCTAACGGCTATGCACGTGAGCAGGTTGACTTCGAGGAGGGTGGTTACACTTACTACCTTGGTACATCTGTTGACGCTCCTGCTACTGAGAAGGTCTTGGGTCTCTTGGTTATCGACGCTCAGGGTAACTACACTTTGAAGCAGTTCGTGCTTAAGAGCAAGGATATCGTTATGAACGACGCTGAGTTCACTATCGAGAGCGTTGAGTTCACTCCTACTGCTGTTACTGTAACTCTTGCTGGTCTCGAGGGTCTCGAGGTTAAGAACTACAAGTACTACTTCATCTCTACAACTGGTGGTTCATACTATCAGAAGACTAAGGAGGAGTGCCAGGATATCGCTTACAGCTCTGACTGGTTGTACAAGTCAACAACAGCTTATCCTATCATCATCACTTCAACAGCTGACTACAAGTACTCATTCTCTGATGGTACTTACAAGCTCGCTGTAGGTGTTGAGTTCGCTGACGGTTCATTCTCTAAGTGCGTTTACGGTGAGTACACTTACACTCAGCCTGCTGAGGAGTTGGCATCTGTAACTGCTGCATACCAGGAGAACGATCCTAACTACTACGCATTGACTCTTACAACTCTTGCTGGTGATGTTATCACTACAACTGCTGGTAACGGTGGTGTAAACTACCTCAACGAGGGTGTTTGGGACTACCAGCTCTACTACGACTCAGGTTACGCTCTTGGTAACACTTATATGAACGGTACTACTTGGGTTAGCGACATCAAGATCACTGTTGCTTATGTTGACGGTAAGTACGACTTGACAGTTAACTCTTCAGTAGGTAAGTACCACTACTATGGTGACATCGAGGGTCTCGTAGTTCCTGGTTACGAGGGTGGCGAGGAGCCAGAGGATCCCGAGCAGCCAGAGGAGCCTGAGATGCCTAACTTCACTTTCACAGCAGCAAATGTTTGCTGGTGGAGCAACTGGGCAGACTTCCAGACTCTCTACACTAACGAGGATGGTATCGAGTTGACATGTAACTTCTGGAACTGTACTGAGGATAACTACTTGGCAGAGGGTACTTACTGGGTAGGTAACGGCGCAGGTATGGTTTACACTGAGAGCTACTCATTCATCGATCTTAACGACGGCGGTTCATTGAAGGATCTCCAGGGCGGTAAGGTTATCGTAGCTGAGGTTGATGGTCAGTATCAGTTCACATTCGAGGGTGTTTACTACGGTTCACTTAACGACATGGACAACCTCAAGCAGTTCAATGGTACTTACGTAGGTAACGTAACTTCTTCTGTAGGTGGTGTTGCAGATATGGTTGTTCCTAGCCAGTATGTTGCTCCAGAGCCTCCAGCAGTAGGTGATACTATCGAGTTGACTTGCTACGCTTACTACACAACTTACGGTGGCGCTCCAGGTTACTCTGAGCACGAGATGGGCTT
>JAZLBJ010000007.1:0-31917 GCA_045613645.1 Alistipes sp. | reverse complement strand
TGGGGTCTTGTGGGGTCTTGTGGGGCGTGGGGCGTTCAGGCGGACTGGGGTCTTGTGGGGTCTTGTGGGGTCTTGTGGGGCGTGGGGCGTTCAGGCGGACTGGGTTCTTGTGGGTTCTTGTGAGTTCTGGTGGGGAGCGCTTTCCCCATTAGAACCTATCAGAACCTATTGTTTTTTTGTGGGTTCCGGTGGGGCGCGAGGCGTTCAGGCGGACTGGGTTCTTGTGGGTTCTTGTGGGCTTTGGTTTGGGAGCGCCTTCCCCCATTAGAACCCATTAGAACCTATCAGAACCTATTGTTTTTTTTGTGGGGTCTTGTGGGGCGCGGGGCGTTCAGGCGAGCTGGGTTCTTGTGGGTTCTTGTGAGTTCTTGTGGGTTCTTGTGGGCTTTGGTTTGGGAGCGCTTTTCCCCATTAGAACCCATCAGAACCCATTAGAACCTATCAGTTTTTTTTCTGCGTTCGCTCCGTTCGGTTCGTTCGCCGCGTTCGGTTCGTTCGCTGCGTTCGGTTCGTTCGGTCAATGCAAAAATATTAAATTTTTTACCCGTAGCTCTTGACAAGCGCTCTTAAATGTTGTATATTTGTGTCAGCAATTATCACATATCAGGCTGCTATGTCAATAGCCTAACAGCATGTATCTAAGGTAGTATACTATATATAAATCTATATATAACAATATATAGATAGGGACAGTGTATACCATAGTCAATGACTTGATTATAGTATTATATTGGTATATATGCTTGTGAGTACTCGTTGCACGCACAGAGCGTTTAGGCGGACAAGTAGATGGGTTCTGATAGGTTCTAATGGGTTCTAATGGAGAAAGCGCGCCCAAACCAAAGCCCACAAGAACCCACCGGAACCCACAAAAAGACAATAGGTTCTGATAGGTTCTAATGGGTTCTAATGGGGGAAGGCGCTCCCAAACCAAAACCCACAAGAACTCACCGGAACCCACAAGAATCCAGTCCGCCCGAACGCCCCGAACGCCCCGAACGCCCCGAACAAGGGTGTTCGTTCTGTTCGCTCCGTTCGCTTTGTTCGTTCTGTTCGTTCTGTTCGTTCTGTTCGCCTTGTTCGTTCTGTTCGCTTTGTTCGCTCTGTTATGAGGGTGGGGTAGATTGCAAAAAAAACACCTGCAAACTAATGCAGGTGCTTATGGTGTAGCGAGACCCAGGATTGAACTGGGGACCTCATGATTATGAATCATGCGCTCTAACCAGCTGAGCTATCTCGCCATTGCTCTAAAAGCGAGTGCAAAGATAGATATAATTTTTATACTTGCAAACTTTTTTGCAACTTTTTTTAATTTTTTTTGAAGATATCTACTTTGGGTTTGTCGTATTATCCCCTTACACTCCTATATTTTAGCGCATTAGTCCTCCTCGATAACGCCTGTCCAGTTGCAGGTGATCTTGTTACCCTTGCAGTCTCTACCGTCGAGAATCACGGTGTGTGTGCCGTTGCCATTGTCGATAAACTCGGCTGTTCCTGTCTTTATCATGGCGTAATTTTTGTAGCCACTTGCCGAGCCACCGCCATACTCATAGAGCCAGCTACCCACAGCCTGGGCATACTTATTGGTGAAGCCTGCCACCATCACGAGCTTACCTGGCTTATCCGAGATGGTGTACTTACCTGCGAACTTACCATCGGTAGATGTGTTGTCGGTGATGAGGTCGAACTGCAGGGTGTCGCCATACACATAGCCTCCCGACTTATTCATTATATATATAGTATAGTTCGAGTAGCCTGTCTGCCAGTAGTCGCCCTCGTATCCCCACTTAGCGCGGTGCTCGCCATCGAAGGTAACATGACGGTCGCCAGTGAGTGTCGACTGCGCCTCGCCATCCTGACCACCCAGAGGGTCGTCGTTGCCGCCGTTGCCACCATTATCGGGGTTCTCGCCGCTCACATCCTCAAGCTCAAGGCTACCGAAGAATGTCACCTTGTGGAGCTTGCCATCGATGGTTGCCTCGAGGGTAATCTTGTTTGCCGAAACCACCATCTTGGCGTCGGTCATATATACAGATGTTGTGGTCTCCACGCTATCGCCCGTAAGTATAAGCTGGCTGTTCTCGCTGTTTATGGTGTAGGCACCACCTGTGTTCGACATATCGAAGGTGTAGGTGCCAAGTGGAAGCGTTAGGCTCTTGTTGGCAGGCGAGAAGCAATCTATGTAGTAGTATGTGCCGTTGGTATATGCCTGGCCACCATTGTTAAGGCCCTGGTCCGAGAGGAAGAAGGCGTAGCGGTCGGTGCCCTCGCCATACTTCTCGCCGTAGTAGTAGCCATTGATGAACGATGCCTGGAACTCCACATCTGCCTCGGTGCTACCTCCATTGTCGCCATTGCCATTGCCACCACCGTTGCCCGAGCCCTTCTGCTGGATGGTGATGTTTGCTGCCTCCTCGCCGTAGCTCACCTCAATAACGGCCACACGCTGTGCACCATCATTAGCCTCCACATCCACGAGGATAACGCCCGTAGCGGGGTAGGTGATGTTACTAATCATCTCGTTGCCGTTGATGATGTTGGTTTTGATGCTCTGACCCTCGATAGACTCTCTGATGTTGTAGGTGATGGCTACATTGCCACCCTCGGCCTCCACCAGAATGGTGCTGTCGGAGGTGATGCTAAGGTGTTTTAACGCACCCTCCGTGCTGGGTGTCTCACACGCCACAAATAGCATTACAAGGCCCAATGTAAGGGCAGTAAAAAGATTTCTCATAGTGTTATTGATTTTTGTTTGTATCCTAACTATGCCACAAAGTTACACAAAAAATATGATAACACAATAGCTTGCACGAAAAAGGGGCAAAGCCTAAGCCTCGCCCCCCTTTAGCAGTCTCTTTTCAAGCTCGTTACTTAACCTCCACGTAGCTATAAGATGATGCATCAACAGAGTCGCTCTGGTATACAATCATCTCCTCGAGGTAGAGTGTACCCAAGTTGCCATTCTTATCCTTGGCTACGGCAACGATGGTGTACTCCTTGCCATACTCAAGTGTGAAGTAGCAGTTGTGGTAGTGGTTTTTGAGGTTCTTCTCCTGAGCTGCCTCAGCCAACCACTGCGACTCCTTCTGCCAGTCGATAACGCGAGTATCAACCATGTAGTACACCTGGTCGCCCTCCGAAACGCCGTTGATTGTCATAGGCACAAGGGCGTAGTTCTCGTATTCTGCGTAGTTGCCCCAGTGCTCAGCATCTACTTTAGCCACCTCAGCGAGGTTGTAGTGCTCTTTGTATGAGAAGGTGATGTTAGAGGTGCCAGGAACATCTGACATGAAGGTGAACTCCTTGACAAAGATGCGGGTGTTAGGTGTCTCGCCATCCACGCCGAAGGCCAATGCCACGAAGGTAACACCTGGCTCACCCTTGGTGTAGTTGATGTCTGTTGAACCTGTAGCGGTGTAGCTGTTGATGTAGCCGTTAGCCTCGAATGCTGCGAAGCGCTCAGCGTCGGTAGAGCCACAAGCCACATACTGTGCCTTGGTGAGCACTGTACGGCGGAATGTAGCATTAGGGTCGCTCGCTGTGAAGTAGATGTCGGCTGTGGTCTTGAAGATGTTCTTAACCTCGATATCGATGGTCACGCCAGAGTCTGCTACATTCTCGGTTGTAACCTTCTCGATAACGATGTCGGTAGCGGTGAAGGCTGTCTCAGGGTCGATAGCGAATACGTAGAAGATGTACTCGGTGTCGGCCTTAAGCTCGTTGTACTCGATAGTCTGTGTGCCCTGCTTGCAGAGGTCGGCGATAATCTGCGATGGCTGGTAGCCCATATTACGCTTCATAGTCACCTGCTCGTTCCAGCGGCGTGGGAAGATATCCTCAGGAGTAGCTTCATCACCGAAGTATGCCTTGAAGTCGTTAGCGCCCCAGCACTCTGTGTAGTAGTATGTATCATCATTCTGGGTTGTTACGGTCTGAGAGATGTGAGCACCATGAATATCAAACGACATGGTGATGTTCTCGTCGATAGTCTCTGTTGCTGCTGTGCGGATAGTCTCGGTGTGTACCTCCCAGTCTGTAGCCTCACCCTTCGAGAGGTCGATGTGGTAGCAGTATACAACATACTCGGTGTCGGGTACAAGACCTGTGAAGTCTACGATAGCCTCACCCTTGTATGCGATGTTCTGCAAGTAGTTGAGAAGGGTCTGCGATGCTGCATATGCCTCATCCTCGATAGCGTCGAGGTCGTATCTAATGATACCCTCGTCGTAGATAAGGCCAAAGATATCCATGTGAGCCTTGGTGTATGTACGGCAGATGTATGCAGTCTCGGTGTCAGCAGGAGTAACCTCGATTGAGAGTGCTGTAGACTCGTTTGAGATAATCTCGTAAGTGAAGGCCTCTACATCAGAAGCAGACTGCTTAACAACAATCTCGAACTTCTCCTCTACGGCAGTGTACTGCACCTTGATGGTAGCCTCGCGAGCCTCCTTCTTGTAGTTAGGAGCTACGGTGAACTTGATAGTTCCGTAGGTTGCGGTGCTGAGCTCCTTAATCCAGTTTTCCTTGCACTCGGTGAGAACCACTGCACCACTCTGAGGGTTCTCGATGTTGTAGTTTACCTCTACGGTCTTACCCTCGGCGGTAGCCTCCACCTCGGTCTGCTCAAGCGTAAATGTGCTCTTGCCGCCCACTACCTCGTTGCCAGCCTTCTCCTGACAGCCTACGCCAAGAACAAGCGCAAGGGTAGCGACGATGCTAAAAATCTTCTTCATCTGATTGATAGTTTTATTTGGTTATTGTTACTTCTTAAGTACCATGCTGCGGCCTGCAAACTGCTCGGGAACACCTGTCCATGTACCAGTGATGCGGTTGCGACGGTCGTCCGTAACATCGATGTCTACGGTCATTGTGCCATCGCCATTATCCACTACCGATACATTACCGCCACGGAATGGAGCAAGCTCGCTGTTGTCGGCGGTGAAGAACCAGCTACACTGCAAGTTGTAGCCGTCGGTCCAGCCAGGGATGAATGACCACTGCTTGAGGACATCCGATGATACATAGTCGCCCGCAAAGCCACTCTCCTTGTCGTTGTGACCTGTGATGATGTCGAGCTGCATGCAGTCGCCCGAGCCATCGTTAGGCATGATTACGAACATCCAGTTGAATGCGCCATAGTCGTAGTAGTCGCCGTAGCACTCATATATCATATAGTGGTCCGAAAGGTCGGCCTCGTAGTCGCCATCAAGGGTTGTGTGCACCACAACGCTACCCTGACAGTCGAGTAGTGCGTTCTCGCCCTCGTACACTACGGTGTGCTGCTCGCCATTAATCTTGGCATTGAGAGTTATCTTGTTGCCCTCAACCACGAGTGTTGCCTCCTCGAACTTGAGGATAGCATCGCGGTGTGCGTTGGCATCAGTCACCCAGAAGCCGCTATACTCTGCGGTGAATGTCCACTCCGCATAGGTGTCGTTAGGGTCGTAGGTGTATGTACCATCGGGGATGGCCACAATGCCTGATGTTGTCGCCAATGGGCCGTATGCGTCGATACGATAGTATGTAGCATTAGGGTATGAGTTGTCCTCGGTGTCGAAGCCACGGTCCGAGAGGAAGAACCAGTAGTTGCCCACGCCAGGTGTTAGGGCATCACCATAGTAGTCGCCCCAGAGGAGTGGTGCGTTGAAGAGAATCTCACCGTCGCCAGCCTGCTTGATGTTCACGGTGAATGATGATGAGCCGTAACCTACGGTGACATCAGTCTCACGATCCTTGCCCGATATGTTTGTTGCCACGCCGAGAGTAGCCTTGCCACCCTTGCACTCGATAGAGTATATCCAGTCTGCCGTGGTCTTGGCATATACATAGTCTACAGGGTTGGTGTTCTCAAGAGTGTAGCTGATGACAACCTTCTGTCCACAGCGGTCGATTGCGATGTTCTCCTCGCCATTGAGGGTGATGGTGGGCGCTGTAGCCTCGCTTGTCTGCGATACTACGACAGTTGCTGTTGTGCCCTCGTAGCTGAGCATCACAGCTGCCTGACGAGTACCCCCTGTCTCGTTCTCCTCGTACTGCACCTTGATAGTGCCCGATGTGTGGTTTGCCACGCGAAGCCAATCTGAGGTTAATGATACCTCGGCTGTTGCATCCCCTGCGATGTCGTAGCTGATGACAAAGTCGCCAGCGTACTTACCAATGTTCACCGCTGTGTCGGATGTCACCGTGAGCTTAGCGCCATTGGTTGTTGAGCTATTCTCGCAAGCCGTAAGGGCAATGCCAAGAATAAAGAGAGTTAGCGTAAATAATTGTCTCATATAGTTTTAGTGTTATTTGTGTTTCGCATTGGAAAATAGACGGTGCAAATATATAACAAATTTTCTTATTTCAAGCAATTTACCCCCCCCTAAAATGGAAAAATAGTGTGGTCAAAATGGCTTCAAGATGGCACATAAGAGAGAAGAAAAGTTGCGGGTTGTTCAGGCTGAGAGTTAGAGAGGCTATAAAAGTCTCAAACGGGTGTGCAGTCATTTGTCTTTTATCGACACTCCCCCCCCAGCCTCCTCTCCATACGGCATAGATTTTGCCTGGCCCTTGCGCAAAGCACCCATCGTTATGTTCCTACGCCTTATTAATATATTGACCCTCGGGGCAAGCATCCTACTCCTTGCCTCGCTCTCGGTGGAGATTATATACTCCCATGAACTTGCCGAGTTGAGCACCACCTACTCGTGGTCTATGTTCGGCGTATGCCTCATCTTCCTTGCCGACATCGTGGCGCAGATGCTCCACAGTCCACACCCCTGGCGCTTCTTGGTGAATAACTCCTTCGTGCTGCTACTCTCCATACCTTGGCATACCATTGTGCTATGGCTTGGAGTGGAGTTAAACCACACATGGCAGATGGCCATGAGTGGGGTGGTCATGTTGCGTGCTGTGGTTGCTCTATACATCACCCTGCGCTGGCTTATCGAGGGTCGTGCCACGCGCCTTCTCTGGGCCTATGTTGCTACGGTGGCGGTATGTACCTACTTTGCTGCCCTCTTCTTCTATGAGTACGAGGCGCCCGTAAATAGTTCGGTGCAGAACTTTGGCGATGCCGTATGGTGGGCATGTATGAATATGACCACCGTGGGCTCATCCATAATCCCCGTTACGGCCCTTGGCAAGACCATATGTGTGATACTCCCCATTGTGGGCATGGCCATGTTTCCCGTGTTCACCGTATATATAACCTCGCTCTATGATAGTGTCTCCAAGGGTAATAAGGCGTAGCGTGGCACGGGAGTTGCAGAGTGAGGGTGTAAACTAAAAACTGTTTGTGATGAAAAGATTTTTACTATTTGCCACTACGCTAACTGTGGCGTTTGTGACCCTCGCATCGTGCTCTAAGAGGGATGATAGTTGGAGCGAGAATGAGCGTGAGGCGCTCCGCAAGGAGCTTGAGGCATACCGCGAGATGGTATATCTCAACAACCTCGCCAACGAGGAGTTCGACGACTTTAGCTACGATGTTGTCGACGCTGTGGAGTTCGATTACCCCCTCTACACCACCTTTGTAGAGCTTCCTGGCAGGGGCGATACCATACAGGTATATGTGGTATCCACCATTGTTGAGGAGCTTAATGCCGATGCCCACAACATGCGTCACATATACCCATACCCAATGCTCGTGGCCGAGGGAGTGTTGCCCCCAGGTCTTAGCCATAGGTCGCAGCGCGCCTTCTACGAGTGCTTTGCCGATAAGGTGGATGGCTACTTTGCCACTACCAATGACTTCTTCGACGCCATACTCGCCGACACCCTGCCCACCTCTACGATATCGACCATGCAGCGCGATTGCGCCATGTCGCTCTTCAACTGGGGTGCTGAGAGTTGGGATGTTGTTATCGAGGAGTCGGTACAATGAACTTTACCCATTGCATAGTTAAGTATAAAGTTTGTGTGGAGATCACCGCCGTGAGGGTAGTGGTCTCCATTTTTTTTTTGAGCTATATTTTGCGATAGCCCAAATTTTATTTAAATTTGCATCAAACAAACATTAAATATTTACAAGCTATGGGTTTTTTCAAAGAGTTTAAGGAGTTCGCCCTTAAGGGTAATGTTGTCGATATGGCTGTCGGTGTTGTTATCGGTAAAGCCTTCGGCGATATTGTAACATCTCTCGTTAACAACCTCATCATGCCACCCCTCGGAGCTTTGCTTGGCGAGAAGGATTTCTCGGATCTTACCTGCACTCTCAAGGAGGGATATATTGATGCTGACGGTACAGAGGTGCTACCCGTGGAACTTAAGTACGGCGAGTTTATCCAGACATGCCTTGACTTTGCAATCATTGCATTTAGCATCTTCATCGTTGTGAAGGTTATCAACCGCCTATCCAATCTTCGCAAGAAGAAGGAGGAGGAAGCAGCTGCAGCAGCTCCTGCAACACCTCCAGCTCCAAGCAAGGAGGAGGTACTCCTCAGCGAGATTCGCGATATCCTAAAGGAGAAGAAGTAGCAACCTTGTAGATAACATAATAGAAGACGGGGCTGTCCACCAAAGGATAGCCCCGTCTTCTATTTTATTCAGAGGGTGACTCTATTCGTAGTAATAGTAGTAGTCGTCAAAAGAATCCTCCGCAGCAATCTCCTCAACCGCCTCATAAAAGTAGTCCACAACCTCGTTCTCCATTGAGAGTAGTCTGTAAATCTCGGCCTCGAATGCCTCCTGCTCGCTCTGGGTGAGTGCTTCGTACTCAGGGTCCAAGGCATTCAACGCCTCTGTATCCCCCATGATGTAGGCCTCATAGGCACGCTGTGCCAAGTCGACACCCCTGTTAGTCGAGTAGTCGTAGTCATCATAGAAGTATGACTCAGCCTCCACTGTCTCATAGTTATAGTCGTCGTATGTATCAGTCTCAACTACATCATATGCGTAGTCGTCATAGTCGTATGATGCCTGCTGCTCCTCGCAAAGACGCTGATACTCTCTGTCGGCAGCCTTCTGCTCGGTGTACGATAGCGAGTAATACTCCTCGAGAATAGCATCTATAGCCTCGTAGTCCTCGTTGTTCTCAGCCTCAACCATTCGCTGTGCCAACGACTTGGCTGTCTGTGGCTTTGCCTTAAGTCCCTCTTGCTTAAGTTCGTTGAATCTCTTCTCCACGGCCATCTTCTCCTCGCTGCTTAGTGCCATAATCTCCTGCTCTAAAGCCTTGATAGCCTCGTTGTCGCCACTCTGTATAGCCTCGTAGTAGCTCTCAGCAAGAGTCTTATTCTCGCTTGTAAGCTCAGTGCCGTTAGCGCCCTCGTCACTCTTCTTGTCGTTACCCACACAGGCTACCATCATGCCCGCAATAGCTAAAAGTAGGAATACTCTCTTCATGGTTAGTAGTTTATGAATGTTAATAATTTTGTGTCCGATACTCTATAGTATCACAAATATACGAAAAAATATTGATTTTTCACCATCAATATCCATTTTTTACCCATAAGTTACTACCTATGCTAAACAACAACGGCGTGCCCCGTGAGGAACACGCCATTGCTACTATGCTGGCTAACTCTAATGTCTGCTGTTGAAGTACTCCAGGAAGCGAGCCTTGTAGTTCTCGCCAAGAGGTATATACTCGCCATTCTCCAAGAATATACGACCCTTGGTGTAACTGCTTATGCGCTTTAGGTTTACGATGTATGAGCGGTGTACGCGCAAGAAGTTTTCCTGCGATAGCGATGTCTCCATATTCTTCAGACGGAATAGCGTGGTGATGCTTGGGCTGCCCTCGATATGTAGGCGCACATACTCGCCTGCGCTCTCCAAGTATATGATATCCGATATCTTGACAAGCTGAGTCTTGTAGTCGGCCTTCACCGATAGGAACTCCTTGTCCGAGCTCTCAGCCTCACTCTGAGCCTTGGCACTCTCGGCAACATGGCATCGCTCCACAAGGTCTACCAACGACACCACCTTCTGTGTGGCACGGCAGAACTCGTCGTAGTCGAAGGGCTTGAGTAGGTAGTCAATAGCGTTTAGCTTGAAGCCCTCAATGGCGTGCTCGGGATGAGCAGTGGTGAATATAATATAGTAGTTACCCTCGAGCATGCGAACAAAGTCCAAACCGTTAAGATCTGGCATGTTGATGTCCACAAATAGCAAATCTACACTCTCTGTAGATACCACCTTCTGTGCCTCGATAGCACTACGACATGTGGCAACAAGTTCGAGTTGATCGTTACGCTCAATATAACTCTTAATCTGACGCAGGGCCAAAGGCTCATCGTCGATAGCGATGCATCTAACCATAAGTAAGTTTTAGTTCTTAGTTTGTTATAGGTATTATAAGTTTTACACGGTATGAATCTCCCTCGCTGTCATCAATATCGAGGGTGTAGTTCTTGCCAAAGAGCAGGTCGAGACGCTTGGTTATGTTGCTTAGACCGATACCACTATGCTCCGTCTCGTTGCGCTGGTGGCTACTATTCTCCACCACGCATATAAGCTCGTTGTTCACAACCTCTATATCTATGAATATGTAGGAGCGTTTGGTGTAGCTGATACCATGCTTGAAGGCATTCTCCACAAGCACGATAAGCAACAGTGGCGGCATCGACACCTTGCGACACTCGTTCACATCGGGCGCATTGAGGCGTATGTCCACATCGTCAACAAAGCGTATGCGCATAAGCTCTATGTAGTTGTGTAGGAAGTCTACCTCCTTGTCGAGTGTTGTGTGGCTCTCGCCCGAGTCGTAGAGCACATGGCGTAGCATATGCGATAGCTCCATGACGCTACGCTTGGCCATATCCTTGTCGAAGTCAATCATCGCGTAGATATTGTTGAGCGTGTTCATCAAGAAGTGTGGGTTTATCTGATACTTCAGATACTGCATCTGCGTCTCGATATTCTCCTTTTCGAGTATTGCCATTCGCTGGTCGGTGGCCAGGGCACGATAGTAGAGCTTTATCATGGAGTTTGCTCCCGCCATGAGGATACCGAATAGCATGTTCCAGTACCACTCCAACTCCGTTAGCGAGGCCTTATCCTTGAATGTGGCATCCATCTGCCAATACTTGAAGTCGAGTAGTTCGATGGTGCTGAACACCGCAGCCACAAGGAGTATCAGCAGTACGATATACCACTTGTATCGGTGGCGTAGTAGAAGCTGTGGTGCGAGTAGTCGGTTGTTGATGATGAAGATTATATAGTAGGGTAGAATCTTACCCCACGAGATAATCACCTTGCTGAAGTCGTTGAAGTCCTCGGCCATCAAGTGGCTGTTCATAAATGGCACAAGGAAGATGGCAGCCCACACTATGGTGTAGAGCATGCTCTCTCCAAACTTCATATTCTTAATTCCACGCATCCACTTCATAGAGGCAAATTTATATATTTTGTTCCAAACAACAAAGGAAAATCGCGATTTATAAATAACTTGGTAGTTTTGTTAAGCGAAAAATAGTATCTTTGGCTCACTAAAATTACATTGTCATGTTAAAAGGCATTTTATTCGATATGGATGGTGTGCTGGTAAATAACCTTGAGGTACACCGCGAAGCATTCATGGAGTTCTTCCGCCGCTATGGCGTTAAGCGTACATTCGAGGATCTAAGCCGTGTCTTCGGCATGGGCAACGACGATATAATGGGCGAGCTTATGCCTCGAGATGTTGTCGAGCGTGTGGGCATCCGCGAACTTGGTCACGAGAAGGAGGCTATCTATCGCGAGATATACGCCCCAACCATAACCCCGCAGGCTGGTCTTGTGGAGTTCCTTGAGGCTCTCAAGGCTCACGATATGCTCTGTGCTGTGGGCTCTTCGGGCTATCGCCTAAATGTTAACTTCGTGCTGGAGAAGTGTAATATAGAGCCATATTTCTCGGCTATTGTCGCTGGCGACGAGGTGACACGCTGCAAGCCCGACCCCGAGATATACCTCACCGCCGCCACCAAACTCGGACTACGCCCCGAGGAGTGCATCGTCTTTGAGGATGCAGAGGCGGGTATAGAGGCCGCTAAGCGCGCATGTATGAAGGTCGTAGCCCTTGCCACTACCTTTAGTCGCGAGTTCCTCGAAGATACTGATGCCGACTATATAATCGACGATTTCAGAGATATAAGTATCGAATTGCTACATAGCATCCATCAGGCTTAAACCCTCTCCAAAAGCCTCTTAATGGGGCCTATACGCAAGAATAGGTCGAGTACGCGCGCTGGTAGTATGGCGCATATGCCAACTACGAACTTGGTGAAGAGGCCAGGTGTTAAGCGCCTACGACCACGCATCATGGCCCTGATGCCACGGCGTGCAATCTTTTCGGCTGGCATCATCACACCAAGACGCACAAAGCGGCGACGCATCTTGTCGCTGAGCTTGTAGAAGGGTGTGTCCACAGCTCCTGGAAATACGGCTGTGACACTCACACCATAGCGGTGTAGCTCATACCATAGCGCCGAGGCAAAGTTCTTAAGATAGGCCTTCGTTGCGCCATAGTGCGATATTGTGGGGTAGGGTAGCCACGCTGTGGATGACGACATTATGAGTATGCGCCCCGAGCGACGCTCCTTCATCGCCTCGCCATAGTAGCGACATAGAAGTGTCGTTGTGGTGCAGTGTAGGTCTACAATCTTGCCCAAGGCCTCGGGTGATGTCTTGACAAGAGTTGAGAAGAGCAACATGCCAGCATTGCAAATGAGAATATCCACCTGCCACCCCTCGCGCTGAGTATGCTCAAAGATGGTACGCGCAGCATCCCTCAGCGTGAGGTCTATGCATAGCGTCTCCACCGCTACGCCATAACGCTCGACGATATCCTTGGCTGTGGCCTTTAGCTCGGCCTCCTGATTGCTAACAGCTATGATGTTGTAGCCACGCTCGGCAAGGAGAGTGGCGTAGCATCGCCCTATGCCCGACGACGCTCCTGTGATTAGTGCATAATTCATATTGCAAAGATATGAACTTTTTTGTACCTTTGTTCTATAAACCGACCCCTACATGGCAAAAAAGATAGATAAGACGAATGTTGCACGCCTTTTGGACAAGGCGAAGATAGAGTATGCGCTGATACCCTATACAGTGGATGAGGATAACCTCGCGGCTACCCATGTAGCCGAGGAGTTGGGCGAGGATATAGCCACGGTATTTAAGACCCTCGTCCTGCGTGGTGAGCGCAAGGGCTTGTTTGTCTGCGTGATACCTGGCGACTGCGAGGTGGACCTCAAGGCTGCTGCCCGCATCATGGGCGATAAGAAGGCCGACCTTATAGCCATGAAGGAACTCTTGCCCACCACAGGCTATATACGCGGTGGCTGCTCACCCATAGGCATGAAGCGCGCCCTGCCGACGATTATTGACCATACGGCACTCAATCACGAGCGCATATATATCAGTGCAGGTGTTCGTGGCCTCCAGGTAGCCCTTAGCCCCCAAGACCTGATCGACTATGTGGGTGCCACGGTAGCCCCCGTGACGACGAAAGATAGAGAGTAGATGTCTGATGATAAAACAAAAGATAGACTAAGCGTGATAAAGCGAGGTATCTGCAGATGCCTCGCTTCTTTGTTACGATATGTTGTGTGCGCTTGTGAAACTTGGTATTCTTTGGCTAAATACAACTAATTTTAATTATTCTCACCTTTGAATTTTGGTAGAATAAAAATATTTACTATCTTTGCACCGCTAAAGTGTAAAACTTATAGCATTCGGAGAATCCGTAGCTCAGCAGGTAGAGCACAACACTTTTAATGTTGGGGTCCCGGGTTCGAGCCCCGGCGGATTCACCTAAATTATTGAGCGGCAGAGTTTTTAACTCTGTCGCTTTGTTTTTATAATCATATTCGAGCGAACTCGACAGATTATCAAAACAAAGCAGGCTGCACCACCGCTCAACCTATCTCCCGTGCCTACTCACATAATGCGGGTTGCGGGGATAGAGGGGTGTTTATTGCTCGACCTATGGTCTGCGCCAGATTGTATCCCCGCTACGGCTACAGCCGTTCGAGCCCCGGCGGATTCACCACCACAGACAGCAGCTGTATAGTTGCTGTCTTTTTTTGTTTGTGTTTTACCTCATTAGTGTGATCTCCTTTGGCGTGGTAGTTGATGCTAATTGTTGCCGTATGGAGAACAACGGTGTTATAAGGGCGCATATGGCGCTTATCGGTTGCAACATAGTGTGGGCATGCGATTATCCATTCTACAACCTTCTGCTGGGTAAGTATATCGAGCCTCTGGCCATGGTCACAGCCTCGCTTGTCGTGGCGGCAGCACTATCGTGGTTGCCTCTCCTATGGGAGAAGTGGGAGGATATAGAGCGCAAAGATTGGTGGCTCATAATCTTCGCTGCGGTGCTTATGGGTGTTTTGCGAAAGATGCTTATGATGTTTGGTCTCTCGCGCACATCGCCCATCGATGGCTCTATAATAGCTACGCTCGTACCTATAATAGTACTCATCGTCTCGGTCATAGGACGCATAGATAGGTTTACACCACGCAAGGTTATAGGCCTTATCATAGGCCTTGTGGGTGCTGCGGCTGTGGTGATTACCAGCCACTCATCCTCGCATGTACACTCCGAGATATGGGGTAATGTAATGATGATATGCAGTGGGGTAGTTACGGCACTTTACATGGTCTACTTCAAGCGCTTGGCCTCGAAGTATCGCATCACCACAATCTTGCGTGCTATATACACGATATCGGCATTACTGCTCCTTCCTGTCGGTTTCGACTCGGTTGTAGAGATTGATTTCAAGGATATGACTCCTGCATTGTGGGGTGCTGCGGCCTTTGTTCTCATTGTGCCCACCTATCTGCCTAACCTCCTACTCAACTACTCGTTGAGGTATCTTGCTCCCACGGTGTCGAGTACCTATACATATATACAGCCTGTGCTTGCCGTAGCGTTGTCTGTCGCTATGGGCCTCGATAGGCTCCACGCCGATACGGTGCTCTTTGCCGCCATCTTATTCTTAGGCGTGTGGCTGGTTATCTCGTCATACAAAAAGAAGTAGGGGTTGTCCCAAAGAACAACCCCTATATAAAATATCTTGGCGCAAGATTACAACTTGCGAGCGCCGTCAGATATTACCACGGCGTAGACCTTTGGCTCGTGGCCATACTTAGCGTTGAAGCGCTCCTTGGCTGTAGCGATGAACTGGTCGTACAACTCGCTCTTAACAAGGTTGATGGTGCAGCCACCAAAGCCACCACCCATGATGCGTGAGCCTGCCACACCGCACTCCTCGGCTACGGTAGCCAAGAAGTCGAGCTCCTCGCATGATACCTCATAGTCCTTAGACATGCCCCAGTGTGTCTCATACATGCGCTTACCTACGGTCTCGTAGTCGTTGCGCTTCAAAGCCTCGCATACATCCAATACGCGCTGCTCCTCGCCAATAACATAGCGAGCGCGTTTGTAGTCCTCCTCCGAAATCTTATCCTTTATGGCGTCGAGCTGCTCCATTGTCGCACCGCGCAAGAACTCCTGGCCCAAGGTTGCTGCCACACGCTCGCACGATGCACGGCGGTCGTTATATGGTGAGCCTACAAGCTCATGCTTAACAACGGAGTCGAGCAATACGAGTTTGTAGCCGTGCTGCTCGGGGTCGAATGGGAAGTACTCGAACTCCATAGAGCGGCAGTCGAGGCGCATGAGGTGGCCCGCCTTGCCAAATACCGATGCGAACTGATCCATGATACCACACTTAACACCGCAGTAGTTATGCTCGGTAGACTGGCCTATGCGAGCAAGCTCGAAGCGGTCGATGCCCAATGCAAATAGCTCGTTGAGGGCATTTGCGAATGTAGACTCAAGGGCTGCCGATGACGACATGCCAGCGCCGAGGGGCACATCACCCGAGAATGCTGTGTCGAAGCCCGCGATGGTGTAGCCACGCTTCTGAATCTCGCGGCACACACCAAAGATGTAGCGTGCCCAGCTCTGCGATGGAGCATCCTCCTCACGCAAGCCAAACTCGGCATAGTCATCGAGGTCTACGGCATAGGCACGCACCTTGTCGGTGTTGTTGAGCTTGATGGCTGCCACCATGCCCTTGTCGATAGCTCCTGGGAATACGAAGCCTCCGTTATAGTCGGTATGCTCACCGATAAGGTTGATACGGCCAGGTGAGGTGTATAGCTCGCCACATGTAGAGAATTTCTCAGTGAACTTCTCGTTGATAAGATTTAGATTCATAGGTGTTATATTTTAGTATTTTTCGTTGCGTTTTATCCTTACAAAGTTAGGAAATTTATTTAACACCTGCAAAAAGTTACCGCATTTTTCCTATCTTTGCACTATGGAACGACGCGATAAAGTATTCAGATGGCTCGATGAGCACAACATAAGCTACTCGTGGTATGAGCACCCCGAGGCACCAACCATCGAGATAGCACGCCAGTATTGGCGTCAGGATGGTTCTAAGCACTGCAAGAACCTATTCTTTCGTAATCACAAGGGTAATCGCCACTATTTGGTTGTCTTCGACTCGGAGCAGTCTATGGCTATCCACGACCTTGAGCATATCCTTCATCAGGGTAAACTATCGTTTGCTTCACCCGAGCGCATGCTCAAGTGGCTCGGCCTCTCGCCAGGCTCGGTATCGCCCTTTGGTCTTATTAACGATGAGGAGTCGCATGTGCACCTCTTCCTCGACGAGACCTTGCGTGATCAGCCATCGTTGAGTTTCCACCCCAACGACAACCGCTTTACGGTGGTCATAGCGCGCGAGGAGTTCGATAAATTCTTGGCCGCCGTAGGCAATACCTATGAGTATATCAAGCTATATTAGGAGTATTTTGAATTAGTGGTATAGAGCGTCTGAATGGCGCTCTTTTTTATTTTCGTTTTACTTTAGCATAAGTGACATAGTATTAGTCTATAATCATTGCTAAATGCCCCCCAATATTGGCTATGAGCTCTATGTTTGGTCTGGGAGGTCTGGGGTAATGAATAGAAAAAAAAAGTTTATGATGAAAAAAGTTATCAAGAAAATTGTTTGTTTTTATGAATTATTTATGTATTTTTGTTTCGACAATTAAGCTGAACACGCGATGAAAAATGGAATTATATCTATATGGCGATTCTATGTCGATGGCTTCAAGTCCATGACCTGGGGGCGTCAGTTATGGCTGTTGATACTACTCAAGGTTATCCTTCTTTTTGCCGTGTTGAGGGCCTTCTTCTTCGAGCCCGTATTGTCGGGCAAGAGCGAGGAGCAGAAGATTGAGTATGTCGGGTCACAGCTTATCATGAAACATAATCAAACAAATAATTAAACATCAATCATTATGGTAGAAACCGCATTAGTCGATTGGTCGAGGTTGCAGTTCGCACTCACTGCAGGCTATCACTGGATCTTCGTGCCGCTGACCTTGGGTTTGGCGGTTATCATGGCTGTTATGGAGACCATGTATGTGAAGACGGGTGATGAGTTTTGGAAGAAGACTGCCAAATTCTGGATGAAGATCTTCGCCATAAACTTTGCTGTGGGCATCGCCACAGGCATCATCCTCGAGTTTGAGTTTGGCACTAACTGGAGTAACTACTCGTGGTTTGTGGGCGACATTTTCGGTGCTCCGCTGGCCATCGAGGGTATCTTCGCTTTCTTTATGGAGGCAACCTTCTTTGCCGTAATGTTCTTTGGCTGGGAGAAGGTCGGCAAGCGCACACATCTGGCTGTCACCTGGCTCACGGGTATAGGCGCTGCCATATCGGCAGTGTGGATACTTATTGCTAACTCGTGGATGCAAAACCCTGTGGGCATGGAGTTTAACCCAGATACTGTGCGCCATGAGATGGTTGACTTCTGGGCCTTGGTATTCAATCCTATTGCCATATCTAAGTTCTTCCACTCGGTGTTTAGTGGCTGGATGACGGGTGCTATATTTGTTATTGGCATCAGTAGTTGGTATCTGTTGCGTCGTCGCGAGAAGCGCTTTGCTATGGCCAGTATTCGTGTGGCCTCTATAGTGGGTATTGTGGGCGCTTTGGCAGTGATGTTTAGTGGCGATAGCTCGGGTGTTCAGATGGCCAAGTATCAGCCTATGAAGCTTGCTGCTGCCGAGGGTCTTGAGGATGGTGGTACGCGTGCTGCGTTCTCCATTGTTCCAGGTGTTGAGATTCCAGGCATGCTCTCTATCCTCGCCACTCACGATATTGATGGTTATGTCCCTGGTACAACTGATATACTCAATGGCTATACCACTCCTGATGGTGAAGTGCACCTCTCTGCCGACGAGAAGATGGAACGAGGCAAGCTGGCATTACAGGCCTTTGAGGAGTACCGCGCGCTGCGTGATAGCGACCCCGAGGCTGCAGCCGTTGCTCGCCAGACCCTTAAGGAGAATATGGAGTATTTCGGCTATGGCTATATAGAGTCTAAAGAGGAGCTTGTGCCCCCCGTGACGCTCGTGTATTGGGCTTTCCGTGTGATGGTGGGTTTGGGTTGCTTCTTACTTCTGCTTATGTTTGTTACCTTGTGGGCGGAGCGACGCAAGCGTCTTGCCAATATGCGATGGTTGTTGTGGACAGCTCTGCTATCTATACCTTTGGTCTATCTCGCAGGTCAGGCGGGGTGGATTGTCGCGGAGGTGGGTCGTCAGCCATGGGTTATAGACGGCTTGCTACCTGTTAATGCTGCGGTGTCGAGTGTCAGTGTAGGTGCTGTGCAGACAACCTTCTGGCTCTTCGTAGCCATCTTCACCCTCTTCCTCGTTATTGAGATGCGCATACTCTTCAAGGCCATTAAGAGGGGCCCTAATATTGATAACGATTAAACATTGAGTCTATGATTACCTACGAAATACTTCAACACTATTGGTGGTTTCTTATAGCCCTCTTGGGTGGTCTGCTCGTCTTTCTGCTCTTTGTGCAGGGTGGCAATGCTCTTATCTTCCTGGCAGGCAAGTCGGAGGATGAACGACAGCTTATCGTCAACTCTACGGGACGCAAGTGGGAACTTACCTTCACCACTCTTGTGACCTTTGGTGGTGCATTCTTTGCCTCGTTTCCGCTCTTCTATAGCACGAGCTTTGGTGGTGCATATTGGGTATGGATACTCATCCTTATAACCTTTGTCTTTCAGGCCGTGTCCTACGAGTTTCAGAGCAAAGCAGGCAATCTGTTAGGCAAGAATACCTTCCGTGTCTTCCTAACGATTAACGGCTGTCTTGCGCCATTGCTCATTGGTGCTGCTGTGGGTACATTCTTCACTGGTTCTGACTTCTATGTTGATAAGGGCGCTATTGCCGATATTGGTGCGCCTACAATCAGCCGTTGGGGTAACGACCTCCATGGCCTTGAGGCTGTGACCAACGCCTTCAATGTGGAGTTCGGTCTTATGGTTTTGTTCCTCACCGTGTCGCTTGGTGCGTTATACCTTATAAATAATGTGGCTAATGACAAGCTCGCTCAGCAGCTACGCCGTAGTCTTAAGGTGTCGTTTGTACTCTTCCTTGTGATGTTCCTTTTGGTTGCCTATAACCTTGTCACCATGGAGGGCTTTGCTGTAGATGCCTCGGGCGAGGTGTATATGGAGGAGGGTAAGTATCTGAACAATCTCTTGGCTATGCCAGAGGTGCTTGTTCTGTTGCTTGCTGGTGCTGTAATGGTTGTTGTGGGTGTGGTGGCTACACTTATGCGCAAGGATTTCAGACGAGGTATATGGCTTGCGGGCCCAGGTACTATCTTTGCCGTGATGGCCCTCTTCATGCTTGTGGGCTATAACAATACGGCATACTATCCTTCGACTGCCGACCTTAATGCGTCGCTCACCATTGCCAATAGCTCGTCGAGTGAGTTCACGCTGCGTACTATGGCTGTGGTGTCGCTCATCATCCCATTTGTGGTGGCCTATATAGCATACTTCTGGCGTAAGATGGATAAGAAGGCCCTTACCTCGGAGGAGCTTGATAAGGGCGAGAAGTATTAACCTCGCAACGCAATAATGAATATATGGGGAGATGTCAAGATGACATCTCCCCATATCTATATATCTATTGAATACTACCTACGGTGGCGACACTCCTTATTACACCCCGAGCAGCTCGACTTATCTCTGCAAGCAAAGAATCTCCATACCTTGATTGCCACGACTATGGCGACTACAATCGCCACAACGCCTACGATTATATCTTGCCAATCCATAGTTGTTCTGCCTTTAGGTGTTAAACAAATAGTGATGTTATAAGGAAGCCTGCCCATGCCAAAAGCCATGCCACAGCAGTGTTGTATATCGCTGAGCCTACGGCCCAACGCCAGTTAAGCTCTGCTCCAATGGCCATGATGGTGGCCACGCATGGTAGATATAGGAGCGAGAATATCAAGAAGGCTACTGCCGAGGGTAGCGACATGCTATCTGCGATGCCTCGCTTAGCTTCGTGCGACAACTCGCCATCCTCCTCATCCTCGCTATTACCTGAGTATAGCACATTCATTGTGCTCACAACAATCTCCTTGGCGGGGATACCCGAGAGTATGGCTACCGACGACTGCCACTCAAGATCCATAGGAGCGAATACTGGCTCCATAAACTTACCCACCTTGGCCATGTACGACTCCTCATAGTTGTGTGTGTCGTTGCTATTCTCGGGGCGAGGGTAGTAGCTGAGCATCCACACAGCAATTGATGCTATGAGGATGAGACCTCCCATCTTCTTGAGGTACTCCGAGCACTTCGACCACATATGTCTGATGGTTGTCTTTGCGGTAGGTATGCGGTAGGGCGAAAGCTCCATAACAAATGGTGCCTCCTGCTCGCGGAACATAAACCTACGCATGAGGCGTGCTGTGAGCACGGCCATAAGCATGCCAAAGAGGTACAAGAGGAAGAGTACCGAGCCAGCATGGTCGGGGAAGAAGATGTCCACAATCATCATGTATATGGGCAGACGGGCGCTGCACGACATGAATGGCACGGTCATTATGGTTATTATCCTCGATGTGCGACACTCGATGGTGCGACACGCCATGACAGCTGGTACATTGCAACCGAAGCCCATAATCATGGGTATGAACGACTTGCCATGTATGCCCATGCGGTGCATAACCTTATCCATGATAAAGGCTGCTCGTGCCAAGTATCCCGAATCTTCGAGAAGTGAGATGAAGAGGTAGAGGATGATGATGTTTGGTAGGAATACAAGCACACTACCCACACCATTTATTACACCATCGGTGAGCATGTCGCGTAGAGCACCCTCGCTCATGGCACCATATACGGTGTCGTAGAGCCATGCCACGCCACTCTCAATCCACTCCTGGGGGTATGCGCCCAGCGAGAATGTGCAGAAGAACATGAACCACATTATCGCAAAGAATATGGGGAAGCCCCATATGCGATGTGTGACCAGTGCATCTATCTTGTCGCCCAGCGAGTCACGCTTGCGCTCCGAAGCCTCGTATGTCTCCTTCAAAGCTCCCGACACAAAACCATACTTCTGATTTGCCAAGGCTGTCTCTATATCCTCGCCAAGTTCACTCTCTATCTCTGTGCGAGCCTCCTGGGCCATCTTCTGCCACATGTCGTAGCGTGGCGATGACTCAAGAAGTTGTGATACCTCCTTGTCGCCCTCCAAAAGTTTTAGTGCGAAGTAGCGGGGTGGGAAGTGCGCCGTAAGCTCGGTGCGGTGCTCACGCATGTCGGCATGCAACGCTGCGATGTTCTCCTCGATTACCGAGCCATACGATATGTGGATATGTCTTACCGAGCTATCTCTATTCTCGTGCACAGCTATGATGGCATCCAACAGTTGCTCAATGCCGCGTCCTGTGGGTGGTACTACGGGAATCATGGGTGCACCTATCATCTTGCCCAATGCCTCATAGTCGAACTTAGCACCACTACGCTCCAGCTCGTCGTACATGTTGAGTGCCACAACCATCTTGGGGCTTATGTCGATAAGTTCTGTGGTGAGGTATAGGTTGCGCTCAAGGTTTGATGCCACCACCGTGTTGACTATGATGTCGGGAGTGTTGTCTATCAAATGGCGACGCACATATACCTCCTCGGGTGAGTATGCCGAGAGGGCGTATGTTCCTGGTAGGTCGGTAATCTCCAGGGTGTAGCCCTTGTATTTCATCGTGCCATACTTGGCATCCACGGTAACGCCGCTGTAGTTGCCCACATGCTCGCTACGACCACAGAGGGTGTTGAATAGCGATGTCTTTCCTGAGTTGGGGTTACCCACCAGTCCTACGCTGATATGCTTCTCGCTTGAGCGTATAGCCTCGGCAACAACATCCATGCTGTCTACCACCTGTGCACCCTCGTTCATCTGCATCGACATCGCCTCTTCGCGTGTCATCACCACAATCATATCGGCCTCCTTACGGCGTAGCGATATGTCGTAGCCCATGATGTGGTACTCTATAGGGTCTTTGAGGGGCGCGTCGAGCACTACAGTGACCTCCTGACCACGAACAAAGCCCATCTCAACTATGCGACGGCGAAAGCCTCCGTAGCCCAAAACCTTGACCACAACAGCCGATTCGCCAGTTTTAAGTTCACTTAATCGCATGAATAATCTTCTATAAGTTAGTAATATAGTTTTATTTTGGCGCAAAGTTACAAAATAATGAGAATCACACAATCCCCATTATTGGGGATTTTGGCGCCTAAGGTTAATAATTGTGATGTCACGATACCAACATAGACAAGGTGCTATAATGGTTGATTTGTCGGTAAATCACACTTTTATGCAGTTTTTTCGACTAATTTTGTTGGATAGGAAGATATTTTTATTACCTTTGCGATAGGAAAAACCTTATAACACATTAATAACATATGAAGACATTAGTTGAAAAGATCAATGCCCAGTATGAGGCGTTTGCAGCAAATGCTGCTTTGCAGGTGGAGAAGAACAACAAGGCAGCTGGTACTCGTGCTCGTAAGGCAGCTTTGGAGCTTACTAAGCTTCTTAAGGATTTCCGCAAGGTATCTGTAGACGAGGCTAAGAAGTAATATTTATCCTGTAGGGTAGTTTGGTGGAGAGTGCTTGAACCCTCTGTCAAACAAAGAGATGGGGATGTCCTGTGAAGGATATCCCCAATCTTTTTTGTCTTGTGTCAGCGTATTGCACTCTCTCACTACTCACCTCTTTTCGAGAGCAAATTTCGTATTTCAAAAAATATTACTATCTTTGCCCCGACATAAGGGGTGCTACTACTCCCATGCGATAGCGAGGATTAATTAAATGGCCAGCCGAGCTATTGTCGTTGTGGGGTATGTGGCTGAGATTAGACCCATCGTACCGGATACGGGTAATGCCGAGACCGGGAACAAGGAAATATCTTATCAAGCCCCTTTTCAAACTTAAATGATTAAAGTATGAAAAGGATTTTTTGTTTCATCGTCGCAACATTCGCTCTCAGTGCGACACTCAAGGCCCAGGAGGCCAACAGCCTTCAGGACTCACTCACCATCTACAACATCGACCTCATTGAGGTGTCGACCGTAAGTGCCAAGCGCACAACACCCGTGGCGCAGGATAACCTTTCGAAAGAGAGCCTCGACCGCTCGGCCTATGGTACGGATATGCCCACGGCTCTTGCCCTAACACCCTCGGTGATTGCCACCAACGAGACGGGTATTGGCATTGGTGCTACGGCAATACGCCTGCGCGGAACTGATGCTACGCGCATAAATGTAACCATAAATGGTGTTGCCATGAACAACCCCGACTCACACTCGATGTACTGGTACGACACCCCCGACCTTATATCGTCGGTGGGCACGGTGCAGGTGCAGCGTGGTGCGGGTGTCTCGACAAATGGCACAGGTGCCTTTGGTGGCTCGGTGGCCATGACTACGGATGCTCTATCGCCAAGGTTTGGTGGCTCGGCATCGCTCTCCTATGGCTCGTACAACACAAACAAGCAGGCTATACACATATCCTCGGGTCTTATGCGCGACCATTGGGTTGTGGATGCTCGTCTCACGCACATAGGCTCAGATGGCTATATCGACCGTGGTGCTACCGACCTCAAGTCCTATATGCTTCAGGCGGGCTACTACGCCTCGAATACCAAGGTCAAGTTCCTATCGTTCGGAGGCTCGGCAAAGACATACCTTACATATAATGGTGTGTCGCGCGAGGATATGCGTCGCTATGGTCGCCGCTACCACGACTCGGGACAGTATGTAACATCGGATGGCCCCTTTGTGTTGGAGGATGGCACTCATGTAGACTACTACGACGACCAGACGGATAACTATCTGCAGTTCAACAACCAGCTTGTCGTAAACCACAGCTTCAACGATAGCTGGAGGCTCAACGCCACGCTCTTCTACACCTACGGCTATGGCTACTACAACCAGTATAAGGATGATGCTTGGTTAGCTGGATATACCAACCTCGACACCTCGATAGAGCAGGCCGACCTCATACGCCATAAGAAGATGCTCAACCACCTTGCGGGTGTCAATGCCGCTGCGGAGTATAGCACCTCGGCACTCGATGTCACCTTTGGTGGCTCGTGGAGCTACTACACCTCGCCACACTGGGGCACGCTCAGCTGGGTAGATGGCATGGATAGCCGCTCGGTTGGTGGTAAGTGGTACGACAACGATGTCACCAAGCACGATGGCAACCTCTTTGCCCGTGCCGACTGGACCGCTGTGCGTGGCTTGATGGATAACGAGTTACACATCTTCGGTGATGTGCAGTATCGCTATGTGGGTTACAAGGCGTGGGGCACCAACGACAACTCAATATGGGGCGATGATGGTGTCTATATGCAGCCTATAAATGTAGATAAGGATTACCACTTCTTCAACCCTCGTGCGGGTGTCAGCTACATACACCACCGCCATAATATCTTCGCCTCGGCGGCTGTGGCACACCGTGAGCCTACACGCTCCGACTTTACCGATAGGTATATGTTCTCGGCCGACGACACAGAGCCTAAACCTGAGCGCCTCGTGGACTTCGAGCTTGGCTATACCTACACCGCACCTCGTGTTGTTGTGGGCGTCAACCTATACTATATGCTCTACCACAACCAGCTTGTGGCTACGGGCATGGTTAACGATGGCGACGATGCCCTAAATACCAATGTCGAGCGTAGCTACCGCCGTGGCGTGGAGCTTATGGCATCGTGGCGTGTGGCTAAGTGGCTCACCCTTTCGGCTAATGCCACCCTGTCGCAGAATAAGATTAGGGACTATGTCGACGAGCTTAAGGATAGCCCCACCTATGGTGAGAACCTTGGCGATATGACCATATCATACTCACCCTCGGTGATGGGCTCGCTCATGGCCGACATCCATGTTGGTGGCTTCAGCGCATTGTGGCATACGCAGTATGTGGGCAAGCAGTACTTTACGAATAACGAGGTTGACGCATTGTCGTTGGACGCCTACACGGTGACAAACCTAAACCTTGGCTATACTCATCCGTTGGGCGAGGGTAGGGATGTACGCTTTGGCGTTGCCATCAACAACCTCTTCTCTTCGCTCTACGAGTCTAACGGCTATGGCTACTCGTATATGTGGGATGGCGAGCGCTACGACGAGGCCTTCTACTTCCCTCAGGCGCCAATCAATGTGTTGGCTAATGTTACGCTGAACTTCTAATAGATATTTATACTATGGACTGGTCGCTAATACTTCAAATTGTGGGCACTACGCTCGGACTCCTATACCTATGGCTGGAGTATAAGGCTAATATATGGCTGTGGGCCGTGAGTGCCATTATGCCATTGGTGCATGGTGTTCTCTACCTTGAGAAGGGTGTCTATGCCGATGCTGCCATGCAGCTCTACTATGTGTTGGCGGCTATCTACGGCTTGGCGGTGTGGCTACGCAAGCCTAAGAGTGCGAGCGATGGTCGCATAGGACATACGCCTCGTGGGTGGATGCTACCACTTGTGGCGGTATATGGCGTGTTGCATGTGGCTATATACTTCGTTCTTGTGGAGTTTACCGATAGCCAAGTGCCACTCCTTGATGCTATGTCTACGGCATTGAGCATCGTGGCTATGTGGATGCTGTCGCGCAAACTTGTGGAGCAGTGGCTCGTGTGGCTCGTTGTCGATATGATAAGCGTGGGGCTATATATGTATAAGGGCATCCCCATCACGGCGGGACTATATACCCTCTATTGTGTGCTTGCCATTGCGGGCTATCTGCGTTGGCGTAAGATGGCACAACAAGATGGTAATTAAACGAGAGAGCGCCCATGGCGCTCTTTGTTTTAATGGATGCTTGCCGAGGAATCTCCCCACTTGCGGGCATACGCTGATACTCGACCTCTCTTTAGTCTCTTGGTCTCTTGGTCTCTCGGTCTCCCAGGCTCTATTTTTGGGGACCATAGGGACCTGAAAGACTATAGAGACCAAAACGAAGTCGCGGGCACACACTGATACTCGACCTCTCTTTGGTCTCTTTGGTCACTATTTTTTTTTGACCATAGGGACCTGAAAGACCATTGGGACCAAAACGAAGTCGCGGGCACACACTGATACTCGACCTCTCTTTGGTCTCTTTGGTCACTATTTTTTTTGGACCATAGGGACCTGAAAGACCATTGGGACCAAAACGAAGTCGCGGGCACATGCTGATACTCGACCTCTCTTTGGTCTCTTTGGTCACTATTTTTTTTGGACCATAGGGACCTGAAAGACCATAGGGACCAAAACGAAGTCGCGGGCACACACTGATACCCGCCCTCACTTCGGTCTCTTTGGTCTCTTTGGTCACTGCTCGTAAAGTTTCGTTTCATAGGGAAAAAGAAGAAACGAAACTCTATTTTCTGTTTAAAAGAGTCTGCGCCGAAGAAACACTATGGGTGTTCGTGCGTTAATGACCGCACACGCTACTTAAAAAATGAGAGAGCGCCGTTGACGCCCTCTTCTCGTTACCCATTGACCTCTTCGTCGTATATTCTATCGTAGACCCTGCGTAGCTCCGCTTTGTTGGCTATTAGCTGGCGCAGCTTTTCGAGGCGTGCCTCATTCTCCGAGCCCTCAATCCATAGCCTTAGGTAGCCACCATAGTCGTACTTCTCGTGGAGGTGCTCCACCATACGCTCATAGCCCTGCTCCCTATCGAGCTCGGGGTGGTGGGTGAGGGTGAACTGTATGGTACGGCGTATGATTGTCTCGCTATCTATGATGCGGTCGGCCTCGGCCACTATGCGGCCATAGATGGTGCGAGGCTCGCTCTTCGACGATGCTCGGTGGTCCTCCACAGCATCGCCCATCGTGGCAATCTGCTCCTCGCTAAACCACTCGCTGAGCCTCCTGTCGCCGAGTATTATCCGTTTCGAGTCGGTGTGGTGGTGCTCACGCCCATACTGTAGCCCCACATCGTGGTAGGCGGCAATGGTGTAGGCCATGTTCACATCGAGGTCGTAGCGCTTGGCAAGGGCAATACTTGCCCCTATAACCATATCTGCATGGTCGCGGCGGTGTGCCGTATCGAAGGTGTCGTAGAGGGGGAGGATACTCTCCTCCACATACACGCGCAGTCTCTTGTTTATGCTCTCCATGGTGCTATCCTACAACAACTTCCACAAGGTCCTCCCGTGCAAGATACCTCTCGGCAAGGGCTCTAACATCCTCGGGTGTTATGGCGAATATCTGGGCAACACTCTGCTCGGTGGCCGAGTTATCCTGACCACACATGATGTTCTCTATCGAGACATCTGCAATGCCGAAGGGTCCATCTAAGATGCGTAGTATCTCGCCAATCATCACATTCTTGACCATCTGTAACTCATCCTCCGACATCAGCTCGGTGCGCAGACGCTCTATCTCGAAGTATATCTCCTTAAGGGCCTCGTCGCGATGCTCTCGTGCCACCTGTGTGGCTATGGCGAGGTATCCCTCTTTTTCGAAGTTGACCATGGCAGCCATAACGCCATAGGTGTAGCCATGCTCCTCGCGTAGGTTCTGCATCAGGCGTGAGCCGAAGTAGCCACCCAGGGCTGCTGCCACCACCTGCATGCCCACAAAGTCGGGGTGTGTGCGCTGGAAGAGTAGTCTGCCTATGCGTATTGAGGATTGCAGTGCGCTATCTACCTCGCGACGCATGGTGTGTGTTGTTGATGTCTTGGGGAATGTCACCTCACGACACTCACCCTTGGGTAGTGCCTCGGCGATATGCGATATGGTGTCGAGCACCTTGTCGTCGATATTTCCGCTGCACACTATGAAGGCGTTGTCGGCGGTGTATAGCTCGTTGTATAGTGTCACGACATCCTCACGCGTAAGCTCGTCGTAGAGTCTCTCGTCGGAGGATATGCCGTAGGGGTGGCTCTTGCCGAAGAGTGCTTCAGAGAATAGCTCGCGCGACTGCATATCTATCTTCTTGCGCTCGATTGTTAGGCTCTGCTTGCGCTTGGAGCAGTATAGGTCGAGCTCTTTTTCGGGGAAGATGGGGCGAAGGATAATCTCGCTTGCCACCTCGGCAGTCTCGTGAAAAAACTTCTTCAGCGAGCAGAAGGATATGTACGAGTAGTCGCGGTCGATGTTGACATCGAAGGAGGACCCGTAGAAATCGAGTTTCTCGGCTATCTGCTGTGCGTTCATATTTTGTGAACCCTCGCCAAGCATATTTGCTGTTGCCGAAGCGGTGAATGACTTATGCTGCATGGATGTGCCAGCACGAAATATGAAGCTCATGCGCACGACCTCAAAATCACTGGAGCGTAGCGTATAGATGGGTACACCATTTCGGGTGACACTCATCTCTGTGCGTGGCATATCCACGCTGCTGGGTATTACTATATCGGGTTGTGGTCTCATTATATGCTCTCCTTTGCTCTGTAAATAAGTGTTGATGAGTTGTTTGGGGCGAAGCACCTCGATGCGAAGTCCATTACCTCCTCGCGTGTCAATGAGCGGTAGACCTCAGCTTCGCCATTGATTAGGCTAATGTCGCCTACCATCTCGTAGAATGATAAGTTTAGTGCCTTGTTCATGATGTTTATCTCGCCCATGAGCATGTTGGCCTCGAACTTATTCTTCACCTTCTCCATCTCGTAGTCCGATATGCGACCTTCGATAAGCTCTTCGAGCTCACCCCATAGTGCCCTCTCGGCCTCCTCCTCCGAGGTGTCGGGCATCAGGCGTCCCTTGACGATGAACAGACCGCTGTCGATGCTTCCTGTGATGTATGCGTTGACGCTGGAGAAGAGACCCTGCTCCTTTATGAGGTGGTTAACCATGCGCGATGACTCGCCACCAGCCAAGAGGTCCGATGCAAGGTCGCCAAGGAAGAAGTCGCGCGATAGACGGTCGCCCATATGAAAGGCGATGGTTATGTTTGTTGCTGGCACATCGCGCTCCACCTCCAAGCGTCGTGGTTCTCGCTGCTCGGGCTCCTGGGGTATCTCGGCAATGGTGCCTCCCATATCCTCGATGTCGCCGAAGTACTCCTCTGCAAGGGCTATCATCTCATCCTCGTCGATGTCTGCCGAAATGGCGAGTATGGCCCTCGATGGACGATAGTGTAGGTCGTAGAAGGAGCGCACATCGTCGAGTGTGGCACGCTCGATATGCTCGGGTGTTATACCTATTGTCGCCCAACGGTAGGGGTGACGCTTATAGCATAGGTCGCGCAGGAGTAGTTGCTCGTCGCCATAAGGCTGGTTTAGGTATCGCTGCTTGAACTCCTCTATTACCACATGCTTCTCCGTCTCGCAGGCCTCGGGACTTATATTGAGGTTGCGCATACGGTCGCTTTCGAGCCATAGTGCCGTTGTTAGGTTCTCCTTGGGGAGGGTGATGTAGAAGTCGGTGTAGTCGTTGTTTGTGAAGGCGTTATTCTCGCCACAGGCCATCTGCACAGGTATGTCGAACTCAGCGACATTATGCGTACCACGAAACATCAGATGCTCGAAGAGGTGGGCAAAGCCCGTCTTCTCCTCGTTCTCGTTGCGCGCACCCACCATATATAGTATGTTTACGGCCGCGAGCTTCGACGACCTATCGCGGTTTACCAATACGGTAAGCCCATTCCTTAGTACTTGCCTCTTATATTTTATCATAGTTGTCTGTTATTCTACACAAATATATGAAAAATATCGCATCTATGGCCGTAATCGAAATATTTTTTATAACTTTGTAATGATTGTACTAACCACTTTAAAACCGTTTACCATGACTCAGACAAATCTTGAATCGAGGTCGCTCCTACGCCGACTCTTCGACCGCTATATTGTAGATGCCCTAAGCTTTATGGCTATGGGTCTCTTCTGTTCGCTTATCTTGGGTCTTATAATCAGACAGATATCGCAGATAGATGGTCTCAGCTTCCTTGTCGATATCGCCGATGCCATTCAGTCGCCCGCCGTTGTGGGTGGCTCCATAGGCCTTGCCATAGCCTTAGGCTTCAAGCGCGATTTGCTCGTCACCATCTCGGCCGTGGGCGTAGGTGCCCTGGGCTATCAGTATGGTGGCCCTGTTGGTGCATACCTTGCCGCTATCGTAGGCATCGAGGTGGGCTCGTTGGTATCTAAGCGCACGCCTGTCGATATCATCATAACACCCCTCTGTGCCGTTGTCTTGGGTGGCATCTTCGCTAAGTATTGCTGTGCGCCCATCAACGAGTGGATGATGTCGCTCGGAGAGGTGATAACCAAGGCCACTGACCTCAACCCCTTTGTCATGGGTATTGTTGTCTCGGTGATGGTGGGGTGTATTCTCACACTGCCCATCAGCTCTGCTGCACTATGTATCACCATCGGCATTAGCGGCCTTGCTGCGGGTGCTGCTACGGCGGGCTGCTGTGCACAGATGATAGGCTTCGCCGTTATCAGCTTCAAGGATAATGGCGTTGGTGGCCTAATATCTCAGGGCTTGGGAACATCCATGCTGCAGATAGGCAATATCGCCCGTAAGCCCATTATATGGCTCGCTCCAACACTTACGGCTGCCATCCTCGGCCCTGTATCTACCATGTGGCTCGGCATGATAAATAGCCCCGAAGGTGCTGGTATGGGTACTTCAGGATTGGTCGGCCCTATAGGCTGCTGGGATGCCATGTCGCCAACCATGGACCACACAACACTCCTCATTCAGATTGTGGGCCTCTACTTCGTGGCTCCTGCCCTGTTGAGCCTTCTGTTCCACTATATCATGTTGCGCCTCGGCTGGGTTAAGCCTGGAGATATGAAACTTCAAAGATAGTATGCTATGCGCCGACTATTGCTTGTTATAAATCTTATTCTTGTCACTACCTCACTTTGGGCACAAAGCCAAAATTTTGTTAGCACCAAGGAGAAGCCCGACTATTGGGGCAAGGTAGATGTTGTGGTTAGCGAGTCATATGGCTCGGAGATATATACTGCAAAGATATCCACCCCCGACTATTGGGGTGAGGTGCGCATCGACTATGTTGATAGGTCTGGCTATCGTGCTGGTTACTCCATGGTGAGAAAGGCCGACTATTGGGGCGAGGTTAAGGTCGAACACTACGATGTGTCGGGTCGTCGCCAAAGTAGTAGCACCATCAAGAAGGCCGATTATTGGGGTGTTGTGATGGTGGAGCATCGTGATAGTAGTGGCAGACTGCTGTTGCGCTCGAAGTGTAATAAGCCCGACTATTGGGGCGAGGTGAAGATTGAACACTACGACCCCTCTGGCTATCGTGTGGGTGTATCCAATAAGAATAAACCCGACTATTGGGGTAGTCAAAAGACCGAGCATAGCTTCGATGGGGATTGGACCTTAGATGATATAGTGCTGTTATATATCGTCACTGTGGAGTATTCGCCCTATTAGACGAAAGTTTGTCGGAGGAGTCAAAGATTAGAATCTAATCAATCAATTGTTATGCACTATAACACTCTGCGGGGCTTATGCTCCGCAGATGTTTTTTAGGGTAGTAGCTTGTGGGGAGTTTAGGGAGTCGTGTGCTCCTTAAATTCCTTAACTTCTCTAATCTCCCTAATCCCAAGGGTACACTACCCCCCCCCGCAGTACCATCTTCTACCATCCCACCAGCACTATCCCCCCCCCAATACCATCCCTCC
>JAZLBJ010000006.1:0-10325 GCA_045613645.1 Alistipes sp. | reverse complement strand
CTGCCGAGAGTTTCAACGCTAAAGTAAAGGCGTTCAGAAATCAATTCCGTGGTGTCAAGGATATACCATTCTTTGTATACAGACTCAAAACTATTTTTGCGTAATTATTTTTGATCCCCACCGGAAATTTACAGTGATCCAGAAAAACTTGCGATGAGGGGAGTGTAAAATAATACTCCCCTTATTTTTTATACCTAATATTTATATATAATAGAAGGCGTGTTTTGACTGTTTTGATTATCTAAAAAATACTTTCACCATGCTTTCACCCTTGCTAAAATGATATGAAAAAAGCACCCACGAAATATCGTAAGTGCTTGATTTGCAAATATTTGCTTTGTGACTCCGCCAGGATTCAAACCTGGAACCGCTTGATCCGTAGTCAAGTACTCTATTCAGTTGAGCTACGGAGCCATATCCTTTGCTTTTGCGAGTGCAAATGTAGAGCAAATATTTTAAACTACCAAATATTTTTGTAACTTTTTTTTCAAAAAAAAGCAGTGTTTTTCAACACCGCTTTTCCTTATCATTGATAATCAGCAAATTACTTGATAAAATTATTTAAAACATTTTCGATGTTCTCACCACGCAAATTTACTGCTACGACCTCACCTGATGGCGAAACAAGGAAATTTGATGGGATGGACATAATCTCGTAGGCTGTAGTTGCCGAGCGATCATCCGTACCCCAAACATTAATCCATGTCATGCCATTATCCTTGATGAACTGCTCCCAACGAGCCTCGGAACCTGGACGGTCGAGCGACACGCCATAAATCTCCAATCCCTTAGGTGCAAACTTAGCGTATGCCTCAACAAGGTGAGGAATCTCACCACGACAAGGACCACACCATGTAGCCCAGAAATCAATGAGCACCCACTTACCCTCAGCAAGGAGATCCGACACAGCAACAACATCGCCATCAACAGCAGGGAGCTCTATATTAATATATGTATCGCCCACCTGAGGTGCACCATCGCTGGCCGATGCATTGCAAAGGCCAAGGGTAGCAACACTACATATTAGAAGAAAAAGGGTCTTCATAGTCCTATGATATTACAATTATTTAATATTCTCGCCAAGGATTCTATCTACATCCTCGCCACGCAAATTCTTAGCAACAAGCTTGCCATCTGGTGAGTAGAGGAAGTTTGATGGGATGCCTGATACATTGAAGGCATCACCAGCTGCCCATGAGCCATCCTCGCCTGTACCCCAAACATTGATCCATGTCATGTTATTATCCTTGATGAACTGCTTCCAACGAGCCTCTGTGCCCTTATGGTCGAATGTCACGCCATAAATCTCCAAGCCCTTAGGCGCATACTTAGCGTAAGCCTCAACGAGGTGAGGAATCTCACCACGGCAAGGACCACACCATGTAGCCCAGAAGTCAACAAGTACCCACTTGCCACTCTTAACGATATCCGACAATACAACAACATTACCCTCAGCATCCTTGAGCTCAAGGTCGATAAGATCAGCACCAATCATTGTAGCCTTGAACTTCTTGCAGTAGTCAAGCTCAGCAAAGCGAGGCTCAATCTTAGCGAAAACATCATCAATAATCTCCTGCTCACCACCGAAGCTAACATAGGTAGGAAGAAGTGAGATAGATAGAGCATTGTCAATATTAGCATACATGAAATCGGCCATACCATTGAGCACTGCCTCATATGCAGCCTCAGCCTCCTCCTGGGTCTCAGCATTATAGATAGCCTCAACCTGAGCGGTTGCATCATTTAGGTATGCATTCCACTTATCGTTCAACGCCGAGCCAGCAACAACCAACTCACCATCACAATAGGTGATTGTAAGATTGCTACCATCAGCAATGAACGATGTCTCCAACTCGTCACTTGCTTTAACAACGATGGAATCGCCCTCGAGAACATCAAGGGTTAGACCAAACTTACCATTCCCGTCAACCTCAGCCTCAACATCGCCATTCTGTGTTGTGAAGACAACAACCTCGGGAGCCTGCTCCATAGTTGACAAGTCACCACTAATGGCACTTGACAACAAGCCAGTTGCAACCTTCTGAGCCTCACAAGTACACTCCTCAGGGCTCTGAGCCTCCTTGTTATTCGCCTTATTCTCGCCACCACAAGCAACCATTGCTGCAGCGCAGCACAAAAGCATAAATAATCTCTTCATAATTCTCTATTGTTTTAGGTTTATATTCTATTAAACAACGCCTTAGCGCAATAATTATTGTTCTAACGCTTCACTCTATCAGGGTTCGACTTTATGAACGACTCCCATGACGAGCTTCCCTTGCGCGACTTGCTATCGCCACCCAAGCCCTTGCGCTTATCACCAGCCGTAACACGATTTAGCAGATTGCTACATGTGAACCAGTGGCACAAGGCCACAGCCATGCCATCCGTAGCATCGAGCTTACGCGGTTTATAGTCGGTACCAAGGATGGAGTTTATCATCGTAGCCACCTGCTCTTTGGAAGATTGTCCTCTACCCGTTATCGCCTGCTTGATGCGCGAAGGAGCATACTCCTCAATGGTTATACCGCCATCGACACTCAACACCGCAGCAATAGCCACCCCCTGAGCCCTACCGAGCTTAAGCATGGACTGCACATTAGTGCCAAAGAAGGGTGACTCGAAGGCCACTTGCGAGGGTCTATAGCTCTCGGTAAGGTTGCGCACACGCTCGAAGATGTAGCGTAGCTTCTGGTGAGCATCGCCTATCTTGTGCATATCTATCTCGCCAAGCACCAAGGCCTGAGGCTTACCATCACGAATCTCGATGACGCCATAGCCCATATAGTTAGTACCTGGGTCGATACCCATTATGCGCAACACCTCACTCACACTACGCCTCCTCGACCTTTACCAAACGCTTCTCCAACTCGCGGAGCCTCTGTGCAATATCTGGGAGGTTCTTGAATACGGCAAATGAGCGGTGATACTGAACACCAGGGAGTGCTGGATAGCCAAAGCGAATCTCACCATCGCCAACATTCTTGTCTATACCCGACTTAGAGCCGATCTTCACGCCGTTACCCACGGTGACATGGTCGGCAATACCCACCTGACCAGCGATGAAGCAGTTGCTACCAACCTTAGTAGTACCAGCAATACCCACCTGTGCCGACATAACGGTGTTAGCACCCACCTGCACATTGTGGCCAATCTGAATAAGGTTGTCGAGCTTAACACCCGAGCCAATAATTGTTGAATCGGTCTTAGCACGGTCGATACATGTGTTAGCGCCAAGCTCCACATTATCCCCTATGATAACATTACCGAGCTGTGGAATCTTAGCAAAGGTACCATCCTCTCTTGGTGCAAAGCCAAAGCCATCGGCACCCACAACAACACCCGAGTGAAGAATGCAGTTCTTACCAATAACGCAACCCTCATAAATCTTAACACCAGGGTATATCTTAGTGCCCTCACCAATCTTTACATTGTCACCAACATAGCACTGAGGGTATAGCATAACATTATCGCCAATCTCAGCTGTTGCCTCGATAACGGTAAAGTCACCTACATAGCAGTTCTCGCCAACCTTAGCACCCTCATGTATTGATGCAAGCTTCGACACACCAGTCTTGCGGGGGCGTGAAGCGTTGTACATCTCCAAAAGGTTGAGTACACACTGACCCACATTCTCCACCTTGATAAGTGTGGCATGCACCTCCTGCTTGGGCTCAAATGTACTATCAACAAGGACTATAGAGGCCTCAGTTGTATATAGATACTGCTCATAAGCTGGGTTTGTAAGATAGGCCAACGAGCCCGCCTTACCGCCATCAATAGATGATACGGTAGATACGGTAGCGCCCTTATCGCCTACAATTGTGCCGCCAAGAAAGCCGGCAATCATCTCTGCTGTAAACTGCATAATGGTTTCTATTTTATTACTATTCTTCGATATAATCACTAAGGCTGATGCCCTCGGGCAGTAGGTCATCGCACGAGTGGCCAAAGGCGTAAAGCTCACGCACCAAAGAGGATGATATGTGTTCTACCTCGGCAGGGGCTATCACCACCACAGTACGCAACTCGGGGAATACATGTCGATTAGCATGATCCATGGTACGCTCATAGTCAAAGTCAGCAGCATTACGCACGCTACGCACTATGGTCTGCGCACCAACACGACGAGCCTCATCGCCCGTAAGCGTAGAGTAGATTGTCACCTCCACACGCTTATCACCCGCATATACCCTCTCTATAAGAGCCTTGCGTCTCTCCACCGAGAGCATACCACGCTTGGCGATATTGTGGCCGATGGCAATGACCACCCTATCGAAGATGCGCAATGCCTCGTTGACAATGGCCTGATGGCCTCGTGTAAAGGGGTCAAAGGACCCTGGGAATATCGCTACTCGCTCCATATACCTCTTATATATAACCGTGCAAAGATAGTAAAAATTTTCATACATCGCCTTATCTTCAGCACAATAGTGCATAATCATCGCATCATCATTAAAAATTTTTCATGTCGATGATAGATTTCCATTCCACGAGCGCTCTATATAGTCAAACGCAAACAAAAAAAATAACTAAAACACAAATAGACTATGAAACGATTTTTTTTAACATTGGCAATCTTTGCAACAGCCTCAACCGCAACCATTGATACCGCAAGCGCAACTCAGGGCGCCGTAGTAGTTGAGCATTGGCAGAATCCTGGTAATCGTCAGCACATCGACGAGAAGTTGGAAGAGTTCTACTTGCGATTATATCTCGCATCAGATGATGAGGTTAAGTGTCAACAGATAGCTCAGGAGATGTCCAAATGGGTCGATACCCTTAGCGACGCCGATGCAGCTTACGTTATGAGTGAGCTCTCTAAATTGATGAATGGAGCTAATCCCAATCACGAAGGTGTTGATACCGTAGCCTTGGATGACAAGATTAATGAGTTTGTAGACCGCTTGGTGCAGGCGCAACTTAACTCCGATTATGCGACAATGAGCAGAGTGCAGAGTGAACTTCAATCCTGGATGCAGACATTAAGTGAAGATGAACAGATCTACGCTTTAGAGCGCATTTCGGCAATTCTCAGCGACTACAATCAGATGCAGCACGATGTAACCTCGAGAAAGGTAGATATCACGGAGGCGGAGATTGAGGCGAAAATCGATGGCTATTATGCCCGCATACTATATTGCACAAGTGAGCGAGAGGCCGACAAGGTGGCCAAAGAGATGGGTGATTGGATTAAGACACTAAATTTAGAGGATAACCTCTATGCTCAAAAGTATATAAATGAAGTATTCCTTGGCGGTGCTGATGGTGAAGAGGTCCCCGAGGAGCGTAAGGCGGAGATTAGAGCTATGGTCGATGATTATCTCAATGAGGTGATATTGGCTGGTGCAAAGGGTGATAATAAGAAGTTGAAGATGCTCGAAGAGCAGATGAATGCAAAAACTCAGAACTTTTCATTATCAGAAGTAGCTTACTATATGAAGTATGTAGAGGAGTGTACAAATGCTATGATGAATAAACTATAAACATTTGAGGAGCAGCCCAACAGGGTTGCTCCTCGAATGTTTAACATCACCTACGCTTACGACGCTTGGGTAACTCTACATACTCCGAATAGACCAGCTCCGTGTGGGGATTCGACGACACTATCTCCTGGCGTATAGCCTTAGTGCCAAAGCGAAAAAAGAGAAACTTACGGGGCACGCGGTGCACCACTTGATGGAGCGTATCAACACTATGTAGCGAGTAGGTGATGCTATCCTTGGTGATGCTTCCCGACATTGTGCTCCAGGCGTCGCCACCCTCAAAGATGCGCACCGTGTCGCGCAGGATGATGGTATCACGCAATGGCAACCGCTCCTCGTAGGCAGATAGCGTTACACTCTTAGCATAACTCTCTGCTCGCCTAAGTTTTATGCCGAGCTCCTCGATACGCAGAGCATCTGCCGCTCGATGCTCCTTGAATTCATCGAGGGTTAATTGCAGGACATCAACAGATGCTGCCGACTCGTTGGCGCGCGTGCGATAGAGTTCCACATCACTAAGGAGTGCCTCTTGATTTGCCTGCAGACGGTCACGCTCCTCGCGTAGCGAGGCGATAACATAGCCACACACAATGGTGGCGAGGGTGGCAACGATGGCCACCACAACAAAAAACTTTCTCATAATTAATGGTTTAGATTTAACCTCCAAAAGGTTGTTGGGAGGGGTATTTAGGATGCTACAAAGATAGTATTGCAAGGTGTGGGGTGGCGACCAAAAATTGTGGAAAAGTGGGAGCAAAGACTCAAGATGAAAATATATTTGCTCTTTTCAATGCAACATCGTAAAAATTTTACTATCTTTGCGTAATATATCTAATATAGCAGACAGAAACAACGACAATTATTTAAACATACAACTAAAACAACCAACTATGGCTATTAATTTTTCAGGTAAGACTCGTATCGAGAGCGACCTTCTCGGCGAGATGGAGGTGCCCGTTGAGGCTCTTTATGGCGTACAGACATTGCGCGGTATCGAAAACTTCCCAATCAGCCGTTTTCACCTTAACGACTACCCATTGTTTATCAATGGTTTGGCTATCACCAAGCTCGGCGCTGCTGTGGCTAACCACCAGCTTGGTCTCTTGACCGACGAGCAGTTCGACGGTATCTCAAAGGCTTGCCGCGAGATTATGGCTGGTCAGCACCACGACCACTTCCCATGCGACATGATTCAGGGCGGTGCGGGTACTACCACAAATATGAATGCTAACGAGGTTATCGCAAACCGTGCACTCCAGATTATGGGTCACGAGGCTGGTGAGTATCAGTACTGCTCACCTAACGACCATGTTAACTGCTCACAGTCAACAAACGATGCATACCCTTGCGGCATCCACCTCGGTCTCTACGCTACACACCAGGTGTTCATGGGTCACTACAACGACCTTATCGCATCATTCGAGAAGAAGGCTAAGGAGTTCGCTCACATTCTCAAGATGGGCCGTACACAGCTCGAGGATGCAGTGCCTATGACTCTTGGTCAGACCTTCGGTGCTTTCGCTCAGATTTTGAAGGAGGAGCGCAAGAACCTTGAGTTTGCTGCAGAGGAGTTCCTCACAGTGAACATGGGTGCTACAGCTATCGGCACAGGTATCTGCTCTGAGCCTGAGTACTCTGAGAAGTGTATCGCTGCTTTGCGCGACATCACTGGTTGGGACATCAAGCTTGCTGAGGACCTCGTAGCTGCTACCTCAGATACCACTTGCATGGTGGGCTACTCATCAGCATTGCGTCGCGTAGCTGTTAAGCTCAATAAGATCTGTAACGACCTTCGTCTCTTGGCTTCAGGTCCTCGTTGCGGTCTCCACGAGTTTGACCTTCCAGCACGCCAGCCAGGCTCTTCAATCATGCCAGGTAAGGTTAACCCAGTTATCCCTGAGGTGATGAACCAGATTTGCTACAAGGTTATCGGTAACGATGCATGTGTTGCTATGTGTGCACAGGAGGCTCAGATGGAGCTCAACGCTATGGAGCCTACAATGGCACAGTGCTGCTTCGAGTCTGCTGAGATCATGATGAACGGCTTCGACACATTGCGCGTAAACTGCGTTGATGGTATCGTTGCTAACGAGGAGCAGTGCCGCAAGTATGTTCAGGACAGCTTCGGTGTTGTTACAGCCCTCAACCCAATCATCGGCTACAAGAACTCTACTAAGATTGCTAAGGAGGCTATGGCTACTGGCGGTCGCGTTTACGACCTCGTATTGGAGCACGGCATCCTTACTAAGGAGGAGCTCGATACTATCCTATCACCTGAGAACATGATTAAGCCTGTTAAGCTTGACATCAAGCCACGCCGCTAATCACTCGGATAGATAATATTTTGAGGTGCTTGACATTTGTCGAGCACCTTTTTTATATCTTTTCAAAAGCACGATAAGGGCAAATATACCATACAGCGTATTGTTAGCTCCGTATGCTTGATATTAATAACACTATAATATTCAACATATAGCAACCTACATAAAAGCGGGTTGCCCGATGCTAACATCGGGCAACCCTAAATCTTCACTTATGTTTTATGTTAGGTTACTTTTCGAACTTTGCCTTAGCCTTCTCAAGCTGACGCTTGATAACATCCATAGAGTTGTCAATAGCCTCCTCGAAGGTGAATGCACGCTCCTCAACCCTAATATCGCTACCAGGAACTCGAAGCGAGATAACTACTACTTTGTTGCCCTTCTCAGAATCGGGATCGAGGCGCAAAACAACCTCTACATCACCCGCTCTCTCATCGACAAAGCGATCCAATCTATCCATCTTCTTCTGAATAAACTCAAGCAGCTGCTTGCCTGCATCAAATTTCACCGACTGAATCTGTACGTTCATAGTTCAAAGGTATTAAGTTTATATATAGTGTCCCAGACTCCCATGGTCGGGACTGTCTTGTCTGCTACAACATAGAGCCTACTACTCACGCTCGTGAGGGTGTGCCCTGCTATATACCATCTTCAACTGCTCTATATTATTATGGGTATATACCTGTGTGGCCTTCAGCGAGCTATGTCCAAGAAGCTCCTGTATCTCCCTGAGGTCTGCCCCCATATTGAGCAGATGGGTAGCGAAAGTGTGGCGAAGGACATGCGGCGAACTTTTGCCCTGCACGCCTGAAGCCTTAAGCACCCTATCGACAATGCGTTGCATCGTACGCTGGCTTATTCGCTCCCCTTTCGAAGATAAAATTAATGCTTTTTTTTGACCTATGCAAATATTTTGCGAAGATTTTAGACTAAAATACTTTTTTATTACATCGCCCACAACACCTATGATGGGCACAACACGCATCTTGTTACCCTTACCCAAGACTCGTATCTGTCTGAAGTTGGCAGATATATCCTCCTCGTTAGCACCATGAAGCTCACTAAGACGCAAGCCTAAAGTATAAAACATCAGTATTATAACAGCATCGCGCACACGCACCTCATCCCCCGAGGCTATATCCTCCGAGAGACCCTTGAGCACATCGTCCATACGCGTATCGGGGACAAAGGTGGGTATGTGTCGTGATGGACGACCACGCGATATTTTTGATACGATATCTCGGCTTGCCCTATCGTGGGTAAGCATCCAGCGCCAAAAGGAGCGCAACGAGGCTATATAGCAATCCACAGTGGAGTTCTTGAGCCTCTCAACCCTTATAAGATGCTCCATCCACAGTTCTATATGCCTACGCTCAACCTTATCGGCAGAAAACTCCTCCACCGACAGGTCGCACCACGATATAAAACTCTCGATGTCGTGACGATAGTTGCGCACCGTAAGAGGCGAGTAGCGTCGCTCGCCCTCTATATAGCGCAAGAAATCATCAACAACACCCATACATGACTACTTGAAGAACTTATACTGAAAGATAAGAAGGTAGACTACAGCACACGAGATATAGGCATCAGCGACATTGAAGACTGCACCAAAGAAGTAGCCATCGCTACCTACCAAAAAGTCGAGGAACTCGGGAGCATTCTCCCACTTAAAGAGCGGCAAGTGAATCATGTCGATAACCTTACCTGTGAGGAATGTAGCATCCTGCCCCTCAATGAATAGACCATAGAACATGCTATCCACCATATTACCAATAGCTCCAGCAAGGATAAGTACAGCACCCACAAGAACCCCCTTAGGCACATCTGTTCTCTTCTTGAGCAGATGACGAATACCATAGATGATAGCGCCAATCATCACAAGGCGGAAGAGGCTCAACACAACCTTGCCCCATATAGCGCCATCACCACCGAGCTGCATACCAAAGGCAAAGCCAGGATTCTCCACATAGCAGAGATTAAACCAGGAGAATACGGATATCTTCTCGCCCACCTCCATATTGTTATGCACCAGTATCTTAACAAGCTGGTCTAAAGCAACAAGTATAATGGTCCATATTGCAATCTTATGGGCTGTAGTAAGGCGATCTAATCTCAAAAACTTCAACATATATACATTTTTAGTACGGGTCATACTCGATGATATACCCAGTGAAACAAATATTTTTCGCACAAATATACAAAATTTCAAAAAAAATATACTAATTTTGTCAAACCTTTTGTTGCCCAGGTGGCGAAATGGTAGACGCGCTCGTTTCAGGTGCGAGTGCTTAACGGCATGTAGGTTCGAGTCCTATCCTGGGCACTCAGTTAAAAAAGAGGAATTTTCGAGAGAATTTTCCTCTTTTTTATTTTTATATGTCCTGTCCTGAAATAGCGTTACACAAAAGAGAGTAAAGCTATGGAAGAAAAGAGTAAATGCTTGTATGTCAAGCATACGCAACGCGACTATCCGATGAGTTTTAAGTTGGCGGTAGTCCGAGAAGTAGAAAGTGGTGCG
>JAZLBJ010000005.1:0-80346 GCA_045613645.1 Alistipes sp. | reverse complement strand
TATGCACTAACTCAAAATAGTCGTATATCGCGCCCGGCAACAACAACTTCAATGGATCTTCTATTTTCTCTTTGCGCTTTACCATAACACAAAGATAAAACTTTTTTACATTTTGTCCCACCGGAAATTTACAGTGATCCCAAAAAGCCTACGGCTACGCTCTACATCTGACAGACCACTAATCAGGTGTGCGGTAGCATAGGCATTTCAAACTTTATTAGGGGTTGAGCCGATAGAAAAATCTCTATTGCTCGGGCTACGCCCTACGCTAAAAGGTATTGGCTCTTCGGCTTCGCCGTTCGAATCCCTTTGCTCCCACTAACTAAACAAGCCACTCAATTGAGTGGCTTTGTTGTTTTATACCCGTTTGTCAAGGAACTATGGTATGAGTACAATGTAGAGCTGACGACAACATGTCGTCTGCTTTGCTATTATGATAATCGTTACCTATCAACGATATACCACCGACATATCGTCATCAAATTAAGACCAATACTCCACTAAGACAATCCATCCGTCTATTGTTAGTTGTACATCATGTCAATACTACGCAAAAAAACGGCGACACTGAATAGTACTTGCGTACGCCCCATTGTCGCCGTTATTGCTATAGGCCGTAACCGGCCCTAACACAAAGCTATACCTTGATAAACTTCTTAATACCCATATCCTTGGCCTTCTGGATAAGCTCTTCGTTATTATCCGAGACAACAAGAAGTTTATCTCCTGGTTGCAGCTTAGTATGGCCACGAGGAACGAAGTAATCCTCACCACGACAAACCATGACTACAAGAGAGTGGTTTGGCAGACTGATATCTTTGAGCGAATCGCCCTTCTTGAGCACCTCACTGCTAACCTCAATCTCCGAAAACTCACTGCGTATATGGTCGGGAACAGTAAACTTGAAGGTGCGCTCTGGCATATCGAAGGATAGGTCGAGCCAGTTCGCCATTGAGCTAACAGTAGTACCCTGCACAATAAGAGATATTATGGTAACAAGGAATACCACATTGAAGATATACTCAGCATTAGGGATATTGCTGGTTATAGGGTATAGGGCAAAGATGATTGGCACAGCACCGCGCAGACCCACCCACGAGACATAGGCACGAGCCTTGAAGGAGTACCCCCTAAATGGAGACATACACACAAGAGTGGATATAGGTCGAGCGATAAGTATCATGAAGATACCTACTGCAAGGCCCATGAATAGTACATCGGGCTGCAAGAGATCCTCGACATTCACCAAGAGGCCTAGTGTGAGGAAGAGGATAATTTGCAATAGCCATGTGAAGCCATCCAAGAAGTTACCCAAGATATTACGATATACTATGCGGTAGTTACCCACAACAAGACCTGCGATATATACCGCGAGGTAACCGTTACCACTCACCATAGAGGTGAACGAGTAGGTAAACAGCGCACACGCGAGTAACAATACCGAGTACAACGAGGGGTTGCTAATGATGTTTATGCGATTGATAATCCACACTGTAGCACGACCAAAGCCATAGCCCATGACTGCACCCACAGCCATCTGCACAATAAATGTTCTCACGGCATCTACCCAATCAACAGACGCGCCATCAGCCACGATGCCCACAAGCATCACAGTAAGGATATATGCCATAGGGTCGTTACTACCACTCTCAAGCTCAAGAAGTGGTCGAAGATTCTGCTTAAGGCCCTGCTTCTTGGAGCGCATAATGGAGAATACCGATGCCGAGTCGGTAGACGACATTGTAGCGGCTATGAGCAACGACATTGCCAGTGGCATATCGACACCAAGGAACGGTGCAAAGTAGTAGATAAAGCCACCCACGATGAATGTGGTGAGCACAACGCCCAACGTAGCCATGGCAATACCCTGCGTAAGCACAGGCTTAATATCCGAGAACTGCGTATCCATACCTCCCGAAAAGAGGATGATACACATGGCAATCATACCTATGAACTGTGCACCCTCAACCGAGTCGAACTGCACAAAGTCGTTATAACCAAAGAGCATACCCACGCCCAAGAATAGCAAGAGGGCTGGGGCTCCAAGACGATAGGCTGCCTTACCTGCAAGAACAGATATAAATAGTAGCAGGGAGGATACAAGTAGAAAATTTTCAGTCATCGTATGGATCTATATTATTTAGGGGTTTAGTTATTGAGCTATAAATGTATATGTTATTGTGCCCTGATGTTTCTGAGGCGCCGAGCTATTAATATTGAACTTAGTCTTAGTATGCTTGGCTGCCCTGAGAGCCTCATCATCAAGAGTCCTATAACCCGACGACTTAGATACATAGGCGGATTTGACATTTCCATCTCTATCAATTTGGACAGTCACCTCCACCACACCACTATGCTCGGCACGATAGGCTGGAGCATATAGCTGACCCGAAGCCTGGCGTGTAGGGTTTACAAAGCTATACTCAACGGTGCATCGTGCGCTGAAGTTATTATCCTTGCCATCACCTTTGCCACCACCTTGACCTTCGCCTTGACCACCTTCACCAGTAGCCCTCTCTGCGGTTGAGGGTCCGCCATATGTTTTATTATCCTGCAGCACACCATCTATCTTATCCATCATCTCGCGAACCTCCTGGTCGAAAACCTGACTTTCGCTACCACCCTCCTCCTTGACAGCCTCATTGGACTGCCTATTCTTGATGTTCTGCACGAGTTTCTCTTGAATCTCTTGCTCGAGGCGCTCCTTCTCCTTTTGCAACTCCTCCAACTGCTCAAGTGTAGGGATGTCCTCCTCCATCTCTTCGGCGACAAACTCTATGACAACTTGAGGTAGGCGTCGCTCCACATTGAAGCTCACGAGGAGCATAGATATGCCAAGGATCACAATGAAGGCGACAACCACTGCCAGCGACAACACATGGTTGAGAATCCAATCGCCGAGGCTCTCACGCTTAGTAAAACTAAGGTCAAGATTCTTGCGACGAGGAGGCTTTTGGTGCAAAATTGGCCTATTCTGTCTATGTTGTATATCGTTTCTATCCATTTAAGCTATAATCTTCCGAACAAAAATAGTAATTTTTTTTAAGATTTTTAGTATATTTGCACCGATAAGGCAAAATATTGTACGAAGTTAACTTAAAAATTAGATATATGGCAACTAAACAATGTACACTTGCCGGTGCCATCTCTTTTGAAGGCAAGGGCCTACACACTGGATTGCAGGTTAATATGCGTGTTCTCCCCGCAGATGACAACCATGGTATCGTCTTCCGTCGTGTAGATATTGAAGGAGCTCCCGAAGTTCCAGCATTGTGTGAGTATGTTACAGATACATCACGAGGTACAACCATTGAGAAGGGTGAGGCTAAGGTTAGCACCATCGAACATATCATGTCAGCATTGTGGACCCTTGGTGTCGACAATGCCATTGTTGAGATTAACGCTCCTGAGACCCCTATTATGGATGGTTCGGCTCGCGAATATGCCGCAGCTATCAAGGAGGTGGGCATCGTTGAGCAGCAGGCCGAGCGCAAATACTACGAGGTGACTGAGAAGCAGGTATATACACTTCCTGAGAAGGGTGTAGCCATCGTGCTCTACCCCGACGATGAGTTCTCTGTATCTGTGCATGTAGACTACAACTCAAAGGTTGTAGGCAACCAGTATGCAACATACTTCAACGAGGATGACTATGCCGAGAAGATTGCCATGTGCCGCACCTTTGTCTTCCTCCACGAGTTGGAGCCTCTCATGAAGATGAACCTCATCAAGGGTGGCGATTTAGATAACGCAATCGTTGTTGTTGAGAATGCCGTCTCTGACGAGCAGCTCGACCACCTCAAGAAGATATTCGGCAAGAACGACATCGAGATTACTGGTGGATACCTCAACAACCAGCAGTTGCGTGCCAACAATGAGCTTGCACGCCATAAGCTCCTCGATGTACTTGGCGACTTTGCACTCCTTGGCATGCGCATCAAGGGTCGTGTATGGGCTACCCGTCCTGGCCACTATGCTAACACCGAGTTTATGAAGGAGCTTTCGCGCTCTATTCGTCGTAGCGGCGACCGCCCTATGTTCAAGTATAGCTCTAAGGCTCAGCCTTTGATGGATATCAACGCTATCAAGGCATTGTTGCCACACCGTCCTCCATTCTTGCTTGTGGATAGAGTATTCCACATGGACAAGAACGACATTGCAGGTATCAAGAATGTAACTATGAACGAGCCTTTCTTCGTGGGCCACTTCCCCGAGGAGCCTGTGATGCCAGGTGTTCTTATCATTGAGGCCTTGGCACAGTGTTGCGGCATCCTTGTTCTTAGCGGCGTTGACGATCCTAAGTGTTACTCTACATACTTTCTCAAGGCCGATGGCGTTAAGTGGAAGCGTAAGGTAGTGCCTGGCGACACCTTGCAGTTGGAGTGCCATATTACAGACTTCCGTCGTGGCATCTGCACCGCAGAGTGTAAAGCATTTGTTGGCGGACAGCTCGCCTGCGAGGCTATTCTCACAGCGCAGATTGCTAAAAATCGTTAGAATAGTCTAAAATCACGGACACAAACATTTATAACACTATATGATTAGTAACTTAGCATACGTTCATCCCGACGCAAAGATCGGTAAGAATGTTACCATCGAGCCCTTCGCATATATCGAGGGCGATGTAGTCATTGGCGACGACTGCTGGATTGGTCCTCACGCCATCATCTACAATGGTGCCCGCATTGGTAAAGGTAATAAGATTCACCCAGGTGCTTGTATCGCTTGCTTGCCTCAGGACTTGAAGTTCGCTGGCGAGCAGACTACAGCCGTTATTGGTGACTATAACGATATTCGCGAGTGTGTGACTATCGCTCGTGGTACCGCATCGCGTGGTACAACCGTTGTTGGCGACCACAACCTATTGATGGCCTATGTGCATGTAGCTCATGACGATGTTGTGGGTAGCCACTGTGTCATCGCTAACCGCGTATCGCTTGCTGGCGAGGTGGAGGTTGGTGACTGGGTTGTTATCGGCGGTCACGCAGCACTACACCAGTGGATACACATCGGCGACCACGCCATGATTCAGGGCGGTGCTCTTATCACCCAGGATGTACCACCATTCATCATCGTAACAAATGGTGAGGCACACTACGCAGGTATTAACAAGGTAGGTCTCTCACGCCGTGGCTTCAGCGCCGAGCAGATTGAGTCTATCCACAACACTTGCCGCATCCTCTTCCAGAGCGAGCTTAACTATCTTGCTGGCTGCGATAAGGCCGAGGCAGAGGTAGCTGAGAGCCCCGAGCGCAACAAGCTCATTGAGTTCATCCGTGCATCGAAGCGTGGTGTTGTTAAGCAGTATATATCGAAGCGATAACAATCTGTTGCTTTAAACGAGTAAAACCGATGGGATAATCAACCCATCGGTTTTTATTTTGTGCATAGCCAAAATTTGTAACAATATATTGCATATTGAGTATAAATCAGTTATCTTTGCATATCAAACAACAAAACTACTATGAGACTCAAACCTGGCACCCTGCTTCAGGGTGGTCGCTATCGTATTATAGACACTCTCGGACAAGGTGGCTTTGGCATCACCTATCGTGCCGAGCAGGTCATGGCGCACCGCACTGTATGCATCAAGGAGTTCTTCCCCAAGCAATACTATAATCGCGATAGCGAGAGTAGTGTTATCTCACTTGGCTCTGCGAGCAATGCTGAAACTATGGCCAGGTTCAAGCAGAAGTTCATCAAGGAGGCGCAGACCATTGCCAGCCTCGACCACAACAATATTATACATATCTACGATGTCTTCGAGGAGAACAATACTGCATACTATGTCATGGAGTATATCGATGGCATGTCGCTAAATGTAATGGTCGATAAGTTTTGTGCACTTGGTGTGCCACAGGCGAAGAAGTATATAAGTGAGATAGCCTCGGCACTCGACTATATACATGGGCTTAAGATCAACCACCTTGACATTAAGCCAAGCAACATCATGATTCGCGTTAAGGACAACCGCGCGATATTGATTGACTTTGGGCTCTCGAAACACTACGATGAGGTTGGCGAGCAGACAAGCTCTACACCTATAGGCATCAGCCATGGCTACGCCCCCATGGAGCAGTATAAGGCTGGTGGTGTTAGCAAGTTCTCACCCGCTACGGATATATACTCATTGGGCGCTACGCTCTATAACCTTGTTACAGGCTGTACGCCACCCCACGCCTCTGATATCCTAATATCGGGTGTGCCGCGCCATCGTTTTATCAATGATACTCTATACAATATTCTCACCCATGCCCTTGCTCCTAACCCTATGGATCGTCCACAGAGCATTAGTGAGTTTATGACCATGTGCGAGCCTCTTCCTTCGGAGGATATATTTAGGATGACTGAGGAGACGGCACTCACTAATATACATCTAACTATAGATGAGAGTGAACCGCAAGAGCCGACACAAGATATCACCCTCAAAAATGAGAAGCATGACCATGAAGAGATGGACGAAGGAACAGATATAGATTTGGACTATAAGCCCAAAGAGATCGCCTCTAAGCCAACAACTAATGCGAACAGCTATAGTAAGCAATCGGGTTGCATAGGATGGTTTATGTCATTAATGGCGATAATAACTGCTGTGTCTATAACCGTATTATGCATAATTAAGTATGGAGGGCATAACTCCCTATCGGGCATCTCTGATAGCGATATGCAAATATCGGCGAAGAATGCCAAGGAGGTAGACCTTGGCCTAAGTGTTAACTGGGCGACATACAATATTGGTGCAACCTTGCCAGAGGAGTATGGCGAGTATTATGCCTGGGGAGCTATTGAACCCAGCACGACTTATGAGGCACGGGAATGCCCAACATGGGGAAGAGACATAAGCAATGAGTATCACATTGGCAACATTAGCAACAATTCTGATTTCGACGCTGCTACTCACGCATGGGGTAACGATTGGCGCACACCCACAAAAGAGGAGTTCCAAGAGCTAATTGACAATTGTCAATGGGAGTGGACATATGATTACAACTATTCTGGAGTGAACGGATACATAATTAGAGGAAATGGCCGCAGTATATTCCTTCCTGCTGGAGGCTACTACGAAGGCAATGTGTGCATTGGTCCTAATGAATATTGTCGCTACTGGAGTTCTACTTTCGATACCTCATATAATGACATTTACGATGTTTATCGTGGTTATCGTTTAAAGTGCAATCCTGCCCATGGTAAATATATTGATGACCTTGGGGTATGGTACGGCATGAACATCCGCCCAGTTAGGGACAAATAGCCATATATGTGCCTAAGCACCATACGATAATATCACCACTACAACGACTCAAAGTCACACCTATTGGGATAGTGCGCATCGAGGAACTCCACAAGACGACGACGATCCCTATTAGAGGTCTCCTCGCCATCGTTCATGCATATCATCAGTGGGTTATACTTGGCAAGCACCTTATCATAATCTAAGGCTGTAAGTGGAATACAGCGCGAATAGGTGGCATAGCGACCGGTGAACATAGCCTTGATAGCACCACCAAGGCCCTTAGTACGGTCGTAGCGACCCACAAGTTGTAGCTCTGCGCCCTGCATAACCATCCAATAGTTAATAAAACTTCTATGCATATCCTCCTCGCTACGGAAGCGGCGGAATGTTGTCGCCCTCCACGCCTCGGGCATAAGCGCTATGCACTGCTCGAAGTCGCTACGGCGATAGGCATCGAAGTTATGGTGAGGGGCGTGGTGCATATCCACTCCAAAGCGCTCCTTTATAAGCATCTGCATATGTAGTATCATACACGCATAGATACCCTTATGTGGAGCCTTGCGTCGATTAAAGCGCTGGCCACTAAGGCGTACGATAGGTGTGCCATCCTCCTTAAAGAAGATCTCGGGAGCTACGGGTGCAAGGAAAAGAGTATCGTCATTACCCAAGATAAAGTGCTCACTAAGTCCAGGTATTCGGTGTATGCAACTCTCGATAGCCGTAGAGCTAAAGATGGGCAGAGCCTCTGCAGGGAGTATCTCGCTATGGTCGACAATAGTAATCTTAGGATGCGCCGTATTGAGCCACTTAGGACACTGGCCATCAGTAACAATATATATATGGTTAACCCATGGGGCATACATCTCCACCGAGCGCAACGAGTAGCGCAGCTCTTGGTTATCTATCCAGCGAGCCTCCTGCTGTGGTGGGCACACCTCAGCGCCACCCATATAGCGGCTACGGCGCTCACGCCACTTAGGGTCGTTACCATCAACCCACATATATACCAAGTCGATAGGGAAGTCAATACCAACACGCTGCTCCATAGTCAAAATCATAATTATTTACCTACGCCACATCCATATGGGCACAAGGTCGAAAAGTCTCAATGTTCGTATCTCACCACGCTCCTTAATCTTCCATAGGCATATGCCTAAGGTCTTGAAGTAGCGCACAGTAATATTGCGATGACGAGGTGCGATGTTTATGCCTCGCTCCGCCATATAATCAACCATGGCACGGTGAGCCTCATACTTCTGTCGCTGCTTATCGGCCGTCTGTCGTGACTTGACCGTAGATGATGGGTTGAGCACATAGTAATAGGCCAAATCGGGAACTGTGACAAGCCTATCACACTCAACAATAGCCCTTGTCACAAACATCACATCCTCATACTGCACACCCTCAGCAAAGCGCAAGCCCAGCCTACTGAGCATACTACGGCGATATAGTTTATTTACGGGATGGAACTCAGGAGGGCAGTGGCACAAGCGTAGCTTCTGCTCTGCATCCACTGCCACCTCCACACCATCAAAGGCTACCACTCTACGCTCCATCATAGACTTCTGCTTGACAATACCACACATGGCCATGTCGGCATCAGCCTCAACAGCAGCGTTATACAATCTCTCGAAATACTCCTTGGGGATATAGTCATCGCTATCTATCATGCCCACATACTCACCTTGAGCGATAGTGAGTGCTGCATTGCGGGCCTTGCCTTGACGACCATTACTCTGATGAATGACTCTTATGCGCCCATCGCGCTGTGCCCAGCTATCGAGTAATGCTCCCGAGCCATCCGTAGAGCCATCGTCAACACATATTATCTCTATGTCGGACAAAGACTGAGCCACCACACTCTCCAAGCATCTATCCAGAAGCCTCTCGGTATTATAAACGGGTATGATTACCGTGACCTTGGGTATCATCATCGTCGAAGGTTATTAGAATGGGTAGCCCACACCGAAGTTAATGGCCATGTTCTTCCACTTGAAGTTGTGTATCCAGCGCTCGCCCTCGGCCCAACCAGGGTTGTGAAGCTGCACGCCCCAGTCTACACGAATGATCACGAAGGTGGCATCTATACGCAGACCAAGACCGGTGTTGAAGCCCAACTGCTTATAGAACTTATCGAACCTAAATACAGCATCGGGGTCGCTACTCTCCCTATCACGCAGATACCATACATTACCCACATCGAAGAATGTAGCGCCATGGAATATCCACCATATAGGGAATCTAAACTCGGCATTAGCCTCAAGGCGCACATCACCTACCTGCGCTGGGTATAGCGAGCTATCCACCTGTGGGTAGTTACCAGGACCAAGTGTTCGAGGCGCCCAGCCTCGCATGGAGTTAGCACCACCGCAGTAGAACATTCTATCGAAGGGGATAGAGCGACCCGCCGAGTTACCATAGGTGACACCAATACCACCAAAGAGACGACCCGCAAGCACAAGGTTGTTACCAAAGTCAATCTTATGGCTGAAGTTAGCCTCGGCACGCACATACTGCGAATATCTAATACCAAGAATCTTATAGTAGGACTCACCCTCCACAGGCTTTGAGAATAGCTTTTCAAGGCCATGTATAAGGTTTCCTGAGGTCTCAATATTAAGGCGCAACGCCGTGCCATCCATCAACTTGGAGCTACGCTGCGTATTGTAGGTGTAGGATGCCGAGAGACCAGCGTTGAGCTGTGACTCAAAGCTGGTACGCAGATAGCGATTGTCGATATCGGCAAGGAACTGCTCGTCAACACTCTTAACATCAATCCAGTTGATATCTATAGGGCGAATGATGAATGACGACATTTTGCCAAGATTCCAGCTATAGGCCCAACGGGCGCTAAAGAGGTTACGACGGTAGTAGGGTCTATCCTGATAGTCGAACGATAGCTCAAGGCGTGTTCGTGGCTGCCATATATTACTCTCGGGCGATGGGTAGACAGGGGCTAAGAAGCGAGGGAACGACAAGCCAGCTGTGAGGTTGAACTCCTGGGCACTGCGACGCTTAGCATTTCTCGCGTACATAAACTCGAAACCGAAGCCCGCCGATATATCGAAGGTCTCGGCACCACGAAAGACATTACGATTGGAGTAACCTATGGCCACACCCATACCATAGAAGGTAGATGTTGTTGAGGCCTCAAGCTCCACCTTGACACTCTGCTTGAGCGAAGGTGTACAGTAGATGTTGCAGTCGAGAAACTTCTCCTTGGTGTTTACCAGCATATCGCTACCATCCTCACCGATATAGGCCACATAGCTATCCTCAACATCATCCTCCACACGCACAAAGTCAATCTTAGCATTACGGAAGAAGCCTATGGCCATAAGCTCTTTATAGGTGTTATCCACCTGCTGGGCATTGTATATGAAGTTAGGATATAGCGGTATGGCATGGCGTAGCACGGTATTGCGTAGCTGCGGTGTAGCATCCACATCACGAATAATGTTTAGACCATAATAGTGGGTGGTATCGACTTTAGCACCCGGCTTTATGCCTCCCGTAGTGCGAAGCATAGGGTCGTATGTAGGGTACACATTGATGTTACGCAACCTATAGATGGCATTATCCTCCCACTGAGGCACACCCATGACATTATAATCCTTAAGCATGGGGTTGACAACCATCTGCACATCGGCATAGTTATTACCAATGAGTGTATCTACATTGTAGGATATGTTGTTGACCGTAAAATCATAGAAGCCATGATTGTTTAGATAGGTGGCTATACGCTCACGCTCCTTATCCAAGTAAGAGATATCGAGAATCTCATCGCGCTTAAGGAGAGTGGATGCCGTATCGGCAAGAATAAGGGCCTTGAGCGACTTATCCAATATCTCATACTCCACCCTATTGATGCGTGTTGGAGGGCCCTGATGTATGGTATATGTAACCTCGGCACGACGGCGACGACGCGTAGTATCGAGCTTATATGTTACCTCCGACGAGAAGTAGCCTCGTGTCTTAAGGTAGGTAGATATATTCTTCACCGATACATCCGTAAGCGACTGGTCGTATATCACAGGCTCCTCGCCAATCTGACTCTTGAGCCTATTCCACCAATTATTCTTGGTGGTGTCAATCTTTTGATACACCCACACATAGAAGTCCATACCCAAGATACGCTTGTTGGGCGACTGACGGACATAGTACTCAATACCATCCTTCTCGGAGGTTATACGCTCATCTATATGAGTACTCTTATCATCTTCGATGGTAACCTTAGATAGGAGGTACTTACCCTCGGGCAACATGCTTGTGACATCGCAAGCCACAACAACGAGTGCTGCGCCAACCATCATCATGAGATATGTCAACCACCTGCGCATCTGCTATATACTATCTATTAATCTCTTTTACAAAACTCTGCCATACCTCCTGCTCACCCGTATCAAGCGTCTTAACATACGAGAACTCACCATTCTCGAACGAAGCCTCGCCCCTCCACTCAAAGGTGGCATTACCCTCAAGGCGTGTTACTATGCCCTGCTCCTCGATGCGAGGTGTACAGAAGACCCTACCACCACGATTGGTCACTGCCGTACGCTCTCCGCGCTTGGTGTAGCCAAGCATCGCCGCAGCTGTTGCTGAGGCTGTCATGGCCGTGCCACACGATAGGGTGATACCAGCACCACGCTCATATGTAGCTACGAAGATATGCGTTGAAGATAACACCTCGAACAAGGAGATATTGACACCCTCAGGGAAGATACCCTTGAGTGTTAACACCTTGTTACCAAGGCTCTCCAATAGCGACATATCTATGCTATCTACCGCAGCCACGATATGAGGATTACCCAAATTGAGTGCTGTAAATCTTAGTGTTGGGTCCAACTCTTCGATTACCTCGCCCACAAGGCTCTCACCAGGGGCTATAGTAGCAAAAGCTGAACCGTGCGTGGTGATGGTAATATCCACCGAGTAGGTGGCTATATCATAGGCCACAGGCTCCACCTCACCCACACGAAGAGTTCTGCCGCCCGATGTTAGGATACCCTCCTCGCCTATATATCCGTTCTCACGACAGTAGCGCGCCACGGCACGCATGCCATTGCCACACATCTCGGCATGGGTGCCATCGGGGTTGAGCATATCCATACCATAGCGACCATCCTCACCCTTGACTACAAGAAGTAGGCCGTCGCTACCTATACCACGCGCTCTGTCGCACGCTACACGCGCAAACGACGACCAGTCAACACCTTGTAGCTCTACGCGTGTGGTGGTGTCAATGAGTATGAAATCGTTGCCCGAACCGTGGCACTTTATAATTTCGAAGTGTGACATCTAATGCATGTATATATATCGCCCAAATATACAAAATATTTCGATGCTCACAAAATATAAATTCAACTTTGGTTGTTTTTTGAGCACCTCTCTTGCATTTGTGCTATTTTTTTTGTAATATTGTAGACAAATTCTGATATTCTATGATTGAGAAGTTTATAATGGCGGGCGATACGCCCATGCATATTGCCGATACGGAACGCGGTGAGAAGTGCGTAGTGTTGCTACATGGCTACTTAGAGTCTATGGTCGTGTGGGATGAGTTCGTACCACTACTCAGCAAGAGCATGCGTGTAGTTACTCTCGACCTTCCAGGCCATGGCATATCTACCATTGCGGGCGAGGTGCACACCATGGAGCTCCTTGCCGAGTGCGTAGCCAACAGCATGGAACACTTGGGTATCAAGGAGTATAGCGTTGTGGGACACTCTATGGGTGGCTATGTAGCCTTGGCCATGTGCGAGATGTACCCCGAACGCCTACGCTCGGTGATACTGCTAAGCTCTACGCCTAATGCCGATAGCGAGGAGAAGTGCGACCGCCGTCGCCGCGAGATAGAGCTAGTGAAGGCTGGCAAGAAGAGTACCATGGCACGCCTTGTGCCTCACGCAGGCTTCGCCCCCGACAATGTTAAGCGACTAAAGGACTATGTAGATGACCTTGAAGAGCTTATCATGCTAACCGAGGATGAGGGTGTAATAGCCATACTTGGGGGCATGATAGAGCGTAAAGACCGCAACGAGGTATTACGCACCACAACGGTGCCACACATGTTCATCTTTGGACGCAACGACTACTATATACCAAACGATGTTGCCGAGGAGCTTGTGGCACGCCATCCACAGGCGAAGGTTACATGGCTGGAGCACTCAGGCCATATGGGCTTTATCGAGGAGCCACAGTTCTGTGCTCAGGCTATCATCGACATGGTCTGCCAGTAGAACAAGAGGCGAGATAAATAATTATGGCGCTTAGCGATAGACTGCTAGGTGCCATAATTATTTGCATGAAATTTCTTGATAGAAGGCTGTAGATACTTTCGCTCGGCAAAAAGCCCGACGATGGGCTGTACTTGGAGTACTGCTCATTATCGGGGCACTTTTTGTTAGCGGAAATAGATATCTGCCTTATCCTGACAAATTTCTTGATAGTAGGCTGTAGATACTTTCGCTCGGCAAAAATCCCCACGATGGGCTGTACTTGGAGTACTGCTCATTGTCGGGACTTTTTGTTAGCGGAAGTAGATATCTGCCTTATCTCAAGAAATTAAAGCATCTCATCAATAAGCCATGATGCACCACCAACCTTGTCGATAACGAACAAAACATAGCGGATATCGCAGATGATGTTACGGCAGAGAGTCTCGTCAAACTCGATGTCGCTCATGGTAGAGAGCCATGTACGGTCGAAGTTTACACCGATAAGCTCGCCCTTGCCATTGAGTACAGGTGAACCAGAGTTACCACCTGTGGTGTGGTTAGTTGCGATGAAGCATACAGGCACTGTGTACTTGCCATTGATGTTAACACCCCATCGGCCATAGTCCTTAGCTGCATAGGCATCGCGTAGAGCCTGTGGTACATTGTAGTCGTAGATCTCTGGGTTGTCCTTCTCGATGATACCCTCAAGGGTTGTCTGTGGAAGATGATACTCACCATCAGCATACTCATAACCTGCAACCTTACCGTAAGCTACACGAAGGGTGAGGTTAGCATCGGGGAAGAATGCACGCTCCTTATCCCACTCCATAAGCGCCTTAACATATGGACGGAACCAACGCTCGATATCGGGGATATTGCTAAAGTTGCGGTAGGCGTATCCTGAGGCGAACTCGCGGATAGGCTCGATGGCATACAAGAACTCGGTGATAGGGTCATTCTTAACAGCATCGATAGAGAAGCTGTCAATAGAGCCAAGCTGAGTATTATCGTAGAGCCACTCGGCGTATGCCTCGGCGCCACCATGCGCAGCAACAAGAGCATCGAGGTCCTGTGAGGTGATGACAGCGTGCTCGTAGTATGCAGCGATCATAGCCTTGGCAAGTTCACGGTCAACATTAACATCGAAATCCTTATAGAAGAGCGCAATAGCCTCACTCTTCTGCTCGTCACTAAGCACCGTATTAAGAGCTATGCGCGACACCTGAATAAGCTCGATACCACGGAGCGACTCGTTATAGAGCTCGTAGGTGAAATATCCCTCCAAGTTACGCTCATAGGCAGCAGAGAGTGAATCGAGAAGGTATGCCTTATCGGGGTTCTCCTCACGGAAGCGACGCTCATAGGCAAGCTTCTTATCGTAGGTGCCGAGGCGGTTGATACCCTTAACCTCACCCTGCCACTTCTTCCAAGCATTGGCGATGTTTGCCTGCTTAGCAGCATACTGAATACGAATCTCAGGTGATGTAGCCTGCGCAGCACCGATGATATCGAGGCGCTGTGTACGAAGCGCAATCTTGGTAGGATCAGAGGTCTCCGCGATATACTTTACTGCATCCGATGTGATATACTCCTGGGTGTTGCCTGGGAAGCCATAGATCATAGTGAAGTCACCCTCCTTAACACCCTTAGTAGATATCTCAAAGTGGCGTGCTGGCTTATATGGCTTGTTCGAAGCGCTATACTCAGCAGGGTCGTTGTTCTCGTTAGCGTAGATACGGAATACCGAGAAGTCACCAGTATGGCGTGGCCATATCCAGTTGTCGTTATCGGCACCAAACTTACCAATAGTGGTTGGAGGCGCACCTACAAGACGTACATCGTTGAACTCACGATAGATGAAGAGGTATGCCTCGTTACCATAGTACATAGACTCAACAGTTGCGCGGAATCCTACACCCTCGGCCTCAGCCTGAGCAATAATCTCACTCTTGGTCTGGCCATTAGCAAGACGGTCAGTCACCTCCTCCATACGCACAAGGATATGCACCTTAAGACCTGGGCAATATAGCTCCTCGTCGTGGTTCATAGCCCAGAAGCCATCAGTGAGGTAGTCGTGCTCAACGGTAGAGTGCGCCTGGATAGCGTCGTAACCGCAGTGGTGGTTTGTGAGAATAAGACCCTTCTCCGATACAATCTCACCAGTACAGCCACCGTCGAAGAGCACTACAGCATCCTTCATTGAGGCCTTGTTGATAGAGTAGATATCCTCGGCAGAGAGCTTAAAGCCCTTCTGCTTCATATCCTTAATACGGCTCGATATGAGCGAAGGAAGCCACATGCCCTTATCGGCCGAAGCAGAGATAGTCGTTGCTACGAGCAACATCAAGGTTAAAAGTATTCGTTTCATTATAATATTGATTTAGTTAGATTTAACATTGGTTAGTAACACGATGGCAGGCGCTCAATGAAGCACTCCAACTCGCGGCATAGGCGCTGTATGGGCAGACCCATAACATTGTAGAACGACCCCTCAATAGACTCGATGCCTACATAGCCTATCCACTCCTGTATGCCATAGGCACCAGCCTTATCCATAGGCGAGAAGTTATCCACATAGTAGGCTATCTGCTCATCTGTAAGAGTGGCAAATCGTACCTTGCTCACCGAGGCGAAAGTACGCTCAGCATCGACCATGCGCAGCGTGACGCCAGTGATTACTCTATGTTCTCTACCCGAGAGGCGAGCAATCATACCGCACGCCTCCTCTCTATCCTTAGGCTTACCCAACACCTCACCATCGAGGACAACCGTAGTATCGGCCGTTACGAGTATGTCGTTATGGCCAAGCGACGCTGGATAGGCAAGGCTCTTGAGTTGCGAGAGATAGGGGGCTACATCCTCCACCGCAATAGTTGCGGGATATACCTCGTCGCACTCGAACTTAGGGGCGAGCACATACTCTATGCCTGTGGCCTTGAGTAGCTCACGACGGCGTGGCGAGGCCGAGGCGAGGATAACATTATATGACTTAAGTTTATCGTGTAGTAACATCTTATTATATATGGGTCTACAAAGTTACATAATTTATTTGATTTTCTCGCTACCGACTCAAAATTGTTCTTATCTTTGTAATATTAAAGCAATAACAGCGACTATATATGAAGCGTGACACCATAGATTTTGAGAACGGCCAGATAGGCACACTCTTTCGCAAGATGCTCCTACCAACGCTTATGGGCACACTCTCAATGTCGGCGATGACAGCCATCGACGGCATCATCGTAGGACATGGCGTGGGTGCCGTAGGTGTGGCAGCGGTGAATATCGTTGTGCCCATATACCTACTTATGTCGGGTCTTGCACTGATGATGGGCGCTGGATGCTCGGTGGCAGCATCCATACACCTTGCGCAACAGCGCCTAAAGGTGGCACGCCTAAATGTCACACAGGCACTTGTGGCATCGTCGCTTATAGCAGCACTTATCGCTATATTTATACTTATATACCCAGAGGAGGTAATCACTGCCTTGGGCGCCTCGCCCACCCTACTACCATATGTCAAGGACTACACGCTATGGCTTATGCCTGGCTTTATATTCGAGATGTTTAGCATCATAGGCCTCTTTATCATACGCCTCGACGGTGCTCCTCGCTACGCCATGTGGTGCAACATAATACCCGCCGTGCTTAACGCCATCCTCGACTGGGTATTTATCTTCCCTATGGACATGGGTGTTAAGGGTGCTGGTGTCGCCACAGCACTATGTATGGTCTTGGGAGGTGTCATGGCTCTCGCCTACCTCGCCATGCCTCGCCACAAGCTACATATGGTCATGCCCAAGATAAGCACAAAGAGCCTTAGACTATCGCTACGCAATGTGGGCTACCAGTGCCGCATAGGACTATCATCGCTACTTGGCGAATTGTCACTTGCCGTATTCATATATGTTGGTAATGTGGTGTTTATGCAATTTTTGGGCGACGATGGCGTAGGTGCTTTTGGCATATCATGCTACTACACACCTCTATTCTTCTCCGTGGGTAACTCCATAGCACAGTCGGCACAGCCTATAATTAGCTACAACTATGGTGCTCAGCGCTGGGATAATGTAAGCCGAATACGACGACTGTTACTACGCACATCGTTTGTCGTGGGCGTGGTGGTGGCTATACTCTTTGTCGCCGTACCCGAACTACTTGTCGGCATGTTCGTAGACCTCGGCAGCACAGCTGGTCAGATTGCCGTCGAAGGCTTCCCCTACTACGCTACAGGCATCATCTTCTTTATTCTGAACATAGCTATCATAGGCTACTATCAGAGTATCGAGCGTGTGTGGCGCGCAACACTCATCGTCATCCTCCGAGGCGTGGTCTTCGTCGTGCCATGCTTCATGCTTCTACCGTCACTCTGTGGTACACCAGGCATATGGCTCTCAATGCCCGTTGCCGAGGCACTGACCCTCTGCGTCACACTCCTTATCGCCTATCTTGCCACACGCAAGAGCCGAACCTAAGAGTCTTGATGGGGGGGGGTATAAAACAAAAAAGTCCGCCTCGGAAAGAGACGGACTATGCTACAAAGCCTTTAATTACAATGCGTTAACATGCAATGCAAGTGAGCTCTTAAGGTTAGCTGCCTTGTTCTTGTGGATGATGTTGTGCTTAGCAAGCTTATCCAACATTGAGCTTACCTTAGGCAAAAGTGCCTCAGCTGCGCTACGCTCAGTAGTGTTGCGCAATGACTTAACTGCATTACGAGTTGTCTTGTGGTAAAGACGGTTGTGTGCACGCTTTGTAAGAGTCTGACGAATTCTCTTCTTCGATGACTTGTGGTTTGCCATAGTTTTAATTCTTTATTTTTACTTTTATGTTTTAATCTCTTCTATTCCCCCGCTGCAACTCATAAGTTGCTATAGCCCGCGGTAGCTATTAGACGACCGTAGTCGCTGTCGGATAGGCATTTGCCCGCTCCTAAAAAGTTGTTACCGCACGCACCACATCGCATGATGTAACGCGCCAAGAGTAGTCCGTACGAGAGTCGAACTCGTCTTTCAAGAATGAAAATCTTGTGTCCTAACCGATAGACGAACGGACCAAACCACTAAAGCCCTTTACTATAAAGAGCAAATTAGCGGTGCAAAGGTAGACAAAATTTTCTATTTGGCAAAATCTTTTTCAAAAATTGTGGTATCAACACCCTACATCACTACTTTGTATTAAGCTTAATCGACTTAGTCTCAGCATCAAACGACACATATTGGGTATCGAAAAGGCGCTCAATATTTTGTGATTTAACCATCTCTGAGGTGGGCATATGCACCAAGCGTGGTGTATCAACAAGTGCTATGCTATCGGCAAGCGATAGAGCAATATCAAGCTCATGGGTAGAGAAGATAACACATTTACCCTCCTCATGCGCCAGTCGACTAAGGAGCGTACATAGCTCATAGCGGTTAGGTAGATCAAGGAATGCCGTAGGCTCATCGAGGAGTATCACCTGTGTATCCTGAGCCAAAGCACGGGCAATCATCACCCTCTGACACTCACCATCCGACATAGTATCAACCCTACGGTCGGCCATATGAACCACTCCAGCAATGGCCATAGCACGCCTCACAGCCTCCTCGTCAGCATCGCTGAGGTGTCCCAACCAATTGGTATATGGTGAGCGGCCAATAGCTACAAGATCGTGGGCCGTGAGAGCCTCCACATCTATGCGCTCGGTATTCACAAAGGCCACAAGGCGTGAGAGCTGCGAGGCCGAGAGCGTACCTATCTCCTTGCCGTCGACATATATCTCGCCATGCTGCACACCACCCAATGCCGCCATAGCACGCAAGAGCGTACTCTTGCCCGTACCATTGCGACCCAGCAGGGCCACCATCGTACCACACTCGAAGCGTGTCGAAGCACCACTAATGAGCTTGCGCTCACCATAAGCGAGGGTTATATCCTTGAGTTCTATCATTGACGGTTACGATTACGGAAAATTACTATAATGATGATAGGCACACCAAGTAGCGAGGTTATGGTGTTGACTGGCAACATTATGCCACTATGCGCCACAACATCGCAGACAACGCAGCATAGCAGCATGGATATAGCACCCCAGAGCATTGTCGCGGGCATGAGTATATTGTGGTTTGCCGTGCGGAATGTCATACGCGCGAGGTGCGGCATGGCAAGGCCGATAAAGCCAATAGGACCACAGTAGGCCGTTACTGTTCCCGCCAAGAGCGTTGTCGAGAGGAATATTATCGCGCGTGAGAGTTTGATGTTTAGACCCATGGTACGAGCATAGCTCTCGCCAAGCAAAAGCATATTGAGAGCCTTTGAGGCCACCACAGCAAGCACAAGACCCACAACCACCGTAGGTACAAGTATGGCAAGGTCGTCAACAGTGACCGTAGAGAGCGAGCCCATGGTCCATACGACGAATGTCTTTAGCGACTCATCAGTACCGAGATATTGCAGTATGCCCACCATGGCAGATATCGCCGAGCCGAGCATCATACCCATGATGAGAATAACATTGATATTCTTTATCTTGCGCGACACTACCATCATAAGTAGCAGTATCATCGCCGAGCCTATCCACGCCATGGCCGTAACACCTATATCAGCAAGCCACGATCCCGCCATAGCACCCATCATAGGCATAGCAAGCGTAAAGAGCGCCACACCGAGACTCGCACCTGCATTGATACCAAGGACATAGGGACCAGCCAAGGGATTACGGAAGAGTGTCTGCATCTGTAGACCACTTGCAGCTAAGGCCATGCCGGCAACTATGGCAACAATAACCTTAGGAAGTCGCAGCTTATTGACAATAACAGCATACTCTGCCATGGTGTCACCACCTGTCAGTGCCGCCCACACATCCGACAAGGGTATAGAACTACTACCCACCAAGAGGTCGACAACAACCAAGATGATAAGAAGCAGAACAAGAGCTACGACAAGGATAGAGTGTCGCCATGCCATGCCCCTGATGACAGCGACTACGGCATAGAGCACAGCGAGGGTAAGCATTATTAACAGCATATAGGCCCACACCGAGGTGCTATGACCATCTACCGAGGAGTCATCCTCCACAGCTACCGTACCCGTCTTTGAAGCATCAGCCACGAATGGCTCTACCACAGAGGCTAAACAATGGTGATAGTATAATTCCTCCTCACCACCCTTCATGATGGTCACGAGATCTTGGAGAACAACATCGGGATTGACTATGGCCGACTCCCAAAAGTCGCTACCACCAGCAGGACTCCTACGCCTATTATTGTTGTAAACCCTACCCTGCTTCACCACCTCGCACTCCATAAAGTGGGGCGCGGCCTCACCAAGAGCCTGCATAGAGGTGCACTGACCCACATTGAGCCATATATCCGACTTGCGGACAAGGTGATAGGCCTCCTCAAGGCTTATTCCCACCGAGGCTGTCGAAGTATTTCTACCCTTATATATATACTCACCGCCAGCATTCTCAATAAGCTGCACCATGTAGCTGCTATCCGAGGGCATGTACCACACATCCTGATAAGGGAGGTTTACCATCACCTTTGGGCGCACAGGATCCTCGGATAACGACGAGCGTAGGGCATTATAGCGCTCAACAATATCGCTAAAGTGCGCCACACCTTGCTCTCTACAACCCACAATCTCGGCCACACACACAAGCCACTCGGCCTTGCCCAATGGCGACTCCTCGACATAGTCTCCTAAATAGAGATATGGTATGCCCAGCTCTCGTAACTTGGCTGTCACGGCACTATTCTCGCCTGTAACACCATACATAAGCACTATATCGGGATCGAGCATCGAGAGCGTTTCATAGTCGAGATTGGTGTCGTAGCCCACATCACGCACCGCATCATTGTTGGCCACGGCACTATTCATGACATACTCCTTGCCCGAGACACCAACGACAGCATCCACCTCATTCAAGGCATCGAGCATGGCTACATAGCTTGTCGACATACATACCACACGCTCGGCAGGGCCTACTATATGCTGACCCTCGTAGCCCCTGGCACTCGCCTCATTGGCAAATATCACAAGTGTCTGCTCCTCGGCCACAGCCCCCTGCCATGGCTGAGTCACACGAATGGTGGTGCTACCATCGCTATTAGCCAGTATTTCAAAGCCTGAGGCGTGTGTTGGCGAGTAGCCTATATCGGTGTTGAGCACTACGCTACCAGCCGAATTATCATTCGACGAGAGGCAGCCCCAGCAGAGCAATACCGACCATATTAGGGATATGTATAAGGCGCAATGTTTCACGATACAAAGTTACATTTTTTTTATCGTTTAGTTGCACATAATGAAAATTTATTATTATCTTTGCACCGCAAAATGCAAACGGGATGTAGCTCAGCCCGGTTAGAGTACACGTCTGGGGGGCGTGTTGTCGCAAGTTCGAATCTTGTCATCCCGACAATGCTGAGTAAGCAGAGTCCTCAATCGAAAGATTGGGGACTTTTTTTGTTGGCTATGCCCCGATGCTTGCATCAGTGGGCATGGGGAACAAAAGAGGGGACACCCTTTAGGGTGTGCTCTGCGCACGAAGGCATTGTGCAGCCCATTAAGGGAGCCCCATGATGGGCGTTAAACGAAGCAGACTGTGGTCTGCGAAGTAGCCAATCTTGTCATCCCGACAATGCTGAGTAAGCAGAGTCCTCAATCGAAAGATTGGGGACTTTTTTATTGTCTACACCATGATGCTTGCATCAATGGATGTGGACAAGAAAAAGGTCGCTACCCTTTAGGGGAGGCTCTGCGCACAAAAGCATTGTACAGACCATTAAGGGAGCTCAAAGATGGGCGTTAAGCGAAGCTGACATCAGTCTGCCGTCGCGTATGAGATCCTTCGCTCCGCTCAGGATGACATACTGCGATAATGTTCCGCGCTCCACACCAGAACCCACCAGAACCCACCGACCCAACCCGTCTTAGCGCTCCGCGCATCGGCACACTGCGATAACAATAACCCGCAAAAAGAAAAAACGCAGGCAACCGATGTTACCTGCGTTATCTCTGCCCATGAGGCTACGCTGCAAAGACTAGTTGTACTTGAATGTTGCCTCATCTGATACGGTCAACTTCTTGCGACCCTTTGCGCGACGTGCTGCCAAAACCTTGCGGCCATTGGCTGTAGCCATTCTCTGACGGAAACCGTGCTTGTTGATTCTCTTGCGACGAGAAGGTTGGTAAGTTCTTTTCATTGCCATAGTCGTATCTGTTTTTTATTGTTTTTGTTCCGTATTAATTTACCGCGACTGCATTAACTATAATTAACGCTTCATCCGCGAGGTGCAAAGGTACAACCTTTTTTCTTAATTGCAAACAATTATCCAAAAATATTTTCTGTAACCTCACTTTTTGGCCTCTTTTACCTATATTTATTATAAAATAGTAGATATTCGTCCCTTACTTAGTCCTCAAAGAGGTTGATTTCACCTCGCTCCACCTTGCCATACAGCGCCGCAAGTTCACCAATTGCTGGCGACACCACAGCCAAGGTGTCCTCTATAGCTCGCTCTCCTCCACCCTTGATGCGGTAGAGCATCGCAGCATAGAGAGCCCTGAAGCATAGCTCCGTATCGCTAATCTCGTCGTTATCAATAATCGTGCGCAAGCGTGGCAACTCGGGAGCCAAGCGCGAGTATGTTGCACGATAGTGCTCTCCCACAGGGAGCTTCATAAGCTGGAGGTGGAGGTTATGTAGGTCGGCAACAAGGTGCAAGGTATGGTCTATATGTCCCTGCTTCTCCTTACCCTCCTTCTTTAGTAGCTCCACAATCTGCATATACCAGTTGAAGATATTCTCCTTCTGCTGCTCGTCGGCGCCCTCTATACGCGCCACAAGTGTGGTATATATAGCCTCGGGACTAAACTGCAACGCACGCAGTAGGTCCTCGACCTGCCATAGGTAGAGGATATACTCGGCGATATTCTCCTTGCGTTTCTGTAGTGCTATTAACATATCTATATACTAATTATAGCCAATCCGATGAATTTACAGTACTCTTAGGGGCATTAGGTACATTCTCGAAGTAGGTGAAGCCTGTGAGCTTCTCCAACTCCTCGATAGAGATAATATCCTTAGCCTGTGGCTTGTGACCCTTATCCTGCTCGTGGCAGATAACAAAGGCAGCACACTGCAACTCCGAAGCCGAGCAATCCTTCACACTCTTACCAGAGTTACCCTTCTTGGTGCGCAACAAGGCGTAGTAGAACATCGTTGGGCGCGACACATCTGAGCGACCACCAAACGATATCTTCTTGGGTGTTCCCGTATTACCATACTTATCGGTGTAGGTGTCGAAGTAGCAACCGATTACGGTATACAATGTATCGCTACATACAAGATCGTCGATATGGTCCTCAAGGTTGTTCCACGCACCACCACCCGTATTGAATGTATCGGAGTACTGGGGTGCTATGTTCGAGAAGTAGAACACCTGCCTATTGGTCTCGGTTGACGATGTACGCTCTGCCGAGCCAAGCATATGGCCATTGTTACATCCGCTATCGGCATCCTTCTTCTTATACTGAATTTCTGAAGGGATCTTTGGGTCCTGGGTGTAGGCATCGGTGCGCTTTGCCGAGCCACTATACATCGAGTGACGAGGTGCTGCCACCCACACTGGGCAGTGGTGCTCCGAAGAGAAGCAAACCGAGTAGTTGCGCGCCTTACCATTACGCTGCGCATTCTGCTCCGAGCCGCCACAAATATGGTGAGCATAATAGTATGTCGAGTTGTTATCGTCACGACCATCGCCATTCGTATCAACCTCGATAGGCAACTCATACCATCCCGAACGATAGGTAGTGCCTGCAGAAGGAGTTGGCTCGGGCTCGGGTTCTGGATCTGGTTCGGGCTCGGGTTCGGGCTCGGGTTCGGGTTCAGGAGTAGGCTCCTCGCCATCCTTCAAAGTCTTAAACGAGCCACCATCAAGCAACCAGCTATCGCCATTGGCGTAGATAATCACTCGATATGAATACTTAGTATCTGAACTAAGGTCCTCAAGCTCAAGTTCTATCATACGACCGATGTTTGTGGGGTACATCTCCTCAGCACCACCATTTGCGCTAAGCATAAAGCCCATACGCTCGATAGCGCCATAGTTTGAGGCATGCACCGTAGCAGTCAGAGTAGCCGAGGTCGCGGTGATATCCACCACCTCACTATCGACAACCGAGCAGACAAACGCCTCCTCATGCTTCTCGCAACCAACGAACATAAGCATGGTCACGAGGGTTAAAAATATAAATCTCATTACTCTCTATTTTTCGAATCTATCCATATTGTTACAGGGCCATCATTGGTTAGCTCTATCTGCATATCTGCGCCAAAGCTACCCGTAGCCACCCTACGACCGAGTGCCGACTCAACCTTTACGACAAAGGCTTCGTACAAAGGCTTCGACACCTCCTCGGGGGCTGCCTTTATCCACGAGGGGCGGTTACCCTTCTTTGTGAGGGCATGGAGCGTAAACTGGCTAACAATCATAACACCACCCTCGACATCGACCACCGAGCGATTCATAACGCCAGCCTCGTCGTCGAAGATGCGTAGCTGCACGAGCTTCTTAGTAAGCCACTCCAGGTCCTCCGTAGTCTCGTCGTGACCCACGCCAACAAGGACTACCAAGCCCTTGCCTATCTGGCTGAACACCTCGCCACCTATATGGCAGCGAGCCTCGGTAACACGCTGTATAAGAAGTCGCATAGCCTACTGCTGTGTCTCCTCAAAGAACGACCATAGGCCATCACCCTTAGGTGCTGGGGCAACAACTCTAACTGGCTTGCCACCCACAGGGTGCATAAACTCCACACAGCGTGAGTGTAGCGATATGCCGCCATCCTTATTCGAGCGCTTAGCACCATACTTCAAGTCGCCCTTAATAGAGCAACCTATGGCCGAGAGCTGCGCGCGTATCTGATGGTGACGACCCGTCTTGAGGTCCACCTCCACAAGGGTGTAGTTGGTAGATGCGGCAAGCACCTTATAGTTTAGTATCGCCTCCTTGGCATCACCCTTTGGTCGCTGATAGGCGTGCGAGCGGTTAGTCTTGGCATTGCGCGCTATCCAGTGGCGCAACTCACCAACCTCCTCATTGGGGCGCTCCTCGGTGATTGCCCAGTAGGTCTTCTTAATCTCCTTGTTGCGTATCATCTCGTTGAGACGAGCCAACGCCTTAGAGGTCTTGGCAAAGATTACCGCACCACTCACAGGGCGGTCTATGCGATGTACCACGCCGAGGAATACTGCCCCAGGCTTATGGTCGCGAATCTTAATCATCGCCTTAATCTGATCCTCGATAGCCTCCGTGCCATCGGGATCGCTCTGCACCAAGTCACCAACATGCTTATTGACGATGATGAGGTGGTTGTCTTCGTAAAGTATATCGTTAATAGTAAACATATTACAACTTAAATGTAAATGGCAAAAGGGTCTCTGCTGAGGCTACTACCGATGCTGTGCCTGCGCCACTCATAATCACCCTTATAGGGGACTTCTGTCTACGCTCCACATCGACAATCACCTGGCGACACTGGCCACATGGATAGCACTCCCTCTCCGAAGGGTCAGAGGCGATGGCCAAGACCTCGATGGGGTCATCTGCATAGTTGGCCTCGACATAGAAGAGCAACGAGCGCTCGGCACAAAGGCCTGCGGGGTAGACCTCGCTCTCGAAGTTCGAGGCATGGAGCGTACGACCGCTCTTAAGGCGCACAGCAGCACCTACATGGAAGTTTGAGTGAGGGGCATTAGCTGTGGCTGTGGCCTCCTCAGCCTCACGCACAAGGGCTCTATCGAGGTCTTTCATCTCATCGATTGAGGCGTAGTGCTCGAAGTTTATCTCAAGTATCTTTTTCATAGCTTCAGTTGTTTGTGGCTATAACTTTGCAAAGTTAATGCTTTTTATTGTGATTACCTAAAATGTTTCGAAATTATATCTATGAGGCGTACACATAAGACTGACTTCAGATGGTGTTTTGTGAGGGTTACAGGGCAAAAATAGGGGCGACCCACAGTCGCCCCTAACGCATATTATGTCATCCTACTGCCGCAGGATGATGGTCTACTGACCTACTACTTCTCGGCTGCCTTAGTAAGCTCGATATCGAAGTCCGAAAGCACATTCATATAGTTCATGAATGCCTCGTATGCCGAGCCATAAGGGTTGAAGTATGAGTGCACATCGCCATCCGAGAACCACTTAGTAGCCATATAGTAGAAGTGGTCGGAGTTCTGCATGAAGTGCCATACATAGTCGAAATCCTTATTCTTAGCCTTCTTAACCTTTGGAGCCAAGGCATACAACTTCTGGAATGCCTCGTTCTGCAAATCGTTACCCAACCATGCTGTAACATCGCGCTCCTCATCGGCCCACGACATAGCATATGGGCAGTGCAACACAGCCACTGGCTGCAAGTGCTTAGAGGCCTCGCTAACGGTAGCAAACTGAACTTCACCTGTTGCAAGCAACGCCTCAGGCAGAGCCTTCATAAAGTCGAAGATACCAGTAGATGCCTTCTGGTGCTCGCCGAAGGTCTCGTAGTCCATGAAGAGGTTGACAACATCGCCATTCTCGGCTGCCACCCACGATGCGAACTTATCGGCAGTCAATGGCCACTCCGACCAACCATCGTTAGAGAAGCGGAAGGCTATATCATCCGAGAGTTTATAGTTACGCAACAAGAGGCGGAGCTTATTGTCGTTAGCATCGGTATATACGAAGTTTGGCGACTTCCAGCCGAGGATATGCTTAGCGCCCTCAGCCAACATTGTCTTGAAGCCCATGCCCTCAACAGCCTTAGCAATCTCATCAGAGTAGATAAGCTCAGTATTGCGGAAGGCTGTAGGCTTAACGCCGAACTCCTCCTTGAGCATTGCCGAGTGGAGCTTAACCTCATTCTTGAACTCCTCAACAGAGAAGAGTGAAGAGAGCGAGTGCGAGTAGGTCTCACCAAGGAACTCAACACAGCCAGTCTCAGCAAGGCGCTTGAACGATGTCAACACCTCTGGAGCATAGGCCTTGAACTGCTCGACAGCAGAGCCAGTGATTGAGAACGAGCACTTTACAGCACCCTTATTCTCCTCGATAAGGCTCAACAAGAGAGCATTCATAGGGAGGTAGCACTCGCGCGCAATCTTCTGCATGATAGCACGATTGGTGAAGTCGTCAAGGTAGTTGTGGTCATTGCCCATCTGGAAGAAACGATAGGTCTTCAAACGCCAGGGCTGGTGCACCTGAAAATATAAACAAACGGTCTTCATATATATGTTATATTTTATATTCTAATTACTTATTACACTTGTCGATAGCCTGCTGGTAGACATCCTTAATCTTGGTAGCGGCATTGAACCACTTAAGGTTATTAAGCTCCTCCATACCCTTCTCCGAGAACAGCTTAGCAAGAGCTGGGTAGGTGATAAGACCGTAGATTGAGTCTGCCATGGCGTCTACATCCCAATAGTTGACCTTAATAGCATAGTCCAAAACCTCGGCAACACCACTCTGGTATGAGATGATGGTAGGCACATTAGAACGCATAGCCTCCAATGGCGAGATACCAAATGGCTCAGATACAGATGGCATGATATATACATCCGAGAGCTGGAACATCTTCTGAACATCGTCACCCTTGAGGAAACCTGTGAAGTGGAAGCGGTCCGAGATGCCGAGCTGCGCAACACGACGAATACAGTGGTTCATCATATCACCCGAGCCCGCCATGACAAAGCGCACATTGGGCACACGCTTCAACACCTTAGCTGCCGCCTCTATAAAGTAGTCGGGACCCTTCTGGAAGGTGATACGACCGAGGAAGGTAACAATCTTATCGTCGACACCGCGCTCAGGCACAGGGTTATCGTTCTCGGCAAACTGCACAGCATTGTGCACAGCCACAACCTTCTCAGGAGCGATGTGATACTTATCGATAACGATGTTACGCGTAAGGTTCGACACAGCAATAACCATGTCGGCAGCCTCCATACCACGACGCTCGATATCGTAGACACGAGTATCAATATTATCACTCGACGAGCGGTCGAACGATGTGGCGTGCATATGTACTACAAGTGGCTTGCCCGACACCTGCTTAGCGGCAACACCGGCGAAGTATGTCAACCAGTCGTGGGCGTGGATAACATCGAACTGACCCTCAAGCTGACGCGCCACCTCGGCAGCAACAACAGCATAGCGAGCAACCTCCTCCATGATGTTGGCACCATACTTACCCGAGAAGGTGTAGCGCTGTGTCCAGCTATCACCCTTACGCTCCCAGAACTTCTTACCCGTACGCTCATAACTCTCGCGGTATGTAGCCCACTCCTCAGGAGAGATATAGGGCACCATATTAGAGTCGATATGGATGAACGAAATCTTGCGCATTATGTCTTCTGCACCCTCAATGCTTGAGTCGCAATAGTGTGCCACGATATCGCTGGCATTGACAACCTTTACAAAGCTCTGATCCTCGTCACCCGACGCCTTGGGCATCACGAAGATAACCTCCACATCGTTGCGAGCCAGACCCTGAGTCATACCGTAGCAGGCGGTACCCAAACCACCAGCGATATGGGGAGGAAACTCCCAACCGAACATTAAGACTCTCATACTCTATATATATTTTTACATTTTACTTCTTAACACTCTTGCGTACACACTTACGCTTAGGCTTCTCCTCCTTGACCTCTGCCTGAGGAGCGCTCTTCTTGCAACTCTTGCGCGCTGGTTTCTTAGGCTCGTACTTAGCAATAAGTGCATTGATACTCAACAGACCAGCCACAGATGTAGCGTGTGACACCGAGCCTCGTGGGCCATGTGGAGGATCACCCTCGAAACGCTCCGAGATAGAGCCTACGCACTTCGACTGCAACTCCTCGTCGAAGGCCTCAAGGATTCGCTTCGCATCAGCAAGATACTTCTCACCAGCGATGTCGAAGCATGCCTTTACGAATAGGTGTAGAGGCCATATCCACGATGAGCCATTACGCGATGCAAGGTCCTGCGAGCGCTGATCCTCATTGTAGTTAGATTTGTAGTGGATGTTGCGAGGTGACAAGGTACGCAAGCCTCGTGGGGTCAACAAGTGCTGCTGCACAACCTGTAGGGCACGCACCTGCTGCTCCTCGCTAAGCATCTTATAGTCAAGACCACAAGCCACAACCATGTTGCAACGAATAAATCTATTCTGCTCGTCGTAGTTTACATAGTCGGCCAAGTAGCCCTCCTCCTCCAACCAGAACTTCTCAACAAACGAAGCCTTGGTACGCTCAGGCATATCCTTCCATGCCTTGACAAACTCCTTATCGCCCTGCTTCTTAGCAAGTGCAAGGGTGTATGACACGGCGTTATACCACAACGCCTGAAGTTCTACTGGATAGCCGCGGCGAGGTGTTAGTGCATGGCCATCGACAATAGTACCCATCCATGTCAATGGACGGTCGGCCCATGCCCAGATAAGGCCATTGTCGTGGAGGCGTATGTCGGCATAGAAGCCAGCACGGTAAGCCTCAAGAATACCCTTCATCACTGAGCCATACTTAGCCCATATCTCCTTCTGAGTAAGCTGCCCCTCAAGGTGCTGGAGTGTATAGTACAGCCATAGTGGAGCATCAATAGTAGGAGGCACCCAGCGACCCTCCAAAAGACCACTTGTCTCGATGTCGCGCACCGCAGTGTCGAGAACATCGATACAGTCCTCCTTGCGTCCCTGTGTGAGAGTTAGGCCAGGCAACGCCATGAAGGTATCCTCCATGAATGGACCGAACCATGGGTAGCCAGCAATAACCTCTGCACGCTCACCACGACGGATGATAAACTGGCGTGCCGAGTGCTCCAAGCAACTTAGGAAGTCAATCTTATGTGTGCGACTAGCCAACGATGTCTCATAAGCCGCGGTAATCTCCTCTGCTGAGTTCATAGCCTCGGTAGCGATAGAGATAATAACACTCTCGCCCTTCTTCATGTCGAACTCGAAGTAACCTGTAGTCATGAGATCCTCATGACCCTCGTAACCACGGCGTAACTCCTTGGTGTACTCGAAGTTGTAGTACCAGTCTGGGGCTGCAATAAACTCAAATTCGCTCTTATTAAGCTGCATATTGAGCCATGGGAAGCCCTCATAAAGACGGCTCTTAACACCAAGAGGTATGGGGTATGCTCTGCCGTCGGCATCCATATTAGCCTTCGACAAGGCATGCTTATCACGGAAGGCCAACAATGGGCGTAGGCGTAGCTTAGTCTCGGAGTGAGCATCAACAAGCGTATAGCGAATCATCAGCTGTGTGCGACGGTGTATCCACAACAACTCCTTCTTGAGAATCACGCCACCCACACGATAGGTGAGCGTAGGTGTTGGGGTGTACTCGAAGTCGGTGATATACTTGTGACCACGAGGCTCATAGACACCATCGAAGCGATGGAGTGCAAGGTTAAACGACTGGTCGTGTTGTACGATGGTCTCGTCGAGCGACGATAGTAACACATATGTGCGGTCGCTCTGGTCGATGGGCGCTACCATCAAGCCATGATACTTACGCGTGTTGCAGCACACAATGGTTGTACTCATATAGCCACCACGACGATCCGTCGCAAGCATCTCTCTATCGAGCGAGTACTCCAAGTTACCCAATTCACGCTTGTCGAATTTTAGTCCTGACATAATTTATATTGGTTTATAGTTTTGTTTGCACACAATTACACCTCATAACACCTTGATAATCAATCGACTGCAATCAAGATATATGGAATTACCCAAGATATGTAACTTTTCGAATAGTAAAGTTACGAAATATTTTTATATATGCAAAATATTTATGCAAATAATGATTCAATCACTGCATCCGAGAGCAGGAATTTATCCGAGGGAATAACCAAGCGACGAGCAACATACCGCATCGCTCCACTCTCCAGCCATGGCGCTGCCGAGCGTAACAAACGCTGCTCCACACACACACCATATCGTTCAACCACCCAATTTAGGTCGATGCCGTTGGATGTTCTTAGCTGTGTCATGACATACTCATTAAGGTGATCCTGCCCACTAAGCGTCTCATCCTCAAAGCGGAAATTACCCTCGCTATACTCCTTAGCAGTAGATATGCACCATGTGCGATTATCCCCAGAGAAAGAGTGGGCACCAGCGCCAATTCCAAGATACTCCACACCACTCCAATATGCCGAATTATGCTTAGCACGACACCCCTCTTTGGCAAAATTCGACACCTCGTAATGCTCATATCCCGCCTCAATAAGGGCATTATGCACCATTAAGAACTCCTCCTCGGAGCGCTCCTCACTGATGGGTATATACTCACCTTTACGCATAAGCAGACCAAGTCTTGTGCGCTCCTCGATGGTTAGGTGATATGCCGAAATATGACCCACATTGAGAGCTATGGCTCGGCGTAGACTCTCACCAAGATGGGACTCCCCAAAGCCCGCAACACCAAAGATTATGTCTATCGAGAGGTTATTGATACCCACACCTCTAAGACGCTCCACAGCACGCTCAGCATCCTCGGCACTATGGCGTCTATTCATAAAGCAAAGCACATCATCGTCAAACGATTGCACACCAAGGCTCACTCGATTTACAGATGTCTTTCCGAGGCGTTCAACATACTCTTGCGTAATGTCGTCTGGGTTAGCCTCGATGGTAATCTCGTCAACTTTGGAGCAGTCGAATAGTTTTCGAGCATGAGTTATCAGCGCCTCAATATCTTCGGGGGCGAGCAACGAGGGTGTTCCACCGCCAAAGTAAATGGATGTCAGACTCTTAGATTGCAGGTAACTCTGGCGTTCGTCCAACTCCCTATGCATCATCTCCACAACACGCGGTAGTAGCTCCACAGCTCCCACCTTATAGAAGTCACAATAGGAGCATATTCGCTTGCAGAATGGTATATGAAAATAGAGAGTTGCCATGCCTAAATAATAGATGGCACAAAGGTATTAATTTTTGAGTAAAACCACGAAAATGTAACATAGTTACAACAAAAAAAATAGGACAATCGAGATAAATGAAAATTTTAACCCTACATATAGCATACGCTATTGCTAAAAATAGTTACCTTTGTGGCCAAGGTTATACTTAACTAAGAAGACAATGAAGACCATTAAGGAGTTATACCGCATAGGCACAGGCCCTTCGAGCAGTCACACAATGGCTCCACGCCGTGCCGCCGAGCTATTCCAACAGCGCAACGACACATGTAACTCGTTTAGAGTAACACTATACGGAAGCCTTGCTGCAACGGGCAAGGGTCACCTTACCGATGTTGCCATACTCGACACCCTCACGCCACACGGCAATGTGGAGATAGCGTGGGAGCCATCCATCTTCCTACCCTTCCACCCCAATGGCATGCGCTTCGAGGCCCTCGATACCTCGGGCAATGTAACCAATAACTGGGTGGTATTCAGCGTGGGTGGTGGCGCTCTTGCCGAGGAGAACAACCCATCATGCGAGAGCCAGGACATATACCCCGACACCAACCTCACTGATATTTTGAAGTGGTGCCGCGACAATGGCCGCACATTCTGGGAGTATGTCGAGATGCACGAGGGCCCCGAGATATGGGACTTCCTCGCCGAGGTGTGGCGCGTGATGCGCGAGGCCGTGGAGCGAGGCATCGAGACCGACGGTGTAATCCCCGGACCACTACACCTTGCACGACGCGCCATGCGCTACAATGTGCGCGCTTCGGGCTATAAGCAGAGCCTACAATCACGAGGTCTCATCTTCTCATACGCTCTTGCCGTGAGCGAGGAGAACGCCTCGGGAGGTCGTATCGTAACAGCCCCAACATGTGGCTCTTCGGGCGTACTACCCGCCGTACTCTACCACCTATGGAAGACTCGCGAGTTCTCGGAGATGCGCATATATCGCGCCCTGGCCACAGCAGGTCTTATAGGCAATATCGTGAAGCATAACGCCTCAATCTCGGGTGCCGAAGTAGGTTGCCAGGGCGAGGTGGGTGTTGCTTGTGCCATGGCCGCTGCAGCTGCTAATCAGCTCTTTGGTGGCTCACCAGCACAGATTGAGTACGCCGCAGAGATGGGCTTGGAGCACCACTTGGGCATGACATGCGACCCAATATGTGGTCTTGTGCAGATACCATGCATCGAGCGTAACGCCTATGCCGCAGCACGAGCCCTTGATGCCAACCTATACTCTATGTACACCGATGGTTTCCACCGTGTGTCGTTCGACCGTGTGGTAGCTGTGATGAAGCAGACTGGCCACGACCTACCATCAATCTACAAGGAGACAGGCGAGGGTGGCTTGGCCAAAGGTTTCTTCTAACCCATGCAGCAAACAATAAGTAAGTAATAACAATACAAAAATTGCGATATGCAGAGACTAAATAACTTAACAACAATACTCCTCGTGACTATATCTGCACTTTTTGCAAGTTGCGAGACTGGCGTGGTGATAGATCCCAACAACCCTCCCGTTGTAGTACTTGACACCTACGAGCTTAGCGTTACGGGCGAGGGTGGCGACATGGCCATATACTACGGCATAACCAACCCTGTAAAGGGTGCAACGCTCGAGATCACATCCAATGCCGACTGGATAACACCTGGTGAGGTGGGCAATGGCAAGATTATCCTCCATGTGGCAGAGAGTAATGTTTCGGAGGAACGCATGGGTATTGTAACCATCAACTATCAGGGTATGGAGAAGCCATTGCGCGTCTATATCACCCAGGACAAACAGTTGCTCAACGACTTCAAATTTAGCGTGTCGGATGTCACATATAAGAGTTGCAAGGTACAGTATTCGCCTCGCAATAAGCAGCGCCCCTATATGGCCAACATCATCGACTCGGAGTATTTCAAGCAGACGGGTATCACCGATGGCGCGGTATTCGTGGCCAACGAGATGGATAGCTACTTGGCTTTAGCGCAGCGCAACAACATGACTCTCGAGGAGCTTATGTCGCGTGTGTCGCCACAGCTCATCTACACAGGCGATGCCGAGCGTGAGTTCACAGGCATGCAGCCAGGAGCTACATATACCATCTATAGCTACGGCATTGAGTTTCATGGCAACAGCTACACCATGACCACACCTCTACACACCTCTGTTGTCGACATACCAATGCCGACAATGTACGATGTAGATTTCAATGTAACCGCAACACTCGCAAATAGCTACGCTACCATCAGTGTGACTCCCGAGAACTGGAATGGATACTACGCCATACAGGTTGCACCCGAGGATAACCTACTCTACACACCCCCAGGTGAAGCCCTCAACGAATATGTCATTAAGAGCATAGCGGTGAACTTCTACACCAACGCCCGCAATGCCATGAAGAATGGCTACAGCGCCGAGCAGTACCTCAAGTCGAACTGCTACAGCGGATATAGAAGCATCAATATGCAGCTATCGTCTGATAAGAAGTACATGATTATCGTCTTTGCCGTAGAGTCTAAGGATGGCGAAGTACCCGTGATGCGCTCTATGCCCGTTGTGAAATACCTATAGTGATGACACGACTACTCATCATCCCCTTCGTTGCACTAATGACCCTCTCTTGCACCAAGCAAGAGGTAGATAGCGCCCCCATATTCAGCGTAGAAACCACGACTGTGGAGGCTTCTCCACTTGGTGGCTACTTTGAGATAGGATATAGGCTCGAAGCGAGCAACGATATAAACCCTGTAGCCATCACCGAGGCGGAGTGGATAGTAGATGTTGACAATAGCACGGCTGGAACAATCAGTTTTAGAGTGCTACCCAACGATAGTGACACCACACGCGAAGCTGTGGTTGCACTACGCCATATTGCCACAACCGAGACTCCTCAATTTGTTGTACGACAGAGTCCTACAATGGGGGACTACCTTACACTCGATATCACTAAACTCGACTACTCGGAGTGCGAGGTGACAATAACACCCCACGACGAGGATATGCTCTATGTGGTTACAATGGCTGAGAAGAGCTACCTAACAGGGCTTAATATCACCAACATAGCAGAGCTTGTGGCAGCCGACATCACACAATATAATAGTTACATAAGTAATGGTGATAGCCTCGAAGAGTTCCTAACCAAGAGTAAGCTCGCCGTACGAGGCACGCAGACCCGAGTGTGGCAAGACCTATCGCCTGCCAAGGAGTATATCGTCTATGCCTATGGCATATACCTTCGTGGCGATAAGTATGAGGCTATTACTGATGTAAGCTACGCCCTTATCTATAAGCGTATGCCTGAGCGTCGTAAGGAGCTATTCGATGTGATCATAACCGCCGAGGGTCCCGAGGTGACATTCGACATCACCCCCTCGACATGGGAGGGTTACTACATGGTGCAGCTCGTAGAGGATAGCGAGGCTGGATACATTGAGCAGGGCATGGCCTTCAGCGAGGTTGCTGAAGAGCAGGTTGCCGAGGCCTTCTTCTACATTGCCGACCATCTATACTACTTCGAGGAGCTCGGTGCCGAGGAGATTATGCAGCAGCTGGGATACAAGGGCGCAACAACATTTAGCAAGACACTAAATGCCGACCATCGCTATATGGCACTTATATACGCCATCGACTCCGTAGATGGCAATGTCCCTATGGTAGTATCCAAGCCCATTGTGGAGTACTTCTCAACGGGAAGTGTCGAGCGTTCGGACATGACCTTTGCTGTTGAGTTTTCTAACATACGCCCACGCTCGGTGGATGTAAGCATAACACCCTCAACAGACGAGACCTACAGCGCTGTACTTATGTATGCCACAAACCTTCCTGATGGCACTAAGCAGGAGCAATTGGAGTGGGTAATGAACAAATATGCACCTCTGGAGCTAACAGGCACATATAGTGAGCATATCACGCAACTACCACCCGACACCGAGTTTGTCTTAGCCGTATATGGCTACTATGCAGGAGCAGCAACTACCGATCTGTTTGTCTACCGCTTCACCACGCTCGAAGATGGCGAAGGGACAAACAGCATCACCAAGGTGCGCTGCACGGCCTACGACCTTAGCGAGGTGGCATACTTAGAGCCATACTACGCCTCATTCTTAGGCTATGCCGACTACTTTCTATCTGTGGAGGTTATCACAGAACAACCATCACCCTCGCTTCACTTCGACATCTTCCGTAGCGATGTATTAGAGGAGTACACCGAGGATGAGATACGCGAGAGTCTTCTCGACTACGCCTACACCTCATCACCCGATTGGGCGTTATGCACCTATGGCAACGAGTATATCATATGTGGCTTGGCCGAGGATGAGAATGGATATGTGGGCGAGATGTTTATATCGGATATCATAACATTCCAAAAGAGCGACACTGGCGATGCCCAAGAGTTTGTTGAGCTATATAAGGAGTATGTAGATTAAGCACCATGACACTTAGAGAGTACACCCCATACTACAAACGAATACTCACCCTTGCACTACCAGTGATACTATCGCAGGCAGGACAGCTAACTACACAGTTTGCCGACACCGCCATGGTGGGCCACTTCGGAGGCGAGAACCCCGTACCATTAGCTGCTGTATCGCTCGGTAGTTCACTCTTTCTCATCATCTTCCTCGCCTCGCTCGGTCTCTCGCTTGCCATAACACCTGTGGTGGGTGAGTACTATGCTCGTGGCGATAGGCATGAGGTGAGCCGTATATTCCAAAATAGCATACTCTACTGCCTGATAATAGGTGTTGTGGCAACCATAGGAGCTATAGCATTGCGCCCCTTCATAAGCACACTCAATGGTCTTATGAGCTCCTCGGAGGAGGCCATTAGCGAAGTTACAGACATGGCACTACCCTACTACGACATGCTGGTGTGGAGTCTTATACCGCTGATGATATTCCTCGCCATCAAGCAGTTTCTGGAGGGTATAGGCAACACCAAGGTAGCCATGTGGGTGACACTCAGTGGTAATGTCTTGAACATAGTCCTCAACTACATATTTATATTTGGTGAGTGCGGCTGCGAGGCTATGGGTGCCGAGGGTGCGGGTTTAGCAACACTCATATCACGCCTTATGCAGATGGTGGTGATGGTGGTCTACCTGTATATATCGAAGCGACTAAGCACCTATCGAAAGCTCTTCTCGCGCAGTAACATAGCATTTGACTACCTACGACGCTTAACCGCCATTGGCTTCCCAATATCGTTTCAGATGGTCTTGGAGTCGGCAGCCTTTATCCTCACCTCGATACTCGCTCTATCGTTTGGAGCTGAGGCTGCAGGAGCTATGCAGGTGTCGTTCAACATTGCCAATGTGGCGTGGATGATTACTGTTGCTATAGGCTCGGCCTCGACAATCGTTGTGTCGCACACCTATGGAGCTAAGGAGCGACACAAGCTACGCCCCACGATAAATGCCACATACCATTTGGGGATAGTATGGGCGCTATTTATGGCTACGGTATTTATATCGCTCAGGGAGTCCATTGCCGAGCTATTCACAAGCAACACAGAGGTCATAGAGATAACCTCCGACCTTATGCTACTCATAGCTATATATCAGATATCAGATGCTATTCAAGGTCTCTCAATAAGCATGATGCGAGGTCTGCAAGATGTTAAGATTATCATGCCTATTGTCACCTGCTCATACCTACTTCTCAACATACCAGTGGGTGCACTTTTGGCCTACCACTTTGGCATGGGGTGCGAGGGTCTTGTGATAGGTCTTATTGTAGGTCTTAGCTGCGCAGCACTCCTCACAGCAGTGCGTCTACGCCGCCAGACACACCTCTTCGAGAGTGGCAAGATATAGCGCTACTCAGCTATAATGCTCTTAAGTCTAGCACCAAGATCAGCATTCTCCATAACGCCGTTAATTAGCTCAGCACCTGTGCCATAGAGATATATAGGCACCATTGTAGCGCTGTGGCCGCCTGTGCTCCAACGATACTCTATGCCCTGCTCCGCAAGGTTAAAGTCGGCATCGGAACTAACTATTGATAGACCTCCTGTCTCGTGGTCAGAGGTTACAACAACAAGTGTTCCTGGATGGCCATTAGCATACTCCACAGCGACCTCGATGGCCGACATAAAGCCACGCATCTCCACCTGCTGAGCAGGAGCATTATTACCATGGCCCATGCCATCTATCAGCGAACCCTCGACCATAAGGACAAAGCCATCCTCATCGCTCTCGAGAAGACGCAGTGCCTCGCGTGTAGCATTTGCCAGATAGTCACCACTATCTGCGCCAACCTCCTTATCGGCAACAAGGGCAAGGAGGCGTCCATCGCCATTCATAGCTGCAAGAGCATCGAGACTCTCAACAAGGGTTATGCCTCGCTTCTGCAACTCCTTGGCAACACCCTTCTTGCCATATAGTTCCTCATAGAAGCACATACCACCGCCAATGGCAACATCAATATTGCTATCAACAAGTTGCTTAGATATCTCAACATACTCATGGCGATTGGGTACATGGGCATAGAAGGCACCAGGTGTCGCATGCTGAATGACTGTAGTCACCACAAGACCAGTGCTCTTACCCCTGTTATGTGCTACCTCCATAAGATTCTCGAGCACCCCACCATTGGCATCTACGCCGAGATATGTATTATTTGTCTTTGTTCCCGTAGACAGAGCTGTACCCGAAGCCGCCGAGTCGGTGACACGGTTATCCATAGAGTAGGTGCGCTGCAAGGCCACATTATCGGCCTGATTGAAGATGACCTCACCTTCCTCGCTCTCGTACTGCATCATGGATACAGAGGCTAAGCCCATACCATCACCGATAAGATATATTATGTTCTTCACTGGCTGCTGTGCCCAGGTAGCGACAACTATAAGCTGGGCAACGATAACAAGAATTACTCTACGCATAACTACACGAATTAGGAATTATTAGGCAAATTTAGAAAAAATTTGCTACCTTCGCAAAACTAAATAGTGAAAATATGGCAGATGTTCGCATAGCAGAGGATTGGAAAGCGATACTTTGCGAGGAGTTCTCGAAGCCCTACTTCGACAACCTCGTGGATTTTGTTAAGCAGGAGTATGCCTCAACAGAGGTATTCCCCGCTGGTGGAAACATATTTCGCGCCTTCGACAAGTGCCCTTTGGACAAGCTCAAGGTGGTAATCATAGGCCAAGATCCCTATCATGGTCCTGGACAGGCTAATGGACTCTGCTTCTCGGTAAACGATGGCATAGCCTTTCCCCCATCGTTGCAAAATATTTTCAAGGAGGTACACGCAGATACGGGTGCAAACATTCCCCTATCGGGTAATCTCGACCGCTGGGCAGAGCAGGGCGTGCTGCTACTAAACGCCGTACTCACGGTGCGCGCCCACCAGGCGGCATCACACGCAGGACGCGGCTGGGAGCAGTTTACCGATGCCGTGGTGCGAGCCATTGCCGAGCGCAAGGAGGGTGTAGTATATATGCTCTGGGGCAGCTACGCACAGAAGAAGGGCGCTATTGCTGACCCAAGACGCAACCTCATACTGCGAGCCGTGCACCCATCACCACTCTCGGCATATAGAGGTTTCTTCGGCTGCAAGCACTTCTCTCAGGCGAACGACTATCTACGCACCATAGGCAAAGAGCCAATAACATGGTAAGAAGACTAAGAAGCGAAGTATGATTACATACCTCGCTTCTTTATTATCCATGCCGCGGCACTATAGATACCATCGACCATTGGTCGCATCCATCGTGGCAGCGCGTTGAGAACTCTGAGACGGCGTAGCTGACGACCATTGCGCTGGGTGTATGCAAAGGCTGCATATGCATGCTTGGCATCATCTGTACCACCCCTAACGCTCTGCGTGATGGCCTTGCCGATACCAACACGAGCTACATACTCATTTATGCTACTATCGCCACCAGCTCTATACAGCTCAACTATGCTATGTTTAGTCTCCTCGCGTCGATATATTGTCGCCGAGCGATTAGATGCAGTACGCGAGTAGCAGACAACAGCCTCGGGTGAGAAACAAAAGCGCGAGCCCTCCTGAAGCATCCTTATCCACACCCACTGATCCTCACCAAGACGCATACCCTCAGGGAAGCCCCCGATATGCTCAACAGCACTCTTACGCAGTGTTGCCGTAGATGGTATTATTGGGTATCTGCCCTGAAGAGCCTCCTGAGCGGGGTCTATATATCCCTCAACTAATGGTGAGGGGGCAAGCGTACGACGACCCTTGTTTACTATATAGAAGGCCGTAGAGTAGGCATCAGCATCGGGATAGTAGGTCATAAGGCGACACACCTCAGCAATATAGCCTGAGAGCCACATATCGTCGCCATCCAACAGAGCGACAAACTCGCCCGTAGCCTCCTTAATACCCCTATTACGCGCGGCACTAACACCACCATTCACCTGCTTGATAAGTCGTATGTTATACTCCGCAAACTCCGCAACAAGCCCCTCGACAACAGCAGCCGAGCCATCGGTAGAGCCATCGTCAACAACGATAATCTCACGAGGAGCGAGACTCTGCTCCACAACAGAGCGCACAGCACGCTCAATCTCCGCAACCTTATTATATAGTGGTATGACAACAGATATCTTCAAAGACTCCTCACTTGTCACCCTACGCCCAAAGTGCAACACCTCGGGGGCGTGGTTGAGACGCTTATCCTCGGGCAACCACTTCTGAATATCGCCATAGTGGTTACGCAGATAGCTCTCCAAATTGCTTGGTGCCCACAGCTCCATATCGCCAAAGCGACGAAGCTCCGCACTCTCGATAGCCGAGCGCGCTATCATATCCTTGGGCATACGCACAATATTATAGCGCGAAGCCTCAGTATTGTTATATCGAGTAAGCTCCCTATTAAGGCGGGCATATATCTGTTTCTTGCTCATCAACAAGGTAACAAGGCGTATCGCAGCACATGATACCATGCTCTTGGGCATGACAACACCATTATTAGCTCTACCAAACCAGCGCCACAGCCATACGCTCTTGGCCGTAAAACAGTTCACCCAGAACTTAACCTTGCGGCGCTGCCTACGCTCCATACGCTGATCATCGGGGATAAGGTCGTAGGGGAAGATATCGACATATATACCCTCAGCAATGGGCAGACCCACCCACTCGCGCTCAACAAAGCGTGTACCCCTCTTGCGTACCTTGGCAAAGTAGAAGGGGGTATTACTATCTGTGGTAAACTCCTGCAAGGTATACTCCTCGCCAAGCAGCGCAGGAGCCTCGCGCAGAAAACGCTCATAGTTCTCGCGCGTAAGTCCGAGATCTATATCATCATCCCAGGGCACTATGTCATCGAAGAAGTGAGCACCAATGGCCGTACCGCCCTGTATAAAATAGGGTATACCAGCTGCGTCGAGCACACGCACCGTCTCACGAAGAACATCCCTCAGCTCCTCGTGTAGTAGGCGTAGTATGTCGCTATTATACTTCATTGTGCACTAAAAGGTTACAACCACGAATATCACTACCAGCAATACGGCCTTCAATAACAAAGCGACCATCCTCCATAAGGCGGCCCATATCCTGTGTCTGTATGAAGGCACACGATGAGAGGTTTGCCAAATCGATGATGTCTATGCCTCCACGCCCTCCTTGAGGTTTATGGTCCATGGGGTCGTTGACATCACGCACCATGACACGCATCCATGCTGGGGCCTTGAAGATACCCTCTCCCGAGGAGTAGGCCTGCGATGTAAGCTCGGCCATACCATACTCCGAGTGGATATGCTCCACGCCGAAGCCTCGGCATAGTATATCATGAAGTTCGCTCTTTGATAGCTCCTTGCGACGCCCCTTCATGCCTCCCGTCTCCATAACTATGGTATTAGTTAGCTTGGGGGCATACTGCTCGGCCATATCCCACAAGGCATAGCTCACACCAAGCAGAATCTTGGGCTTGGGGTCAGCCTCCATATCGCGAATAAGGCGTTCGTAGTCATTGAGGTAGAAGCCACCCGACCCACACAGCCGTATTAGTTGGTCAACCATATATACCAACGACGAGCCCTCACGCTCCAAGTAGTTGGGTAAAAGGCCATAAATGCTCCACTTAGCGGGATTGCCGTAGAATATCTCGAAGGCTCGTGTGAAGGTCTTGCGGTAATCCTCCAACGAGGCCATCATATGGCGCGAAGGTACGGTAGAGCCCGTATTGCTCGATGTGAAGATAATCTCTGGAGCATGCTCACCACAATATACATCGTGGCTCTTGAACAATTCGATAGGCATAAAGGGTATATCCTCCACCCTACTCACGCTATCTGGGTCAATACCCAAGAGGGCAACATACTCGGCATAGGGTTGAGTATGGCGCGCCTGATGGCGGAAAAGCTCAATGGCACACGCCTCAAAATCTTGAGCACTATCTATGGCAAGCACACGGTCTATCGAGAGCATAACAGCTTATGATAAAAGGTTTATATCTTACAAACAAGGGGATATCCTACACCATGGTTGGATATTCCCCTTAGTATTTAGAATCGCTTTAGAATACTCATTATGGCAAAGGCACAACATTGGCAAAGCCCATAAATGCCATCGCCAACAAGCCTGCAGCAATCAATGCAATGGGCACACCACGCATAGCCTTGGGAACATCCTCAACATCCAAGCGCTCACGGATACCTGCAAAGAGCACCAACGCAAGGGCAAAGCCGATAGCCATAGATACAGAGTAGACAACACCTGTAACAAGGTCGAACTCCTTCTGCACCGAGAGGATGGCAATACCAAGAACTGCACAGTTGGTGGTGATAAGAGGCAAGAAGATACCCAAAGCCTGGTAAAGCGAGGGTGATACCTTCTTGAGGACAATCTCCACCATCTGCACCAATGCCGCAATGACAAGGATGAAGACGATAGTCTGCATATACTCGATTTCGAAACGCTCGAGGACAAACTCCTGCAAGCACCAAGTAACAACTGACGATAGCGCCATAACGAAGGTCACGGCCATACCCATACCCAATGAGGTCTCCACCTTAGAGGATACACCAAGGAATGGACATATACCGAGGAACTGCGAGAGCACCACATTGTTAACGAAGATGGCACCGATGATGATGGCACCAAGCGTTACAGCCTGGACACTAACCTCGCCGGTAGCGAAGGCCTCCTGAACGCCCTTAGATATATTTTCACCTACCAATATAGTCATCAAATCCATACTCTCTATCGTTTAGCTATTTTGTTAAACATTACCATCAAGTATCCGAGCACAATGAAACCACCAGGAGCAAGGATGAATACCAACGGCATAAGACCATCGCCCTCAACAACAGGGATGTCGAAGATAGCACCCGAGCCAAGAATCTCGCGCACCATACCAATAATCGTAAGGGCGAGCGTAAAGCCCAAGCCTATACCCACACCATCGAGAGCCGACGCTACAACGCTATTCTTTGAGGCAAAGGCCTCGGCACGACCCAGGATGATACAATTAACCACAATAAGTGGGATGAAGACACCAAGAGATGCGTACAAAGCTGGAACATAGGCCTTCATCAACATCTCGATGATGGTCACAAACGAGGCGATAACGACGATGAACGCAGGGATGCGCACCTTGTCAGGCACAAAGTTCTTAATCATAGATATCACCACATTCGACATTATAAGCACCGCCATGGTGGCAATACCCATACCTGCACCATTCATAGCCGACGAGGTAACACCAATGGTGGGACACATACCCAAAATGAGTACAAAGGTTGGGTTCTCCTTGAGAATACCCTTTGTTATAATACCAAACTTACTCATTACTCTTCTTCTCCTTCCTGAGCTTCAAGCTCCTCATTTACCTGCGTATCTACAATAGTAGTCACAATTGGCTTATTCTCTTCAGACTCCTCAGCTACCTCAGTCTCAGCAACAACCTCAACTAACTCAGTCTTCTCTGTCTCCTTGCTAAGCTCTGCATCGAGATTATCGGCATATTCCTCACCGTCGATAACCTTGGGCTCATCAGCCTCAGTCTGCTCTGCCTCGAACTCGCTCTTATACCATAGATAACCAGCATATGCAGTCTCCACAGCGTTGGCATAGGCGCGTGACGATATGGTTGAGCCAGTGAGAGCATCGAACGAACCCTCAGGGTTATCCTTCTTAACCTCGAACTTGAGGCTCTCGGCCTTAGCGCCCAAGATGCTACTCTCGAGTTTATTTCCTGGCTTAATCATATTAGCGCCAAGACCTGGAGTCTCCTTCTGTGAGAGGACCTTAACGCCGCTAATCTCCACACCATCAGCCTTCTCCACGAAGCCTATCATAAGATAGATTCTATCGCTATAGCCATTCTTAAGGATGCTTGGGGCATCGACAGCGTAGCCTATAGTCTCGCCATTAGCCACAACCTTTGTTACATTGACCTCAAAGTCTCCAATCTTCTTAGTCTGTATATCAAGCTCCGCCTCACCCTCAAACGATGGGAGCACCTCCAGTTTAGCTTGATTTCTATTATTCTCCTCGGTCTGCGCAATAGCCTCCTTGGTGATATCGTTAACCAAGGCTACGAGCGCAGCCGTGACTGCGGTAATGGTGAACAACACCAATACCATATTTTTTAGTGAACTCTTCATACTCTCAACTTCCGCTATTTAGTACCAAAACGCTTGGGACGACAATACTTGTTGATAAGAGGTGTTGCGGCATTCATGATAAATATCGCAAACGACATACCCTCAGGATAGGCACCCCACAAACGAATAACCATGGTTATAATACCGATACCCACACCATAGATAATCATACCCTTGTGTGTCATAGGCGATGTAGAGTAGTCGGTAGCCATATATATAGCACCAAGCAACGCACCACCAGCCAAGATATGGAACAGAGGCAACTCATAGATTAGCGAGCCACCCTCGCCAATACCTACGCATGCGGCGAAGATTGCCATAGTGCCAAGCACCGCCACAGGTATATGCCATGTGATGACCTTACGCCACAAGAGATAGATACCACCAAGGATAAGAGCCAAGGCACATATCTCACCAAGTGAACCGTTCATGTTACCCAAGAACATATCGCCAAAGTTGACATTACCCACCAACTCGGGGTTGCTCTTAATGAGAGCCAATGATGTTGCACCACTCATGCTATCTACAGATGTAGCACCGCTAACAGCGTCGAAGAGGGTTGGGTTAACAACATCGGCATTGACACCTGTAGTCCAGTCGGTCATCTGCACAGGGTAGGCAATAAGCAAGAAGATACGACCCGTGAGGGCTGGGTTAAAGGGGTTGCAACCCAAGCCACCAAAGGTCATCTTGCCGATGCCTATAGCCACCAATGCACCGATGACAACAATCCACCATGGTATGCCAGCAGGGAGGTTGAAGGCAAGAAGAACACCTGTAACCACTGCCGAGAGATCACCAATGGTTGTGCGACCCTTAATCAAGAAGCGCTGAATAAGGTACTCAAAGAGCACGCAGCTGACAACAGCAACCGCCGTAACCATCAGCGAGCGCCAGCCAAGGACATAGGCCGATACCGCCAAAGCAGGAATAAGTGCCAGCACAACATCGCCCATGATGCGACGCGTAGACTCGCCGCCATGGATATGTGGGGATGATGCCGCAAATAGTCTTGTAGCCATAAATATATCTTTCGTTTTACTTATTACTTATTATTATTAGCGTTCGCGCGCGCACGAATAGCCGTCATCACTGTCTGCTTGCCAATGCGGATATAGTCCAATAGAGGCAAGTTCGATGGGCATGTATATGAGCAGCAGCCACACTCGATGCAGTCAACAGTGTTATGCTCCTCGGCAACATCCCACTTCTTGAGGCGTGCGAGTTTCAAGAGAAGGTATGGCTCAAGACCCATAGGACAAGCCGACACACACTTGGCGCACTTGATACATACGCCCTCCTTGCCACGAGCAACATCACTACCCGAGAGCACGGTGATACCCGAACAACCCTTGATAAGAGGTGCCGAAGTATCGACAACAACACGCCCCATCATAGGGCCACCATTTAGTATCTTAACATCACCATCAGGGATGCCGCCAGCACGCTCCAAGAACTTATCTACGGGGATACCAAAGCGCACAAGGAAGTTATGACACTCGTTGAGGCCCTTACCCGTAACGCTCACTACACGCTCAATGAGAGGCTTGTTCTTCTGCACAGCCTCATACACGGCAATAGCTGTAGATATATTGCTTACCACAGCGCCCACCGAGATTGGGAGCGCAGGAGGTGGTGGCACCTGACGACCAGTCACAGCAGCTATGAGCTGCTTCTCACCACCCTGAGGATAGCGTGTCTTGAGAGCCTGAACTTCAATACCCTTATAGCACCCCTTGGTAATCAAGGCACGAAGAATCTCTATGGCAGCAGGCTTATTAGCCTCGATGCCTATGATAGCGCGGCCTACCGACAATGCTCGCATCAATATCTCGATGCCCACAAGAATCATCTCGCCACGCTCTAACATATTACGATAGTCCGATGTAAGGTATGGCTCACACTCAACACCATTGATGATAAGCACCTCGGCCTTCTGACCTGCAGGCACCGACAACTTAACATGTGTTGGGAACTGCGCACCACCAAGACCCACCACACCAGCAGCCTTAATCTTTGCAATAATCTCCTCAGAAGTGAGCTTACAATCACGCTTCAACTCTGGCGAGCGGTCGATATCCTCCATCCACTCGTCACCCTCGCGCTTGATGACAACCATCATTCTACGCTGGCCCTGACCATTGGCATACATATCTACCGAGGTGACTGTACCCGAGATAGGGGCGTGGATATTTGCCGACACGAAGCCTCCAGCCTGGCCAATAAGCTGTCCTGTAAGCACCTTATCGCCCTTCTTCACGATAGGTGTTGAGGGGGCACCAATATGCTGAATCATAGGTATCGACACAATATCAGGAAGCTCCATAACCTCGATAGGACGATCCTTGCTCCACTGCTTGTTATCTGACGGATGAATACCGCCTATAGGGAATGTTCTCATCTTTTACTCGTTTTTAGCGCTATCAACCTTTGTCTCTGCACCACTCTTAACTGCGGTTGCAACCTCAGCCTTTGGTGCTGCGGGCTTTGGCTCACGAGGCAAGCGCTCCATATTTGCGATATGGATAGCTCCTGTAGGACACTCGTTAACACACTTACGACAAAGCTTACACTTGTTTGAATCAATATATGCAAGGTAGTTATCGACGGTTATAGCACCAAAAGAACACGCCTTCTCGCACTTACCGCAACCTATACATCCCGCCTTGCAGACCTTCATAACCACCGAGCCACGGTTTATTGAGCGACATGCCACATATATAGCTCGATTCTTAGGCCACTTCTTGCGCAACTCGAAGAGGTTCTTTGGACAAGCCTTAACACATGCACCACACGCCGTACACTTATCGGGATCAACCTCTACAAGACCTGTCTTAGGATTTAGGGTGATAGCACCAAATGAGCAGGCCTGCACACAGTCACCATAGCCGATGCAACCAAAGGCACACGCCGACTCGCCCACATAGAGTGTGTTCACCACAGCACAGCTGCGAGCACCATCATAGTGGTTTACCTTGGGACGCTTCTCGCATGTACCGCCACAACGCAAGGTAGCAACCATAGGCTCCTTCTCGGCAACAGTCTTACCCAAGAATGATGATATAGACTTCATGGTATCGCCACCAGCTACAGGACAATAGAGCGACGATATGTTATCGCGCGTCACCAAAGCATCAGCCATAGCTCTACATCCCGCAAAGCCACATCCACCACAGTTTGCTCCAGGCAACATCTTCTCGACCTCGTCGATACGAGGGTCCTCTTCGACCCTAAACTTTCTTGCCACAATAAAGAGCACCACAGCTAACAGAGCACCTAACACACTGAGTGTTATCACTGTTAATAATAACTCGTTCATTACTCCTTTATAATTGTAAATTGTATCTTTTTCTCAAATTGACGGCGCTTGAGATATAGCACCACATAGTAAAGAGCCACAGCTCCAAGTGTCGATATTGCTGCTATGCCATCTTCCACACCGAGGCCATGCAACAACAAGAGCACAACAAGAAGGACCACCAAAGGCATCAAGTAACCCCATATCAACGACGATATGGCCATTCGTCCCTTTAGAAGCGCCACCACCACCGTTTCGCCCACAGCAAAACTCGCGGCATACTCGGTGACAACCTCTATTATGCGCTCGCCACCACGCTCACCACATAGGCCCTTAGCGTGACATGCCTGACAAGCACTCTCCTTCTCGACCTTGACAAACACCTTATCGCCCTCGATGCGCTCGACAACGCCCTTATGTTGTATTGTGACACCCATCACTCAACTCTTATGATTATCCCACCGACACTCAACACCTCACAAGCCTTACCCACTATCGTGCCGTGGAGCACTCTATTAGCCGTGATAGTGGTTTACCAAAGGCATCAACCACTCGTGACCAAAGGCACATGGCGAGAGACGCAACACAGGAGGGAACTGATAACGCTTCTTCTCGTTCTGCATAACCATGGTGTGAATCTTCTCCACCACGGCGGCATCAAAGCCAGCGTTGATAATCTCCTCGCGATGCTGTTTCTTCTCAATCATACGGAAGAGGATGGCATCTATAACCTCGTAATGAGGCAAGAAGTCGCTATCCTTCTGGTCGGGGCGCAACTCCGATGATGGCTCCTTGTCAATAATTGCATCGGGAATAACATCACCAAAGGTTGCGTTGATGTATCGTGCCAAGTCGTATATCTCACCCTTGTAGAGGTCGCCTGTAGGGCTAAATGTTCCCGCAGTATCGCCGTAGAGTGTACACCAGCCGAGGGCGTTCTCGCTCTTATTTGACGAGTTAAGAAGCATATATCCTGTCTTATTCTGCAAGGCCATAAGCATCGTTGTACGGATGCGAGTCTGAATATTCTCCTCGGTAGCATCAAACTCAGTACCACCAATTACGGGCTGCAAGGTACCAACAATAGCGTTGTAGGCCTCGATGATTGGCAATACGCTATACTCCACACCGAGATTCTCGGCCAAAGCCTTGGCATCCTCAACACTCTCGTTAGGTGTAAATGGCGATGGCATGAGCAACACACGCACATTCTCCTTACCCAATGCGCCCACAGCCAAGCATGCAACAACCGCCGAGTCGATACCGCCCGAGAGACCTACACAGGCCTTACGATAGCCACTCTTGTGGAAGAAGTCGCGCAAGCCGAGACAAGCGGCCTTGTAGAGTATGGCATTACGATCGTTGTATGTGGTGAATGGCACCTCGATAGCCTCCTTGTCGACCTCGGTATCATAGATACGGAAGTCCTCCTCGAAGCTGTTGAGCACCATAAGGAGCTTACCCTCCTTGTTGAGCACACCCGATGTACCATCGTAGACGATATCACCCGAACCACCCACCTGGTTGATGAGCAACATATCCTTGCCCTCGGTGAATGCCAAGCGGCTAATCTTGTCGAAGCGACGAGTAAGGATGCCCTTACCATAGCGGCGAGCATTCACAGATACTACCAAGTCTACATCCTCGTCGAGGTCCTCCACATAGCTGAGGTCGTCGCCCACAACCACCTTGATGGCGTGGCCCGCAACCTTCACAGTCTGGCTACCTATTGACGAGCCCACGATATAGCCCATCTCGCGGCGAGCCGACACATGGCGCTTGCCGATATACTCCACCTCGCCACTCTCGTTGATATATGCAGCGGCACTGATAGGACCCTCTGCAGTGAGGTAGGGAGTACCCACAATAGCTGAGATACCACGACATGCTGTGGCGATACGCTCAACAGCCTCCTCGCAGAGTGTGAGGAATGTGGTCTTAGTTAGTAGTCCGTAGGCGGGTGTTCCCGACACGGCAAACTCGGCAAAAACGACAAGGTCAGCGCCCTCTCTCTTGGCACGCTTGATGTTGTCAATAATCTTATCGGTGTTAGCGGCAATGTCGCCTACCGTAAAGTTAAGCTGAGCTAATGCAATTCTCATATTCTATCTCTTAATCTTTTTACTCGCCTTGCAATAAAAAATTGTCGCGCTATACCTATGGTATAGTAACAACGCGACAAAGGTAGTAAAAATTCCTCAATTTCGGAAGAGGAACAACACAATTTATATTTACCGACTATATACAGCTGACAACCAAGACATTAGAACACCTCACTAAAACCTGCAATTATGGCATGAGAACCTTTTCCGAAGGCAACATCTATGTACAGCGATGTGCCACCACCAACGCCCCAGCGAAGGCCACCACCATAGGTAGGCAACACCTTGCGCCATGCAAAGCCATCATCTACCGAAAATATCGTACCAGCTCCACCCCATGCAGCCACACCCAACCCCTGCCATATATGTTGCTCAAGTTCCACCTGCGCAGCAAGCAGATTATCACCAATATAGCGACCTAAATAGTAGCCACGCATAAGGCTATTGCCACCAAATGTAGCAGAGAGCATCCATGGAGTATCAGGACTATTATACTCGCCACAAATGTCGAATAGAAGCGTTGCACCACGCCATAGCGGCTGGTAGTAATCGAGGCGCAGGACGACATTATGACCCATAGGAATATCGTCAAAAAGATAGTTACGCAGGGTGTATCGCCCCACAAGGTGCAATCCTCTGGTTGTCATGCCCTCCACACGCCGCGTATCGTACTCTACATCAACACCAAAGCCCAACATAGAGACCTCATGAGCCTCACCACAAAGCACCTCAGTAGCATGCGCCGAAAGGTTATGCGCACCGAAGCCTCTATATTCAGCATGAACGCCCACCATTAGGCCTTGCGCCACATGATAGGCATACGCGCCCTCAATAACAATATTTCGAGATGTATAACTACCTCGTATATTGCCACTTGCCGAGGCATAGTCGAGCCCCCAGATATAGGTGGGTTCCGAGGCAAATAGAGCGCCATAGCTCACTCTATGACGATTGCCACCAAGCCAATTTCTACCATCGAGTTCTGCCGAGTAGTATGCCGTCAGCGATGCCGAGAGTTTTAGTCGTAGCGACGAGGGGGTATCGGATACTGTCATACACCGCGTACGATAGCGCATCTCACCCGCGAGGGCCAGCCCCCAACCACGCTCCTGCGTATAGGCGGGCGCACCCATGATGGTGAATGATGCCCCAGGATTTATATCACTATCACCAAAGGTGAGATAGTCTAAAATGGAGCGACCAGACATCACGCCCGAGGATTGCACCTCGGCGTGTGTCTGGTCGGCTGGAATATAGCGATATGTGAGGGTGTCACCACCTATCAGCATGGTCTGGTCGACCTGCGCATATGTGGGGCTTATCGTGAGCATTAGGGCCACGGCAGCCACAACCCTCAGTAGCATAATGCGTGGCTATTACTTGCTCGACTCGTCCTTGAGAGTGTCGCCCACAGCGAGGAACTTCTCCTGCTCCTCCTTGGACATCTCGCCCTTGTGGATATATACGAGCTGACCCTGCTTGTTTACAAGCATTATCACGAAGCAGTCGTTGCAATCACCAAGACGCCAAGCACTTGTAAGCCAGTGGTCTGGATCGCAGAGGATTGTAGCACCATTCTTTGCTGTGCGGGCATCGGCAATCTGACGCACCACAGAGCTTGGGTATGCTGTATCTTTGAGGTTGATGATACCGAAGCCCTCGATATCTGGACCCCAAAGACGCTTGGTCTCCTCGAGCCAAGTGATGAAGTCGTGATTCTGCTTAGGCACATCGGGGTCTACATAGAAGATCATGAGGTTCTTCTCGCCCCACCATGGTAGGCGAGCCTTTTCGCCATCGAGGCTCTGCACCTCAACATTGCGCACAGGACGAGGCAGACGCTGAGCGTCGGCATCAATGGTAAAGATTAGCGTTGCAAGAGCAACGAGCAAAAGTGACTTTAGTTTCATATCGTGAAAAGTTAAAATTGCAGTATAAGCAAAAGCGTGGCAAAGATATGTAAAATATGGCTAATTTCACAAGCCATCACGACGCAAAGGAGAAAAAAGTGGACGGTATTACTACTATATTAAATGAACTGAGATTTTTTTATAACCAATAGCACCGGTTGCAGATATCAAAAAAATATCTATCTTTGTAAAAAATATCATACTATGAAGCAACGCATATTGTTTGTCTGCCTCGGAAATATATGCCGTTCACCAGCGGCGGAGGCTGTGCTTAAGATGCTCATTGAGCGTGAGGCTCTAAGCGAGGATATATATATCGACTCGGCAGGCACTTATGGAGGCCATGCTGGCGAGCGCTCAGATAGCCGCATGCGCCGTGCAGCTGCAGCCAGAGGTATCGACATGCCCCACTTGGCACGCCAGGTGCGCGAAGCCGACTTCGACCGCTTCGATCGCATCATTGCCATGGACGACAACAACTATGAGGCCCTTTTCCGCCTCGCCCCTAATAGAGAGGCACAGAACAAAATTTTCCGATTTAGGGAATACCTTCGTAGACACACAGACTGGTCCTATATCCCCGACCCTTACTACGAGGGACACGAGGGTTTTGAGCTTGTTCTTGACCTACTGGAGGATGGCTGCGCCACACTTGTTGAGGAGCTAAAACGCGAGGTCAAGAGATAGGGCAAAGACACTATCTCGTGGCATTCTGCGATATGTTTCCGAAGGGGCTACAACGCACATGCGTATAAACTAAGGTATAAAATTCACTCAAAAATTTGCTTTTTGGGTGAATTTGCATTATATTTGTAACGCATATTCGTTTTGAAACTAAGAAGTTAGAGACCTCCATATGGGCTAACCTATTGAGGGAGAGGGGTAGTTACACCCTCTCGCCTTGATATTTGTCATATGGATTAGTCTGAGTCTTAGATTGTTAGATGCATATTAAGATACAAACAAATAAATTATTAACTAAACACAAATTTTTATGAAAGCAAAATTCTTAGCTTTAGCTGCCTTGGTGCTTGGTATGGCATCATGTCAGACAGATGTTATCGACGGTGTTCAGGTCGATAAGAATGGTGAGGCTGCGGTTGTGCTTGAGGTAGGTCTTCCAGCTGAGACCCGTGCTGCTGCGGACAGCGGTATTGGTGCTATCGGCAACATTGACCTTGAGGACGAGTTCGACATCCGCTACATCCTTGAGGTATACGATGCTGCTGGCGAGCTTGCAAAGGAGCGTATGGTAAATCGTGAGGATGCGAACACCACCACATCATTCGCACTCCGCCTTGTTCCTGGTCGTGAGTACAAGTTCGTCGTTTGGGCCGACTTCATCCCACAGGATCAGGAGAGCAACCAGGACTACCACTACGACACAAGAGATCTTAGCAAGGTTGGTCTCTATGGCGACCAGAAGCTCAACGACGAGACTCGCGATGCTTACACTGGCGTTGCCGTAGTTGACAACTTCAAGAGCTCATCATCAGTATCACTTGAACTTACCCGTCCATTCGCTAAGTTGCGCGTTGTGACAACTGATATGAATCAGCTCTATAGCCCTTTGGTGTCTGCGACAGTAACCTACACATCTAAACTCTACACTAAGTTTAACGCCATCAATGCTGAAGTTGTGAAGGTGTCGTTGAGTGACGACATCACTAAGACTGTTAACTATGTTGATATGGCATATACTGAGTCAGGCAATAATAAGACATTGTTTGCCGACTACTTCTTCGGCTCAGAGGATGATGCTGTTCAGTTCACTTTGGATGTTGACGACGATACAGAGTACACTATCCCACAGATGGTATTCAGCACCAATATCCCTGTACAGCGCAACTATTTGACAACTGTTAAGGGTAATATCCTCACCGATGCTAACAACATCACTGTTGAGATTAAGGATGCATTTGCAGGTGAGTATACCGAGGACTTGGATAATGATACTACCGAGTCATTTATTGCAGCATTGGAGGATGCAAAGAATAGTGTTGAGGCTGTTATCGAGCTTACTGGCGATGTAGTTTGGGCAACTGGTGCTGGCATTGGCTCAACACCTTGGATTCCTGAGGGTGCAAAGACCGAGAAGCTTACTATCAACGCAAATGGTCACAAGATTACAGCTACTGGCAGTGGCGTAGGTGCTATTCGCATGGCTAATGGTGGTACCCTCGTAATCAACAATGCTGAAATTGTTGACCAGTCTGTATCATATGCTGAGAACAGCTGGGAGTATGGCTACTTGGAGTTTGCTGGCAACCTTGAGTTCAACAACTGCGAGTTTGTAAATGGCATCATGGTTGAGGATGGCAACGCAACATTCAACGAGTGTAAGTTCAACTCAAACAAGGAGAATGAGTACGATGTATGGGTAACCGGCAACAAGGCATACTTCAACAAGTGTGAGGTAAACGGCTATCGCGGTATCAAGATGCATGAGGCTTACGGTTCAGAGGTTGAGGAGGTTGTTATTGACTACTGCCACTTCAACTATCTCTCAAAGAAGCCTGGCGTTGCTATGGGTGACCTTAACGCTGAAACTAAGGTTGTGATTAAGAACTCTACATTCACCAACTGCCAGGCAGGTGATCAGGGCTTGTATATCTACGAGACTGATACTGATGTTACTACATTCGACTTCACTGAGGAGAATAACACTATCGTTTACGCAACTGATTCAAATGATGCATTCAATGAGGCAATCGCTGACGGTATGTCATATATCTCACTTGGCGATGGCGAGTTCGATGCTCCAGCTGGTCTCAGCAATGGTCAGGCTGATAGCACCTTGACTATCGTAGGTAATGGTATTGAGAAGACAACAGTTAACGGTGCAGTAAATACCAATAGCAACAATCCTGGCAACTACGCTAATGGTCTTGACCTCGTGTTTGAGAATCTAACATTTGAGACTGCAAACAATGGTTACAACGGTGGTTTTGGCCACGCTAAGTCAGTAACATTCCGCAATTGTAAGATTGTAGGTCAGTTCTATGCACATAGCGGTGCTCCTCACTACTTCTACGACTGTACCATTGACCCATTGACTGGTTATCTCTATACATACTCTTCTAACTGCGTATTCGAGCGTTGTACTTTCTCAGCATCTGAGGGTAAGGCTTTGCAGATTTATGCAGATGCATCAACAGGTGAGCACACAGTGACTATCACTAATTGTGAGTTCGTGGCTGCAAAGCAGGCTAAGACATGGGATGGTAAACCTGTAACTGGTATCGACATTAACTCTAACGGTGCGAAGTTTACTGTAGCTATTAACAGTTGTACAGCTACCGGTTTCCCTGCTGGTTTGAATAGTAAGAGCACTCTTTGGAATGTTAAGGATGGTGGCAAGGCTCACGCAACTGTTACTGTTGATGGCTTGAAGGTATGGGATGCTGGCTACGAGTATCTTGCAGACGGCATTTTGTCTAAGGATGGTGAGTATCTTATCCTCAATAAGACTGGTTTATACTCATTTGCTAACGAGGTAAATGTTAATAAAAATGCTTTCACTGGTAAGACTGTTAAGCTTACTGCTAACATCGACCTTAACAACGAGGCTTGGACTCCAGTAGGTCAGACTGGCGCAACTACCTTCAATGGTGTATTCGATGGTCAGAACTACACAATCTATAACCTCACTGTTAACTCTGAGGCTCAGACAGGTAAACACTACTCATCAGGTTTGTTCGGTTGGGTAGAGTCACATACTGCAGATCACGGACACATTAAGAATGTAAAGATTAATGGTGCGACTATCGTAGGTCACCACAACTGCGGTGCTTTGGTAGGTTACATCACTCAGCAGACAGCATTGGTTGAGAACTGCCATGTAACAGGTGCTACTGTATCTTGTACTTACGCTAATGGTGATGCTGATGGCGACAAGGCAGGTGCTTTGATTGGTAACGCTACTGTTGCTACTCCTGTAAAGAAATGCACAGCTGCAAACTCTACTGTATCTGCAGGTCGTGATGCCGGTCAGGTTATCGGTGCTGGTAAGGAGGCTAATGTAACAGAGTGCTCAGCAACAAATGTTACTGTATCAGCTAATGGTACAGGCACTGGTGCTAATGTACGCAACGAGGTTATCGGTCGTCTTCTTTAATTAAGAGTAGACTGATTGACATTGAGCGCTCGGCTTCGGCCGGGCGCTTTTTTTGTTCGGGAAAGACCGAAGAGACCAAGAGACAAAAGTGAGGTCGAGTATCAGTGTGTGCCCGCGACGTCGTTTTGGTCTTTATGGTCTTTTAGGTCCCGATGGTCAAAAAAAATAGAGACCAAAGAGAGGTCGAGTATCAGCATTGCCCGCGTCTTCGTTTTGGTCTTTATGGTCTTTTAGGTCTCGATGGTCCAAAAAAAAATAGAGACCTGGGAGACCCAAGAGACCGAAGAGACCGAAGAGATGTCGAGTATCAGCATCTTTCCGCGTCTTCGTTTTGGTCTTTTAGGTCTCGATGGTCCTTACGCTTCCGAGGGTATAGTTACTCGCCAATGGCAAAAAAACTACCGTAGGAGTGTACACATAGTACATCCTGCGGTAGTTTACAAATTATGATACGCCGCCATCAGCAGCTTATCGCAGCTGATTATGCCCACTTAACAAGCGCGAAGTCCATACGGTGCTCCAACTTATCGTTAACAGGGAAGACACGCAATGCAACATCGAACATACCTGTGTGCTCAGGAGCATAGTCCAAAGCCAAGGTAACAGTGTTGCCCTCCTCAGCGATAACGCTCAAGCGGCGTGTCTCAACGATATTAGCAGACTGGCCTGCCTCAATCTGAGTGGCAACAACGAGCTCTGCACCGATATCCTCCTTATTGAGGCCTGCGAGGTCGATAGTAAGCTGGAAGTGATACTTCTTACCCACGAACATTGCCTCGCTCTCAATCTCAGCACGCTGGACATCTACGATAGCAATATTATCCCATGCCGCAGAGACCTTACGCTTCCATGCTGCAATCTCACGAGCCATCATATAGTTATTATCAACGATGAGACGCTTACGAGCTGCGAGCTTGTTATAGAAGCGCTCCTCGTAGTCGATGAGCTGACGGTTCATTGTGAAGTTAGATGCGATGTCGGCAACGCACTTCTTAACAGCATGAACCCACTTGTGTGGTACACCATCCTCAGCACGGTCGTAGTACAATGGTACGATCTGCTCCTCAATAGTGTTATATATCATCTCGGCATCGAGCTCATCCTGGAAGCGCTGGTCGGCATAGGTACGCTCCATAGGAAGCATCCAGCCAGCACCCTCCTTATAGCCCTCAACCCACCAGCCGTCGAGAACTGAGAACTGCATAACACCATTCATAACACACTTCTCGCCAGAAGTACCCGAAGCCTCCAAAGGACGAGTAGGAGTGTTCAACCATACATCAACACCCTGGACCATACGGCGTGCAAGCTCCATATCGTAGTTCTGCAAGAAGACAATCTTACCTACGAACTCAGGCATTGCCGATACCTCAACGATACGCTTGATAAGGTCCTGACCTGGCTTATCGTTAGGGTGAGCCTTACCCGCAAAGACAAACTGTACAGGACGCTCCTTATTATTTACAAGTGCAGAGAGACGCTCAAGGTTGGTGAAGAGCAAGTATGCACGCTTATATGTAGCAAAGCGGCGTGCGAAACCGATGGTCAACACATCAGGCTTGATGCTCTCGGTAACCTGTACCATCTGGCGTGGCGACTGCAAGCGTACCTGGGTAGGATCGCTATAGCGCTTGCGGATGGTCTTGATAAGGCGCTCCTTGAGGAACATACGCTCCTTCCACAACTCCACATCGTCAATCTTGTGTACATTCTGCCACTCAGGGATATTATAGGTGTGACCCTCGAAGGCCTCGCCAAAGTACTTAGCATAGAGGCGGCGGAGGCTCGATGCAACCCATGTTGGGAAGTGAACACCGTTAGTCACATAACCAATGTGCAACTCATTCTTGAAGTAGCCTGGCCACATATTACCGAGAATCTCCTTAGATACCTCGCCGTGCAACCATGACACACCGTTAACCTCCTGTGAGAGGTTACATGCCAACACCGACATAGAGAACTTCTCGTTAGGATCGCTTGGATTGGTCTTACCGAGGTTGATGAACTGATCCCAGGTGATGCCCAACACATCAGGATAGTGCGACATATACTGACGAATCATCGACTCAGGGAAGGCATCGTGACCCGCAGGAACTGGTGTATGTGTGGTAAACAACGATGATGAGCGAACAACCTCCATAGCCTCAGAGAACGACAAGTGCTTCTTAGAGATAAGGTTGCGAATACGCTCGATATTGATGAAGGCAGCGTGACCCTCGTTGCAGTGGTAAACCTCCTGCTTGATGCCCATCTTCACGAGGGCACGGATACCACCCACGCCAAGCAAGATCTCCTGCTTGAGGCGGTTCTCCCAGTCACCACCGTAGAGGTGATATGTAATCTGACGATCCTCGTCCAAGTTAGCCTCGTAGTCAGCATCCAAGAGGTAGAGGTCTGTACGACCTACCTGGCACTTCCAAACACGAGCCGAGAGTGTACGGCCAGGAAGAGCCACCTGTGTAGTAATCCAGTTGCCAAACTCGTCGCGAACAGGCGAGATAGGCAACTTGAAGAAGTTCTGTGCATCGTAGGTAGCCTCCTGTGCGCCCTGTGCTGAGAGACGCTGTGTGAAGTAACCATAGCGGTACAAGAGACCTACGGCAACCATGCCTACATTACGGTCTGATGCCTCCTTGAGGTAGTCACCTGCCAAGATACCAAGACCACCAGAGTAGATCTTCAATGACGAGTGCAAACCATACTCCATAGAGAAGTATGCAACCTTTGCATGCTCAGGCGCTGGCTTCTCAGCCATATACTCAGTGAACTCCTTATATACTGCGTCCATACGCTGGAGGAACTCCTTATCGTTGCAAAGCTCCTCACAACGAGTTGATGAGAGCTTATCCAACAAGGCGATAGGGTTACGCTCCACCTTTACCCACAACTCAGTGTCTACTGACTCGAAGAGTTCACGAGCACTAACAGTCCAACACCACCATAGGTTGCGTGAAAGCTCCTCCAATGGCTTAAGGCGTGCAGGGATGCCCTTCTCAACCATGAGACGGTGCCATGATGGGCGGTTAGAGGTGAGCTGCTGACGCACGAAGTTAATCTGCTCGGCGCGGCCACCACCATCAAAAAGAACACGGTTAGTGCGAGATACTGAGTTATCCAAAGCCTCCTCGTATGCTGCCTTGTACTCCTTGAAGAGCTTCTTCCAGAGTGCTGTAGACGACATCTGCTGTGCCGATACACGAGTCTGCGCATACTTCTCGGCAGACATATCTACATAACGCTTAACAACATCGGTGATCTGCAATACCACCTCGCGCTCGTTATAGTCGTCACGACGAACGATATCTACGCCATCGTGCTCAACATGCTTAGCGATCCACATACCGAAGCCAGCAAGAGTGGTTGTCACTGTAGGCACTCCGTAAGCTACTGACTCCAATGGAGTGTAGCCCCATGGCTCGTAGTATGAGGCAAATACTGTGAGATCTACGCCTGAAAGCACATCGTAGTATGGCATATTGAAGATACCATCGTTGCCATTGAGGTATGTAGGCACGAACAACACCTTAACGCGTGATGCTGATGTTGAGAGAATGCTACCCTCAACAGAGCGACACACCTGATCCCATGCCTCAGACTCGAGGTTGTGAGTGAGGTAGCGCTTCTGTGCTGGGTCGATAGCCTCAGAGCTATTCTCAAGGTGCTGAACAAGGTCGTGGCGAGCACCTACATTACCTGCAGGAACAGCGATAAGAGCAATAACATCGCGATTGATATTGCTTGCTGCCAACTGCTTCAAAGACTCCAAGAATACATCGATACCCTTGTTGCGATACTCATAACGACCGCTGGTAGCTACGATAAGTGGGTTATTCTCGAAGGTGTAGCCCCAAGAAGCTGTAGCAACCTCGATGATGCGCTTGCGCGCAGCCTCACGCACCTCAGCGAGGCGCTCGGCAGCAGGAACAAAGCCATTCTCAAAACCGTTAGGGGTGATGCGTGTCACCTCACGACCAAGAAGATACTTACACTCGTTAGCAGTGATATCGCTAACAGTAAGGAATGCATCAGCATATGTAGCTGCCGACTTCTCCAAAGAGTGCTTTGCAAGAACATTAAACTGACGAGCAAGCTCATCGGCATTGAACTTATGCAAGTCGTTATATAGTGGAAGGCGGTTACCAGCGATGCAACGGCCCATAACAGTTGCGTGGGTAGAGAATACGGTAGCTACATATGGAGCGTTATCGCGCAAGTAGAGTGAACCAGCAGCTGACATCCACTCGTGGAAGTGAGCTACAACCTTAGCTGCAGGGGTAGATACGCACTGTGTGAATGCCGAGATAACAACACCTGCGGCGTGACCAAACAACACTGGCTCAATATAGTCCCACTGACCCGAGAGCGAATCAACATGGTAAGAGTCCCAAAGCTGCTTGAGAATAGCATCCTTCTGGTTGAAGAATGACTTGAAGTCGATAAGTATGGCGATAGGGTTGCCATCAATCATCCAGCGACCAATACGAACACGAATACCCTTAGCGTATAGGGTCTCGCGCAATGCAGCAAGAAGTGTGGCATCCTCCTTAAACTCGGGGTTAGCAGCATCCTGTGAGAAGTCGGGACCGATGGTGATATACTTATCGCCCAACAACTCCTTTACAGTTGGTGCCTTCGAAGCGATAACGGTATGGATACCGCCCACTTTGTTGCACACCTCCCAACTCACCTCAAATAGGTAATCAGGAGTCAAATTAACATTACTCATATACTCTGTTTTTATTACAAAAATTTCTTTTTAGGTATCATCGTACCACGCTATCTGGTCGGCAAATAACTGTTGTTATTTCGCAACAAGAAATAGATAGTCAGTGTGCAAAGGTAATACAAATATTTAATAAGGCGAAATCTTTTTAAAGTTTTTTAATAAATGGGCCATTCAGGACGCTGAACGGTAGATTTTGGCGAATGAACAGTAATAATTTTGGAGTGGAAAAAGAGCTAATAGATAGGTTGAGTACGGTCAAGTGAATGAATGAATTTGATGAATTTAGGGAAGTTAGCAATACTTAATGGTCGCAAATACCACGGTGGTGGTGCTCTCTTATAATAGAGTGACAAACACCCCCACATTCTCCCTCGGTTTCAACATTCCGTTGTCTCTTCTGCTCTTCGCCTAAGCACCCCAAAAGAATAAAAATTTGGTTATTTGCAATTATTATGATACCTTTGCAGCCGCAATGCAGAGTAAACTTCGAAACATATTCGCTTCGATGCACCTACTGATCATAGTATTATGGTTGGGTGCAAACTCGTTGTTTATTCACCACCACACCATCAATGGTATTGAGATTACCCACTCGCACCCCTATGCAGGTGACGCCACCAACCACTGCCACACTGCAGATGCCTTACTTCATATCAGCCGCATAGCTGGTAGCGAGATGCTCGGTGGCGAGGAGTTGGCATGCTGCGCAAATATTGTGGGCGTAGAGCTCCACGACTACACCGAGTTCAAGAGCGATGTAATCGACACAAGCATTGAACTTATATCTCCCCGAGGACCTCCCTCATTGGCTTAATCATTTCGACAATTTAGGGTAGCCTCTACCCCATCCCACCCACACATGTGAGTGGGCTTCAGTGTGCGTGTATTCAACGCATACTTAACAGATTAACGCCAATAACAAAATATCATGACACGACACATTACAACACTACTAATTGCACTATTCACAACACTTGTAGCCACAGCGACACCATATAATGCGCACACTTTACACACACCTGCGGATGTGGAGACTACCGATAACACTCCACGCCCTAAGGGTAGCGATGCCAACATCTTTGGCCACATCATCGACGCCAAGACGGGCGAGCATATTCCATACGCCACTGTGGCTGTGATGGGCACAACAATGGGTTGCGCTGCCGATGGCACAGGTCACTACAAAATCAATAACATCCCCGAGGGTACGCATATTATCGTCGTATCTGCAATTGGCTATAACACCGTAGAGCAGGTATTCACCTCGAAGAAGGGAATATCCGAAGAGCTTAACTTCACCCTTGAGGAGTCGTCAACGATTGTAGATCAGGTGGTTGTTTCGGCAACACGAAACGAGACAAACCGCCGCGAGACAGCTACCGTCGTTAACGTAGCCTCAACCAAGCTATTTGAGGGCACCGCCTCATCGAACCTCTCGGAGGCAATGAACTTCCAGTCGGGCTTGCGCGTAGAGAACACATGCGGCAACTGTGGTGCTCCCCAGCTACGCATCAATGGTCTCGATGGACAGTATTCGCAGATACTACTCGACAGCCGCCCCATCTTCTCGTCGTTGGCTGGCGTGTATGGTCTCGACCTTATGCCCGTGGCCATGGTTGAGCGTGTAGAGGTCATACGCGGTGGTGGCTCAGCACTCTTTGGATCAAGCGCTATTGGTGGTGTAGTCAATATCATATCTAAAGAGCCACTACGCAATACCCTATCGCTCTCGCACACAACAAATATCCTTGAGGATGGTACCCCCGATTTGAACACCTCGCTCGGTGGCGCCTTCGTATCGGATGACTACAAGATGGGTGCCTACATCTTCGGCCAGGTAAAGGACCGCGATGCCTACGACCGCAACGACGATGGCTTCTCGGACATCACACGCCTCAAGTCGCAGACATTGGGCTTTAGAGCATATTACAAGACATCGAACCACTCACGCCTAACAGCTGAGTATCACCATATTCACGACTTCCGCCGTGGTGGCGACAACCTCGACAAAGCACCACACATGACAAACATCTGCGAGCAGGTGGACCACTACATCAATGGTGGAGGTCTGCGCTTCGACTACTTCCCCAATATGCGCCACCGTATGAACATCTACGCCTCGGCACAGGGCATCAACCGCTCGAGCTACTTCGGCACAGACATGAACCCTAACGCCTACGGCACAACTCGTGATTTCATGTTTGTGGGTGGTGGTCAGTACACCTATTTGTATAAGGCAGGTCTTCCTGCGGAGCTCACCGTGGGTGCCGAGTACAACCTCAACAATCTCAACGATATATACCTCGCAACAAATCGTGATCTCAACCAGCAGACATCCATCTATGGTATCTTTGCACAGAACGAGTGGAAGAGCGAGAAGGTTAACATCCTTGTAGGTTTCCGTCTCGACAAGCACAACCTTATAGACCGCCCAATCTTCGCACCACGTGCCAACATCCGATATAGTCCTATTGCGGACCTTGGCCTTCGTGTTAGCTACTCGAGTGGCTATCGTGCGCCCCAGGTCTACAACGAGGACCTTCATATCGACGCCCTCAACCACTCGGTATCTATCATCGCGTTGGACCCTAACCTACGCCCTGAGTACTCACATTCGTTGAGCGCATCTGCCGACTACTACCACACCTTTGGTCGTGTGCAGACAAACATCCTTGTAGAGGGCTTCTACACCATCCTTGACGATGTCTTTGCACTAAAAACCCTTGGACAGAACATCGACTCTGATGGTAACCACTTCATTCATAAGCAGCGATACAACGCCGAGGGTGCTCGTGTGGGTGGTATCACCACCGAGGTTAAGGTAGGTATATCCAACATCTTTGATGTACAGCTTGGCTACACCTTCCAAAAGAGCCAGTATGTAGAGCCCGAGCAGTGGTCCGACGATGTGGAGGCACAGCGTCGTATGTTCCGTTCGCCCGACCACTACGGCTACCTAAACTCTAACTTCTATATCACCAAACAGTTGCAGGCTTCGCTCTTTGGTACATATACAGGTCCTATGCTCGTACAGCACTCGGCACACACCACCATCACAGGCGTGGAGATGCCCGATTCGGAGATGACCACCAAGTCGTTCTGGGACTTGGGCATAAAGCTTGGCTACACATTCCACATCAGCGACATCATCAACCTTGAGGTTAACGCAGGTGTTAAGAATATCTTTGATGCCTACCAGCCAGATATTGATCTCGGCGCAGGTCGTGACTCGGCATATATCTATGGTCCAGCACTTCCTCGCACCTACTTCTTTGGCGTGAAACTCTATTTGTAATATGTAATATAAGTGTATGAAGATAGGGGCGTGTCCATAGCATTGGACACGCCCCTATCTGTATTACTAAGATTGCTACTCGCCCCACTCCTTGTGATTGACTCTGATGCCGAGATGCTCGATAGCACGCTCAGAGACAGTAAGGCATAGCTCCTCAATGGTTGATGGTCTGAAGTAGAGGGATGGCGAGGCGGGCATCACGACAGCACCAGCCTCAGTGAGTGTTGTCATATTGCGCAGATGTATGAGCGAATAGGGAGCTTCACGCACCACCATAACAAGTGGACGGCGCTCCTTGAGCATAACATCAGCAGCACGCTCTATAAGGGTGTGCGACACACCTGAAGCTATGCGTGCCACACTACCCATGGATGCTGGCACCACAAGCATGGCATCCCAACGCGCTGAGCCACTGGCCAGCGACGACCACATATCATCGTTCGAGAAATGCTCTATGCGCTCGCTCGTAGGCAAGACAACTCCCTCGGCAGCCACAACATCCTCGGCATGATGGCTCATGACGAGAGCTATGCGCGACACCTCAGGACTATTGAGCAATATCTCAAGAGATTGTCGAGCATATATGGCGCCACTTGCGCCTGTGATGGCAACAACTATATTCATACTATAACTCCAGAATCTTACATTTTAGACCACGCTCACGCGCCACACGCAGCAACTGAGGCAGGACATAGCTGGTATTACGAAACGACTTAGCACTGTCGTGCAACGATATGATATCGCCCCCACTAAGACCCTTGAGCGTACCTTTAAGACACTTCTTGGGAGATAGGTTGCGGTTATAGTCGCGCGAGAGGACATTCCACAGCACCACGCGATAGCGCTTCGAGAGCTCGCGTAGCTGCGAACGCGTTATCTGTGCATAGGGTGGACGGAAGAGTTCCGATTGTATCATGTCGGCAGCAAAGTCAACATCCTCGATATACCTCTCAAAGGACATTCTCCAACCCTTTTGGTGCGAGTAGCTGTGGTTGCCCACCTTGTGGCCACGATCTATGATCATCTGATAGAGGTCGGGATATAGCTCCACATTCTTGCCCAAGACGAAGAATGTGGCCTTGGCATCGTAGCGATCTAATGTATTGAGTATCCACTCGGTAACACCAGGCGTAGGACCATCATCAAAGGTGAGGTACAATCCTTCGGTGTCCTCCATCTGCCACACTACATCGGGGAACATGTAGCGCAATAATCTACCTGGCTTTACTCGCATCAATTAAAAAGTTATGGCCATCGGCCCAATTCGTAGTGCAAATGTAAGTTTTTTTTTTAAAATCGAAAAATATGGCTACCTTTGTGTAGATATAATGCACATATAATATACCATTAATAATATGAGACGCAACATAATATACCTTCTCACAATCGTCACTGCGATGACAATGTTATCATGTATCAGTCGTACTAAGAGTAACAATAATATCACCAACTCGGGTATTGGCGAGCCCTATGAGCTCTTTGTTATATGCAACGATAATAGCTGGGAGCGTGGCGTGAAGGATGCTGTTGCCGAGGTCTTGGAGTGTGAGGTACCAGGCCTCTCGCGCCCCGAGAAGTATTTCCATGTGGTTGACCAGGCAAGTTTCGACGAGGTATCGGACCTTGAGCGCACACACACCAACCTTCTGGCTGTTCATATAGACCCCACAGAGACCGAGGCCTCGATGATTATAACACCCAATGTGTACGCCTCACCACAGGTACTTGCAAAGATATATGCACCTACTACTGAGGCTGCCGCAGAGTTTATCCGCAACGAGGCTGTTGCTGTGCGCGAGGCCTTCGAGGCAAGTGAGCGTACCCTACACCTACAGATACTCAACGCCACAAGTAGCGATGAGCCTATGCGACTCCTCAAGGAGGCTACGGGCATAGATATGCACATCCCCGGAGGCTTCAATGTGGCAAAGCCTAAGGATAAGGACCTCCAGTGGTTTGTGCGCTACTACCCTACAAAGATTCAGCATATCTTTGCCTATACAGAGCCATGTGACGACATCAACACACTTAGTGCCAACTCCTTGGAGGCGTCGTTAGACAAGCACCTCGGCGTGGTACCATCAGCAGCCGAGGGGTCGTACATGTGCATAAGCAAGTACCGCGATGTATATATCATGGCTAAGGAGATCAATGGCCGTACATGGTATGAGTTGCGTGGATGCTGGCGTGTCGAGGGCGACCAGATGGGTGGTCCACTTGTGAGCTACACGACATACGACCAGGCTAAGAGAGAGCTTATTACCATAGTCTTTGCTCTGTACTCACCCGAGATATATCAGCGCAACGACATGGCATTTATGGAGAGCATGATATTCCTAACAAAGTAATGTGCATGCCATAATGGCCGATGATTTTACGATGTAGTATAATAACATAGGTGTCTAACAACAATGTTGGGCACCTTGTTATTTGTTGCCGACATTATTTTTTTCACAAAAAAATTTGCAGATTAAAAAATCTTGTGTACTTTTGTGCACTCTTTCGCAAGAAGAGTAGGGATAATGCTGTTGTAGCTCAGTGGTAGAGCACTTCCTTGGTAAGGAAGAGGTCGTCAGTTCAAGCCTGATCAACAGCTCACGGAAAACAAGTGTTGCCTTTAGGTGACACTTGTTTTTTGTCATTTATCGGGGTTAGTTGGACTGACGACCTCTAAAGCCCTCCTTATCAAAGGAGGGTTGGGTGGATTGTTGATATAACCCGACGGGTGCTGCAGCAACCGTCAGTTCAAGCCTGATCAACAGCTCTAAACAACAAACAGCGTGCAGTGATTGACTATATGTTGACAACATCCCTGCGGCAGTAGACAAGTTAGCCTTGTAAGCAATAGAGGCAAACACTTGGGCACAATAGTAGCAATGTGAGATATTATGGAGAAGATGCAACCATACGCAATAGATGACACCTCGGCGTTCGAGGGTCTTGTGATGGGTGATGTGAAGGCAGGCTTTCCTTCGCCCGCGGAGGATATACGCGAGAAGCTCGACCTTGTGAAACTGCTTGTCAAACACAAGGCTTCGACCTTCTTTTTCCGCATTGATGGGGTGTCAATGGTTGATGCCGCAATGGACGATGGCGATATCATCATCGTGGACCGCGCCGTAGAGCCCTACAACAACTGCAAGGCTGTATGCTACATAGATGGCGAATACACCGTGAAGCGAGTGGAGATGACAGACGGCAAGGTGCGCCTGATGCCCGCCAACGAGCTCAACACCAAGTATCAGCCTATAGAGGTGACCTCGGAAAATCAGTTTATGATATGGGGTGTTGTGACCTACACCATTAAGAAGATGTAGCTATGTTTGCCCTGGCCGACTGCAACAACTTCTACGCCTCGTGTGAGCGAGTCTTTCGCCCCGACCTCCAAGGCAAGCCCGTCATTGTGCTATCCAACAACGACGGCTGTGCTATTGCGCGAAGCAACGAGGCCAAGGCCTTAGGCATCAAGATGGGCGACCCCTACTTCAAGATTCGTGATATTGTTGAGCGACACAATGTTGCAGTATTCTCGGGGAACATGGCCCTCTATGGCGATATGTCGCAGCGTGTGCGCTGGGTATTGGAGGAGTTTGCACCCTCGGTGGAGGCATACTCCATAGACGAGGTCTTCCTCGACCTCAGAGGCGTGGAGGGCGTGGACTTCGACGCCTACGCCAAGCGCATATCGCGCGAATGTTGGAGGCAGACATCCATACCCGTATCCGTGGGCATAGCACCTACCAAGACCCTCGCCAAGATAGCATCGAAGCTATGTAAGCAGTATCCGAAGTTGCGAGGAGGGTGCTATATGCACCGTCCACAAGATATAGAGAAGGTATTGCGCAAGTTTCCAATTGAGGATGTCTGGGGCATAGGACGCAAGAGTGCACGCAAGCTCCACGAGCGTAATATACGCACCGCCTATGACTTCACGCAGATGGACGAGGGCGTGGTACGAGGGCTGTTTGGCATTGTTGGCCTACGCACCTGGCAGGAGCTACGCGGAATACCTGTCATAGAGTTCGAGCACACCATAGAGGCGCGACAGTCGATATGCGTATCACGCAGCTTCAGCAAGGAGATAGAGAGCGTGGAGGAGCTTGTGGAGCAGGTTGCCAACTTCGCAGTATCTGCCACCGAGAAGCTCCGCGCGCAACACTCCGTATGCCACGAGATAGTTGTCTTTGCCTATACCAACCGCTTCAAGGAGAATGAGCCACAGACCTACGGCACGATACTCGTACCCTTTGCCGAGGCTACGAATAACCATAGGGCGATAGTGGCAGCTGCGACAAATGGCACACGCGAGCTCTTCAAGCGCGGCTACGCCTATAAGAAGGCGGGCGTGGTTATGCACAAGCTGATGCCCGAGGGTGGCGTGGTGCGCTCGCTCTTTGCCGACGCTGAGAGTATGGAGCGCGATAGCCGCCTCTCTACAGCCATGGATGCCATAAACCACACCTATGGTCGTGGTGCTATCAAGATGGGCGCACAGGGCAACGGCAAGATAAAGTCATCGAGCGAGAACCAATCACCCCACTACACAACACGCTGGAGCGACATACCTAAGGTTACGGTTAAGTAACGACCACCATTTTGCCCAAAGTTTACAGAAACCTTATCTATTGTAATGTCTCGATAAAGCCTTTAATGCCTATTACATATCTTCCAGTGTTAGGCATTGATGCTCAATATTATACATACGACGACCTGTTACCACAGTGAGTCGTGAGTGGTCATTGTATGATAACCCTCGCACCTCTCGGAGCTTTACTATTTCGTGTTCTCTGTTATAGAATTTCATATTGTCTTATTTAATTGTTACTGCCGTAAATTTTACCGCCGTAACAAAAGCAGTAAGGATGTATTTAATTTGCAAATAATCTACCACTAATTTTATTTTAGACTTACGGGGTGAGAAAAGGGAAACTCATCGTGTGACGAACTCAAATAGGGGCCCAGTAAACTTTTTCACTGCGTCAAAATACCAGCTAAGGCAACATGTATCGCTATATGCCTGATAATCCGCAATATACGACAATGCAGTTTTTACACATCTATTTTGGTGGAAAACTTTTATAAAGTTATCTTTGTATTGTGAACAAACTTTTTGATATGAAACGACTGCTATTTATACTCGCATTGACTCTAACTCTTGTTGCTTGCAACCGTCACTCGGAGCACTGGGCAACAATAACCGAGATGGAGGCTATTATCGAGGAGCAACCCGATAGTGTGCTTAATGTTTTGCAGGCTATTGATACCGATGAATTGATTGGCGACGAGGAGCGAGCAAAACACGCTTTGCTTTACTCTATGGCATTGGATAAGAACTACATTGACCGAACCGACTTTGAGGTTTTGCAACCCGCTATTGACTATTATGAGGATAACGGCTCTGCAACAGATAAGTTGCGTACATTCTATTATCAAGGTCGTATATATCAGAACGCTGGCAACAATGCATCTGCTATGAGGTCGTTTGTTAATGCATTAGACAAAGGTGCAGAATCAAATGACAATTTAACTAAAGCAAGAACATTAGTTGCACAGAGTACGATATATTACTCTTTGATGAAGTGGGATAGGGTGTATGATGTTAGTATTGAAGCAGCAAACTACTACTTTGTACTTGGTCGTATTAACAACTATATATTGTCACTTTTAAGATGTATCGGTGGATGTCTTCAAAACAATAATTACGACAAAGCAAAAGAGTTATTAGAGAAATGCTATCAGCATATTGAGAATTTGCCAGAGTCGATTGTAAGTGAGATATACTCATACAATCTATTATATTTGAGTAATTCGGATGATGCAGAGGTTGTTCATCAAGTTATAAATGAATACACAGAGCAGGTCACAGATGACCAAATAGATTATTTGACTATTGCAGGAGCATACACGGATATAGGGGCATATGACAAAGCAGAAAATATACTTCTACAAATTGATGTAGACACATTCAAGGATGACTACCGAGTCTTAAAATACTATACATCACTATTGAGAATATATGAACACAAAAGAGATTTCAATAGTGCGTATGAAGTATACAAGAAGTTTAATGAACTTAATGATTCTATAGTACTCTCAATATTTGAAAGTGACACTCAATTTGTCGAGGAGCGTCATAACTTGGAGGTGGCAAAAGCAAGGGAAACCGACGCAAAGAATAGACTTACAATCATTGTGTTAGGTTGTGCGGTAGCACTTATGGCATCTCTCTATATCATTAATCTTATTCGTAAGCGACTTAAGAAGAGTAGAGTTGAGAACGCACAACTTTTAAGCGAGAAGGCACTTTACGAACAGATGTATAACGAGGTTGTCGCAGAGCGTGATGCCCTTAACGAGATGATTGCCAACAACACAATCAAGGAGGAGGCAATGGAGGTTATCAAGAAGCGACTTGGGGTATTGAACACTATCATCGTGTCGCACCTATCGGCAAAAGACACAGACATCAAGCGAGCAAATGAGGAGTTGGAGCACCTAATCGCAAACCGCAACGATTTTATAAAGTCGACACGCCTCACATTGGAGGAGAACTATCCCCACTTCTTCGCTCACTTGCACGATAAGGGACTTGAGGAGTTTGAGATTGACTTCTGCTGTCTGTATGCCATCGGCTTAAAGGGCAAGGAGATCAAGGCATACACCAACCTTACACGCCACTACAAGGATAGCAGCGAGGTACGCCAGAAGCTCGGGCTCTCGGAGAGTGACACTAACCTCTCCAATTTCTTACAGAAACTGCTTAAAAAGGAGGGGGAGTAAACTTTTCATACTACGACATTGATATAAGAAAACAAAAATTTTCTTATATATCGCTTATTCAACGAGTTACAGACGCAAGTTTGTAACTCGTTTATTTTGCAGAAAACTTTTCATAGGGTAATTTTGTGTTAGGACAAAGAAAAAAAACACCCCTCCAAATGCATTTTCTTGCCCTAAAATTTGGAAAATTCAAGGGGGGGGGTAAATTTGTAGTCGAATACTTAAAACGCTGTCAAAACGGACAAAACGGGCGAATAAGAACAACTATTAGAAGTGTGATAAGATAGTATTTACTAAATAAACTTTAGGATTATGAAAAACTTGATTTGCGGAATTAAGCAAAGTGGTTTATCGGCGTGGGTACATAAACCACAACATTTCCTCCACGCACTTATTATGTGTGCTGTGATTCTATTTATTGGCTGCGAAAAGTCGGCAGGTTACGAGGCAACCAAGCTGGGTGTGAAGATTGCTATTGAGTCAACGACCGACTCGTCAATCTCGTTTCAGATTGAGTCTGCGAATGCCACTGAGGTGAGGTACATCGTGGCTAAGGCCTCGGAGGGTATGTGCAATGCCGAGCAGATCTTGGCAGATGGCCAGCCATCGAAGGTAAACGAGGCGTACACAGTAAAGGTGAATAACCTCGAGCGCAACACCCCATACCTCATTGCCGTAGCTGCGAAGAGTAGCCAGGGCGTGGAGGTGGCCTACGAGATTGCAACCACAGCATCACAGCACTACGATGAGGTGACCCTCGACTTTGGCCTTGTGCGTCGCTTATTGAATGATAGCTACTCCGAAACTGAGTTTGCACTCCTTTTTACCGATGTAGACCCCGAGTGCGAGCTCACGTTGGTTTTCAATGCCGAACCAAACGAAATACTCCCCGAGGGTAACTATTCAACAGATGGAGGTTTCAATGCAACCATTGATGCCAAGAGGTCTTTCCTCAGCTCTACAAATGGCGATGAACCAATCTATTTCGATAAGATTGATGCAAAAGTGCAGATTCCACACAGTGATATTAGAGATAAGTATCTCATCACTGCAGATATGTACGCAGGTGATACGCTCTACACGGTTGTCATCTATGATTATGTGGGCAATATGCCTGTCTACGACACTTCAAATATGGTTTTTGGCTATCCAGTGATTCGTGAGAAAAATAAGGGCAAATGTGCTACGATAATTTTTAATACAGAGGATGAAAAGGCAACGCTTGTCCTTGAAGCATATCTTTACAATCCAAACAGAATGTATTTAATGCCTGGCGAGTATAAGATAAGCAGTGGTGAGAGTGATTTTGTCGCTGGAGACATTGATGCTCAAAATTCGTGGTTTATTGCTAATGGCTATTATGGAGAGCTTGTAAGCGGTGTGGTTAATATCTCGATAGACGATGATTATAACTATAACTTTGTCGTGGATGTCGAAGATGAGCTGGGCCGCATAGTAAAGTTCGAGTACTCAGGTTTTTTGCCCGAGATGTACTTTGTACGCGAATTTACGCTTAACTCAGCTACTATCAGCGAGGTTGAGGATGGTAGATATCACATGGAATTTGATGGCAGCCACAACCTATCGTTTGAGGTTTGTGCAGAGTCGTTGACGGAGGGTAGCTATCCTATTGTAGAGGCAAGTGAGGCTCAATCGCAATATATTGATAAGGCAACCTTTAGTTTCAGCTCACCGTTAGGCGATATAGCCATCAAGAGTGGTGAGATGCGTATTCTCCAAATAGAAGAGGATTTTGTTGAGTTTAGCTTTGAGCTACATTCGCAGGATGACTACTGCATCTGGAAAGGGAAATACCGCGGAGTTATTTAGTAGCATTAAACTACCTATCTATAATTTCAAAAACTTACAACTATAAAAAAGAGTTTGTTTATATTGTTGATGCTTGCTGTAGCGGGCGTGGCAATGTCGTGTGAGAAGGAAGTTGCTCCTGAAAAGCCTATGGAAGAAACTCCTTCAGATTTGCAGCAAGATGTGAACTCAGTAAAGAGTGATATTGTGGGATTATGGGTGCATAAGGGCGAAATCGATGGCCCAATCGGCAAGTTAGTATATGAGCGTGCGTTCCGCTTTGAACAAGATGGTACTGGTTATCTCACATTCGATGAGTACGAAGTATCTTCTGGTCGCAGAATATCAATGAGTCGTGGTGGTCTAACATATGAGTGTGACGGTGATATATTACGCATTACTTATACTGGCGAAGAGGCTCAAGAAACAAAGTATAGCGTGGAGTCAAATACGGTTATTTTCTATGTCGACGAAGCAGAGGGTGGTACGATTGTGTACCATAAGAGACAAGATGCTGACCGCCGCTTCCTCGGCGACTGGAGCACAATGCGCGCAGAGGGCGACTATTACTACGATGACCACATTAAATTTGTGACACCAACGGATTGCTTTATGTATCACAATAAATATGATAATCCAACGGCAGCACCAATCGAGGGCCCATCACACCCCGTTTGGTATAAGTACACTTTCGACGATGATGCTCTTTACCTCACAAGCGCCGAGAATATGAATGCAACACCTACAAAGAAGTATTATCGCTTTGCGGGTGACAAGCTCTACTTGAGTAACTCAATGGATGGCATTGAGACTTGTTACAGCACAATCAAGAAGTAATAAGTCTGACTAATAAGTTGTTAGTCAGGGGTCAGACTTGATCTATAGCAAAAGAAGGTCCCATGGGATAGTACATAGACATACAGCCCATGGGGCCTTACTTTTGGGGATGGGGCGAAGATGACCCCTTACCGTGGGAAATTCAATTTGTTGTTAGTAGGGCGCCGAGTGCAATACTCGGCGAAAAAAGGCGACGATGGGTAGTACCAAGCGTATGTCCCATTGTTGCCGTTTTTGTTAGGGGCAGCAATCGACCCCTTACCGCGAAAAATTCAATTTGTTGTTAGAAGGGCGCCGAGTGCAACACTCGGCGAAAAAGGGCGACGATGGGTAGTACCAAGCGTACATCCCATTGTCGCCGTTTTTGTTAGGGGCAGCAATCGACCCCTTACCGCGAGAAATTCAATTTGTTGTTAGAAGGGCGCCGAGTGCAACACTCGGCGAAAAAAGGCGACGATGGGTAGTACCAAGCGTACGTCCCATTGTCGCCGTTTTTGTTAGGGGCCGCAATCGACCCCTTATCACAACAAATTACTTTTTGAAGATGAAATATACCGCAAGTATAAGACATGCGAAGCCCACAAAGTGGTTCCACTTAAGACCCTCGTGCATGAAGAAAATCATAAAGAGGGTGAAGACGGTGAGAGATACCACCTCCTGAATAACCTTGAGGTGCCAGAGTGTGAAGGGGCCACCAAACTCAACGCTACCGATACGATTGGCTGGCACCTGAAAGCAGTACTCTAAGAGTGCCACACCCCAGCTGATAAGGATGATGAATAAAACACCATAGCGCTCTAAGCGCGACTTAAAGGCAATATGGCCATACCAGGCCAAGGTCATGAAGATATTAGAGAGCACCAAAAGACCTATGGTTGCAATTCCCTTTCCAAGCATAATAATTTAGTGTGTTCGTTTGTTTTTATTTGGGCGACAAAGGTACACAAAAATATCAAACTGCATTATTTATCTTCGGTTAAATACGCACAGATAGTTATAAAACATAGGATTTTTAGGCGTCAAGAGTCACTATCACAATGAGAATGTAGAGAGCAACTTAAGCGAGGCGCAGATAATTCTACAATTGTTTTGGTATCTCGCATTTTCGTTGTACATTTGCGCCGAATATTATTTAAATATAAAACTATATACAAAGATGAACAAACTATTTGCATTGACTGCTATGGGAATTTTTGCAGTGTCGACCATGGCAACAGCTCAGGAGGAGAAGCCCTGGATTGTTGACCGTTTCGACGACATCAAGGTTATTCGCTACGAGGTGCCAGGCTTCGACGATCTTACAGCAAAGGAGAAGGAGTATGTGTACTACCTCTCTGAGGCTGCTAAGTATGGCCGCGATATCCTCTTCGATCAGAACTTCAAGTATGGCATCGCCATCCGTCGCACCTTCGAGACTATCTACACCTCAACTACTGAGCGTGAGGGTCAGGAGTTTGTAGCCTTCGAAAAGTACCTCAAGAAGATGTGGTTTGCTAACGGCATCCACCACCACTACTCTAACGATAAGTTCACCCCTGAGTTTAGCGAAACATGGTTCCGCCAGCAGCTCGCTAAATACATCAACGACAGCAACCGTCATATGGACGACGAGCTCCTCTGCCAGATTATCTTCGACGCAGAGCTCTACGCATCGCGCCTAAACCAGAAGGCTGGTGTTGATGTTATCACCGCTTCGGCTAACAACTACTATGAGGGTGTTAACCAGGAGGAGGTAGAGGCATTCTACGCTGCTATGGTTGCTGCCGACGAGGGTAACCCCGAGCCTATCTCTTATGGTCTTAACTCTAAGCTCGTGAAGAACGAGAAGGGGGAGGTTGTTGAGAAGCCATGGCACATTGGTGGCATGTACTCTGAGGCTATCGAGAAGATTGTTTACTGGTTGGAGAAGGCCGAGAAGGTGGCTAACCCTACACAGCGCAAGTATATCAAGGAGCTTATCAAGTACTACCGCACAGGTGACTTGAAGTATTTCGACAGCTACAACATCCTTTGGGTTAAGGATACCGACTCAAATGTAGACTTCGTAAACGGCTTTATCGAGAGCTACGGCGATCCACTCGGCCGCAAGGCATCATGGGAGTCTGTAGTTAACTTCCGCGACGAGGCTGCATGCCGCCGTACCGAGATTATCTCGGCTAACGCACAGTGGTTCGAGGATAACGCTCCTATCAACCCTGCATACCGCAAGGAGGAGGTTAAGGGCGTATCGGCTAAGGTTATCACCGTGGCTATGCTTGGTGGCGACTGCTTCCCTGCAACAGCTATTGGTATCAACCTCCCTAACGCAGACTGGATTCGTAAGGAGCATGGCTCTAAGTCAGTGACTATCGACAACATCACCTATGCATATGACAAGGCAGCTCAGGGCAATGGCTTCGCCGAGGAGTTCATCTTGCGCGAGGAGGACCGTGAGCGTGCTAAGAAGTATGGCAAGCTCGGCGACGACCTTCACACCGACCTTCACGAGTGCTTGGGCCATGGTTCAGGTCAGCTTGCTCCTGGCACCAAGGGTGACGAGCTTCGCACCTACTCATCAACTTTGGAGGAGGCGCGTGCCGACCTCTTTGCGCTCTACTACTTGGGCGACGAGAAGCTCGTTGAGATTGGCTTGATTCCTACATTGGATGTTGCTTGGTCGCAGTACTCTGACTACATCATGAACGGCTACATGACACAGCTCTCACGCATCGAGCTTGGCAAGGATGTAGAGGAGTCGCACATGCGTAACCGTAAGCTTATTGCTGAGTGGTGCTACGAGAAGGGTAAGGCTGAGAATGTTATCGAGCTTGTAGAGAAGGATGGTAAGCACTATATCGTTGTTAACGACTTCGTACGCTTGCGCGAGTTGTTCGGCGAGCTCTTGTGCGAGGTACAGCGCATCAAGTCGGAGGGCGACTACGAGGCAGGTAAGGCTCTCGTTGAGAACTATGCTGTTAAGGTTGAGCCTACACTCCACGCCGAGGTTATCGCTCGTAACAAGGCGCTCAACATCGAGCCTTATGGTGGCTTTGTTAACCCTGAGTACACCCCTGTTTACGACAAGAAGGGTCGCATCATTGATGTTAAGATCAGCTACCCTACTGACTATGTTCAGCAGCACCTCGACTATGGCAAGAACTACTCAGTTCTTCCATCGTTGAACTAACATAAAGAGCATATAATAGATTTTAAACCTTTAAATTTAGATAAGATTATTATGAAAGTAGCAATGAATAAGATGGTGAGCGTAGACTACAAGCTCACTGTAGACGGCGCTATTGCCGACCAGTCACAGCCAGGCCAGCCTTTGGAGTTCATCTACGGCATGGGCATGCTTCTTCCTAAGTTCGAGGAGGCTATCATGGACAAGGAGCCAGGCGAGTCTGTAGCATTCACCCTTGAGGCTAAGGATGGCTACGGCGAGGTTATCGCTGAGGCTATCGTTGAGCTTCCTAAAACTGTCTTCATGATGGACGGTAAGGTTGCTGAGGAGATTTTGTTCGTAGGCAGCCAGATCCCTATGTCTACAGCTGAGGGTCAGCCTATGATGGGTATCGTTAAGGAGGTTAAGGAGGAGAGCGTGGTTATGGACTTCAACCACCCTATGGCCGGCAAGACCCTTAACTTTGAGGTTACTGTTGTTGATGTTCGTGACACTACTCCTGAGGACTTGAGCAAGTTCATGGGTGGTGGCTGCGGTTGTGGCGACTGTGGCGGTGGCTGCGGTGAGCACGAGTGCGGCGAGGGTTGCGACTGCAACGGCTGCAACTAACATTGAGCCAGAAGCTAATAACAGTGCTATAGGGGCATAGCATATCCTATAGCATCTGTTATGAACTTTAAAATAGGTGGGGCTGTCCGACATATTGTTGGACAGCCCCACTCTCTATAAATCATCTATGCTCCGACTACCTATCACCAAGCTGACGGAACATCTCCCACATAAGCACACCTGCCGAGACAGATACATTGAGCGAGTGCTTGATGCCCACCTGTGGAATCTCGATAGCGCCGTCGACAACATCGACCACCGCCTGGTCAACACCCTCAACCTCGTTACCAAAGATTAGAGCATACTTAGCACCCTTCTCAGCCTGGAAGTTATTGAGCATGGTAGAGCCCTCAATCTGCTCGATAGCTATTATGCGGTAGCCCTCCTCGCGTAGCTTGGCCACACACTCAAGGGTAGTATCGTGGTAGCTCCACGCCACGCTCTGCTCCGAGCCGAGTGCCGTCTTGTGTATCTCGCGGTTGGGAGGTGTAGAGCTAATGCCACAGAGGGCTATACGCTCGATGCCAAAGGCATCGGCAGTGCGGAAGAAGGAGCCTACATTCTGTGCCGAGCGCACGTTGTCAAGCACCACGACTACGGGTAGTTTCTCCACCGAGGCATACTCCTCGATTGTTGGGCGACCAAGCTCCTCGTTAAGTAGTTTACGCATTATTAAATTAGGTGTAATAATAAAGTTCTTTAAAATATTCGACTGCAAAATTAAGCAAATAAAAATATTTTTGGTAAATTTGCACCAAATGTTTTTCGTCGATAAGCCAATGCCAAGAGTTTTCAGATACCTGTTACTACTTCTAGCCACCATATACTGGGGGGGGGCAACACTCTATGCCCAGGAGGTAAAGCTCGGCGCAGACTTCACAACTTTGTTCGACAACACGGAGTACGCCTCGATGAAAGATGTGAGTTCGGGAACACTCTTTGGTGCTCGCCTAACGCCCAAAGTAGGCACCAAGTGGCAGGAGTGCAACGAACTGATGGTGGGTGCCGACCTATATCAGGACTTTGGCAACAACGCGAAGTTCCTCTCGGCAGCCAAGTTACAGCTATACTACGCCTACAAAGCACCCAAGGTAAAGCTATATGCGGGAATCTTCCCCCGCAGCGCTATGAAGGGTCTGCGTTCACCCATATTCTTCGACCCTTCGTACAACTACTACAATAATAGCATAGGTGGTGTTTTGGCGCGATATTGCGATTTGGAGTCACACTCTTACATAGAGTTTGCCATGGACTATACCGGCATGCGTACATTCAACACGCGTGAGGCCTTTGCGATAATGTCATCGGGTAAGCATGTATTCCTTGCCACTGAGGGCTGGCTATCATATGGATATGACCTATATGTGGGTCACTATGCCAAGGATGACAACCCCGATACCGTGGATGGCGTTGTGGATAATATTATGCTCACACCCTACATCGAGTATGAGAATGATAACCTTTGTTGGTTAGGCAAGCATCCGCTAAACTTCGACACGCGCCTAAGCTATGTGCAGTCGTTACAGCGTGACCGCATAATGGAGAATACATGGGAGCACCCCTTTGGTGGTGAGCTATTTATAAATTTTATGTGGAATGGCATTGAGCTCTCCAACCGTCTATATGTGGGTAAGGGTTCGCTACTGACATACTACAACCGCTATGGTAGTGATGTATATCACGGTATGCCATTATATCGCACCGAGAAGGGCTTTTACGATGCCATTGCACTCTCTTATAACCAGTGTTTCTTTAATAACACGGTGAGTATCAAGGCGGGTATAACTATCGAGAATGACGGCACAGGTTGGGGCACACGACAATGGCTACAAGTGGGTGTAAACCTCGATTATGAAATCAGCCTAAAGCGCAAGCATACAATAGAATAATAAGTAATTAAACATACATAAGACTATGACAACTGAAGTAACAGAAGTAAAGGAGAAGTCTTTGAACTTCGTGGAAGAGATCATCGAGGAGGCGATAGCCAAGGGTAAGACGCGTGTGCAGACACGATTCCCACCCGAGCCTAACGGCTACCTCCACATTGGTCACGCCAAGGCCATCTGCATGGACTTTGGTGTAGCCAAGCGCTATGGTGGTGTATGTAACTTGCGCTTCGATGACACAAACCCCACAAAGGAGGATGTGGAGTATGTAGAGGCAATCAAGGAGGATATCAAGTGGCTCGGCTTCGACTGGGGCGCTGAGTACTACGCTTCGGACTACTTCCAGCAGTTGTGGGACTTTGCCATCCGTCTTATCAAGCAGGGCAAGGCCTATATCGACGAGCAGACATCCGAGGAGATTGCAGCACAGAAGGGCACGCCCACACAGGCAGGTACCGAGAGCCCATACCGCAACCGCCCTATCGAGGAGAACCTCGACCTCTTCATGAAGATGACCAATGGCGAGATTGAGGAGGGACGCATGGTGTTGCGTGCCAAGATCGATATGGCAAGCTCGAATATGCACTTCCGTGACCCAATCATCTACCGTGTAGTAAATCACCCTCACCACCGCACAGGCGACAAGTGGAAGGTATATCCTATGTACGACTTTGCGCATGGCCAGAGCGACTACTTCGAGGGTGTTACACACTCGTTGTGTACCCTTGAGTTCGTGCCTCACCGCCCACTATACGACTTGTTTGTTGACTGGGTGAAGGAGGGTGTTGACCCATCTGACGAGCGTCCTCGCCAGTATGAGTTCAACAAGCTCAACCTCAACTACACGCTGATGAGCAAGCGCAACTTGCT
>JAZLBJ010000004.1:0-25433 GCA_045613645.1 Alistipes sp. | reverse complement strand
GAACCTACCAGAACCCATGGGCAGCAGCCCCCCCTCGACAAAAATGCCGTCGATGGTTAGTACATAAGTACATCCCATTGACGGCATTTTATGTTTTAGGCAGCAGATGTCTGCCCTATGATCAAGAAATTACAAGAATGGAACAACCTCCGCAGCGCGTGTTGCTGTTGCCTCAGCCTTGATATCCTCAGGAATTGTGCAAGCCTCGTAGATGTAGGTCACAGGGACATTCTCATTGCTCTTAAGTGTGAGTATGTTACCATCCTCTGACACGCCACCAGTATATGATGTCTTCCAAGCGTCACCATTGAAGTATGTACCGCTGAGGACATCACCATCTACAGAGTACTGACCATCATAGAACACATAGTCCCAAGAGTATACCTGCTGGTAGAGTGCGAACAAGCCACCTTCGAAGCTGATGTACACTGTGAAGTCGTTAGCAACACCATCTACAGACACGAGCTTCCACTCCTTCTCGAGGTTATCCCAACCACCTACTGATGGGCCGTTTGGGTTATTCTCCTTCTCGCCACAAGCTACTGCAAAGAGCAACGCAGCAGCCAATGACAACATCTTAAAAATCTTCATATCTTTAAATCTTTATGAATTCTACAATAGATTACAACCACGCGCCATTGTCGTTGATCTCACGCGAGATGATGACAATCTCCTTCTCCATGAGCTTACCACCAGAAACATTACCACCACCTATGGCATTACCACCAGCGATATACTTAACTGTTACTACGCCAATACCAGGCTTAGTACACTTGATGTAGAAGGCGTTGGCGAAGAAGTCGTATGAGAGACCAAGACGCTCCTCAACATCCTTTGAGACAACCAAGCCGCCCTCCTTCATCATTGTAATATTAAGGTCATTTGTACCTACGATGTTACCAATTTTAAGTTCATACTCCTCGTTAACAACTACAGGAACACATGTAGCACCACGAAGGTTCATGATAGCAAGGGTTGCATCGAGCTTACCAGTACCCATCTTACCCTTGTACTCGCCAAGGTCAAAGTATTTCGACAAAATCTTGTAACTACCATCAGTATAATACTGTATATAGTGGCGCAGTACTGTACCAGTAAGGCTGTTATCAATATTACGCACTGACGATGTGATAATGTCATAGAGCTCGGTATTTGTGAGCTTGATGCCATTCTCCACAGCGTATGAGAGAACCAACGCAGCTACACCCGATACATGAGGACAAGCCATTGATGTACCCTGCATATAACCATAATCCTCGTCATAAAGAACTACAGCACCATTAACTGAACTGTAAGGATCGGGGCAATCAGCAGGGATAGTTGAGAGCACGCAGCCATAATCAACGAAGCCCTGGCCATCTTTTACAATCTCAGACTCACCACCAGGAGCAGCCACATTACAACCCTTATCGTAGCATGTGTAGGTTGTAGGCGCACCATCGGGAGCGTAGGCAGTAACTGAGATAAACTCGTTGTAAGCACCTGGATAGTTTGCAAATGGCTGAGTTTCGTTACCTGCAGCAAAAATCACTACACCACCCTTCATTGCTGAGCAGTTGCTCTGATCCTGGAAATAGAGCAATGCATCGAGCTCAACACCATAATAGCCTTTATAGATACTATCATTCATAGGATCTTTAGTTGTATAGCCCCAAGAGTTCTGCAAGATGCAAGCACCATTGTCGGCAGCATACTCGATACCTGCCGCATTTTTTTCGATACCAGACTCATCGGCAGCATCAAAAACCTGGATAGACATGATGCGCACACCGTTACCAGAGCCATCACCGCCAGCAACACCAGCAACACCAATACCATTGTTATTTACAGCAGCAATAGTACCAGCCACATGAGTACCGTGGCCAGTGTCACCAACATAGTTACCATTTTTCCATGCTTCTCTATTCCATGTGATATTACCATTGCCCTTAACAGCATTGAGACCGTAAATATCGTCAACATAGCCGTTGCCATCATCATCAACACCCTCAGCACCTGCGAACTCAGCCTGATTAACCCACATATTAGCCTTCAAGTCTGGATGCTCATAAGCAACACCCTCGTCGACAACTGCTACGATAACCTCTGGTGTACCAGTTGTGTACTCCCAAGCACCGTAAGCACCGATATCCTCACCCGCCTTTGCACCGGGGAAGATGCCACTCTGACCACGGTTGTTGTAGTGCCACTGCAAAGGGAGCATCTTATCATCGAAAGGCTCCTCCTCGCCTACACGAGTCTGAGCCACCTGATCTGGAGAGATAGGCTTAGCTGCCAAGTTTGGCTTCGTAACAGAAGAGTTATACTGCACACGCTTCACTGAGCTTACAGCAGCAAACTTCTCTGCCACCTGTGACAAGTTAGCCTCCTTATCGAACTCGACAACATACCAACGGTGCATGCCACGAGCACGCTTCTCATCGCCATTGACTTTCATGTTAAATACAGGCCTGATAGACTCCACATTAAGTTCAGATGCCAAAGCGTCGAGCTGTGAGTTACCCGAACGAGTTGTGTTCTCGCACCACGCATCAGCGATCTGCTCATCAACATAGATTATAAGCTCACCTGCGACAGCACCCTCAGGAGCATTAATAATCTTCTTAGAAGCAACAACCTCCTGCTCCTTCTCAGAGCCCTCCATCACAGGGTCCTGGACACATGATGCAGCAAAGATTGCAACTAAGGCAAACAAAGAGAATTTAACCTTCTTCATAGTTATTGTTAGAAATAAATTAAAAGTTTTCGCAGTTTTTCCCGATACAAAGTTAACTCTTTTTTTTCATTCGCAAAAGATTATTGCCAAAAAGTATTGAAAATGGTGCAGATGGATAAATATTGATGGGGTGGGCAAACGACGGCACCTCTCATAGCAATGGACATGCAACAAGCTCGCAAGTGACAATCACGGGTTGCTGTCGCGGGCGGTTGACACGGATAGCGCGGACCATTCAGGCGGGCTGGAGTCCATTGGTTCTGATGTAGAGCGCCCACTCTCGAGTAGGAGATTCTTCGCTTCGCTCGGAATGACAACTCCGACAACGCCCCACCAGACCCCACCAGAACTCATAGATTCCAGCGCACGATAATGCCCAACGCCTGTCCAAATGCCGAGTGCCGCACTACAAAAAAAAGGGCGACCTGCCCCGAAAGGAGCAGGTCGCACCAATATTTAGACTATACCTCTAATTAGAGTGAAAGGTTAGCCTTAGCGAAGTTTGGAGCTACTGGAGTAGCCTTGATAACAAGCTTAGCCTCAGAAGCGATTACACTGTGTACCTCGCAAGCCTCCATCTGAGCAGCCTTAGCGTTGAACTTAGCGTTCACGCTCTGTGCGCGTGCCTGGAGAGCACCGCTTGCAGGAACAATCTGAGTCTCAGGAGTGAAGTTGAAGTAAGCACCAACGATGCTACCTGCAACATTATTTACTGGATCGTACTCAACAACCATCATAGCGAAGTATGTGTTAAGACCAGCGATAGCATTGTCAGTAACAGTCATCACCATAGGAGCAGGCTCAGCGAAGTCAGCAGTTGTAGAGCTGAAGTAGCCGTAAACCTGAGTTACCTCCTCGTTGAATGCACCATAGAGACCATTCCACTGTGAGCCATAGCTCTCATAGCCGACCTCAACACCATCACCAGTGATAGTGCCAGCAGTAGCATCATACTTTACATACCACATTGAACCATCGATGTAGTTGTGTACAAAGTAGTAGTCGCTGTAGCTCTTACCAGGAACGAGCATGAATGCCATCTGGCTCTGAGTTGTAGCATCTGTAAATGCGTACTCACCTACTGCCAAAGCGCCGTCGTAAGCAGCTGTTGTGTAGTTACCATCCCAGTAGATAGTTGTACCGTAGACAGTCTCAGCAGCGAACAATACCTTGTACTCATAACCGTTGTTTACATTCATACGAGCTGTTACAGTACCATTCTCAGCAAGAGTTGGGAGGAAGCCTGAAAGGTCAGCAGCGTAACCACCGAGGATAGCCTCATTAGTCATGCCCTGAGAAAGAGCAGACTCGTAAGAAGCTACAGTACCCCACCAAGCACGCATAGACTTAATGTCTGAAGCGTTAGCTGTGATGTTAAGACCAATGTAGAAACATGCAGGAGTCTCAGCCTCAACTGCAGCCTTGTTCTCCTCAGCTGCGAATGATGATGGAGCACCAACCTTAACATCAACATTTACCTCAGGCATCTCACCTGTACCGTTGAAGTAGAAGTTGTATGCGTATGTATCCTGAGGACGAGCCTCACCCTCATCAGTGTAAGGAACAGCAACGAGAGTCCAAACACCCTTAGTAAGCTCAATCTGCCACTGCTTAGTAGCAGCGTCACCCTCGAAGATCTCGAGATCCTCAGAACCAGCAACGATAGCCTCAGCAGTTGCAGATGGATCTGCAGTCACATCACCAGGAACGAAAGCAAACTTATAAGTATCAACATCAGCACCAAGTGCGAAGTTGAAGATAGCCTCAGCAGTAGTGCCATCAGCAGATACGTACATACCGTCGTATGAAACCTCCATGTCGTAGTTTACGAACTCTGTACCTGGCAAGTAGTACTGCATGAAACCATTAGCGTTACCAGCGTTTGTGAACCAACCAAGGAACTCACCATTCTGGAATACACCAAGGATTACAGTACCTACAGGGAACTTGATGATACCATCCTCCAATACAATAGGTGTGCTATCGTAAACTACGCAGCACAAATCGTAGTTGTTATCAGGCATATTAAGGTTGAACATGAAGTACTGAGCAGCCTCGCCACCAAGCTCGATAGGGTCACCCACGCGAACATTGGTAGGATCAGTGATATCGAACTCAAGGTAAACATCTTCAGTTGCAGTGTATGCCAACCAAGCTGGAACAAGGCCCCACATAGAACCAAGAACATCGAATGAGAATGGATTCTTAACACGGATACGGTTAGGATCCAAATCATTCTGCTCGAACTCTACATAAGCACCCAAACCACGGAAAGTATCAGCCTCAGCAAACAACTCGCAAAGAATCTCGTCGAAGTAGATACCAGTACCCATAGTTGTCCATGGCTCTGGAAGCAGGATAGTAAATGTAGCCTCAGATACAGCGTATGTAGAAGCCTCATTCTCATCGAGCTTAATAGCGATAGAGTACTTCATACCCTTAACGAGCTGTGAAGCATCGAAACCAATAGTCAACTGCCCCTTCTCAGAACCAGCAGCAAACTCTACCTTTGAAGGAACAGTGAACAAATCTGTAGCGACGCCCTCAGCATCAGTAGCCTCAGAGCGAACTGATACAGAAGCAGCAGCCTCAGCGTTAGCACGAGCAACCTCAATCACTACATTGTTGTCCTCAGGTGAAATCTGGAAACCCTTAGTGCTTGTGAAGTAAACACCCATGTTGTTGTCCTTAGCACCAGGCGTCCAATCTGCATATGGATGCTCGCAAGATGCGAACGAAACCGCACCTACGACAGCAAGAAGCAGATATATAAACTTAAATCTTTTCATAATCAAACTCATTTTTTAATTACTAGAAAGTAATAGGCTGGAACGCCTGTGATGGGTTAGGGTTAGAACCCTGAAGAGCTGCAGCCTGGTTCATGTCAGTCTCATCCTTTGGAATACAGTATGTCCACCATGGAGCACGACCTGAAAGGTTGAAACGAGCATCAGCAGGATAGTTAGTACCCTCCCAGTATGCTGTGTAACCCATATCCAAACGCTTCATATCAAACATCTTGATACCCTCGCCCCAGAACTCGATACCCTTCTGGAAGATGATCTCGTCAACAACATTCTGTGCTGTGAAATTGTAACCTGGAGCACGGTAATCACGCATAAATTCAACAAGAGCAAACATTGCAGTCTCAGCACCCTGAGTGTGTGCAATAGCCTCAAGCTCGATGAAGTACATCTCCTCGCAACGCATCAATGGGAGAGTTACAGCACCAGCAGCCTTGTACTCAGTACGGTTACCAGCAGCAGGACGATACTTGAAGAATGTGTAGTTAGCCATAGTAGCCCACTCATCAGCTGGCATTGAAGTGTAAGCAGCCATATCAGCGTAAGTCTTCTCAGGACCCTTCATCAACTTCTTACGGAAGTCAGTGTCAGAGAGCTTATCGTAGTCCAAAGCAGATACACCAGGCATTGACAATGGAGCATAACCATAAGATGCCTCAGGAGCCATGTGAGCTGTGAACTGGAACAAGTTGTTGATTACGGTATCAACTGAGTGCTGCAAGCCCCACATCCATGAAGATGCCTGAACATTGAAACCGTTAGTTACGCTTGTCCACTCAAGCTCTGACATAACAGCGCCACCGTGTGCGTTGATTGCCAAACGAGCGTACTCTGCAGCCTTAGCATAAGCCTCGTTGCCCTCAGGAAGCTCACCAGAGAGACCATCCTCGAAGCCACCCAACCAGAGGTAAGCACGAGCGTAAAGACCGTAAACTACTGAAAGGTCAGGGTTAGTGATTGATGTAGGAGTATACTCAGCCAAAGCCTCCTCAGCAAATGCAAGGTCAGCGAAGATGAAGTTGAACATCTCCTCACGAGTAGCACGAGGGTTGTTCTTAGCACCCTGCTCATCGAGGTTCTCATCTACGATAGGCACTGTAAGACCAGCAACTGCAATCTGCTCAGACTCGTAGTTAGGGTTATTCTCGTTATAAGCATAGAGACACTCGAACATACGAGCAAGGTCGATATACATCATCGCACGATAGGTACGAGCAATACCAACATAGTGCTTCAAAGCCTCGTTATCGCCAACTACGCGGATAACATCGTTACAAGCCTTAATCTGAGGATAGTAGTTATACCAAACATGTGATGGCATAGCAGAGGTAGGCGCATAACCCCAGCTGTAAGCAGCAGGATAGAAACGGTTATAACCAGCAGGAAGGCCAGTAGTCCAACCGTTAGATACCATAAGACCACAAGCGTAGTCGTTGTAAACACCTACAGAGTGGTAACCGAAGTCTGTGTGCTCCCAACCAGAGATGTAAGACATCAAACCAGATGGAATACCCTTCAAAAGGTTCTCGGCTACTACCTCCGCCTGACCAGCCATGAGCTGGCCCTCGGTAATCGCGCCCTCCTTAGGGAGTGTCTCGCGAATACAGCCACTGAGTGCTACGATAGCACCAAGTGATACGGCTGTTGTTTTAAATATCTTTGAAAATTTCATAGTCTTATACCTTTATTTATAATTAGAATGTCAAGGTTACACCACCAGAGATTGTACGGATTGGAGCGTAGTAGTTGTTAGAGCCACCGCGTGGATCGTAGCCCTGACGCTTAGACCAGTACCATACATTATCGCAAGCCAAGTAAACTCGCAAAGTCTGGATGTGACCCTTCCACCACTTAGCAGGGAAGGTATAACCAGCATTGATATTAGAGATATTCAAATAGTCAGTACGGATGAAGAAACGGTCAGATGTTGAAGTTGTATACTGATCGTTCAACTGGAAACGAGGAATCTCAGAGTTAGGATTCTCTGGAGTCCATGCATCCAACAAATCGAGGTGATAGTTCTTACCTGCAGTTGAAGAAGTTGGAGAGCTCATGTAACCAGCGTATGAGCCATCGTAACCCCAACCACCGAGCTGGTAGTCAAATGCGATAGAGAGATCGAAACCGTAAGCATACAAAGTAGTACCGAAACCACCGAAGATAGGAGCCATAGTGCACTTATCCTTCATAAGCTTCCAAGAGTATGGGTCACCCGATACATTTGAGTACTCAGTAGTTGTCATCCACTCACCATCAAGTGGCTCACCAGTAACCTCATCTGTCTCAGTATAGTAGAACCAATCCCACTGAGACTGACCATCATCAGCTACACCAGCGTAAGTTGGCATAAGTGGAGTACCCAATGAGAGACCCTCTGCGATGAATGAAGAACCTGAGATGAAACCAGCGTGGTCGTCGATAGTACGGTCCTTACGAGAATCTGGCAAACGCAATACCTTATTCTTAACATATGTGAAGTTAGCGTTTACAGACCAAACAACATTGTTTGTGCGGAAGATGTCGCCGTTCAATACGATCTCGACACCAGTATTTGCCATATCACCAATGTTGTCGTAGTATGAAGTGTAACCAAGTGATGGAGTTACAGGTACTGAGAACAACATATCAGATGTCTTACGGTAGAAGAAGTCAACGCTACCGCTCAAGCGATCCTGCCACAAACCGAACTCAGCACCAATGTTGAGGTTGGTGTTAGTCTCCCATGTGATGTTAGGATTACCCTTACGACCGAAGTTAACTGATACACCACCGTTACCGTCGTTACCTACTGAGTAGAGGTCGGTGTAGAGGTACATACCGATGTTATCGTTACCCTGTGAACCAACAGATGCCTTAAGCTTCAACATGTTAACTACTGGAGCGTTGAACCAGTTCTCACGGCTCATGATCCAAGCAGCACCTACTGACCAGAAGTTACCCCAACGGTGATCTGGGTGGAAGCGTGAAGATGCGTCACGACGATATGATGCAGATGCGAAGATACGACCATCATACTCGTACATAGCGCGGAAGAAGTAACCCTCGTTAACATACTCACCGAATGAAGAGCTTGCAGATGACATATCAACAACAGCACCATTCAACTCGAGGTTGTCTGTAGAGAAGATGTTAGACTTAGCAGCGCCCAAAGAGTAAGAACGGAGGTTATAAGTCTCGTGACCGAGCAAGAGCTGCAATGTGTGCTCCTCGTTTGCACCGAATGACTTATCGTAAGTCAAGAACTGCTGCAAGTTGTGGTTGTATGAACGACCGTGTGACTTAGAAAGCACACCCTTGTTAGCAACGAACTGACCGTAGTATGGGTTACGCATTGATGTAGAACGAGTCTCGTCGATAGTAACCGAACCATTGATAGTAAGCTTCAAGCCTGGCATGAAGATGAAATCAGCGAAACCGTTTACAGAGAAGGCGTTACCCTCAGAGTTAGCCTCATCCAACCAGATGTTCTGCAATGGGTTAGACTGTGAACCAGAGAAACGAGTAAGACCCCAAACTGAACCATCACCAGAGTCATACATGTTCCAACCATACTGGTCCTTCATGATGTTACCCTCGCCGTCACGGATGAAGACTGGATAGATAGGAGCGGTATCAGCAACTGCAGTAAATACGTCGGCAGTATCACCTGAACCCTCAGAGTTTGAAGAAGCACCATTCCAGTTGAAGTTAGTGTAGCTCATGTTACCACCAACCTTCAACCACTTCTTAGCCTGGTAGTCAGCACGCAAACGAGCAGTCCAACGGTACATATCAGAACCATCAGTAATACCCTTATTGTTCAAGTAACCGAATGAAGCGAAGAAGTTAGACTTCTCAGAAGCAGCAGCAATAGAGATGTTATACTCCTGACGGAATGAAGGATCGTACAACTCGTCGTACCAGTCGTCTGGCTGAACGGTGTACTCCTGACCGTTGTGAGTAAACTTACGACCGAGAGTAGCGTTAGGGTTCAACTTACCGTTTGTACCGATAAGAGTCTGACCTGCAGGAACAGTGTAGACATTGTAACCAAGACCACCAGACTCGTTAGAAGCTACATTAGCAGCAGCCATGTTGTGAGCTGTAGCATCATCAACACCACTACTCTTATAGTAGTTCTTCATAGCTGTATAGTGCATCTCATAGTACTGACCTGGATCGCGTGTATAGTCATACAAACGACGAGCAGACATGTTAACACCCCACTTAGCATCGAAGTTGATACGAGCATCACCAGCCTTAGCACGCTTAGTAGTCACCATGATGACACCGTTAGCACCACGAGCACCATAAAGTGCGTTAGATGCAGCATCCTTCAAGACGGTCATGGTCTCGATATCGGCCATGTTAAGATTGTTAAGGTCACCCTCATAAGGCACACCGTCAACTACCCACAATGGGTCGTTACCAGCGTTGATAGAACCAATACCGCGGATACGGATAGTAGGCTCTGAACCAAGTGAACCTGAACCCTGTGTAGTCTGAAGACCAGCCACCTTACCCTGGAGGGCGTTAGCAACTGATGAAGACTGGGTCTTCTGCAAGTCGTCAGACTTGATTGTTGCTGCAGAACCTGTGAAGGCCTCCTTCTTAGCAACACCGAACGCCTGGACTACGACCTCCTCCATCTTCTCAGCATCAGGAACGAGCTGAACGTCGATTGTCGTGCGACCTGCAACGGCAATAGTCTCAGTCTTGTAACCAAGGTACTGAACGATCAAAGTGTCGTTCGCACCTGCTGAGATCTCATAAAAACCGGCGATATCAGTAACGGCACCGCGAGTGGTTCCGTCAACTGCTACCGTAGCTCCGATGACTGGTGCACCAGTCTCATCGGTCACTGTACCGGATACACGCTGACCTTGTGCAAATGCGCTAACGCAGCCCAAGACCAGAGTTGCAACCATTGATAGTACAACTTTTCTAACCATAAGCATTAGTTTTTAATAAATGAATTTGTATAAAGTTATAAAGTTCTCTAATTTTTCCACATATAGCACAATGCACTATACGCAGAGTTAATGCACAAAGATAATTATTTAATCTAAATCTACAAAATTTATCAATCTTTTTTTTGTTTTTGGCACGATTTATTTTTTTCACAACCGCCCTACAACGCAATAGAGGCCATATTCCTAATATTTCAACATTCACCCAAAATCACTATTACATTTATGTAATACACATAATTATGCAATGACAACACGATTAATAACACATCATAATACGCCCCCACAACGCACGCATTCGCACACGATATTTATAAACAGAGGTCCCATATAGTAAACACATACAAGACAAGTGATGCAAACATCCACAAAACAACCATCAAGAGTCACTGTATTTTTAAAATATTTTCATTAAACCGCTTGCATTATGATAATTTTTTAATATCTTTGTCGTCGCAAAACTAAAAAAATAGACTTATAAACTCGCTCGAAAGAGACAACTTAACCATTAACATGACACATAAATAGTGTCCTAAACCTAAAACTATGAAGCGATTGCTCTTAACCTTTGCACTGCTCCTCGTTGCAGCAGTAGCACACTCTCAGGTGACAACAGCATCTATCCGAGGTGTTGTGACCGACATTGATGGCAACCCCATTCCAGGAGCCACCGTAGCGATACAAAATGAGGCTTCGGGTTATCTTAATGGCAGGGCCTGCGACGCCAACGGCAACTACGCACTAAACGGCATACCCGTGGGTAGCACATATAGAATTGATATTGGATGTCTTGGGTATAAGACCATAGTATACAACAATATAGAGTTACACATTGGCGAGACACTGCGCCTTAATGCAACACTCGAAGAGGAAACCAATATTATAGAGGAGATATGGGTGACCGACTATGTTCGAGATATGCACACCCAGAGCTACTCTACAATGGAGATGTCAACAATACCTACCATCGACCGCTCAATATACGACCTCACCAAGCTATCGTCATCGGCCGTATCACCCGCTGCAGGCGGTATAGTTCTCGGTGGCCAGAGCACACGCTACAACGCCTTCACCATCGACGGCACATCATCGGCAGATATATATGGTCTTGGCACTACGGGTATGACAGGCTCGCTGACACGCGCCAACCCCGTACCCATTGACGCCATTAGTGAGGTACAGATTTCGACAGCCACAGTAGACCTTCGTGAAAGTGGCTTCACAGGAGGCAGCATAAACGCCGTGACACGCTCTGGTACAAATAGTTTTAAGGGCTCGGCATACACTTACTTTAACAACCAAAAGTTCTGGGGTACAACACCTGGCAAGGACATCGAAAACCGCACAGCGCTCTCGGAGCAGATGACAAACATCGTGGGCGTGACGCTCGGAGGTCCTATTATTAAGGATAAGCTCCACTTCTTCGTGGCGGGCGAATTCAATAGAGGACTCACCCCCTCGACAAACTACCCTGGTAGCCTCACATCGGCCCTCACCCTCGACGAGGCGCGCCAAATATCGGAGCGTTACGAGGAGCTCACAGGCTACGACGGTGGTGGCTATGGCGAGAACCGCGTATTGGAGATAACAGGTGCCGCCGTAGCACGCCTCGACTGGAACATCAACAAGAGCAACCACCTATCGTTGCGCTACAATATGCTCTATGCCGATGCAGACGCATCGTCGAACACAGCACAGGCATTCTACTTCACAGGTGCCGAGTACACAAATATCAACCGCACGCACTCGATTGTAGCGGAGCTCAACACCACGAAGGATTGGGGTTCCAATGGACTACGCGTAGGCTACACACGCCTTGAGGATGGTCGTCTTACGGACGAGAGCCTACCTGCCGTAATCATCAACGGCTTGGGCGAGAGAGGCAACGGCTCGGCAACCATTGGCACAAACCCTTATTCAGGCCGCAACATGCTCAAGCAGGATGTCTTCATCTTTGGTGACGATGTAACCCTCAACCGAGGTAAGCATATGATTACCATAGGTACATCGAACGAGATTTATCGTGCTGACAACCTATATCTGGCAAACGCACGAGGCACCTATACCTACGCCTCACTTGAGGACTTTATGGCTGACAACGCGACACAGTATGCCTACGGCTACTTCGCGAGTGGCGAGAAGAACCCACCAATGACCATGGGTCAGTTTGCGGTATATGCACAGGACAAAGTTGATATCAACAATAACCTCACCCTAACATATGGTCTTCGTGCTGACATCCCCGTAATGTTCGACACTCCCGTAGCCAACGACGCCTTCAACAGCGGTTACTTCGCCAAGCATGGCACCATGACGGGCGACATTCCACGCGCGCAGATACTCCTATCACCACGCGTGGGCATCGAGTGGAACAACAATAGAAATTTAACGCTACGCGGTAGCGCAGGTATATACACTGGCCGCATACCTTTTGTATGGCTATCTAACTGCTACCAGAACACAGGCCTTCGCTCTGTGGGTGTGACCGTAACAAACCCTGCTGAGACCCCCGACTTCAGCCTTAACCCTGAGAGCGTGGGCATAGCAAGCAACCCCGCCATCGACCTTGTGGACAAAAACTTCCGCTATCCACAGGTATTCCGTGTGGCTGTAGGTGCAACATACGACATCGGAGGATGGGGACTATCGCTCGATGCCGACTACACCAAGGGACTAAACAATATATTCGTCGAGAATCTTGTAGCAGAGGACAATGGCAAGCGCTTGTATGTTGGTGGCGAGGATAGCGACACCTCGGCAACCTACTACGATGCCAAGACCTCTGACTACTCGGCGGTATATCGCCTGAGCAACACCCAGCGTGGATACTCATGGTCGACAACAGCACGCGTGGAGTACAACTTCATGTACGCACTTGAGGGCCTCAACATCGCTGCGGCATACACTTACTCGCAGTCTAAGAGCATCAACGACGGTATCTCGGCACAGGCATCCTCAAACTGGGGACGCAACTACACCGTAGATAGCAACGATCCGCAGCTCAGCAACTCGGTCTACGAGTTTCCACACAAGGTGGTCGGATCAATATCGTACAACAAGCGCTATGGCTATTTTGGCACCAATGTAATGTTGCTTTATAACGGCTACTCTGGCGAGCACTACTCACTAACCTACGCCAAGGGCAAGGTGGATGTCAATGGCGACAGCTATCGTGGCAACTCACTGATTTACATTCCTACAGAGGCCGAGATGGGCACAATGCTTTGGGCAGACGACACATCCGCAGCAGCCTTCAACGACTATATCAAGGCAGATAAATATCTTCAATCTAACAGAGGAAAGTTTGCCGAGCGTAACTCACACTCGCTACCCTTCGTTCACCGCCTCGATTTGCATATTGCGCAATCGTTCTACTTCAAGAAGAGTGGCATAAGTGACCGCCGCATAGAGCTGTCGTTGGATATCATCAACCTCTCGAACCTACTATCACGCTCGTGGGGTCTTGTTCACCGCACATCCAACTGGGCACTATCGCCCGTGACCGTTACAGAGTTGCGCGAGGTGGATGGTGGCTACCGCCCCGTCTACAAGTTCAACGGCGCAAGCTATACTGTTGACGACATCGCCTCGCGCTGGCATATGCAGATAGGCGTGCGCGTGGTCTTCTAAACGCCTGACGCTAACATTTTAGGAGGATGTTCGATGATTGCGGACATCCCTCTATATCATATATAATATATGTAGTCGAGAATATGGACTTAAATTTAACCTAAAATTTCGCATTGTAAAGATTTTTTTACTAACTTTGTGCTACTATATGCACATATAGCGCTCAGAAAGCAAGTAAATTAGATAAACCATAGCGAGATATGAGACGACTATTTTTTCTTCTCGCGGCGCCTGTAGTACTACTCGCAGCCTGCAACAAGGATGACATGAATAACGACTTGGGCATCATCTTCGATGTATCGTGCAATATGGCACCCGAGATTAGCGCCGATGGTGGCGAGGTGTACTTCAACTTCACATCGAACCATGACTGGAATATCGAGACCTTCGACGAGTGGGTCAGCGTCATGCCCGAGAGGGGTAGTAGTGCCGATAGATGCTTCACGCTCACCGTGGGACGCCATGAAGAGGGCGAGATACGCACCAGCCGCATAGTCATGCACCTTGCCAATGGCAAGTCGGTGGAGATACCCATCACACAGCAGATGCGCGACAAGTTCGAGGTTGCAACCACTGAGATATATGGCATAGACGCTGCGGGCGGAGATGTTGAGATTCAGATAGATACCAATCTTGAGTATAGCATCAGTCTACCCAAGGGCATCGAGTGGCTTACGCTCGCTGACACACGCGCAATGCGCACCGACAAGCTATGCTTTACCGCCACGCCAAATAACACCAACCAGACACGCGTAGCTAATATAGCACTCTACGATGTACGCTACGACAAGCCTCTGTTGCACGAGTTCAGCATTGTGCAGACCACCGAGGGCATGGCCATCAACGAGATTGTATATACAACTACCGACAACGAGCCTATCTCAGGCGAGGGCTTTGAGGGCTACGGCCCTATGCATATCCTCCACTACTGGGAGGATGGCGTGGGACGCATAATCTTCAACGACGCTGTTACCGCCATTCCTAACAATGCGTTTAGCAACCAAAGCACCCTTGCCACCATCACCCTACCAAGCGAGATAAGCGCTATAGGTAGTTGGGCCTTTGCCGATTGCATAAATATTGAGCACTTCACCATACCAGCCAAGGTGACACATATTGGCAACTGCGCCTTTGACGGGTGCGGCGGCGAGCTTGTAGCTAAGAATAAGTTGCAGAGTGTAGGTCACGCCACCACCAACGATAGCCACTGGCTACATGGCTCACACTTCAATAAGGTTACTCTCCACGACAAAGTGGGCAACAATGCGTTTGCCGAGTACTCAGCACTCGAGGAGCTCTCCCTAATGCCAAGCGTGGAGACTATCGGCACAAGTAGCTTTGCCTACTGCTCGAACCTGCGCAGTGTGGCGGTAGAATCGCTCCAGGAGTGGTGCGAGATAAACTTCGACAATAGCGCCTCTAACCCCTTGGCAATTGGCGATGTAGACCTCATTATTGGAGGCGAGATAGTTACCTCTATCAACACCACTAATAGCAACATCACAACCATTGGCAAGTACGCCTTTACAGGCTACACAAACCTTGAGTTCGTCACCCTCGACAATGGAGTTAAGAGCATTGGCCGTAGTGCCTTTGAGGGGTGTAGCATCGAGTATATGGAGCTCGGAGAGGATATAGCCTCAGTGGGTAACTACGCCTTTAACAACACCTTTGTCGACAGCATGACTATAGGCTTTGACATCCCCGACTTCAACTACGACTGTACCTCTACAAGCCACTGGTTCTATGGTCTCACCCTCCGCGAGCTTACCCTCGAGGATAGTGTCAAGAAGGTGGGTAATTACGCCTTCAACAAGCTCCAGGGTATTACAACTATCGCCATGGGCGATGGCATAGAGTATGTGGGCAAGGGAGCCTTTGCCAACCTCGCCACACTTGTAGATCTCACCCTTGGCAAGAATATCGAGAGCCTCGACGAGCACGCCTTCTATGCATGTGCATCACTTACAGAGGTTACTATGCCTGAGGGTCTTGAGAGCATTGGCGACTACGCCTTTGACAGCTGCTCACAGCTTGCGTATGTCAATATTCCTGGTAGCGTAACAACCATTGGTGAGTACGCCTTTGACAACTGCGCGAGCCTTGCAAAGGTAGCGTGCTACCCTACCACACCTCCAATTCTTGGCAACATCTACTCGTTTGGCTACAATTGCGAGATTAGCGTTCCTGCCTCGGCCTACAACGACTATATCGAGGCCGACAATTGGAAGCGCATTGCCGACAGAATCACTGGCGACCTATAGCCTCCATAGCCACCTGCGAGGTGGAGTATCATCGCAATATTTTAGGGCGTGAGCATACCATGTTATGACGGTATCTCCGCCCTAAAACTATTTTTGAAAGTACTACCACCCTCGCAATAACACACACAACCATCTACTCCGAAAGGACAATATTTCAACCATTTCTCGCAAAGAGGAAATAGCAACACCCATATAAATAATAAACAAATTACCACAATCTTCACACAAACAGCTGATTTTGCTAAATATAGCCCCACAGGGCACTCTGAAAGGGTTTTGAAAAAAAGTCTAAAATTTTCATAAAAAAACCTTGGCAGTTGGCACTAATTTTAGTATATTTGTAAAAACGATTAGAGCACTTGTTAGACCAACACTCTTCCCGCCATGGCCATAACTCGCTGAGGGGGGGGGTAGTTACACTCTTTTAGCTTCTATTTTTGGCACCAAATCTGCATAGCACGGGGTCGAAAAATAATTAAGGCGCAGAGTGTTAGCTACGATGTAGGAGTAGGATGGTAGGCGAGATAGAATTTGAAGACAAACACATAAACAATTTTTAATTATTAATTTTTCAAACAATTCAACTATGAAAGCAAGATTTTTAGCTTTGGCGGCATTGGTGCTCGGTATGGCATCATGTCAGCAGGATGTTGAGCTTGACAACCCAGTAGTGGGTGGTGAGGTTGACTTCCAGCTTTCTGTTGCAGCTCCTGAGCTCGGCACTACACGTGCGGATCTCGATGATGATGGACGCAACGCACACAACAGCGCCTATGGTGCTATCGACTACCTCTCAGATGCTGAGTGGAATGAGGTAGACCTTCGTTACTCTTTGGAGGTTTACGATGTAGCAGATGACTACACTAACGCAGTGCCTGTAAAGGACCGTATGGTAAAGGTCGTTGACAAGTATGAGCCTGTTAAGTTCGACCTTCGTCTTGTTCCTAACCGCAACTACCACTTCGTAGTATTCGCTGACTTTGTTCCACAGGGTGCTACTGAGAACACAAACATCGAAACTCAGCGCGACCTCGGTTTGCGTCACAGCATTGGCGAGAACCTCGGTCAGATTTCTATCAAGTATGACGCTATCAACGATGAGTTGACCGATGCATACTTCGCAACTGAGGATATCGTTATCAGAAACTCAGCTGCCCAGGACATCGAATTGAAGCGTCCTTATGGTAAGGTTCGTGTTATCGCTACTGACCTTGCAGAGCTCAACACCAATGTTGATCCACAGTCTGTCACCGTTGTGTACGATGCATGCCACCCTAAGGCATTCAATGCTGTTACAGGTGATATTGCTGGTGTATACGAGACTGAGACTTACTCTTACACTTATGCTGAGTTGTTTAAGGATGTTGCTGAGGGTGGTCTTAATGCACACTACTACACAGCAGGTTACGATGCCATGAAGGCTGAACCTACCGACAATGGTGTTGTGCGTCACACACATATGACCCTCTTCACTGACTATATCCTTGCAGAGAATGAGCAGTCGTCTATCCACTTCACAATGACTGTTAACGACAAGAGTGGTCAGGAGATTAAGACTACTCACTTCAACACTGATATCCCAGTGCAGCGTAACTACTTGACAACCATCGTTGGTAATGTCCTCACTACTGCTACTGAGATCAATGTAACTATCGACGATAACTTCAATGGTTTCCACAATATAAATGCTGTTCTCGTAAGCTCAGCTCGCGAGTTGCAGGAGGCTATCGACAACTACACTAACGACCAGACTATCATCTTCGAGGCTGATATCGAGGGTAATGTAGTTATCAACCAGAAGGTTGACAAGCACTATGTTATCGATGGTAACTATTACAAGTATGATGGTGTAATTGAGATCAATGGTGACGCTCGTCAGGCTGATGATGATAGCGTACTTCTCCGCAACATCAACTTCGAGACTGAGAAGGAGGGTATCAACGTTATCGATGCTAATGAGAACAAGAAGTATGGCAAGAACTACAACTATGCTCACAACATCACTGTTGAGAACTGTACATTCGAGTTGGGCGAGGGTTCTGTAGCTGTTAAGATGCGTCAGTCTAAGAATGTTGTTATTAAGAATTGTGAGATGACTGATGGTCACTCATTCGCACAGTTCTACGGCGTTAACGGCGTGACTGTATCAGAAGTAATGGTTGAGGACGCTAATAACGGTATTTCATTCGGTACTTCAACAAACTGCGTTGTTGAGGAGTCTACATTCGATGTTGAGGGTTACGGTTTCCGTGGCGAGCCCGGTGGTGACCTTCTCGTAAATTCTACCGAGATTACTGCTGACAAGCCAGTTATCGTTCGCAAGTTGACTGCAGGTAACTACGACCTCACTATCTACAACACTGAGCTTGTGTCTAACATGGGTTACCAGGTTATCTTCACTAACGGTGACGATGAGGATGCTCCTGTTGTGCCACAGGGTGACTTCAACTTCGAGACTGATGCTGAGTACTTGGTATTCCCAGGCGATGTTAAGATTGCATATGATGCATTCTCATTGCAGGCTGCTATCGACGCTGCTGCTAAGGGCGAGACTATCTATGTAGCAGGTAAGTGCAACTGCGAGGGCATCTTCCTTATCAACAATGATATCAACATCGAGGGTTTTGCTGCAGGTGCTACTATCACTGGTAAGGTAGGTATCATCGCAGGTAGCGACATCACTAATTTCAAGAACATCAAGTTCGTTGTTAACAAAGATACTGAGAAGGGTGCTCCTAACGGTCAGACTAACAAGAATGGTATCGTTGTAGTTTACGCTTCTGCTGTAGGTTTCGAGAACTGCTCATTCGAGGGTATGACTGAGGCTGTTTATGCTATCTACAACAAGGATAACAACGCTGAGGAGCGCATCACTGTTGAGAACTGTAAGTTCAACGGTAACCGCGCTATCCGTACTCGTGCTAACGTAGTAGTTGACGGCTGTAAGTTCGTAGGCAACACTAAGCCTATCGTTGACGTTCTTGGCTTCGGCGCTGCTGATGTTAATGGTTATGTTCAGTTCACAAACAATGTTGCTGATGTAGAGGCTCCTGTAGCAGGTGTAATGCTTAAGGTTGCTAACCACGAGTTCCGCCACGTTGTATTCGAGGTTGGTGAGAACCACGAGGATATCAACAGTATCTGGCGCGATGCAGCTCACTCTCATGCAAACCTTGCTAACTTCACACGCGAGTTCACTAACGAGGTTAAGATTATCAACTACGACGCAGAGGAGACATATCAGGTAGCTACAGCTAACCAGCTTCAGTTGCTTCTCGACGACGATAAGAATGTGCTTAATATTGAGGTTACTGATAAGATTAACTATGTAGGTGAGGGTTTTGAGATCAACCGCGATGCTACTATCAACTTCAATAACAATGTTCTTAACGCTGGCTCTACTGCAACCTCATATTGGTATGCACTTGAGATTTTTAATGGCGATGTAACTATCCAGAACGCTAATTTCACACGTGCAGGTGTATTTGCAGGCGAGAACGCTAATGTTGTATTTGAGAATGGTATTATCGACCACAAGCCAGAGCGTACATCACGCTACATCTTCTGCGCACGCTACGGTGCAACTATCACTGTTAAGGATGGTACATTCAAGAATGACCGTGCAAAGAACTCATTCTTCTGGGCAGATGCTGCAACTATCGTCGTTGAGGGCGGTAACTTCGGTGGCGCAGCTTCTAACAACAAGGTTGTTACCACAAACGGCGGTCAGGTTATCATCAATGGTGGTACCTTCAACTTCGATCCTACTGCATGGTTGGGAGAGGGTCGCCAGGCGGTAAAGAGCGGTTCAACTTGGACTGTTACAGCTATGTAATTTGCTGATTTAACAATCAATACCAAAGCAGCACTCTTCGGGGTGCTGCTTTTTTTTGTAACTACTATTCGACTATCTACTTTATCGCACTATGTAGGCGTCATTTTGCCCTACCCACAAGCGTCATTGCGAGGGCAACATGATGCTCTTCCTCCCCTATGTCTCTTTTCGAGCAGTGACCGAAGAGACCGAAGAGACCGAAGAGACCGAAGAGACCGAAGAGACCAAGAGAGGTCGAGCATCAGCGTATGCCCGTGACTTCGTTTTTGTCCCTATGGTCTTTCAGGTCCCTATGGTCCCCAAAAATAGAACCTGGGAGAGACCCAAGAATCAGAGCCCCACCAAGGCATAAAAAAAGAGAGGTGCCAGGCTTCACAGCTCGGCACCTCCATGAACTTAAGAATCGAAAGACTACTCCTCCTTCTTAACGATACGACGCTCCTTGATACGAGCCTTCTTACCAGTAAGATCACGCAAGTAGTAGATACGAGCACGGCGAACAACACCATACTTGTTTACCTCGATCTTGTCGATGTGTGGAGAGTAGAGTGGGAAAATACGCTCTACACCTACACCATTCGAGATCTTACGAATGGTAAACATCTTAGTCTTGCCAGTACCCTTGATCTGGATAACTACACCACGGAAGCTCTGCAAGCGCTCCTTGTTACCCTCTACGATACGGTAAGTTACGGTGATTGTGTCACCAGCACCAAACTGAGGCACATCTGCGTCAGTCTTGGTCCACATCTGCTCGTTCACGAGTCTAATCAATGCATCCTTGTTCATTGTTGCAACAATTGTTAAATGGTTATCGCTCAACATTATCGCTGCGTCTACTATACCATACCGACACCCTCGCCGATAATCTTGTGTGACCCACATAGGGAGCACACCTCTTTAGCCTACGCCCTGTATAAGAGGTTGATACGGGCTGCAAAGATAAGCAAAAAATCTCAATTAGCAACCCATATCGCATATTTTTGTTAGTTAACCCCATCTAAGGGTGGTAATAAAATAGGGCCCGAACAGGAAATAATCCCATTCGGGCCCTTAATAATATAGTATCTCGCGCCTAACTACTTAGAGCGAATATACTCGTCGATAGCCTTAGCTGCCTTGCGACCAGCACCCATCGCGAGGATAACGGTAGCAGCACCAGTAACAGCATCACCACCCGCGAAGACACCCTCGCGTGATGTTGCACCCATCTCGCTAGCCTCGATACAGCCACGGCGGTTGATATTCAAACCACCAGTAGTAGAGGCGATAAGTGGGTTAGGCGAAGTACCCAAGGCCATGATAACAACATCGCAGTCGATGGTGAAATCCGAACCAGCCTTCTCCTGTGGTGAGCGACGACCACTTGCATCAGGCTCGCAAAGCTCCATCTCCACGCAGTTGATACCCTTAACCCAGCCATCCTCAGTGCCGAGAATATGTGTTGGGTTGGTGAGCATGCGGAACTCGATGCCCTCCTCCTTAGCGTGGTGTACCTCCTCCTTACGAGCAGGAAGCTCTGCCTCGCCACGGCGGTAGACAATAACAGCCTCAGCACCAAGACGCTTAGCAGTACGCACAGCGTCCATAGCAACATTACCACCACCCACAACTACAACCTTACGGCCTACATATACAGGTGTATCTGAGTGCTTAGGATCCCATGCACCCATAAGGTTTACGCGTGTGAGGAACTCGTTAGCCGAGAGCACACCATTGAGGTTCTCGCCCTCGATACCCATAAAGCGAGGAAGACCTGCACCCGAGCCTACAAAGACAGCATCGTAGCCCTCCTGGTCAAGCAACGAGTCGATGGTCATGGTACGACCAATGATGACATCGGTCTCGAACTTAACACCGAGCTTCTTAACCTCGTTAATTTCGCGAGCAACAACTCTATCCTTAGGTAGGCGGAATTCAGGGATACCGTATGACAATACGCCACCGAGACGGTGAAGAGCCTCGAAGACATCCACCTGGTAGCCCATCTTTGCAAGGTCCGATGCGCAAGCAAGGCCTGCAGGGCCACTACCCACAACAGCTACACGCTTGCCATTAGGCTCGATAACTGGGGCAGCAACCTCGTCGCTATGCTCCAAGAACCAGTCGCCAACGAAGCGCTCGAGTTTACCAATGGCTACAGGCTCGCCCTTGATACCAAGGACACACGAGCCCTCGCACTGCGACTCCTGAGGACATACACGACCACAGATTGATGGCAACGAGCTATCAAGATGGATAGCATCTGCCGCTGCGTGCATATTACCCTCGGTGAGGTGGTGGATAAACTCAGGGATATGGATGTTTACAGGGCAAGCTGCCACACAGCGTGGATTCTTGCAGTTGAGGCAGCGCGACGCCTCAAGCAACGCCTCCTCCTGGTTATAGCCGTAGCACACCTCCTCGAAGTTGGCAGCACGGAGTTTTGGGTCCTGTTCGCGTACCGCGACGCGTGGTATCTTATTTGCCATAGCAGTTACATTTGTGTTCACGATTATCGTTGTCTAATCTCTCCTGGTTCTTGTACATCGCCTGACGACGCATAGCCTCGTCGAAGTCCACCTGGTGGCCATCGAACTCTGGGCCGTCAACACATGTGAAGAGGGTCTTACCACCCACCGACACACGGCAAGCACCACACATACCAGTACCACCAACCATTAGGGCGTTGAGAGAAACGGTGGTCTGCAAGTCCCAAGCCTTAGTGGTGAGACATACGAACTTCATCATAATCATAGGGCCGATACATACGCACTCGTCGTACTTGCGACCCTCGACCTCCACGAGCTCCTTCATAAGGCCTGTCACCATGCCCTTGTAACCCTCGGTACCGTCGTCTGTTGCTATATGAACATTACCCACCTTACGCATCTCATCGATGTAGATAAGCATATCCTTGGTCTTAGCACCAATGATAACATCACAATCTACGCCATGCTGCTTGAGCCACTTAACCTGTGGATATACAGGTGCTGTACCCACACCACCAGCCACAAAGAGATACTTACGGCTCTTGAGCTCCTCCTCGTTCATATGAACGAACTCCGAGGGACGACCCAATGGACCTGCGAAGTCGACCAACGAATCGCCAGCCTCGAGGGCGCAAATCTTCTTTGTTGAGTGACCTATGGTCTGGGTAACGATAGTTACTGTTCCGGCCTCTACATCATAGTCAGCAATGGTTAGAGGAATGCGCTCGCCACCCTCATCGGCACGCACAATGACAAACTGTCCTGGTAGGGCAGCGCGTGCAACACGCTCAGCGGCAATCTTCATCTCATAGATATTCTCCGCTAGCTTGCGTTTTTCTACAATCTTAAACATCTTCTACTGTTTTAGGTATAATCTTTTTCGTTTATTGGATCTACATCATGCCACTCCCCTACATAGGGATGGCATTGACCTTGACAACCTGCATAGGCATCATAGGGTCATTACATATTATGCGTATGCGCGTAGTAAAGGGGTTGTCGCAATCCTCAATAAGTGCCGTGTTAAGCTCTATTACTAATTGCACAACCTCGCCTTTAGCCACAGAGCTATCACCCTCAACCCTCACTATCACAGCCCTTGAGTCGCTCTCTATGGCGCGTATCTCCAAGGGTGACTCGCCACTATTGCTTAGCTCAAGGCTATCCTCCAAGGTGCCGTTATCGCACAATATCTCCCCAAATTTAACTATTTTTTTTGAAATAACGGCAGTTGGCGCTAAAATATCCTCCACAAGAGTGAAATTATCCACCGCAATGGCATATGTCGAGAATAACACCTTTGAGCTTTGTCCATCTACTACAAAGCGAAATATGTCACTCAGTGTACCATAACGCTCGCTATCCTCGCCAAGAGCATAGCTCAACACAATATCACCTGTAGCATGCGGTGCAATGAGCTGAGGGTATGTCAATGTAAGCGTCCCCGACTCCTCAACCTGCTCTATAGATATTGTAATCGCCCTATCACTATTATTAATATAGGCTATACGCTCCTCCACCTCGGCACCATGCTCGATGTATGCAAAGGCATGAAAGTTACTCTCCATGCGCAAACCGCCACCCATATCGAAGGGGTATATCTCATATACAGTACGCTCACGAGGTGTCACACGCCCTATCACCCCAAGACGCATGCCCTCCTGCATGTCGGATGTTGTGATAAGCAGATGCCTCTCAAAACGACCTGGTCGGTCACGCGGGTCGAAGGTTACACCTATTGTGGTACTCTCACCAGGAAGTATCGCCTCACGACTATAGTCTACAACGGTGCATCCACACGATGTTGTTACATCTAATATATATATAGGGGCATCACCTTTGTTGGTTGCAACCACATATTTTGTCACTCGGCCCCCCTCTTCGGCTATTGTACCGAAGTCAACGATACTATTTTCGAATATTAGCGCTGGTGACTGAGCCATTGCAATATCAGCAAAAAGTGCCGATAGCAGGAAAATGGTAAAAAATCGTAATATTTTTTTCATGACGCAAAGTTATGATTATTAATTGATTTTGAAAGAGAGGAAAAAATTTTTGAAAAAAAATGTCAAAAAAATTTGCAGAATAAAAAAAATGCACTACCTTTGCACCGCAATCGAAAGATAAACGGTTCTTAAGAAAATGCCTGAATAGCTCAGTTGGTTAGAGCACATGACTGTTAATCATGGGGTCCTAGGTTCAAGTCCTTGTTCAGGCGCTAAAGTGCGAGGGACGCACAATGGAGGTAGCAAACAATAAGCTGCAAGATAAGCAGACGACGCGGTCGAGCTTCGAAAGATGACGAGACTCTTAAAAAACTTATCGAAAAATTTGCAAGTTTAAAAATTAATGCTTACCTTTGCAGTCCCAAGCCTTAACAAAACGGGAGCATAGCTCAGCTGGTTCAGAGCATCTGCCTTACAAGCAGAGGGTCAGGGGTTCGAATCCCTTTGCTCCCACTAATTTACAAGCCACTCAATCGAGTGGCTTTGTTGTTTTAAATCAGGTTGTAAAGAAACCATGGCATGAGTACAATGTAGAGCTGACGACAACATGTCGTCTGCTTTGCTATTATGATAATCGTCATGTGCAAGCACCCTCCATTATCACAATAGCAAAAAGCGGATCACTGTAAATTTCCGGTGGGGATCAAAAATAATTACGCAAAAATAGTTTTGAGTCTGTATACAAAGAATGGTATATCCTTGACACCACGGAATTGATTTCTGAACGCCTTTACTTTAGCGTTGAAACTCTCGGCAGA
>JAZLBJ010000003.1:0-74542 GCA_045613645.1 Alistipes sp. | reverse complement strand
ATCGAAGGGGAAGCGTGCCACCTTAGTCACGATGTAGTCGAGTGTAGGCTCGAAGCTTGCGGGGGTGTTAGCAATCTGAATCTCGTCGAGGGTCATACCGATAGCGACCTTTGCTGTAACACGAGCGATGGGGTAGCCACTCGCCTTTGATGCAAGCGCTGAAGAGCGGCTCACGCGGGGATTAACCTCGATGATGAAGTATTTGAATGATAGTGGGTCGAGAGCAAACTGAACATTGCAACCACCCTCAATCTTAAGTGCGCGTATAAGCTTCAAGGCACTTGAGCGGAGCATGTTGTACTCCTTAGCTGCAAGGGTCTGGCTTGGAGCAACCACGATAGAGTCACCAGTGTGGATACCTACGGGGTCAACATTCTCCATAGAACAGATGGCAATAGCCGTATCGTTCTTATCGCGCATCACCTCGAACTCAATCTCCTTGTAGCCCTTGATGCTCTTCTCTACCAATACCTGGTGGATAGGCGAAAGAGCCAAGGCGTTACGCATAACATCGCGAAGCTCCTCCTCGTTGTCGGCAAAACCACCACCTGTACCACCGAGGGTAAAGGCTGGACGCAACACTACAGGGTAGCCAATCTCCTCGGCAGCCTTAACACCCTCCTCAATAGAGTTGGTGATGCGTGATGGGATGACTGGCTCACCAATGCGTACGCATAGGTCCTTGAACAACTCGCGGTCCTCAGCCTCCTCGATAGAGGTGAACGAAGGACCAAGAATCTCGACACCACACTCCTCCAAGATACCCTTCTTGGCCTGCTGTACTGCGAGGTTCAAACCTGTCTGACCACCAAGGCCTGGCACGATAGCGTCGGGACGCTCGTAGCGGATAATCTTGGCTACATACTCCAAGGTCAAAGGCTCCATATATACCTTATCGGCAATATGGGTATCTGTCATGATGGTTGCAGGGTTTGAGTTAACGAGGATGACCTGATAACCCTCCTCCTTGAGTGCAAGACATGCCTGTGTGCCGGCATAGTCGAACTCTGCGGCCTGACCGATGACAATAGGTCCTGAGCCGATAACCATTACTTTTTTGATATCTGTTCTTTTAGGCATTTTTCTGGTCCTCCATCATTTTAATGAATTTATCGAAAAGATATGTGCTGCTTGCCTCGGGGGTGCAGTCGGGCTGATACTGTACTGAGAACACCTTATCTACAGGAGCCTCGATACCAGCGATGGTGTTGTCCAAGAGGTTGCGGTGGGTGATTGTGAGAGGTGTGCCCTCAAGGGTTGTCTCGTCAACCACAAAGCCATGGTTCTGCGCCACAATTTCAATCTTGCCATTCTCAAGATACTTAACAGGATGGTTAGCACCACGGTGACCGAACTTCATCTTGCTCATCTTGGCACCATAGCTCATAGCTACAAGCTGGTGGCCGAGGTCAACACCAAAGATAGGCAACTTGCCGCGCAATGCCTGGATGGTGTCGCATACCACAGCTGCGTCGGCAGGATTACCTGGACCGTTTGATAGGAAGATGCCATCGGGGTTGAAGGCCATAATCTCCTCGGGTGTAGAGTTGTAAGGTACGATAGTTACATTGCAACCCTTAGCGTTGAGCTGACGAATGAAGCTGTACTTAATACCGCAGTCGATAGCCACCACATCCCACTTGTGGTTAGGAGTGCGCGAGAACCAACGCTTCTTGCAGCTTATGCGCTCAAGCATATTGCTACGAAGCTCCGTGCGACGAATAAGCTCCATAGCCTCCTCGTGTGGCATGTCGAAGTCGACGATTGCCGCCTTCTGTGTACCCTCGTTGCGGATAATGCGAGTAATCATTCGAGTGTCAACACCGCTGATTGCTGGGATATCGAGCTCCTCGAAGGTCTCGTTCATAGTCTTTGTGTAGCGGAAGTTGCTTGGGGCATCGCAGCACTCGCGTACGACCATACCACCCATTGATGGGAACTTACTCTCGTAGTCCTCATCCATGAAACCATAGTTACCCATAAGAGGGTAGGTCATAACTACAATCTGGTCGGTATAGGTAGGGTCTGAAACAATCTCCTGGTAGCCTACCATTGAGGTGTTAAAGACAATCTCGCATACCGTTGTACGCTTAGAGCCGAAGCCATAGCCCGGAAACTCCTTGCCATTTTCAAGTACAAGTTTCTTGGTAAAAGATTTCATTTGCTTCGTGTAATTTATTTTATATTATTTTGTCTTGTTGTCGTAAACAATATTGCCTCGGTGGAGGGTCATCACCACATCGCCAACCATCTCGCGGCCATCAAACATGGTAATCTTGCCCATAGAGTAGAAGTTCTGGCTATCTACTCGCCACTCTTTGTGTGGGTCGATAAGCACCACATCTGCGCGATCCCCGATGTTTAGGCCACCCTCAATACGGAAGACCTTGCGTGGGTTGATACTCATAAGCTCAATAAGGCGCTCCATGGTAATCACACCCTTGCGAACGAGGTGGGTGTTGAGTGCGGCAAAGGCAGTCTCAAGACCTACGATGCCCATTGCGCTATCCTTCAAACCTCGCGACTTCTCCTCGATGCTATGAGGAGCATGGTCGGTAGCAATCATATCAATGGTGCCATCCTTAATGCCATTAATGAGTGCTGCACGATCCTCAGCTGAGCGGATAGGTGGATTCATCTTCCAGCGAGCATCCTCCTGTAGATCCATGTCTGTAAATATTAGGTAGTGAGGACCTGTCTCGCATGTAACCTGTACACCGCGAGCCTTGGCCTGGCGTACAAGCTCTACAGTCTCTTTAGTCGATATGTGGCATACATGGTAGCGAGCACCAACTCTCTCGGCAATCTCTATGTCGCGCTTTACCTGCTCCCACTCGCTCTCGGAGCAAATACCCTTGTGCCCATTGGCGCGGGCATACTCGCCATCGTGGATGTAGCCACCCTTGAGCAGCTCCTCCACCTCACAGTGCGCTGCAATGAGCTGGTCGTGTTTTACGGCCTCGGTCATGGCGCGCTCCATCATGCCATCTACCTGAACACCGCTACCATCGTCCGAGAAGGCACATACCTTACCTACGAGTGTAGCCATATCTACGAGCTCCTCACCCTTGCGGCCTATGGTAATTGCGGCGTAGGGTAGTACCTCAATTTTGGCGTCACAATCGATGATATCCTGCTGTGCCTTGAGGTTCTCTACGGTGTCGGGAACTGGGTTGAGATTGGGCATTGAACATACAGTTGTGTAGCCACCTCGAGCTGCTGCCATAGTACCTGTTGCTATGCGCTCCTTGTAGCCGTAGCCTGGCTCACGAAGGTGTACATGAACATCGACAAAGGCGGGCGCTACCATGAGTCCCGAGGCATCTATGATGATGTCATCGGCCAATGCCTCAATGTGTTCTGCGCGCTCAACAATGCGGCCATCGATGATGGCTATATCCTCTATACCAGCTCCTACGACCGAGCCATTTTTGATGATTGTTCTTGTGTTGCCCATACTATAAAAAACAAGCGGCCCAAAGAGCCGCTAATATCAATTAAAAACAGTAATACCAAGTGAAAATAGACCGGAACAAAAACACGATGCCTTCTTGCTTCGAAGATTGCAAAACACCATATTTTCAGCCGCTCGTCTCATAGTCATTATAAATTTGCGCAAAGATAGGAACTTTTTGCAAATCTCGCAAGAGTTTTGGCCTAGATTTTTTATTAATTATTGTTGTGTTTGCGCTCATGAAAGTCTATATACTTTAAATTTCTTTTAAAGATTTTGTGATACCTATTTATTAATATTTTTTAATAAATTGTAAAAGGTTCAAAAAATAATATCTATCTTTGCGCAAATTTTGCAAAATGTTGGACTATTTGGTGGTATGCCCGTTAGTGTTTTTAGCGGGATTTGTTGATGCTGTTGCTGGTGGCGGAGGACTTATATCTCTGCCGGCATATATGATTGTTGGACTCAATCCGATTGATGCTATTGGTACGAATAAGTTTAGTGCAAGTTGTGGTACATTCGTGGCTGCAATGCGCTATTCGCGATGTGGTTTTATCCGTTGGCGAGTGCTCGTGTCCGCTATTGTTGTAGCTTTGATTGGCTCGTGGATAGGTGCTCGCTTGGCCCTGTCGGTGGAGAGTGATGTGTTCAAAATTATAATGTTATTAGTTCTTCCAATTACAGCAGTATTTGTGTTGAATAAGAGAACATTGAGTAGGTATCGTTGTCCATATTCTAGCTTGAAAACAGAGGTTATTATTGCTTTTTTAGCTCTTTTTATGGGTGTGTACGATGGCTTCTATGGTCCTGGTACAGGAACCTTTTTGATGTTGATGTTAGTTGGTATTGCGCACGTCCGTTTGGAAGAGGCTGTGGGCTCTACTAAGGTGATAAATCTCTCCACAAATCTTGCCTCTTTGATTGTCTATCTCGTGCATGGTAAGGTGTTGTTTCCGCTCGCTATTGTTGCTTCAGTTTTTGCCATTGCGGGTAATTTTATTGGCGCAAGATATTTTACTAAAAAAGGTGCGGGGTTTGTGAAAATACTAATTGTTGTTGTCTTGTCGATATTTTTTGTAAAGCTCTGCTGGGAGATGTTTTTCTTAAACTAAGTAGGGATAGTCTTAGCTAAAACTTTAATTCACAGCAGTTGTGCTTCGGGGATGTGTGTAGATGGTTCCTGGTGTTTCACGCGCGGGCGCTGATGCTTTTTGAAAAATGTGAAAAAAAAGTTGATAAAAGGGTTGTGGGCTATTTCTTATTTAAGAAATTATCGCTATCTTTGTTGCATGAATAATATATCTCTACAACCCAGTAATCAGATGAGTCGCAAAACAGCATTATGCAGTTGGAATATTGCTTATGATGCAATGCCTGACCACGGCATGCAAGCGCTATCTGAGGTGTTGTGTGTCTATGCTACGGCCGTTGAGCGCCCAGTGTGTAGACGAGTGTAGATTATAAACCGCTGACATATAATGTGTTGGCGGTTGTTTGTTTTTTAAAAATTAAGTTAACAACAAAAATATTTCAAGATTATGAAAGTAGCAGTTATCATGGGTTCTACCAGCGACTGGGATGTTATGAAGGCCGCAGTCGAGACTTTGGAGGAGTTGGGCATCGAGTACGAGAAGCGTGTTATTTCGGCTCACCGCACCCCACATCTTATGGTTGAGTATGCCGAGGCAGCTCGCGAGCGTGGCATTGGTGCTATCATTGCTGGCGCAGGTGGCGCGGCTCATGTGGCAGGTGTCACAGCGGCGTTGACTACCGTTCCTGTTATCGGCGTGCCTATCAAGACATCGGCACTCGGTGGTCTCGATTCATTGCTCTCTATCGTGCAGATGCCTGGCGGTATTCCAGTGTCTACTACCGCAATAAACGGCGCTAAGAATGCAGCTCTCATCGCAGCCTCAATCTTCGCCCTTACCGACAAGGCTTTGGAGGAGCGTTTGATTGCCTTCCGCAAGGCACAGACCGCTAAGGTGCTCGAGGCAGAGTTGTAGTTTACCCATTAACCCCTAACGACAAACAGACAATTATGAAGAATCGTCGCATATTTGTTGAAAAATATTCACGCTTTCAGGTCGAGGCCGATACCCTGCGCAGGGAGCTAAATACAAACCTTGGCTTGCAGATAGAGCAGCTACGCTTTATCAATGTTTATGACCTCTTTGGTTTCTCAGATGAGCTTGTCGAGAAGAGCCGCTACAGCGTCTTTGGCGAGGTTGTTACCGACCTTGTTACCGATGAGTGCGATACTGAGGGTATGCCATCACTCGCAGTGGAGTTCCTCCCTGGTCAGTTCGACCAGCGTGCTGCATCAGCCGTAGACTGCGTACACCTCATTGAGCCTAATGCCGAGGTTAAGATTAAGTCATCGCGTCTCTATATCTTCGACAAGAGTGTCGACGAGGCTGCTATGGCACGCATCGAGAAGTATCTTATCAATGCAGTAGAGTCTCGCAAGAAGAATCTCGATGTTCTCTCGGATGCTGAGAGCGCTGAGGTTAAGCCTGTGGCAGTCTTGGAGGGCTTCCGCAATATGCAGGAGGAGGATCTTGCTCCATACTGCAAGGCAAATGGCTTGGCCATGAATGCTGATGACTTGCGTGAGGTTGTTACATACTTCCGCACTGAGGGTCGTGACCCTATTGAGACTGAACTTCGCATTTTGGATACCTACTGGAGTGACCACTGTCGTCACACAACCTTCACTACCGAGATTGAGGAGATAACCCTTGATGAGTCGTTCATGAAGGAGGAGTTCGAGGATGCCCTTGTCCTCATGCGTAAGATTCGCTCGGAGCTTGGTCGTGAGCAGAAGAGCCTCTGCCTTATGGAGCTTGCAACAATTGGTGCTCGCTACCTCAAGAAGCAGGGTAAGCTCGATGATATGGAGCAGAGCGAGGAGAATAACGCTTGTTCTATCTTTGTGAATGTAGATGTTGATGGCGTTATGGAGAAGTGGTTGTTGCAGTTCAAGAATGAGACCCACCACCACCCAACAGAGATTGAGCCATTCGGTGGCGCATCAACATGTCTTGGTGGCGCTATCCGTGATCCATTGTCAGGCCGTAGCTATGTGTACCAGGCTATGCGTGTTACTGGTGCAGGTGATATCTACAAGCCTGTAGACCAGACCATGGAGGGTAAGCTGCCACAGCGTATCATCTCAACAAAGGCTGCTGCAGGCTACTCAAGCTATGGTAACCAGATAGGTCTTGCTACAACACATGTTCGCGAGGTATACCACCCCGATTATGTGGCTAAGCGTTTGGAGGTAGGTGCTGTTGTTGGTGCTGTGAAGGCTGACAATGTGCGTCGTGAGAGTCCCGCACCTGGCGATGTAGTATTGTTGCTCGGTGGCCGCACAGGTCGTGATGGCGTAGGTGGTGCTACAGGTTCATCAAAGGAGCACACTCTAACATCGTTGGAGGAGTGTAGCTCAGAGGTACAGAAGGGTAATGCTCCCGAGGAGCGTAAGTTGGCTCGTTTGTTCCGTCGTGGCGATGTTACTCGCCTTATTAAGAAGTCTAATGACTTTGGTGCTGGAGGTGTCAGTGTTGCTATCGGTGAGCTTACCGACGGCTTGGATATCTATCTCGACCGTGTGCCTACTAAGTATAATGGTTTGAACTTCTCGGAGCTTGCTATCTCGGAGTCACAGGAGCGTATGTCTGTTGTCATCGAGCGCAAGGATATGGAGCAGTTCATGGCTCTATGCCACGAGGAGAATGTGGAAGTGACATATGTTGCCGATGTTACAGATACACGCCGTATGCGCATGTACTGGGGCGATAAGGTTGTTGTTGACCTGTCGCGCGACTTCATCGACTCGGCAGGTGCTAAGCACTACACTAAGGTGCGCCTTGGCGAGGTTGAGAACCGTAACCCATTTGAGCGCAAGGTGGAGGGTGCTACCACTACCAAGCGTATGAAGACCAACCTCTCGGACGACAATGTTGTATCGCAGAAGGGTCTTATTGAGATGTTCGACTCTACCATTGGTGCTTCAACCGTCTTGATGCCTTATGGTGGTAAGACACAGCAGACCGAGACTCAGGTGTCGGTACAGAAGTTGCCCGTAGGTGGCGGCTTCACCAACACGGCAAGTATTATGGCCTATGGCTACAACCCATTCATCGCTAAGTGGAGCCCATATCATGGCGCAGCTTATGCGGTAGTGGATGCTTGTGCCAAGGTTGTTGCTGCGGGTGCTCGCTACGACAAGATGCGCTTCTCATACCAGGAGTACTTCGAGCGTATGACCGACGATAAGTCATGGGGTAAGCCTATGTCTGCTCTACTTGGTGCTTTGAAGATGCAGGTTGAGTTGGGTCTTCCATCTATCGGTGGTAAGGACTCTATGAGTGGTACATTCCGCGATATCAATGTGCCACCAATGCTTATGGCATTTGGTATCACTACTGTGGATGCTCGCGATGTGATTAGCCCTGAGTTCAAGAGCGCAGGTAATAATATATATGTAATACGCCACACTCCTGAGACTAACTTTATGCCTTCTACCGAGTGCTTGAAGTCTAACTTCAACTTCGTGTCGGATAAGATTGCCGAGGGTGATATCCTTTCGGCTTGGGCGGTAGGCTTTGGTGGCGTTGCCGAGGCTGTTGCCAAGATGTCGTTTGGTAACCGCGTAGGTGCTGCGCTTGAGTGCGACGAAGAGATGTTGTACAACTACTCTTACGGTTCAATCGTTGTTGAGAGCCGTCGTACACTCAACCACCCATCTGCAGAACTTATTGGTACTACATCCGATGAGGAGGCTATCTTCGTGAATGGCACTCGTCTTCCTATCGAGGAGCTTGTGGAGGCTAATACCGAGAAGTATGCTCAGGTATATGCCGACAAGGGTAAGAGCGGCGAGCCTACACGCGTAAGTGATGGCAAGGGCTTCGTTAAGCAGTACGAGGGTGAGAAGGTCGATAAGGTTAGAGTATATCTCCCTGTGTTCCCAGGTACCAACTGTGACTACGACACTGCTCGTGCCTTCAAGCGTGCTGGTGCCGAGGTTGTAATCTCGGTATTCAAGAACCTTACTGGTGCCGATGTATTGGAGTCTATTAAGGAGATGACCGAGAATATTGCTAAGTGTCATATCATGGCGCTCAGTGGTGGCTTCTCAGCAGGTGACGAGCCAGATGGTAGCGGTAAGTTTATCGCCAATGTTCTCAATAATAAGGATGTTGCCGATGCTATCCACGCATTGTTGGATAGAGGTGGCTTGATGCTTGGTATCTGCAACGGTTTCCAGGCATTGGTTAAGTCGGGCTTGTTGCCTTATGGCCGTCTCGGTATGGTTACTAAGGAGTCGCCAACACTCTTCCGCAACGATATCAACCGTCATATCTCGCAGATTGTATCGACACGCGTGGGTACAACAGCATCACCTTGGTTGAAGTCATTCGAGGTGGGTGATATCCACTCTATCGCTGTGAGCCACGGTGAGGGTAAGTTCGTGGTGAGCGATGTTATGGCTGAGGAGTTGTTCCGCAATGGTCAGGTGGCATTCCAGTATGTGGATGCAGAGAATCGTCCAACAACCGATTCACCATACAACCCTAACGGTTCGAGCTTCGCTATCGAGGGCATCATCGACCCATCGGGTCAGATTCTCGGTAAGATGGGTCACACCGAGCGTTATGAGCGTGACTTGATGAAGAATATTCACGGCGAGAAGGTTCAGGATATCTTCTCTAACGCTGTTAACTACTTCCTTAATCGATAACGAGTATGAATCAGTTGGAACTACTCTACGAGGGTAAGAGTAAGCAGATATTTAAGACCGATAGCTCGGAGCATGTCATCGTACATTTCAAGGACGATACTACGGCTTTCTATAATATTAAGCGAGCTACCATCGAGCACAAGGGACGCCTTACATGCGACATATCATCTATGGTGCTTGAGTATCTAAACGACCACAACATCAACACGCACTTTATTGAGCGTGTTGGTGATGATGGCCAGCTATGCCGTGTCGTTGCGCATATACCCGTGGAGGTTATCGTGCGCAATGTGGTTGCTGGTTCTATGGCTAAGCGCTTCGGTATAGATGAGGGTATCGTCCCAGAGAACACCATTTTTGACTTATGCTTGCGTCGTAGCGATCTTGGTGATCCTCTTATCAACGACCACCATGCTGTGGCTTTGGGTCTGTTGAGCTACGAGGAGCTTCAGGAGATGTATGAGATGTCGGCAGCAATAAACAAGGCTCTTGTTGAGTTGTATGACAAGGCGAATATCACAGTTGTAGATTTCAAGATTGAGTTTGGTCGTGCTGCTGATGGTTCGTTGGTACTTGCCGACGAACTATCGCCAGACACTTGTCGTCTATGGGATAAGACCTCTGGCGAGCGTATGGATAAGGATCGCTTCCGTCGTGACCTTGGTCATGTTCGTGAGGCCTACGAGGAGGTTGCTAACCGTCTACACAACGCACTTAAATAAATATAGGTATGCTTAAAGATTCATTAGATATATATGGCGATGACCTGCACGAGGAGTGCGGTGTGTTTGGTATCTTCGGTGTTAACGATGCCCCCAACTTGGCCTACTATGGTCTGCACGCCCTGCAGCACCGTGGTCAAGAGGCTTGTGGTATCTCGGCATTCGATGGCGACAAACTGAATACCGTCAAGGGTGAGGGCCTTGTTACCGAGGTCTTCAACCAGCAGAAACTCTCGAAGCTGAGTGGTCGTATTGCTATCGGCCATGTGCGCTACGCTACAACAGGTGGCGGTGGTGCGAACAATGTTCAGCCATTCTCGTTCCACCACCATACAGGAGACTTCGCCTTGGCACATAATGGTAACTTGGTGAACTCACGAGAGTTGTCTGAGTACCTCGAGATTCGTGGTAGTCTCTTTCACTCATCATCGGATAGCGAGCTTCTTGCCCACCTTGTCAAGAAGGATAATCGCGAGGATAAGCGTATCGACAATATCATCGAGGCGCTCAATATGATTGAGGGTGCCTTCGCCTTCCTTATTATGACCAAGAGCCGTATCTATGCTTGTCGTGATAAGCATGGTTTGCGTCCACTCTCTATAGGTAAGTTGGGTGATGGCTATGTTGTCAGCTCGGAGACATGCGCCTTGGATATTGTGGGTGCTGAGTATATTCGTGATATCGAGCCAGGTGAGATTGTTACTATTGACCACCATGGCATACGCTCGAACTACTATTCGCGCTACCAGCGACACCTGATGTGTGCTATGGAGTACATCTACTTTGCTCGTCCCGACTCGGATATCGAGGGCTGCAATGTACACTCCTTCCGTAAGCTATCGGGTCGCTACCTCTATGAGCAGTGTCCTACAAAGGCCGATGTTGTTATTGGTGTCCCCGATTCGAGCATCAGCGCCGCTATAGGTTACTCTGAGGCGAGTGGCATCCCATATGAGATGGGCCTTATTAAGAATAAATATATTGCCCGCACCTTTATCCAGCCTTCGCAGGAGATGCGCGAGAAGGGTGTACGCATGAAGCTTTCGGCTGTGCGCTCACTCGTCAAGGATAAGTCGGTGATATTGATTGATGACTCTATTGTGCGTGGTACAACATCGCTTCGCATCGTGCGCCTATTGAAGGAGGCGGGTGCCAAGGAGGTGCATGTGCGTATCGCAAGTCCTGCAATCACCAACCCATGCTTCTATGGCATCGACATGTCGACACGCCAGGAGTTGTTGTGTGCTCGCATGACCAAGGAGGAGGCTTGCAAGGCTATTGAGGCCGACTCGTTGGAGTTCCTATCCGAGGAGTCGTTGCTCAAGTCGGGTAATCGTTCGGAGTTGTGTATGGCGTGCTTCAATGGTTGCTACCCAACATCGCTCTACAAAAATAAGTTGTAATAAATAATAATAATATATATAGGTATGGCAAAAAGTTACGAAGCTGCCGGTGTAAATCTTGAGGCAGGTTACGAAGTCGTTCGACGCATTAAGTCACATGTATCATCTACCAAGCGCGTAGGCTCTATGGGTAATATCGGTGCTTTTGGTGGTATGTTCGACCTTGCAGCGCTCAATATCAAGGAGCCTGTATTGGTTAGCGGTACCGATGGCGTAGGTACAAAGCTCAAGTTGGCTTTTGAGATGGATAAGCACGATACTATCGGTATCGACGCTGTTGCTATGTGCGTAAACGATGTCTTGGCACAGGGTGCTGAGCCTTTGGTATTCTTGGACTATGTGGCAGTAGGTCATAACGAGCCTGCTAAGGTAGAGGCTATCGTTGCTGGTGTCGCAGAGGGTTGTCGCCAGGCTGGTTGTGCTCTCGTAGGTGGCGAGACTGCTGAGATGCCAGGTATGTATCAGGATGGTGAGTATGACATCGCGGGCTTCACAGTGGGTGTTGTTGAGCGCTCTAAGCTCATCGACGCTGGTGAGCGTGTTAAGGTTGGTGATGTCTTGGTAGGTATCGCTTCAAGCGGTGTTCACTCTAATGGCTTTAGCCTTGTGCGTAAGGTTGTTAGCGATAATAACCTCAAGCTCGACGAGACATATCCTGAGATCGAGGGCCGCAAGCTTGGTGAGGTACTTCTCACACCTACACGCATCTATGTTAAGCAGGTATTGAAGGTTATCGCTGAGTGTGATGTTCATGGCATTAGCCATATCACTGGTGGTGGCTTCGACGAGAACATTCCTCGTATGCTCAAGGAGGGTCAGGGTGTAGAGGTTAAGGAGGGCTCATGGGAGATTCTTCCTGTATTCCGCCTCTTGGAGAAGTATGGTAAGGTTGGCCACCGCGAGATGTTCAACATCTTCAACATGGGTATCGGTATGGTTATCGCTATGCCTGAGGCTGATGCTGAGAAGGCTATCTCTATCCTTGCCGAGTGCGGTGAGCGTGCTTCGGTTATCGGTCGTGTTATCGAGGGTGAGGGCGTAACAATACTATAGTGATTATGAGAAAGACAAGATTAGCAGTATTCGCAAGTGGTAGCGGTAGCAACTATGAGGCTATCGTGGAGGCTTGTCGTGATGGCCGCATTGATGCCGAGGTTGTACTCTTGGTGTGCGATAAGCCTGGCGCTAAGGTGTTGGAGCGAGCAAAGCGTTTCGGTACAGAGAGCTTTGCTTTCAACCCCAAGGACTACGAGTCACGCGAGGTGTATGAGACAATGTTGGCTACCATGCTCGATGAGCGTGGCGTAGACTACATCTGTCTTGCGGGCTATATGCGCATTGTGGGCAAGGTACTTCTTGCACGCTATGAGCAGCGTATTGTTAACATACATCCATCGTTGTTGCCATCGTTCAAGGGTGCTCATGCCATCCAGGACGCTGTGGACTATGGTGTTAAGCTCTTTGGTGTTACCACACATTTTGTTGACGAGACTTTGGATGGTGGTCGTATCATCGACCAAGCAGGTGTCGTCTACGAGGGCAACGACATAGAGGAGCTTACAAACCTAATACATAACATCGAGCATAAGCTCTATGTTAAGACTATTAATAAACTGATAAATAAGAAATTTTAGATATGAGAGCATTAGTTAGTGTTAGCGATAAGGCTGGTGTTGTAGACTTCTGTCGCGATCTTCGCCGTTTGGGCTGGGAGATTATCGCTACGGGAGGTACTCAGAAGTTATTGGAGGATAGCGGAGTTGAGACTATTGGTATCAGTGATGTTACTGGCTTCCCCGAGATTTGTGACGGTCGTGTAAAGACCCTTCACCCCAAGGTGCATGGTGGTCTGTTGGCTCGTCGTGACGATGAGAACCACCTCAAGGCTTTGAAGGATAACGCCATCGAGTTTATTGATATGGTGTGCGTTAACCTCTATCCATTCCGTCAGACTATCGCAAAACCAGATGTTAAGATGGTGGATGCCATTGAGAATATCGACATCGGTGGCCCATCTATGTTGCGTTCGGCAGCTAAGAACTACCGCGATGTTACCGTCGTGTGTGACCCTACGGACTATGCTCGTATCATCGCTGAGATTGAGCAGGGTGGTAACACTACAGTAGCAACACGCCTTGAGCTTTCGGCTAAGGCTTATACTCACACAGCAGAGTACGATATGTGTATCGCCACATATATGCGTAAGCAGGCCGAGCTTAACGAGAAGCTCTTCGCATCGTTCGACCTTGTGCAGACCTTGCGTTATGGCGAGAACCCTCACCAGTCGGCTAAGTTCTACGCATCGGCAGATGTAGTGCCTTTCTCGCTTGCTACTGCAAAGCAGCTCAACGGCAAGGAGATGTCGTATAACAATATCCAGGATGCTAATGCTGCACTTAACATTGTGCGTGAGTTCAGTGAGCCTTTCGCAGTGGGTCTCAAGCATATGAACCCATGTGGCGCTGCTATTGGCAAGGATATTAAGGAGGCATGGGAGAAGGCATATGAGGCTGATAAGGTAAGTATCTTTGGTGGTATTGTTGCTGTAAACCGCGAGATTACTAAGGAGGTTGCAGAGCTTATGAAGCCAATCTTCTTGGAGATTATCATGGCACCATCATTCTCGGATGAGGCTCTTGAGATTCTCTGCACTAAGAAGAACTTGCGTCTCTTGCAGGTGGATATGTCATCTTCAGATTTGGAGCAGACTCAGTATGTCACAGTAAATGGTGGTCTTCTCGTACAGAAGCTCGATACTGAGACTAAGGAGGTGGTTGCCGACATGTGTGTTACCGAGCGTAAGCCATCAGCTGCCGAGATTGAGGATATGAACTTCGGCTGGCGTATCGTTAAGCATGTTAAGTCTAATGCTATCGTCGTGGTTAAGGATGGTCATACCGTGGGTGTTGGTGCTGGTCAGATGAACCGAGTAGGTTCGGCAGAGATAGCTCTCAAGCAGGCTGAGGCTGCTGGCTTCACCGAGGGCCTTGTACTCGCATCGGACGGCTTCTTCCCATTCGATGACACCGTGACTCTTGCTGAGAAGTATGGCGTAACAGCCCTTGTTCAGCCAGGTGGTAGTGTGCGTGACGAGGACTCTGTGAAGAAGGCCAATGAGTTTGGTATGACAATGCTTGTTACAGGCATGCGTCACTTCAAACATTAATTTGTTGTGACAAGCAGCTATCTACTGCGCTAACAAAATATGTCTGTAATGGGTAGTACGCCTTAGTGCAGCCCATCGCAGACAGTATTACTGAGCGTTGTGTCTAACTGCTTGTGACACAAATACTCTCGCTAATGAGCGTGAAATTAAAATATATATATAATTTATGAATGTATTAGTTATTGGTTCGGGTGGTCGTGAGCACGCCATTGTCGAGGCTATCTCACGCTCACCCAAAGCCTCAAAAATATATGCTGCACCAGGCAATGCTGGTATAGCACAACTCGCCGAGTGTGTGGCTATCAAGGATACCGATGTCGAGGGTCTTTTGAACTTTGCCCTTGAACATAAGATTGACCTTACGGTCGTTGGCCCTGAGGCTGCATTGGCTGTAGGTGTTGTCGACCGCTTCCGTGAGGCGGGCCTCAAGATTTTTGGCCCTACAAAGGCGGCTGCTGAGATTGAGGCAAGCAAGGATTTTGCAAAGCGCCTTATGGTGAAGTATGATGTGCCCACTGCAGCATATGAGACATTCACCAATTACGATGAGGCTATTGCCTATGTTCGTAAGGGCACTTTGCCAACAGTACTTAAGTACGACGGTCTTGCTGCTGGTAAAGGTGTGGTGATTGCGACAACCATGGAGGAGGCTGAGGAGACGCTTAAGGATATGCTTCTTGATACCAAGTTTGGTGAGGGTAGGGTAGTTATCGAGGAGTTCCTCACAGGTGAGGAGTTCTCGTTGATGTGCTTCGTTGCGGGTAACAAGATTTGTCCTATGCCGGTGGCTCAGGATCATAAGCGTGCTTATGACAACGACGAGGGCCCAAATACCGGTGGTATGGGTGCGTATACCGAGTTGCCATTTATCACTGCAGAGGACCACGCCTACGCAATGGAGAAGATTATGCAGCGTGTGGCCGATGCCATGGTAGAGGAGGGCACACCATTCACAGGTGTGTTGTATGGTGGCTTGATGAAGACACCTAACGGCATCAAGGTTATTGAGTTTAACGCTCGTTTTGGTGATCCCGAGACCGAGGTGGTATTGCCACGCTTGAAGAGCGACGCTATTGACATCTTCATGGCTGTAGCAAATAATGAGCAGCCTGTAGCTGAGTGGTCGGAGGGCGCAACTCTTGGCATAGTTCTCGCATCTAAGGGCTATCCAGGAAGCTACGACAAGGGCTATGCTATTCGTGGCGTAGAGGGCGTAGAGTCAAAGGTGTATCACATGGGTACTGCCATGAAGGATGGTGAGCTTGTCACCGCTGGTGGTCGTGTGATGATTGTGGTTGCGGAGGCTAAGACTCTCCGTGAAGCACAGCAGAAAGCCGAGGCCGATGTGCAGCGTATTGAGTGTGACAATTTGTTCCACCGTACGGATATCGGTGCTAAGGCGTTTCGCTAAATTTTAACTAAAAACAATTTCTATGAACATAAGTGGTAAAGATTTATCAAAGTCTCTCAAAGAGGAACTTAAGGTAAAGGTGGAGGCTCTCGGCCAGCAGTATGGCCGTACTCCTAACCTTGTGGTAATCCTCGTTGGTGAGGATCCAGGCAGTGTCTCTTATGTCACTGGCAAGGCTAAGGCTGCCACTGAGGTTGGTATTCGCAATACTACATTGCGCCGTGAGGAGAGTATTACCGAGGAGGAGCTCTTGGCACTTGTCGAGGAACTTAACAACGACGATGATGTCGATGGTATCCTCATCCAGTTGCCATTGCCTAAGCATATCGACGAGAATAAGGTTATCGCGGCTATCTCGCCAGAGAAAGATGTCGATGCCTTCCACCCTCTGAATGTAGCTAAACTGTGGCTTAAGCAGCCATGTGTGCTCCCATGTACCCCTAAGGGTATCATCAAGCTCCTACACTTTGCCGGTGTTGAGATTGCAGGTAAGGAGGCTGTAGTCATAGGTCGTAGCAATATCGTTGGTCAGCCTGTGGCTAAGTTACTCATGGACGAGAATGCTACTGTGACTATTGCTCACTCGCGCACAAAGAACCTTGCTGAGGTTACACGCCGTGCCGACATCCTTGTGGTAGCCATCGGTCGCGAGCGCTTTGTGACTGCCGATATGATCAAGCCTGGGGCTGTGGTCATCGATGTGGGTGTCAACCGCGATAGCCGCAATGGTAAGTTGTGTGGCGATGTGGACTACGAGGAGGCTCAGCATGTGGCATCGGCCATCACTCCTGTGCCTGGCGGCGTGGGCCCTATGACCATCACTTGCTTGATGGAGAATACAGTGGAGGCCTTCATTAATAGAATGAACAACAAGTAATAAACATAAACTAAACTAACCTGCCTTATGATTGAAAGATATAGCAGAGAGATTATGCGCAAGGTGTGGACTGAGCAGAATAAGTTCGACGCCTACTTGCGTGTTGAGATTTTGGCCTCAGAGGCGTGGAGTCAGCTTGGCGTAGTACCTAAGGAGGATGTCGAGAAGTTGTGGAAGAGCGCATCGTTCGATATCAACCGCATCTACGAGATTGAGCAGCAGACACGCCACGATATCGTGGCCTTCACACGTGCCGTGAGCGAGACCCTTGGCGAGGAGCGTAAGTGGGTGCACTATGGCCTCACTAGCACCGATGTTGTTGATACTGCCAACGGCTACCTTCTCAAGCAGGCTAATGCCATCCTTATGGACGACATCGAGAAGATGTTGGAGGTGTTGCGCAAGCGTGCCATCGAGTTCAAGGCAACGCCTTGTATTGGTCGTACACACGGTATCCATGCCGATATCACATGCTTCGGCCTAAAGTGGGCGTTGTGGTACGAGGAGATGAAGCGTAACCTTACTCGCTTTGTGACAGCCTCACGCGGCGTGGAGGTTGGTAAGATCTCTGGTGCTGTGGGTAACTTTGCAAATATTCCTCCATTCATCCAGGACTATGTGTGCGAGAAGCTTGGCATCGAGAGCGCAAATATCTCTACTCAGGTTATCCAGCGTGACCGCCATGCATACTATATGGCAACCCTTGCCGTTATCGCATCGAGCATCGAGCAGATGGCTATGGAGATTCGTAACTTACAGCGTACCGAGGTGCACGAGGTGGAGGAGTCGTTTGGCAAGGGCCAGAAGGGCTCAAGCGCTATGCCTCACAAGCGTAACCCAATCTCTTCGGAGAATATGTGTGGTTGCGCGCGTGTTATGCGTGGCTACATGGCAACATTCTACGAGAATGTCGCTTTGTGGCATGAGCGCGATATCTCACACTCGGCTACCGAGCGTATCATCCTTCCTGATGCTACCATGTTGCTCGACTATATGCTTAACCGCTTCCGTGGTATCTTGGAGAACCTCGTAGTATTCCAGGATGTTATGATGGAGAACATCTATCGTACCCGTAAGGTTATCTTCGCACAGCGCGTGATGAACGCTCTTATTGAGAAGGGCTTCTCTCGTGAGCAGGCATACGACACTGTTCAGCCTGTGGCTATGCGTGCTATGAGTGAGAGAGCAGACTATCAGGAACTCTTGGCAGAGACACCAGCCGTTATGGAGGTGCTCACACGCGAGGAGTTGGATTCATGCTTCACTTTGGAGTACTACCTCAAGAATGTTGACTTTATCTTCGATAGAGTAGGCATCGAGTAGTGGTCTATATGTAAATGTTAAGGGGTTGTCCAACTTTCGTTGGGCAACCCCTTGGTTTTATTATGCGCTTCTATTGTTCTACAATATTTAGTCCTGCTCCTCGTCTGTGGCAATATCGGCGCTACAGCTCTTCATGTTAATTACAGGTTTAATGAAGTAGAGTACATCTACCGTATCCTCAATAGCTCTCAAAATCTCCTTGGGATCCTTATAGGCCATAGGACTCTCGTCAATAGTATCGCGCTGTACTGAGGTTGAGTATATACCCTCCATAGATGCGGTGTACTCGTTAATGTCAATAAGCTCCTTGGCCATTGAACGCGACATAAGGCGTCCTGCACCATGGGGTGCTGAGTAGTTCCACTCGGCATTAGACTTACCTGTGCAGATGATAAGACCGTCGCGCATGTTGAACGGAATAACAAGTTTCTCACCTGCAATAGATGCTACTGCACCTTTGCGCATCATGCGCTGCTTGAAGTCAATATAGTTATGCGTGGTGATAATCTGCTCCATAGTGTCATACTTGCCACATACCTCCATAAATACCTCGCTGATAAGGCGGTGGATGATGATATGGTTAAACTCGGCATATGCCTGCGCGATGACCATGTCGGTGATGTATCCCTTCATATTCTCACCATTGAGATAACCCACAGCAGGGTGGTTCAAAGTGGGGTTGTGTGACATCTTGTGCCAATACTTCCACACCATCTGTCCAAAATTACGACTACCGCAGTGTACTGTGATGGCGAAGTTGTTGTCTGGTGTTGCGCCAATCTCCACAAAGTGATTGCCACTACCCACAGTTCCAACCTGACGGAAGAAACGCGTGCCATCCATCTCTACACGATCGAGTAACTTGTCCACGCCACGCTCCGAAACATCTATGTTTCCTACATAGTCGCTCCACATCTGACGAGCCTCGCTGAGACGCTGCTTGAGGTGGGCGTATAGTTCGGTGTTCTTGAAGCGTGTGCGCTCCTGAGACGACATGCCAAACTTAACCTCCTGGCGTATTCGGCGTTCAAGTTCTGCATATAGCGCTGGGTTAACGGGTATGTTGGTGATGGTTGTACTTACAGTGCAACCAATGTCACCACCTATGTGGTCGGGGTTTACGGCATCCTTAAATGGCGCTGTGAAGCCCACAACAATATCCTTACCCGCATGCACATCGGGCATGATTCTAATCTGACTACCCTCAAACATAGGGTGGTTTACGAATGAGTAAATAATGCTACGAGCATCATCCTCCAAAGTATCTGAATATACGACGCAGTCCTTGCAGTAGCGTCCTTTGATCTGTTCCATAATAATTAATCTGCTTTGTGTTTTGTGTAACTAAATAATTGTTCACCTCTTCCCTTGGCTGTGTCAAGCCCTGGGCTCACACAGCGTAGTTATCTATTACATGGCATTTTTAGTTTTAAATATTTCCGTTTGACTATATAGAGGCTATAAAGTTTTACAATCTATCACCTATGGTCGATAAAAGTGCATAAATTCTATTGCATGCCTATAATTTGGAATCGGCCAAGTAATTTTGACCAATAAGCCCGAAGTGAGTTGCGAGGATGGGGCTAAACGCAAAAAAGACTCCAGTAGATATGATTGCTCCTTATATCTTACACGAGGTGCAGCACGCAATTCAGAACATCGAAGGCTTTGCGGGTGGTGGTAACCTAAGCTCTTTGCAAAGTGAAGAGAATATAACTGCAAAGGAGGCGTATGACTACTATCGCAAGATTGCAGGAGAGGTAGAAGCACGCAATGTCTCTGCTCGTATCAATATGACTCCCGAGGAGCGTAGAGCAACCTTGCTTTCCGAGACCGAGGATGTTGCTCGTGAAGACCAAATATTCTTGCGCGAGGGTGTTATGCAGGGTCAGCCCAAGTTCTCGTTGGCGGGGACAGAAGTTGGATTTATTCTTAAAAACTATGATAACATACAAGATATTGCCACCGCAGTAGAGGCGGTCGTTAAGAGGTATCCAAAAGATTCTGTAATGCTTGCGAATGTCCTTTCCGATTACAGACAAAATGCAGACGATGATGAGTTTATACAAGGTCTTCGTACATTTGCAAAATATTTCGAGGATAAGCAAGAAAGAGACCGCTCGGAAGATAAAGTAACCATCGAGGAAACTTTTGGTGGTATTTGGATTGAGGATACCGAAGAATTTGCTAAATTTGTATCGGCAGTAAATAATAGCCCATTCGAGGAGGATGGTGAGGGTATTGCTTACACAGATAACTATTTCTATGCGTACTATCGCAATATAAACGGAGAGCCTGTACCTTATGCTTCAGTCTACATGAATGAGGCGTTAAGTCAGGATATTGTAAAAAAGGTAATAAAGGAGTTAAACGATGTCAGAACGAGTGGAAGAGTTAAGGAGCGCATTGATTCAGCTCTTGAGCGGATTAGGGATGTCCAAAGTCAGGATAATGCTAACGATGGCTATAATAGTGGCGCATCAAGTAGAAGAAGAAATGAGCGATTGGGCTTTGACATATTACGGAAAGGCCGATACTTTGACAACCCAAGCCTTTATGTCAAAACTCCGAGAACTGACAGGCGAAGAGATGTAAACTACTCCCTCTCCGACATCCCCTTCTTCGATGCTGAGGGTAACGCCATCGATATGAGTGCTATCTCAGAGGCTAAGGCCCTTGAGATGATTGATGGCCGTGTGCGTGATATGAGCGAGCGTGCCGACTACCAGGAGCTCTTGGCCGAGACACCCGCCGTTATGGAGGTGCTCTCTCGCGAGGAGCTTGACTCATGCTTCACCTTGGAGTACTACCTCAAGAATGTAGACTTTATCTTCGATAGGGTGGGCATCGAGTAGTATTGCTCGTTGTGAATTGCTTAGGGGTTGTCCTTTATCGGGACAATCCCTTTCTTTATATCATAACAAACATCGGCAGTCACCTCAATAGTGGCTGCCGATGTTGTATAGTGCCGTAGGGCTAAACTAAATCTCATTTATCAAATATTTTACACCTTTCTCTTTGCCATATTGCCTCCAATCAAGGTTTAATGTATCTGGCAACATAAAAGGATCACAATATGGGTGTTGTATTTTTGTCCAATGTTTTGGGCTGACCTCCTTTTCATAAGTCCACTCAACCTTTTTAGGAGGAGTGGCACCACAATGCAGTCTAAATTTTGCATCAAGTGTTTTTGAAACATTATGATTAGGTTTTTTGTAGTAATAGTTCTGATCATTTGTCAAAATTATAGCAAAGCCTCGACCGAATTTCAACCCTTCTGCCTTTGTAATGAAATTTTTAATTTGCTCTATACGATGGATATCATATAAATAGCCAAATCGGGTGATATCATAAGCAAACTGATCTACTGTGCGTATTATTTGTTTATCATAATCCTCTACCTCAGACTCCTTTGTCGCATATTTCAACTCAATAGGATATACCTTACCATCGTGATGAATCCAAATGTCGATATAACACTTCTTTCGATTAGTGGAGTTATTATCCTCCTGCATGGCTTCCATTATATTTGCTATTGGTCGCTCTAAGTATATTTGGGCTCCATTGGGAACAACACATCGAAGAACCTGTGCTAACGAAAATTGAAAATCAGCTTCAGACCAAAATAATCTTCTCTTTCCAGATAATAAATCCATTGCCTGGATTATCATGTTAGTAGTAATCATAGTTGAATTGTTTTTATTAGAGGGCACCACCAAAGTGATACCCCCTTGTGGTTAGTTTTAGCTGATTAAAAGTCGTAGCCGATATAGGTCCTGGCATAATCACTCCAATACTCAGCAGTGCAATATGCAACCAAAGACTCCATTGGCACATAAAACTTGCAATCTGAGTCTATATTGTCAAATACATCTTCTCCATCCAAAATTGGCGGTGTTATGGGTTTGCAAAATACTGATTGCAGGCTTGAGCAACCATCGAATGCCCAATCTCCAATCGTAGTTACGCTATCAGGGATAATTACATTTGTAAGGTTAGGGCACTTCGAGAATGCTCGCCATCCAATTCTTGTTACGCTATCTGGGATAGTATATTCTGTAAGTCCTACAGGGGCAAATGAGATTAGTGTTCCATTAACGATTAAGCATCTACCATCATCTGATGCAAACTTTCCATTAAACTCTTGTAGGCTATAGCAATCTTTAAATGCTCCCTCACCAATCGTAGTTCCGCTATCAGGAATAGTTACACTTGTAAGACTTGTGCAATTAAGGAATGCATAAACTTCAATCGTAGTTACGCTATCACCAATAGTTACACTTGTAAGGCTTGTGCAATTATAGAAAGCTGCAAAGGGTATAATTGATCCAGAGAGTTCAATAGTACCCATACCATTGCTATATGTATTGCTGATTATTGGCAGGTGAGCATTGACTATATGACCATCAGAGGTTGTGTAGTTAATGATTGTAGTTGTCGAAAAATCGAAACTTACAATCGCAATGTCATACTTGCTCCATCCTTCTGTTGTTTTATACTGTTGTACTGACTTCTCAGGTACATAAATCCTGCAATCTGAGCCTATATCGTCAAATACATATTCTCCATCCAAAATTGGCGGTGTTATGGGTTTGCAAAATACTGATAGCAGGCTTGAGCAACCATCGAATGCAAAATATCCAATCTCAGTTACGCCGTCAGGAATAGTGATGCTTGTCAGACTCTTACAGCCATAGAAAGCGCTTCCCCCAATCTCAGTTACGCTGTTAGGGATAGTGATGCTTGTAAGACTTTTGCAGTTGCTGAAAGCTTTATTTCCAATAGATGTTAGCTTGCCGTTAAAGTGAATAGCGCCAATACCATCACTATATGTATTTGACACAATACTTGCATTAAATGCTGATTCTGAATTTGGATTCACGACATTTCCATCTATTGAGGTGTAATATATCACACTATTTTCTTTGGTCCCCTCCTGGGTAATAGTTGTCTGTTGTTTTTTACCATTCTTCGTATCATACAATACAATGACACCTACTCGCTCATTTGGTGATGTGTTTTCAGATACGCTAAATATCAACTCTAACGTATTTGTTCTTGTAGCAGTTAACTCAATCCAATCTATTGCATAACTATTTTCATCAGATATACGATATTGGATCCAATCTATATCTACATCATATTTCAATGTCAATGATATATTGCCGCCCTCAGCTGGCACTGTAGAAGAGGATGGAGATAGTGTGAAAATTACCTCCTCTTCTTCTTCCTTCGCTCCCTTTTGAGTAATAGTTGCCTGTTGTTTTTTATCATTCTTTGAATCAAACAATACAATGACACCAACTCGCTCACTTGACGATGTATTCTTTGACACGCTGAATATCAACTCTAATGTATTAGTTCTTGTGGCAGTCAACTCAATCCAATCTATAGGATTATTATTTGTGTCATATACGCCATATTGTATATAATCTATATCTACATCATACTTTAATGTAAGAGGTATGTCGCCGCCCTCAGCTGGTACTGTAGAAGAGGATGGAGATAGTGTGAAAATTACCTCCTCTTCTTCCACCTTTCCCATCTGGCTAATAAAGATTGTATGTGACTTATTGTTTGATATAACTTCTATCTCTCCTTCTCTCGGTGATGTAGACTTATTTTCACTAACAGTGATTGTGAAATTTGCATTAGACGGAGTTCCTGATTCGCGGGATAGGGTTATCCAACTCTGATTAGAGGACGCTGTCCAATTATGGGATGTCTCAAACGAAACACTAGATGTTCCACCGTTGGCAGTAAATTCGGGAGAGGTGTTAGTATCCTCTGTGAAATTGAAATAGGGCGTAATCTGGTCTACTTCATTTTCTGAACAATTACTAAATGTGAATATGCAACTCACAATTAGTGCTAATGAAAGTAATTGTTTCATAATAGTAAATCTTATTAGTTAATTAATGTTTAGGTGCAAAAAACAAAAGGGAAACACTCAACCGCCAGCGGTCGAATGCTTCCCTATGATGATATACAATTATTGAGAGCGTACTTTACAAAATCCCCCCCCCAGTTAAATTGTTGATTGTTAATATATTATGCGTATACTGCATTTTTTGATTTTGTTTATATCTGAAAGATATGACAAAGGTAATCAATTTTACACAATTGCACAAATCAAATGGTAGCCGAAAAGATGTGGTGATAGATGGTGTTTGATAAACTTTCGTTTACGCCTGACCCCTTTTACGACTGTCCCCCGACCTCTGATCCCGTTCTCTCTTCGTACCCAGGACCGTGGATCGAAGTGCGCAGCACTCGCGCGAGTAATTTTCACATATACGAAACAAAAAAAGAGAGAAACTTTCGTTTCTCTCTTCGTACCCAGAGCCGGGGTCGAACCGGCACAGGGGTGAACCTACTGGTGTTTGAGACCAGCGCGTCTACCGATTCCGCCATCTGGGCATCAGATTTCTCTGAAACGGTGTGCAAATGTAGTGATTATTTTTAAACCTGCAAACTTTTTTGCAACTTTTTTTAAATATTTTTTTTATTTCATTTACACTTATAATGTCGTATGTCTACTCAACTGGTTGTTACTTAGCGAAATAGTCCCTTACTACAAGAGCCTTAGATTGACCAACAACTTCGCTTAGCTCATCGAACGATGCTTGCTTGATTGCCGAAATTGTCTTGAATCTTGCAAGTAGCTTTTGGCGCGATTTCTCGCCTATGCCCATTATCATTGTCAACTCCGAGTCCGTTAGTGCGATGTTACGCTTATGCCTATGGAACTCTATGCCGAAGCGATGGGCCTCGTCGCGGATATGGCATAATGTCTTTAGTGGATCACCCAAGCGGTTAAGGTTATGGGGATAGGGGTCGTTGGGAAAGTATACCTCTTCAAGGCGCTCTGCAAGGCTAATGATAGCTACAGAGTCGTATATGTCAAGGTCTTTAAGAGCTTGGCATGCACTCGACAGTTGGCCCTTACCTCCATCAATGACAATAAGGTCTGGAAGCGGCGATTGAGTCTCCAATAGGCTGTGGTAGCGACGATATACAACCTCGTACATTGAGGCATAGTCGTTGGGTCCATCAACACTCTTGATGTTGTAGTGGCGATACTCATGCTGTGAGGGCCTACCATCACGAAATACTACGCATGCCGCAACAGGGTTGGTACCCTGGAGGTTAGAGTTGTCGAAGCACTCCATATGTCGTGGCTCATGTTTGAGACCAAGCTCCTGCTTTAAGTCGGCCATGAGACGATTGGCTACGCGCTCGGGGCTGCGTTTAGCTGCTGCAAGGAGGTGCTCTCTATGGCTGCGCTCAGCATTCTTGAACGAGAATTTGAGCAAGTTTGCCTTCTCTCCAATCTTGGGTATTATGAACTTAATCTTATCGAAGAGAGGTGCTGTTGTTGGTAGCTTGGGTACAATAACCTCTTTGGCAAGCTCCTCTCCAGTGATATCCACAATGTGCTGGATAGCTGTAGATAGTATCTCCTCTTCGGAGTTGTCGATGCTAATGCTCATGCGTATTGTCTGTAGTGCTACAATAGCACCACGACGCACACGCAGAGCGTTACAGAATGCTATGTTATCGTCGATGATGGCTGTGAATACATCGCAGTCAATAATCTTTGAACTGGCCATCACCGACATAGATTGGTATTTATTCAGAGCCTTAAGCCTACGATATATCTTATCAGCATCCTCAAAGCGTAGCTCCTTAGATGCTTTGTTCATCTCCGTGGTAAGCATCTTGCGCAAGGGGCGTAGGTCGCCCTTGAGGATTGATCGTATATGGTTTATATAGGCGTTGTACTCCTCGGCACTCTGTAGGCCTACGCATGGCCCTTTGCACCTGTCGAGGTGATATTGTAGACAGGAACGGTACTTGCCAGCCTTTATGTTTGCTTCGGTAAGGAGTAGTGGACATATGCGTATTGGAGCCACATCGTGTATGAAGTCGAGAAGTTCACGAAGAAGAGTTATAGAACCATATGGCCCGAAATACTCCGAGCCATCACGATTGATAATTCGTGTAGACATTACACGCGGAAATGGCTCCTTAGTAATGGTTATCCATGGATATGTCTTATCATCCTTGAGTAGGATGTTATAACGCGGTTGTATCTTCTTGATCAGCGAATTCTCAAGTAATAGGGCGTCGTGCTCGGTGTTAACAACAATGTGTTGTATGTCGACGACCTTAAGTAGCATCATTCGCACCTTAGTGCTATGATTGCGGCTATTCACAAAGTATGACGACACTCTTTTTTTGAGTGACTTAGCCTTGCCAACATATATGATATTCCCCAGTTTATCAACGAATTGATAGACACCTGGGCTATTGGGCAATGCTGCTACTTGCTCCTGTATATGTTTCTCAACTTTGCGATTCATATCACAAAGGTATAAAAACAATTAAAATGTAAAAAAAAAATAGTATCTTTACGCAGTTAAATATTATCAATGATGAAAACAGGCGAAATACAGACGCTGACAGTAGCGCGAATATCTGACTATGGACTTTACCTAACTGATGGCGAGGGTGCAGAGGTTTTGCTTCCCAATCGCTTCACACGCCTCGATATGAAAGAGGGTGATGAGGTTAGTGTCTTTGTGTATCACGACTCGGAGGATCGACTTGTTGCCTCTACCGAGATACCACTAATCAAGGTGGGTGAGGTGGCTGCTTTGAAGGTCGTTGACAAGAGTATCCATGGTGCATTCCTCGATTGGGGATTGTCGGGTAAGCATCTATTCTTGCCAAACAGAAATCAGCAGGGTGGTGTTATCGCAGGTCAGAAGACCGTTGTGTACATGTATGTCGACGACCGTACTGGTCGTTGTGTGGCTACCAACAAGATTAAGCCATTCATATACAACGATGATCCATTGACAGTTGCCGTTGGCGACGAGGTAGATGTATTGGTGGCCTTTGAGACACCTATAGGCTATCGTGTGGTTATTGACAACCGTCATTGGGGTATGATATATAAGAATCAGCTCTTCCGCCCAATACATATTGGCGACAGATGTCGTGGTTGGGTGCGAAAGATAACCGAGGATATGCGTATTGATGTAAGTCTTCAGCAGCAGGGCTTGGCCGAGGTGGAGACATCTGTTACTCGTCTGGAGGCACTACTCGAGGAGCATGGTGGTGTGCTTTCAGTTAACGATCATAGCGATCCTAAGGATGTGGCGTACATCACTGGTATGAGCAAGAAGGTCTTCAAGCGAGCCTTGGGTATGTTGCTCAAGCAGGGCAAGGTGCGTCAGGTGGAGCATGGTATTGAGCGTATAAAGTAGTAGGAGTATGGGCGTGCAGACTGCTGAGCGAGTATCTCGTGAGATATCTGATAACTATGTGTACCAGCGTTCACGCTTGGCATATGTGGAGGCTGCTAAGATTGTGTCGGGCCATGTACTTGAGATTGGTACAGGCACAGGCTACGGTATAGATATCATTGCACCGCACTGCACAAGATTTGTGACCCTCGATAAGTTTGCCTCGGAGGCAACCACGCAGCTACCATCGAATGTGGAGTTTATTAAGGCCGCGGTGCCACCGCTCCCCTTTGCTGATGAGTCGTTCGACTATGTTGTGTCGTTTCAGGTGATAGAGCATATCAACGACGATAGAGAGTTTGTTCGAGAGATACACCGCGTTCTACGCAAAGGAGGTAGGTTTATTGTGACCACCCCCAATCGCCCTATGTCGTTAACGCGTAACCCTTGGCATGTGCGTGAGTACACCAGCAAGGAGTTGTTCGTGTTGCTCCGCAATTTCGATAATGTAGAGTGTAAGGGTGTTGTGGGCAACGATCGTGTTATGGCCTACTACGAGAAGAACCGCAAGTCGGTACATCGCATCATGCGTTTCGATATTCTTAGGATGCAGTGGTGGTTGCCAGCGTCACTACTCAAGATTCCCTACGACATAATGAATAGACGCAACCGTCGTCGTCTGCATAGCGAGAATCGTGACCTTACGGAGTCGATAACTATGGAGGACTACGCTCTGGTGCCTGTTGGTGAGGAGTGTTTTGACCTCTTTTATATAGCAACAAAATAGATTGATGAAACATAGAGTGACCATAGTGCAACGCCCCATCGAGTGGCAGAATATAGAGGCTAACCTTGCCTCTATAGAGGAGATGTTGTTGGGCGTGAATAGCGATACTATAGTGCTCTCGGAGATGTTTCAGACAGGTTTTGTGACGCGCCCCGCAGAGGTTGCCGATAGTGGCATTACTCTCGATTGGATGCGCAAAATGGCCACTAAGATGGATGCTGCTATCGTAGGTTCTATGATAGTGCGTGAGGGCAAGGCCTATCGCAATAGGTTGTACTTCGTGATGCCTGATGGCAGGGTTGAGTGGTACGACAAACACCACCTATTCACCATTGGAGGTGAGGGTGAACACTTCGAGCGTGGAAATGAGCGCAAGGTTGTTGCGTGGCGTGGTGTACGCTTCCTTTTGGAGATATGTTACGATTTGCGTTTCCCCGTATGGAGTCGTCAGAGGGGCGACTATGATGCTATTATCTACTCGGCGCTATGGCCTACACCTCGTCGTGAGGTGTGGCGAACATTGCTGAGGGCTCGAGCTATCGAGAACCAGGCATATGTGGTGGGGGTTAACCGTACGGGTGATGAGCCAACACTCAGCTACTCAGGAGACTCTGCTATCATAGATTTTTATGGTAGAGGTGTTGTTGATATGGCAGATAGGGTGGCGGTGTGTAGTGCAGAACTCGACATTGAGGCTCTTGATAGCTTCCGTCGTAAGTTCGATGTAGGCCGTGATGCCGATGACTTTACAATGAATATTTGATGACCTATGACTATAAATGAGATTCTACTGTTGCTTGGCTCGGGCGTGATAGTTGGTATCATTAACACCCTTGGTGGTGGTGGCTCGATAATCACTATGTCGCTATTTAGAGCTATGGGTATGCCCCTTGATATTGCAAATATCACCAATCGCATTCCCGTGGTTATGCAGAACCTATCTGCTACGGTATCCTTCATGCGTAAGCGCATGGTTGACTTTCGTAGTGGCTTTTTACTCTCCATACCTGCTATTATAGGTACGGTTGTTGGTACATTTGTGGCACTTGAAGTTGATGAGCTTACCTTCAAGATATGTCTTAGTGTGGTACTTGCCGTCATCTTGATATATCTTATTCTTGATAGAAATAGTAGCCCCGATATACATAGTGGCCATTCACTGGTTGTCAAGTGGTGGCACTATCTTCTCTTCTTCCTTGTGGGCTTCTATGGTGGCTACATATATATCGGTCTTGGCTTTCTTATCCTTGCTGTGACCATATGGACCATGAATCTCGATATTGTCACAGCCAATGTGCTAAAGGGCTGTGTGATATTTATATCTACACCTTTTGCGCTTGTTACAGTGTTGTGCATCAACTACTTTGGTGGCGGCGAGCCTGTGGATATTGCCTGGAGCGAGGGCTTGATACATGGCGCTGGCAACATTGTTGGTGCTATAATGGCTTCACACTGGGCAGTAAGCTGGGGTGTTAAGTTTGTGAAGTGGTTTACACTTTTCGTTATCGTCGTAGCGTTTATCGACCTTATGGGATGGATATCGCTTGAGAGTCTATTGTCACAGATGTTGTAGTGATGGCAAAGAAGCAAATAGAGATAGTCGGTGCAAGAGTACATAACCTCAAGTCGGTGGATGTCACCATCCCTCGCGATAAACTTGTGGTAATCACTGGCCTCTCTGGCTCTGGTAAGTCGTCGTTGGCTTTCGATACCATATATGCTGAGGGCCAACGCCGATATATGGAGACTCTGTCGGCCTATGCTCGTCAGTTTGTGGGTAACATGGAGCGCCCCGATGTCGACCATATCACGGGCCTTAGTCCTGTTGTTGCCATCGAGCAGAAGACAACCAATAAAAACCCACGCTCTACAGTTGGTACGGTAACCGAGATTAACGATTTCTTGCGTCTTCTATATGCTCGCGCCTCACGCGCCTACTCACCAACTACGGGTGAGCCTATGGTCAAGTATAGCGATGAGCAGATATGCAACCTTATGATCGAGGCCTTTAGTGGTCGTCGCGTTGCCTTCCTCGCACCTGTGGTTAAGGGCCGTAAGGGTCACTATAGAGAGCTCTTTGAGACCATGTCTCGCAAGGGCTATATATATGCTCGAATAGATGGCGAGATATGCGAGTTCGGCTCGGGTATGAAACTCGATAGATATAAGATACATACTATCGAGATGGTCATCGACCGCCTTGTGATAGGCGAGGAGCATCGCGAGCGTATGATGACTTCGCTCAAGGAGACAATGCGCCAGGGTAAGGGTACTATGATGCTCTACGACTATGCTACAGAGGGGTTGCGCTACTACTCGCGCCACCTTATGTGTCCGACTACGGGTCAGGCCTTCGAAGAGCCAGCACCTCATACCTTCTCGTTCAATTCGCCTAAGGGTGCTTGCCCAGAGTGTAATGGTCTTGGTGAACGCCCCGTATTCGACATGCGCAAGATTGTTCCTGATAGCTCTATCTCTATCAGGGATGGCGGTATAGATCCCTTTGGTAAGCACCATAATAATATGCTCTTTGCGATGCTCGAAATGTTAGGTCATCGCTATGACTTTACGCTTGATGATCCCATTGAGACCATATCGCATGAGGGTATGAACGCCATACTCTATGGCGACTCAGAGCCTTTGATGCTTAACCTTGCCGAGTTCTCATCGCTGGGTGGTGTGCGCCTTATGCAGTGGCCAGGACTCTCGGAGTGGATGATGCGTAATATCGACGAGGAATCGAAGAAGGGACAGAAGTGGAGAGAACAGTTCCTTGTGATGCAGAGCTGTCCAGCATGTGGTGGCTGTCGTCTAAAGCCCGAGGTGTTGCAGTTCCGCATTGGTGATAAGAGCATCGCCGATGTCTCGGCAATGTCGATTACGGAGTTTAGAGAGTGGATGGAGCATATAGAGGAGCTAATGTCGCCCAAGGAGCAGATTATCGCGCGCGATATAATCAAGGAGATACGCGAGCGCCTCGGCTTTTTGGTGGATGTAGGCCTCGGATACCTATCGTTGTCGCGTGCCTCGCGCACCATATCGGGTGGTGAGTCGCAGCGCATACGCCTTGCTACGCAGATAGGCTCTAAACTTGTCAATGTTCTCTATATCCTTGATGAGCCAAGTATCGGTCTTCATCAGAGAGATAACCAGCGCCTTATTGAGAGCCTTAAAAGCCTGCGTGATGCTGGTAACTCGGTGATTGTTGTAGAGCATGACGAGGATATGATGCGCTCGGCGGACTATATTGTGGATGTTGGACCTCTTGCTGGTCGTCGTGGCGGAAAGATTGTCGCACAGGGAACATTCGAGGATATCGCTGCAAGCGATAGTATCACTGCTGACTATCTTACTGGTCGCCGTCGTATAGACCCCCCTGCGACATTGCGTGAGGGTAGTGGTGACTATATCACGCTGCGTGGAGCTACGGGAAATAATCTTAAGGGTGTTGACTTGCGCTTACCTTTGGGAAAATTCGTCTGCATCACAGGTGTGTCGGGCTCAGGTAAGTCGTCGCTTATAAATGGTACACTGCGCCCAATACTCTCGCAGAGACTATACCGCTCGCTGGATAAGCCTCTTGCCTATGAGGCCATTGAGGGCGTGGAGAATATAGATAAGTTGGTTGTTGTCGACCAGTCACCTATAGGTCGTACGCCTCGTAGTAACCCCGCGACATATACTAATGTCTTTGCCGATATACGCCACCTCTTTGAGCTTACGCCCGATGCGCAGATACGTGGCTATAAAGCTGGTCGCTTCTCCTTTAATGTTAAGGGTGGCCGCTGTGAGGCATGTAGAGGTGCTGGCTTCGAGACTATAGAGATGAACTTCTTGCCCGATGTATATGTAAAGTGTCGCTCGTGTGGTGGTAATAGATATAACCGCGAGACCTTGGAGGTCAAGTATAAGGGTAAGAGTATCAACGATGTGCTCAATATGACTATCAATATGGCTGTGGAGTTCTTCCAGAATATACCTTCGATATATGGTAAGCTGAAGGCTATACAGGAGGTTGGCCTTGGCTACTTGACTCTTGGTCAGCCATGTACAACACTCTCGGGTGGTGAGTCGCAGCGCATTAAGTTGGCTACCGAGCTGTCGAAGCGTGATACTGGTAGAACCCTATACCTTTTGGATGAACCTACTACGGGCCTCCACTTCGAGGATATACGCCAGCTCCTGGCGGTGATAAATCGCCTTGTGGACTGCGGTAATACGGCTGTTGTCATCGAGCATAACTTGGATGTTGTGAAGGTTGCCGACTGGATTATAGACATGGGTCCCGAGGGTGGCAAGGCTGGCGGTAGGGTAGTCGCCGAGGGTACACCTGAGGATATCATGGCCGTGGAGGAGAGTTATACTGGCCAATACCTTAAACGCATGAGTAGGTAAGTCGGTGCATTTTTTTGGCACAAAAAAACCTACAAGGTTGATATTCAATCCCTTGTAGGTTATCTTTTGCGGAGGGCACTGGATTCGAACCAGCGGATACCTTACGATATCGGCAGTTTAGCAAACTGCTGGTTTAAGCCACTCACCCAACCCTCCTTAAACCACTTTTTCTAAAAAGCGTTGCAAATATACTACTATTTTTGTAATCTGCAAAATTTTTGCGCTAAATAATTTATACTTCGTATTACTTATACGAAATTGCCATACATATATATCTGTATTTCACACCATATTCGAAATTTTATAGCGCAAGAAGATTATTAGTTACAGCATATTCACAACCTACAAAAACTTAGTCGCATACTATTATCTCACATCTATGAGATAATAGACGATACCTCGTATTTGTTATTTCGCTCCGTTGTACTCCACGGGGTATTCACCGCACATAAAGTCAAGTGTCATCCTATCTTCGGTAATCTCGCCCGTGAGCTCTGTAATGGTGAACTTCTCGAAAGGTCCGCCCATAGCGTATGGCACAAGACCGTCGCCCGAGAGTGTATAGCTGCCATCGGCATTCTCCATGATGTCGGCACCCTCAACAACCATATCGAGTTTTATGGGCATTCCTGATGCAAACTTCACCTTATACATTACAAAGTTGAGCTTGCCGCTCTTAATCTCGTAGTCAACCTCTACATCATTTTGAGTATAAAATGTGCCGTCGTTTTGGTCAACAACCATAGTACCCTTGTAGCAATCGTTATCGGGGTTGTTAGGAAGGTCGTTGTTGTTGCCATTCTCGCATGATGTAGCGAACAAAAGTAGGCTTGTAGCCCCTAAAATAATGTTTCTAAGTATCATAGTATTAAATGTTTATATTTAGTCTTATGCCACAATGTATGGGCGCACCCTTGGAGAAGAACTCCTTGCCTACAGATTTAAAGTAGAATACATCGTAGCTCGTATTTGTAAGGTTTTTACCCCACAGTGTGAGGGTCGCATTCTTAAAGTTTAGTATTAGCTGTGCACCAAGTAGCGAGTATAGTGGCTGCGAGAGGGTGTTTGCCTCATCCCAGTATATTCGACCTACACCTCGCCAGTCGGCAGCCAATGTCAAACTTCTAAGCCTCTTGCCCGCAAAACGCCATGTATATCCAGCCATCACGCTGATGGTATTGCGTGGGGCGTAGGGTAGTGTATTGCCCTGGTAGTCAGCTATACCATCATTATACTCCCTAAAGCGAGCATCCGTAAAGCCGTAGTCAGTCATGATGTTAAGACCACGATATTCGTAGCTTGCCGAGAACTCTACACCAGCGCTACGCGCTCTTGAGGCATTGGACATCATACGACCAGTGCTCATGCCCTTAGGTAGTACGGTTACTTGCTGGTCGAAGCACTCTATCCAAAAGAGTGCCGCGTCGATGTTGAGCCCAGGTGTTGGGTTAAGATGCGTTCCCACTTCGAAGTTCCAGGTGGTCTCTGGCTTATATTTCGTTGCCTCAGCCGAGTCGTATGTTGTGGTTGCTCCCACAGAGTCAAGCTCGATGCCGAGTTCATCCATCATGTCGTTCATCATCTTCACCTGGAGAATATCCGAGAATATTTGGGTGTTGAAGCCTCCCGACTTATAGCCTCGTGTGATGGTGGCGTAGGCATTGCCAACGCCAAAGTCATACTGCGCTGCAATCTTAGGAAGTACCTCGAAGAATAGCTGACTCTCCCTTCCCGAGAACTCACTATAAAGGTCCTCGTACTGGGACATTGTAAGGTCAAAGCGGTAGGGTATGGTTGTATTGGAGTTATAACGCATTGCGGTATATTCCAAGTCTAAGCGTACTCCAGCTGTGAGTGTCCATGCCCCGAGGTTAAGGGTTGAGTGGTGATATAAAGCAGCACCGTAGGTGGGAATTCTAAAATCGCTATTAATTACAAAGTTATCGCAGTTGAATGACATCTTATTGTCGGGGAAAACAGAGCTAATGCCATTGTTGATATTTCCCAATATAAGTTCGTTGATACCATCCTCCTTGAATGTTACTGGCGAGGACATGTCGAGCCACTTTGCAAATATAAAGGCGCCACATAGCCACTGCCAACGATTCGTGTTATAGGCGTTGCGAATTACTATATCCTCAGTTATGGCATGCTCACGCTGTCTTTGCTGCATGGTGAACATCGACTTGGTGCTGAAGTCCTGGTCGAGTGTCATCTTGTCGCCCAGATAGCTGTAGCTCGTGATGCTCGTTAAGCGTATGTTGCTATTGGCATACTTTGCAACAAGACCCTCGTTGATTGTTAGGCGCTCGTAGCCCGAGGGGTCGTTATATGCTATTGGCGAGTAGCGATGCGTTGTCGGATCATAGGGGTGATAGGCATATCCACCCTCGTTGGTATAGCCTGCCGAGAGCGAGTTGTCTAATGACCATCCATTGTGCAGTTGCCACTGTAGGCGTAGACGCATTGAGGCATTGTCGCCTCTGTCGCACATCTCCTCGCGATAGCGGTTTTTGAAGAAACCATTATTATGGGAGTATGCTGCAGCCACAGATATGCCGAAATGCTCTGTAGGTTTGGTATAGTGGGCCAGCGATGCGCGGTAGGATAGCTCCGATGATACCTCAACCATGGCTCGCCATCCCTGCCATACCATAGGCGAGAGTGTGCGTATATTCATCACACCGCCCGAGGTGTTGCGTCCATAGAGTGTACTTTGGGGACCACGCAGAAGCTCGACGCTGCGTATGTCGTAGAAGTTGAAGTCGTAGCTATTCTTATTCATTACTGGCACCTCGTCGATGGTCATACCCATAACGGGTTGGTCGATGCGAGATCCGAAGCCACGAACATATATTGATGATGTGATGCTTGATCCGTAGTCGGGCTGGTAGAAGTTTGGGGCGATAATGGATAGCTCCTTGGCCGATGATATGCCTCGCTCCTCAAGCTTTACAAGGTTAAGTGTCGTTGATGATATGGGTGATGAGTAGTGTGTGCCACTCTTTGCCGAGGCTGTAATCTCAACCTCGTCGATATGGTATAGCTTGTCAATATCCTCCTGCGCATAGGCGTACGAGGTGACAAACATGAGTATTGTAATCAACCATAGTTTCATGTTGCAAAGATAGTCTACATATATAAAATAGACAACCCTCATTTATGGGGGTTGTCTATTTTATATTGGCTATTTTATGCCTATAATTTGTTAGCGGCGACGCATACCACGCATCTGCTGCATCTGCTGCTTGAAGCCGCCATTAGCCACGGTCTTCATCATCTTGCGTGTATCCTCGAACTGCTTCATGAGACGGTTAACATCAGCGATGTTTGTACCCGAGCCCTTAGCAATACGCTCACGACGGCGCTGGTTGATAATCTCGGGATTCTCACGCTCAGCAGGGGTCATTGAGTTGATGATTGCCTCGGTCTGCTTGAAGGCATCGTCTGGAATCTCAACATCCTTAAGCATCTTGCCCATGCCTGGAATCATCGAAGCAAGGTCCTTGAGGTTACCCATCTTCTTAATCTGAGCAATCTGGTCACGGAAGTCGTTGAAGTTAAACTGGTTCTTTATGAGTTTCTTCTTCAGCTTACGAGCCTGCTCCTCGTCGAACTGCTCCTGTGCGCGCTCAACCAATGATACCACATCGCCCATGCCGAGGATACGGTCGGCCATACGCTCAGGGTGGAATACCTGCAAGGCATCCATCTTCTCACCCGCAGAGATAAACTTCAAAGGCTTGTCTACTACCGAGCGGATAGAGATAGCTGCACCACCACGGGTATCACCATCGAGCTTGGTGAGCACCACGCCGTCGAAGTCGAGGCGGTCGTTGAACTCCTTAGCTGTGTTAACAGCATCCTGACCTGTCATTGAGTCCACAACAAAGAGTGTCTCCGATGGCTTAACAGCTGCCTTGATAGCGGTAATCTCCTGCATCATCGCCTCGTCAACAGCAAGACGACCTGCAGTATCAATGATTACGGTGTTGAAAGACTTAGAACGAGCATACTTGATGGCGTTCTCGGCAATGAGCACAGGGTTGTTGTTGCCCTCCTCAGTATATACCTCTACGCCTACTGTCTGACCCAAAATCTTGAGCTGGTCAATAGCTGCTGGTCGATAGACATCGCCTGCAACAAGCAATACCTGACGGCCCTTCTTGCTCTTGATGTGTCCTGCGAGCTTACCCGAGAATGTTGTCTTACCCGAACCCTGAAGACCTGCGATAAGGATGATTGCTGGGGTGCCCTCCAACTTGATGTCGGTGGCGGTACCACCCATAAGTGCGGCGAGCTCGTCGCGCACAATCTTGGTCATCATCTGACCCGGCTTCACTGAACGCAATACATCCTGACCCAACGCCTTTTGCTTAACCTCGTCGGTGAAGGTCTTGGCAACTTTGTAGTTGACATCGGCGTCGATAAGTGCACGGCGTATCTCCTTGAGGGTCTCGGCAACATTAATCTCGGTGATTCGTCCCTCACCCTTCAAGATTTTAAACGAGCGTTCAAGTTTCTCGGTTAGATTTTCAAACATAGTATATATCTCTTTTAATTATTTTCTCTAAATTGCCCGCAAAGATATAAAATATATCTTAATCTCGGAATATTAACTCACTAAATGTTACTCTCCCCACACATAGTTATACCAATTGGTCTCTCGCCAAGCATTGGGAAAGGCCTCGCTGGGGGCCGAGGTGGTCACACCTGAGTATACATCGAGGTTGATAGGGTATGTGCCATACTGACCATAGGCCGAGTAGAAGGAGTCTAGTGTGAATGTGGCAATGATACATTTGTCGAACTGAGCGTTGAATTGTGCAAGTGCCTCCTTGTCGCAAGCCACCACATTAACCCACTGCCCAAAGTCGAAGAATTGGTGTGTTGTCTTACCCTCGTATGTCTGCAACTGCTTCTTGTCGTACTCCTCGGTGGCGCTACTCATAACACTCTTGGTTGCCTCAGTAAGGGCCTCAATCTCTGCACAGTCAAATAGTGTGATCGAGCCGGAACGAGTACTCAGGTTGTAATCGTCACGATAGTAGATGTAGTAGCTCTCCGCTGCCTTTTCATAGTCTGATATCATGCCCTCGTCCATAAATAGGTAGGGTAGCGTCTTGTCGTATGGGAATCCTCGACCCATAATCTCGCAGGGTGACGCTATAATATAGTTCGCCGAGTTGCGTAGATCGTAGACAGTCTCTATGTTAGACATAAAGCAAGCATCAAAGAGTATGTAGTCGAGCTCAACACTCGAAAGCTCAATCGCGGATGCTAGTTCTGGAATATTGAGTGTTACCTTAGCCTCACCATAGGCTCGTGTTACCTCTGCTCCCTCAGCCTTAATCCAAGGTGTGTAGCCAATGCCAAACTTCGATATATCTGCATCGTTGTTCACAACTTCTCGAGGAAGCCAAGCTTGGCCGTGGCCAGCACAAACCAGACCATAGCGCTTTGCAGGAGCGAGTTTTGCCATAGTGGCAATTAATTCACCTACCTCTTGAGGGGTAATCTGAGTGTTGCTGACTTCTATGTCCTCGACTAATCGTCGCTCAATGCACTCATTATCGCTTATGAAGCATATCTCGCCGATATAGCCCTTTGTGGTGTTCTCCTGGCGGAAAAAGAGCACTCGGTTCTTGTTGCTGAGAATACCCTGTCCAATAGCGTAGGATGCATCCTTGATGTTGGTCTCGAAGTAACGATGGAGGCTTGTACCCATGAAGAGGTACATCAGTGTGTGGTTAGCCTCTGTGGGAGGTGCCCCCCACTGCGTAAGGGTCATAGTTGCCGTTTTGCAACCTTCGACAGATATGCTTATATTAGCTATGCGAGTTTCGCCCTCATTCTCGGTGATATTCACGCTAAACTTGCCGAGTTTTGAGAATCTATTTATGGTTACCCAATCGGCATCGGTAGTTATATTGTATTGAGCATCAGAACTTAATATGTTCTCGTGCAGACGATATGTGATTTCTATATCATCTTTAGCTTCTGATGTGCAATTTACATTGTTAACCTCAATGAGGTATATTATCTTTGTATCACGCTCACACGAACATAGGAGTGTGAGCAATGTTATGGTTGATAGAAGATAGGTTATAAAATTTTTCATTATCCAAATGATATTTGGGCAAAGGTAGTCATTTATATTGAATAATCAACTATTTATACTCTTGAGGTTTTAGATTGTTGAACTGCCATGTGCGATCACGCTTGAAGGTGTAGTCCTCGGGCTTGTTCATGTATATGCGACTGTAGTCGAAGTAGTAACCCTTAATCTTGTTACCACTCTTTCTTATAAGTGGTACAAATACAGCATTGCGACTAACAATCTTACCCTCATTGTAGGCATATCCCTTTGATGCTACAAGGTCGTAGGCATGCGAGAACATCAATATGTGCCATGGCGACTCCTCCTTGAGACCCGTTCCCGACATCTCTATGGCTCGCAAAATGCCATTGAGGTGATTGAAGTATTGCTGCTCACGGTGTGGGTCGTCCAATGCACCATAGGCGAATGCTAAGATGTTTAGTACCTTTGGGTTGAAAGGGTCTATCTCCATGGATGCTGTAGCCAATTCGATGACAGCCTCAAGCTGTGCTACTGTAGGACTTGATGGGTTGATACCACTCATCACATTCATCATCTCGTCGAGAGCCTTGTTGTCGGCAAATGGACGATATGATTCCTGGTAGGCATAGCCGTAGTAGAGATAGTAATACTCCATGTCAGTCATCGCCTCGGTGCCAAGTTTATACTTGAGCATTAGGTTGGTGTAGTAGTAGGACGATGATGTAGAGAGAGTATTCTTAAGAATATCATCCTCGTAAGGCACTAGGGGCTCTTGTTGTTGCTCCTGCGCCATCATTGATGGGCTGATGAGCAGTGTTGTTAGAAGTAATAATATAAACCTTTTCATACCCTACAAACGCTCAACTACTTCAAATCGTACACCTTGACGGCATTTTCTATATCCTTGCGTAGCGCCTCGCTGCCCTCAACAAGAGGTAGGCGTACCTCATCCGATGTAAGTCCCATTGCCTTTGCCATGCACTTTGCACCCGTAGGGTTGCCCTCTCTGAAGAGTAGGTTGATAGGCTCGGTAAAGCGCTCCATGGCAGCCTCCGCCTCCGCAATGTTACCCTCCATGGCGTTGTGTATGCAGCGACAGAACTTCTCGGGGAAGGTGTTGGCTGCTACCGAGATAACGCCACTACCACCACGCTTAATAAGCTCCACTGTAAGACCGTCGTCGCCCGATATTACGAGAAAACCGTTGGGCTTGCCGTCGAGTATCGCCTGCATCTGCTCGATGGTGCCACACGCCTCTTTGATGGCTACAATCTTATCGGTAGCTTTGGCAAGGCGAAGTGTGGTCTCGGCGGTCATATTGACACCAGTACGCCCAGGTACATTATATATGATTACTGGCACGGGGGATGCCTCAGCTACAGCCATAAAGTGGCGATAGATGCCCTCCTGAGATGGTTTGTTGTAGTATGGTACAACGCTAAGGATAGCCACGGTGCCCGATATATCGAACGAGCGCAACTGCTCCACAAGTTCGTGAGTGTCGTTGCCACCCATGCCTACGACGATGGGTACACGCTCGGCAGTCTGTTTGATAATGAAGCGTAGTACCTCCTGGCGCTCCTTGATAGATAGTGTCGCTGTCTCGGCCGTAGAGCCAAGAGCAACGATATAGTCTACACCACCATTGATTACATGCTCAACCATGCGCTCAAGGGCTGGGTAGTCGACATTGTAGTTGTTAAACGGTGTGATAAGGGCAACGCCCACACCCTTAATCTTATCTTGTATCATATGCTTAGGTGTTTTGTCTTTAATTAAAATAGTCTTCCCTGTACAGCTGTCTGCTCCATTGAGTCGCTCTTGGAGTTTACATCAGTCTGTTCAGGGGTGTTGTTTTTAGTTGTAGCGTCGCTTGTAATGAGTGACATAAACTCACTTTCTGTCAGTATTTTGATGCCTAACTTTTCAGCTTTCTGTCGCTTTGCTGGGCCCATGTTGTCACCAGCAACGATAAAGTCTACATTGGCTGATACTGCTGCAAGGTTTTTGCCTCCGTGTGCCTCTACCAAGGCTTTCATGTCATCGCGTGAGTAGCCCTCGAACTTGCCCGATATGACGACACTCTTACCCTCAAGAGCATTTGATGTAAGGGTCTTCTCCTCTACCTCGAAGCGTAGCCCCGCATCGCGTAATGCCTCTACGATGGCTCTGTTCTCCTTGATGGCAAAGTGGTCAACGATGGCTGTAGCAATCTTGTCGCCCACCTCCTCGGCCTCTACGAGCTCTTCGGCTGTGGCTGTCATGATAGCATCAAGTGTGCGGAAGTGTGTTGCCAGGTTCTTTGCCGTGGTCTCGCCCACAAAGCGTATGCCCAAGGCGAATAGTAGTCGTTCAAAGGGTACGCTCTTGGATACTCTGACGCCCTCCAAAATGTTAGCTGCCGACTTTTCTCCAAGACGGGGTAACTGCGATAGGCGTATAGGGTCAAGATGGTAGATGTCTGCAATATTGTGCACAAGACCATTCTCCCATAGTAGCTCTATGGTCTCGCTACCAAGACCCTCTATATCCATCGCCTTGCGCTTTACGAAGTGCTCGATACGACCTATAATCTGGGGTTTGCACTCGGCACTATTGGGACAGAAGTGCTTGGCCTCACCCTCATCGCGCACCAATTCCGAGCCACACTCTGGACAGTGTGTGATATACTCAAATGGCTTGCTATCTGAAGGGCGCTCCGATAGCTCTACTCCCGTAATCTTGGGGATAATCTCTCCACCCTTCTCAACATATACCATATCACCGATGCGTATATCCATCATGGCTATCTGGTCGGCATTGTGTATCGAGGCTCGCTTCACCACCGTTCCTGCCAACTGCACGGGGGCAAGGTTGGCTACGGGGGTGATAGCTCCTGTGCGTCCCACTTGGAAGTCTACGCTAAGGAGCTTTGTTAGGGCCTTTTCGGCCTGAAATTTGTATGCCACAGCCCAGCGTGGCGCCTTGGCTGTAGAGCCTAAAGAACGCTGATTGGCGTAGCTGTTTACCTTGATGACTATGCCATCGGTGGCATAGGGTAGATTCTTGCGTTCGCTATCCCAGTGAGTTATGAAGCGCTCGATATCCTCGCGCGAGCGACATATTGCCGTATGCTTAGATATGTTGAAGCCCCAGCTACGCGCTGCCTCTATATTCTCTGCGTGGGTGGCATAGGGTAGGTTGTCACCCGCCATCTGATAGAGTGTGCAGTCGAGACCTCGGTGCGCAACAACCTGTGATGACTGATTCTTGAGCGTGCCAGCTGCAGCGTTGCGAGGATTGGCAAATAGGGGCTCGCCAGCACTCTCACGCTCTTGGTTGAGTCTGTCGAACGACGCGTATGGCATGATAATTTCGCCGCGTATCTCAAAAAGTGTAGGGTAGCCCTCGCCTTGAAGGCGTAGGGGAACGGTGCGTATGGTGCGCACATTATTTGTGACATCGTCGCCGCGTCGACCATCGCCTCGTGTCACGGCTCTTAGCAACGCTCCATTCTCGTAGCATAGCGATATTGCTGTGCCATCAAATTTGAGTTCACATACAAACTCCACCTCACCAATCTCCTTAACTATGCGGTCTATCCACTCGCCGAGCTCCTCCATGGAGTAGGTGTTGGCTAACGATTGCATGGGGTAGCGGTGCTCAACACTCTGGAACTCCGACACAAGGTCACTGCCCACACGGCGTGTAGGTGAGTTGGGATCGGCGGCTTCGGGATGTTTGGCCTCCAACTCTTGCAACTCGCGCAATAGGGCGTCGAACTCATAGTCCGAAATCTCGGGAGCATTCTCAATATAGTATTTATGGCTATGGTAGTCGAGGAGTCTTGCAAGCTCCTCCATACGCATTATCTCACTCTTCATGTCACATATATAAAATATGTTGTAAAGGTACGCAATTTGTTTCGAACAACGAAGAAAAATCGAAAAAATAAAAAAAATATTCGCCAATGTTTGCACATTATTAAATTGTGTTTACATTTGCGGAAAATTTTAAACAGAATATGGCAGTAAATAATACGAAGAAACGACTTGTTACGAGCATCCACAATCTCACCCTTGAGCAACAGGCTGAGATCAAGGCTCTCTATCCACTAGGCTTTGCTGAGGTAATGCAGCGCATTGATAAGCCAGATGGAACATTCTTCTGTGTTGTACCTTACGAGACAGAGGATACCTACTACTTGGTGAAGATTGATGTTAAGGTTGACGATGGTCAGGAGCCTGAGGATGATGGTTACTATGATGAGGATGATTTGAAGGGTGCTGATGAGTTTGCTGATGCAGCAGACGACGCATCTGACGAGGATATGTAGTCGGTAGCTTTAAGATATATAGATGTGGCTGTGTGGTTTATTCCATGCAGCCACTTTTTTTTGTGTTATCCAATTAAATATTTATATAATTGATTGATTATCAGTAAGTTTATAAATGTTTCTTTTATGGTCCAATTATGGCTATTGCAACACTCTGATTATCAGCGAGTTGAAAAATATTGAAAATGCGGTTTTTCAAAGTATTGATAATCAGCTGGTTGTGGAGTGGTGTTTGGAAATAATTTTGGCTCTATAATTTGGCAGCTACTATCCATTGTGGTTAACTTTGTACTAACGAAACAATAAAACTTAACTACAATGAAAAAATCTATCTTACTACTATTAACAATGGTAACTATGTTCGCGTCGAGTGCAATGGCTCAGGAGAAGAGGGTGAAGTATCACGGTGAGGTATTTGTGGCTGGTGATGCTAGCTGGGCAAATATGGATTACGTTGGCGAGAAGATAAGTGATAGCAATGTTCTAATGTATGGTGCATCGTTGCATACTATCCATGGTGTAAAGATATGTAACAACTTCTCATTGGGTCTTGGTCTTGGTATCGACATTCTTGTTGGTATGGATAAGGAGGATGATACAACCGATTTCGGTGGATTGTTGATTCCCGTATATTTAGACTTTAAATATTGGATACCTACCGAGGGTAAGGTTACTCCATTTATCATGGCCGAGGGTGGTGGCTCGTTCTTTATCTATCCTAATACTATTGCTCCGCTCTATGGTGTTGGCGTCGGCTTCAAGGCTGGTAAGTTTGCTATGTCGCTCGGCTATATGCGTGATGGATTTAATCTTAGGGAGTTTATTGAGGATGGTGATAATTTGAAGTTCTACGAGCATAAGCTGCAACTTAGAATAGGTGTTGCCTTCTAGCTAACGGCACGATTTTGGATGTCGCATCGGAGTGTAATATAATTAAAAACTCCGAATATGGGACATCTATTTAAAACATTGTGCCTCGCCGCAGCGACGCTTGCTGGCGATGGTTACTACTCGGTAGCATGCACGGGTATATCGCTTACGGCCAAGGATGGCAGTTATGTGCAGGCACGCACCATTGAGTGGGCATACGGTGCATTGAAGAGCGAGTATGTAATAATTCCGCGTGGCGAGAAGCTACAATCATACACACCTACGGGTGCTAATGGCCTTAGCTTTACGGCCAAGTATGGCGTTGTAGGTCTTGCTGTTGTTGAGAAGGAGTTTATTGCCGAAGGATTGAACGAGGCTGGACTCTCGGCGGGCTTATTCTTCTTTCCGCGCTATGGTGGCTATGCCCCTTACGACCAGGTGCATAATAGTGTGACCCTTGGTGATATGCAGGTGGTGCAATGGATTCTTACTCAGTTTGCTACTATCGATGAGCTAAAGCAGAACATCAGCGGTGTTAAGATTGTGGCTCTCGATAAGGATGCTGTGGTGCACTGGCGTATTGGCGAGCCTTCGGGGCGTCAGGTGGTCATGGAGATTGTGGCGGGCAAGGTGCACTTCTATGAGAATGGTGTGGGTGTGCTAACCAATGCTCCAGGCTTCGAGTGGCAACTCGCCAACCTTGAGAACTATGTCAACCTGCGTCCTGGCAGTGCGCAGAACTATAAGCTGGGCGATGTCACACTCCAACCTCTTGGTGGTAGCTCGGCGATGCTGGGATTGCCTGGTGACTTCACCCCTCCTTCGCGCTTTGTGCGTGCCGCCTTCTTCCGTAATAGTGCACCGCAACGTGCCGATGGACTGAGCACGGTGTTGCAGTGCTTCCATCTGCTCAATAACTTCGATGTGCCTATAGCCATGGAAAACCCCTCGGAGGGTGAGTTGCCGAGTGCTACGCAGTGGACCTCGGCCATAGACCTTACAGCTCGCAAGGTCTACTACAAGACGGCATATAACAATACTATTCGTTGCATAGATCTCAATAGTATCGACTTTGAGAGGGTGTCGTACCACACTTGCCCGTTGGATGATAAGCAAGAGCAACCTGTGGAGTATGTTAGGGTGAGATAATTAATAAAAAGATAGAGCCTGTCCGAATATTGATGGACAGGCTCTATTCATGTTAATATATCTCCTCTAGTAACTTTGCTAGACGAATACCACCCTTGAGGAGTTGCTCCTCTATGATTGGGGTAAAGCGTGCAACATAGTCGTAGGACAGATTGGTGTTCTTGGGCGACTCGTTGTAGACGGTGCGTGCCAATACCACGGTCTCCTCTATCCAGTCGTTAGGTGTGCCCTGAGCTATGGCCTTCTGCTGCTTGGGGGTAGCTCGGTCCACTTGATACTGCCACTCAGAGTAGCTCCACTTGTGTGCCGACTCAACAATCTCGCTATCCCATACAGAGTGGAGCTTGCGGTTTTTGTTGAAGAACTTAACCTCGGTGCCGTTGCCACCACGGTCATACTTATATCCCGCGTGCATAGGACAGTGCATATCGCCAACGAGGTGTATAAGCATCATAAGCTGTGCCTGCTCCTCCTCGGCACTTAGCTCGCCACTCTTGAGGTTGTCGACAATAAGGTTTATTGCAGTCACAATATCGCCACTCTCGGCCTTTTGCGACAAGGCATAGCTCTCCTCTGTGGGGTCAACATTTACATAGTGCCAAGTCTTGGTATAGGCATACTCATCGGTGTGGCTGGCATTATCCATCCAGTTGGCTACATATACTAATGAGTGGCCGTCGAGTATCTCGGTAACCTTCTTAAGGGTCTTCTTCGATAGATGTTTCTCGGCAATATATGCCACGGTGTCGTGCCCCTTGGGACCCCACGCAAGTGCCATGACGGGGATAAGGGCTGTTAGAATTGTCAATACAATTTTGCGCATAGTTATAATATATTGTTTGTGCAAAACTACGAAATTTATCTCAACCATCAAAACTTTGATATCCTCTATTTTGCTTAATCAGAAATTTATTTATATATTTGCCTTATCAATGGGCTTATGTTCGTTGATGACATATTATTTTTTGATGAAAGTGTATTAGCTTTTATTCTTGGATGGAAATCTGGTAAATTTCAAAAGCACAAGAAGGGCAACACACTCGTCACTCCGTATTGTATAGTCTGGGGTGTTTCATACCCTATGCTCAATACGAGTGTGGGGTATTGTTTATTTGTGCTTGGGCTTACCAGAGCCTCCATTCAGATAGACTAATCGACTCCACACTTTCTTTTTATACTAACCCATTGCTCATAGGGGTCGTAGCAATAGTATTACACACAAACAATTATGAAACTACTTTACACCTCGTTGGCAGTGCTTGCTATTGTCGTATCATCGTGCCGTCCTATGACCTATGTCGAGGAGAGTGTTCAGGTGGCTGTTACTGAGACCTTCACCGACTACTCGGAGAGCACATCACGAATCTTGGATGCAGAGTCTAACCTCTTGGTTATGCCTGTTGTTGCTAACCTCGATGTAGAGAAGAAGAAGTTTGTACACGTTGAGCGTGAGGCTTTTGCCGATATTAAGGTAACAAATGCTTCAATTGCAAATATAGATAAATATAAGCGTACCGCTTTGGGCCGTGCAACTAAGGCTTGCGGTGCCGATATATTGATTAGCCCCAATATCGAGGTGATTACCGAAGATGGTCGCTTTGTGATTACAGTAACGGGTTATCCTGCAAAGTATAAGGACTTCCGTAATGCTACAGCCAAGGATGTTGAGTTGGTCAAGGAGGCTAACGAGGCTAATAGCGGAGTGAATATGATTGTTAACGATATGCTCAAGGTGCAGGTAAATAAGTAGTTATGAAAAGGTTTATATTACTATGTGTGCTATTTGTTACGTGCAGTAGCGCCACCTTTGCCCAGGAGGATAAAATTACGCAGGGCGTGGTTACTCAGACAACCAATACTACTTATACAACGGTAACGCATACCAAGCAGGTGCGTATGTCTGATGAGGAGTGGGCGGAGTATAAGCGCCAGAAAAAACTAAAGCGCCAGGCATACCGAGATAGCATGGCATTGGTAAATGCTGCGCGATATGAGGCATATAGTGCTAAGCGCGCAGCAAATGTCGCATTAGCGAAGGAGAGGGACGCCGCTGTAAGGGGTTGGAAAAACTATTTGAATATTAATATATCAGGTGCTCAATCAAAGGTTGGCTATGGTTGTAGACCACCTTCTATTGGCATAGAGTATATTGGAGGCATGCGCTTTAATAGGTTTATATTTTTAGGCTTTGGTTCGGGAGTAGTTTTTAACACTCAACGAAATGGCGGAGAGTTGGTCAATGGAAAAATATACCCCTACCTAGATTATAATCAATCCGCGAAGTCGCTTGGATTGTGTGCTGTAAGTTTCCCACTATACGCTAATTTTAGACTATATATGTCGAGCCGAAAGTGCCAACCATATATTTCGCTCTCAACAGGTTTCCGATTCTCGGGAAATAAGTGTGAGCAAGTGTCGGCTTATTCAATATTATCGTCAACAGAACAGAAAAACTACAAAAACAGTTCCCATATAGTAAAGTATGGTACTACACAATACTTCCTATCTCCAGGTTTGGGTCTCGATTTTGTCGGTAAGTCTGGAAAAGGTGTTTCACTGCAAGCATCGTTCTTAGCTATTACTATGCCATGGATGTCTGCTGAATCTTATGGCAAACGCTTAACCATAGATGTGAAACACTCCTTTATGCCAGGCTACCATGTTCAACTTGGTTTTACCTTCTAATATCTGACGTATGAAGAGAATAATATATACAGTTTTGATTGTAGCGTTGCTTCCGCTGAACTTTGGTTGTTCAAAGCATTTTGAGTTTGAATTGGAGGATGATTTATCTGGCACGCACAAAGGCCACGACTATGTTGATTTAGGTCTGAGCGTTAAGTGGGCTACCTGCAATGTTGGCGCTGATAGTCCCGAGGAGTATGGCAATTACTACGCTTGGGGCGAGACAGCGACAAAGAGTACCTACACAGAAAGTAACTGTAGTACCCTTAACCAGAACATAGGTGATATTAATGGTACGAGCCGCGATGTAGCTCATCAGAAGTGGGGTGGCAATTGGCGTATGCCAACAGCAGAAGAGTTTCGAGAGTTGGTTGATAAGTGTGATTGGGAATTGGATGGAGATGGTTATACTGTAACAGGTCCTAATGGCAATAGTATCTTCATGCCTGCTGCGGGTTATCGCAAGGAAGACACGCTCCACTCCGATGGTTCGTACGGTTACTATTGGAGTTCTACGCCTTATCCGGAGAGTACTCAGCACGCGTACTACTTCTGCTTCGGTGGTATGGGTTGGCACAAACGCTACCTCGGTCACCCTGTTCGTCCGGTCTTAGAATAAAAGCGCAGCGTATTTGGTTTGTCTCCTCGCAGTTTTGGCTGCGAGGAGATTTTTTTGTTGGCGCAGTAACAACTCGTCATGGCGAATAATTGCAATGATAGATAGTAGAGACGACAAAGACCACCCAAGGGATAGTACAAAGCCTACTGCCCTGGGTGGTCTTATCTTTGGAATGAATCGTAGATTGCTGCTTATCGCATGAAACTATTGGTTCATGGTGGCAAGGAACTCTTCGTTGTCACGTGTTAAGTTCATCTGCTTCTGCAAGAACTCCATAGCCTCCACTGTTGTCATGTCCGAGAGGTGTTTGCGTAGTATCCAGGTGCGCTGCATAACACTCTGCGAGAGAAGCATATCCTCACGGCGAGTGCTTGATGCGATGACATCGACAGCGGGGTAGATACGCTTATTAGCGAGCTTGCGGTCGAGCTGAAGCTCCATGTTGCCCGTACCCTTGAACTCCTCAAAAATAACTTCGTCCATCTTTGAGCCAGTGTCGATAAGTGCTGTGGCGATGATGGTGAGTGAGCCCTTCTCCTCGGTGTTACGCGCAGCACCGAAGAAGCGCTTAGGCTTATGCAAGGCGTTAGCATCGACACCACCAGATAGCACCTTGCCTGATGCTGGCTGCACGGAGTTATAGGCGCGAGCGAGGCGTGTGATAGAGTCGAGGAAGATGACAACATCGTGGCCACACTCCACCATGCGCTTAGCCTTCTCGAGGACCATCTCGGCAACGCGTACATGGCGTGCTGCCTGCTCATCGAAGGTTGAAGCTACAACCTCGGCCTTGACATGGCGAGCCATCTCCGTTACCTCCTCGGGGCGCTCGTCGATAAGGAGAACAATCATATATGCCTCAGGGTGGTTGTCGGCAATAGCATTGGCTATAGACTGCAAGAGCATGGTCTTACCCGTCTTGGGCTGTGCTACGATAAGAGCGCGCTGGCCCTTGCCTATAGGCGCAAAGAGGTCTATAATACGGTTTGATAGGGTGTTGTGTCCGTTACCTGTGAGGTTGAACTTCTCGGAGGGGAATAGTGGCGTTAGATACTCGAACTGCTGGCGATCACGAATATAGTCGGGCTTAAGACCGTTGATAAGATCCACCTGTACCAATGGGAAGTACTTCTCGCCCTCCTTGGGTGGGCGTATTGTGCCACTAATGGTGTCGCCAGCCTTAAGACCGAAGAGCTTAATCTGCGATGGCGATACATATACATCGTCTGGTGAGTTGAGATAGTTGTAGTCGGCAGAGCGTAGGAAGCCAAAGCCATCTGCCATAATCTCCAATACTCCCTCGCCCTCGATAACTGCGGTGAAGTCATCCTTGGTAATCTCTGGCTCGATATCCTCGTCCTCGTCCATGTCGACATCGTTCTCGTCGGTGAAGAAGAACTCATCGTTGTCGCCCTTAAACTCCTCGCTCTCAACTTCTGTGTTGTCGTCGTTATCCTCGGTGATGCTCTCCTCGGGGACTATCTGCTCTGCGGGGGTCTCGTTCTGCTCGTGTTTCTTGTGCGCCTTGGGCTTGCGACCACGGCGTGCAGGAGCCTGCTTAGGAGTCTCCTCCTTAACCTCGGGTGTTACCTCTTCAGTCTGACTCTCGTTTGAGGATGTTGGCTCGGCAGTAGGCTCTGCTGCTACCGACTCCACAGCCTCGCGACGAGGTGTGTTATTCTCTATCTTGACGCTATTCATTCGTGGACGGCGACCACGCTTAGGAGCTTCAGGTGCTGCGGGTGTCTCCTCCTGTGCGGGCGCGCTTGCAATCTCGATAATCTTATTGATTAGCTCACCCTTCTTCATGGTAGATGGTGTTATGCCCAGCACGCGTGCAATCTCACGCAACTCATGGATGGTTTTGCCCTCCAATGCTGATAAATCTTGCATATATAGTCTTTAGATTTTCTGCCTCGACGCAGTGTGAGCGCCGTGGGCTGCTGTTGAATACTTTGTTTAAAGTGCTACAAATATAGTATTTTTTTATTTACTGAACAAGTTTTTATATATTTTTGCGATATTTAAACTATATTATTACTCTTTTATAAATTTATGTGTTAAATTTGTAATCGGTTTAAACAAGTTACATATGAATATCATTTTCAAATATCGTATGCTCAGTGACGAGAGCGACAACTTTGTTCGCGACTTCGAGGTATATCCCGATATGACTCTCACCGAGTTCCACAACTTCTTGATTAAGGCTCTGCACTATGATGATTGCATGGTGTCGATATTCAAATCTGATGCCGAATGGCGTCCTGTGGAGGAGTTCTCGCAGATAGATTTGGGCGATGAGTTCGAGGGCGCTCCTCAGTCGATGGACAAAGTGCGACTTATGGATGTTAACCATGAGTTCCATGATAGGCTTATCTATACCTTCGATATGATGAATAACCGCTCGTACTATCTCGAGTTGTTGGATATGCAGCGCCCACAAAGCGATCTTACATATCCTCGTGTTGCCTTTGAGCATGCCCCAGTGCCAGATCAGTACGACCCCGAGGCTACTGAGGAGTGTGGCTCTATCTTCGACGAGATGATGGGTGACTACAACGAGTTTGATGGTGACGACAAATACGACGATGAATACTAAACGAGGTACGCTGATAGTTGTTGTTGGCCCTACGGGGTCGGGCAAGAGTGCACTTGCAGTGACTCTGGCACAACACTATTGTGCACCTATCATATCTACTGACTCACGCCAGCTATATCGCGGTATGGCCATAGGCACAGCACAGCCAACAGCCGAGGAATTGGCTGCCGCAAAACACTATTTTATTGCTGATCGCGAGGTAGAGGATGACTTTAACTGCGGTCGCTATGAGGTTGAAGCTCTTGAACTTTTAGATAGACTATTTGCTGATAATGAGTATGTGGTAGCCGTGGGTGGCTCGGGTCTCTATATCCAGGCATTGTGCGATGGTATGGATGATCTCCCTGAGGCTGATGATGCTATTCGTGAGCAGCTCAAGGCGCGTCTTGAGAGTGAGGGTCTTGAGTCTCTTGCCGAGGAGTTGCGAAGGCTTGATCCTGTCTATGCCGAGGAGGTGGATATATGCAACCCTGCGCGTGTGATGCGAGCTTTGGAGGTCTGCATGACAACTGGTAGGCCATACTCCGAGCAGCGCCGCAATAGTCGTGCTGAGAGACCTTTCAACATTGTGAAGGTTGGTACTGATATGCCTCGCGAGGAACTGTACGATAGAATAAACCGGCGTGTGGATGTCATGGTGGCAGAGGGTCTTGTAGAGGAGGTGCGAGCTATGTATCCAAAGCGTCATCTCAATGCTTTGCAAACGGTGGGCTATCGTGAAATATTCGATCATTTTGATGGTAAGTGCTCGCTGGAGGAGTCCATAGAACTTGTCAAGCGCAACTCACGCCGCTATGCTAAGAGGCAGATGACATGGTTTAGGCGCGATGAGAGAGTGGGGTGGTTTTCACCTAAAGATATAGATGATATAATAGAGTTTATCGACTCACAATCAGTATAAAAATAGTGGTCGCCCTTTACGGACGACCACTATTTTTTTTATTTATGCATGTTCTTACTTTGCAAGAGGCATCTTGTCGAGACGACGCTGGTGGCGGCCACCCTCGTACTCGGTCTCAAGCCAGATGTCGAGCATAGCCAAGGCCTCGTCATTGGTGATGAAACGAGCTGGCATGCAAATAACATTTGAGTTGTTGTGCTGGCGCGAAAGCTTAGCGATCTCAGGAATCCAGCACAATGCTGCACGGATACCCTGGTGCTTATTAAGTGTCATAGAGATACCCTCGCCAGAACCGCAAAGGCCAATGCCTCGCTCCAACTCACCAGCCTCGATAGCGTCAGCCAAAGGGTGTGCGAAGTCGGGGTAGTCTACAGACTCCTCAGAGTAGCAACCGAAGTCCTTAACCTCGAAACCCTTGGTTGATAGGTAACCTACGAGGAACTCCTTGAGGTCGTATGCTGCGTGGTCACACGCGATACCGATTTTCTTTTCCATCTTGTGTATTAAGTTTTAGTTGTTAGTTGATTACTCTTTTGATGCTCGCTTGCGATCTACCTCCGAGAGAAGAATCTTGCGCAGACGGATAGACTTAGGTGTTACCTCTACATACTCGTCCTCGCGGATATACTCTAAGGCCTCCTCCAACGAGAAGATGATAGGAGGTGCGATAGAGGTCTTCTCGTCAGAACCCGATGCACGCATGTTGGTAAGCTGCTTAGCCTTAGTGACATTAACGGTGATGTCGTTAGAGCGTGTGTGCTCACCGATAACCTGGCCGCAATATACCTGCTCCATAGGTGAGATGAAGAACTTACCGCGGTCCTGTAACTTATCGATAGAGTAGGCGTATGCTGTACCTGTCTCCGATGCGATGATGGCACCCACAGAACGATTGTCTATTTCGCCCATCCATGGCTCGAAATCCTTGAGTCGGTGTGTCATGATGGCCTCACCCGCTGTGGCTGTAATCATCGTAGAACGAAGGCCGATGATGCCTCGTGATGGAATGATGAATTCAAGGCGTGTACGATCGTTAGATGCCTCCATGTTTACAAGCTGACCCTTGCGACGTGTGGTGAGCTCGATGACTGTGCCCGAGCAATCATCAGGACAGTCTACAGTCATCTCCTCCACAGGCTCGCACTTAACACCGTCAATCTCTTTGGTGATGACCTTAGGCTGGCCTACCTGTAGCTCGTAGCCCTCGCGGCGCATAGTCTCGATAAGCACCGAGAGATGCAATACACCACGACCATATACCATGAACGAGTCGGCATTCTGGCCTGGCTCTACGCGCAAGGCGAGGTTCTTCTCCAACTCCTTATCCAAGCGGTCCTTGATATGGCGTGAGGTGACAAACTTTCCGTCCTTACCAAAGAATGGAGAGTTGTTGATGGTAAACAACATAGACATTGTTGGCTCATCAATAGCAATAGGTGGCAATGCCTCGGGATTTGTGAAGTCGCAGATGGTGTCGCCAATCTCAAAGCCCTCAATACCTACAATAGCACAAATCTCGCCACACTCCACCTTCTCAGCCTTAGCCTTGCCAAGACCCTCGAAGACCATGAGGTCCTTAATTTTGGTCTTTATCATTGTGCCATCGCGCTTAGCGAGTGTCACATTCTGGCCTGCGGTGAGCGAGCCGCGTGTAACCTTACCTACGGCGATACGGCCCACATATGGTGAGTACTCCAATGATGTTACGAGCATCTGTACAGTGCCCTCTACAGTCTCTGGCTCTGGAATCTCATCGATGATGGTATCTAGAAGTGGGCATATAGAGTCAGTGCGCTCCGATGCTACATGCGACATCCAACCCTGCTTTGCCGAACCGTAGATAGTCTTGTAGTCGAGCTGCTCCTCAGTTGCACCAAGTGTAAACATAAGGTCGAATACCTGCTCGTTAACTACATCGGGACGACAGTTTGGCTTGTCCACCTTATTAATAACAACAATAGGCTTCTTGCCTAATGACAAAGCCTTCTGTAGTACGAAGCGTGTCTGAGGCATAGTGCCCTCGAAAGCGTCGACGAGCAAGATTACACCGTCGCACATGTTCAACACTCGCTCCACCTCGCCACCAAAGTCGGCGTGGCCTGGGGTGTCAATGATGTTGATTTTGTAGTCTTGGTATATTACCGACACATTCTTCGAGAGGATGGTGATGCCTCGCTCTCGCTCAATGTCATTGTTGTCCATAATGAGGTCGCCGCCGTTGTGCTCGTTCTCGCGCAGGAGATTACCCTGCATAATCATCTTGTCTACGAGTGTTGTCTTACCGTGGTCTACGTGGGCGATAATCGCAATGTTGCGTAATTTTCGCATACTGTACAAATGTTATATTTTAGATGCGACAAAGATACTCAAAAAAATGTGATTTGGGAAATATGAGAGCCGAAAAGTTTATGTTTAGAGTCGCCTTTGTATCTATGGTAGATGTGATGGGTGGGTGAGGTGCGGATTTTTTTTTGACGCATCCTGTCATAATTTATGAAAAATATGCTATCTTTACACTATCAAAAGAGTCTGTGTTATGGATCAGCCAAAGGTAGAACGCTTACTTCGATTAATGAAGCTAATGACGGGCAATGTCAACTATACGGTCAACGACCTCGCCGAACGCCTCGATACATCATATCGTTCGATATATCGCTATATCGAGACTTTCAAGGATGCTGGCTTCGTGGTGCATAAACTTGATGGAGGTGTATATAAACTTGGCAAGGAGAGTAGATACTTCAAGGATATCTCGCAACTTGTGCACTTCACCGATGAGGAGGCTCATATTGTTAACCAACTTATCGAGGGCTTGGATGATACCAATATGCTGAAGCATAATCTGCGTCGCAAGCTTGTGTCGGTGTATGATTGCACCTCTATGGCTAATAGTATTGTTAAAGGCGAAAATGCTGTGAATATCAATGCTTTGGTCGAAGCTATCTACAGTCGTCGCAAGGTGGTTTTGCGTAATTATGCATCGTCGCATACAGGCGTTGTTGACGACCGTCAAGTCGAGCCTTTTGGCTTTACCACAAACTATGTACAGGTGTGGTGTTACGAGCCTCAGAGTGGTATGAATAAACTCTTTAAAACATCGCGTATTGGATCTGTTGAAGTTTTAGATGAATCGTGGCAATATGCTGATAAACACCACGAAGGATATATCGACATATTTCGTATGACAGGATTTAAGCAGCTGCGTGTTCGTCTTGAAGTTGGTATGCTGGCCCGTAATCTACTTATAGAGGAGTATCCATTGTCGGAGCGAGATATGGTGGAACTTGGTGAGGGTAGATGGCTGCTTGATACCATGGTTTGCAACTATCTTGGTATTGGTCGTTTTGTCCTCGGTCTTATGAACGATATAAAGATTGTTGATTCTCCCGATTTTGAGGAGTATCTCAAAGGTGAAATTAACTTGATGTTAAATAGTATAAAGTAGTCTGTATGAGTGTGTATAGTATTGATAACTCATTCTCGAAGATTTATATAGCTCAACATGGAGAGCTACTCGACGAGCTTATCGCAGGACGGCGTGTTATCGTTATCACTGACGGTAATATCGATCGCTTGTATAGTGCAGAGTTATCTCGATTTGAGCGTATAGTGATAGGACGAGGTGAGGCTAATAAGAATCTTACTACAGTGAATAGTATCTATCAACAGCTTATGGAGATGGGTGCAGATAGATCGACATTGTTGTTGGGTATTGGTGGTGGTATTGTGACCGATATTACAGGCTTTGTAGCAGCCACTTATATGCGTGGTCTAAAGTTTGGCTTTATATCAACGACGCTCCTTGGTCAGGTCGATGCAGCTGTGGGTGGTAAGAATGGTGTGAATGTAGCTGACTACAAAAATATGGTCGGTACATTTGCTCATCCAGAGTTTGTTGTACTTGATGTGTCGATGTTGAAAACATTGCCATTTAGGGAGTTGCGTGCTGGCATCTCAGAGATTGTTAAGGCAGCTATAATCGGCGATAATGAACTTTTTTCGCTTTTGGAGAACCATGCTGCCGACCAAGATTTATACTCCAACATCGAACTAATGCGTGAGATAGTATCGCGTGCTATACGCCTAAAATTGACTATCGTGGAGCGTGATGAGCGAGAGAGTGGTATGCGTCGTGTACTAAATCTTGGGCATACCATAGGTCATGCAATTGAGAAGAGTACACACGATGTTAATCACGGTGAGGCTGTAGCCATTGGTATGATGGTTATCGCGGATGCTGCGGCGCGCTGTGGTATGCTTGATGATGTTGACTGCCAGCGTATTAATAATCTGTTATGTGCGCTTGGGTTCAAACGAGATTTGGCGTTTTCAATGGCCAATATTTTGCGTGAGGTAAAGTATGATAAGAAGAAGAGTGGTAATAATATAAATATAGTTATGCCATGTAGAATTGGGGCGTGTGTTATCCGTAGTGTGTCCTACGATGAGTTCGTGCAGATGTTTGATGCTAAGTAGTGGCTATCTGCCGTTCTGCCATATTCGCCACGATGCTTCAGCCTGCACCTCGAGCATTAGCATGCCACCTATACACTGAGCACCTTGCTCTTCAGCACGACGCATAAATAGTGTTGGAGCGGGATTGTATACAAGATCAAAGATTTTGTGCTGGGCTCCGATGGCCCTAAAGTCAATCTCAGGAGCACTCTCAATATTAGGAAACATGCCGAGAGGTGTAGTGTTGATTATCAACTTGTGAGAGAATATTATATCATTGGATAGTTTAGCATATGTGATGTCTCCGTTATTCTCACTGCGTGACACGATGAGATATGGTATGTTGAGTTGGCGCAGTACATATGCAACAGCTTTGGAAGCTCCGCCGCTACCAAATACCAGAGCCTCTGTCATTGCGTTGATATTTAGCTCTTTGAGTGTCGCTCTTATTCCCTCTACATCGGTATTGTATCCGGTCATCAGACCTTTGTTAATAGCTATGCAGTTCACAGCGCCTACAGCCTTGGCCTCAGCTGAGATGTCGTCGAGATAGCTGATGACGCTCTCCTTGTAGGGTATGGTCACATTTAAGCCATTCAGACGGCTATCGTTGCACACTACATCAACTATCGTAGATATGTCGTCAAGCTCGATTAGTGAGTAGGATGCATCTATTTGCTCCCGCTCGAATTTAGTGCTAAAGTATAGCTTCGAGAAGGAGTGGCTAAGTCGTTTGCCTATAAGACCATAGTGTTGCATTATTGTGGGTTATATGTTTGGTTCGGCCTCTGAATTCACCTCGGTTGTAGCTGTGTCTACATCCAACATATTTTGCGTATAGTCTACATTCTCCTCGTCGCTATATTCGATTGCAAGATCGTTGTGACTATCATCTGCCGTGTCGGCTGATGACTTCTCTACGGCGATGGCTGTATTAGTTGTGGTATCTTGAGTAGGCTCAACTGCTGGTGTCTCCTCGTCGCCAAGATATACGAAGATAAGTGCTGTAATACCAATAAGTAACACTGCAAGTAATGTCGCTAAGAGGTTGAGATACTTATCAATAAAGCCCTTGATAGGCTCACCATACTTCCATATTAGCCATGCCACAAGGAAGAAACGCAGACCTCGCGATACTATGGATGCGAGGATGAACATCACAAAGTTGATATCGCACATGCCAGCCGAGATAGTGAATATCTTGAATGGCACGGGGGTGAAGCCAGCGGTGAACACAGCTATGAAGTCCCACTCTTTGTATATGTCGCTCACATTGTTGAATACTTGCTGACTAAAGATATGGTCGTAGAAGAACTGCGCAAAGGCGGTGGGCTCGCCTGTAGATGATATCCATGCAAAATGTCCAATGCCGTAGGCTAAGGCAGCGCCAAGTACAGAGCCTGCAAGACATATTGAAGCAAAGCGGAACGACTTGTGCGATGCGCCTATGCAGAGCGCAATGAGCAGCACATCTGGTGGGAGAGGAAACCAGCTCGCCTCAAATAGCGCTATAATAAATAGAGCTAACCAGCCCCATGGGCTTGTGCTCCACGATAGCACCCAATCATATAGTTTTTTTACCATAAGTCAATCTTTTGTTTTCTGCAAAGTTAAAACAATTACCCGAAATCAACAACTATTCCTCCACCAATGACCAAATTATTGCGGTATAAGACCAAAGGTTGTCCCTTGGCTGGTGCCCATGCGGGGTCTTTAAACTTGATGATATAACCCTCACTGTGGGGTTCAATCGCAACTGGCTCTTGAGGGTTAAGTCCGATTCCTCGTATCTTAACTGTAATGTCAGTTGATGTTAACAGCTCGTTGGTATCTACAATGTTACATCTGTTAATGTATATCCAGTTCTTATTTAATTCCTCCTTGCTGCCAACGATTATGCTATTGTTGTTGGCTTCAATGTCAACAACGCGACACCCCTCAGGGATGCCCTCGCCGCGTCGTTGGCCTATGGTGTAGCACGCTATGCCGCTATGTTCTCCTACCACATCGCCATTGTGATTTACCACATCGCCTTTAATGGTGGTCACCCCTTGCTCCTTCAGGAAGTCGATGTAGTGTTTGCCTTCAAGAAAGCATATGCCCATGCTCTCGCTCTTGTCCGTAAATTGCTCTTTAACCTTGCTCTTTATAACGCCTCCCATAGGTGTGATTGCTCGGCGTAGTATGCTCTGCTTCAATCCCCATAGATAGTATGATTGATCCTTTGCAGGGTCCAATCCTTTGGTGACATAGAGGTGGTTGTTGTGCTGGGTGATGCTGAAGTAGTGGCCTGTAGCAATATGCTCTATGCCAAGGTTATCTGCAACCTCTTCTAAAGTTTTCCATTTGATGTGAGTGTTACAACGAGTGCATGGTGCTGGGGTGTGGCCCTTAGCATACTCCGAGCAGAAATAGTCTATTATATCGCGCCTAAACTCCTTGCGTCTATCTATGCAGTGCCACTCAAGATTTAACTCCTTGGCTACACGCTCAGCTTTGTTTATAAGGGCGTCATCTCCAGTAGTGTTGATGGTTGCCAATACAACACGATAGCCTTTGGCAGTGAGCATGCGCGCTGCCATATGACTATCAATTCCTCCGCTAAAACCAAGTAGTACACTCTTTGTCATACATCTTTTATATGAGTAAGGGGCTGTCCATTGATATGATGTGGACACCCCCTTAGTCTATTTACAACTTATCGAACTCCTCGTCGATGCTGTTTTGCGCCTCCTTCTCGAAGTACTCGGGCTTTTGCTCTTTGATGAAGTCTATCATCTCGCTTAGGCCCTCCATAAACTTGCCGAAGTCCTCTTTGTAGAGATACATTTGGTGGCGTGTGAACGATGCGCTGCCATCTGCATTGGTGCGTTTGCGTGACTCGGTGATAGTCAAGAAGTAGTCGTCACCACGAGTAGCTTTAACATCAAAGAAATAGGTGCGCTTACCAGCTCTTACTGCCTTTGTACAGATTTGTTCGCCAAATTCATCGTGTTCACGGCGGGGAGTAAACTCTGAATTCATAGGGGTTTCTTATTTGTTTTTTTTAGGTAAATTTTGGGGTTATTGCTTGTGATTAGTTCACAAAGCGAAAGTAGTCATTATTTGTGAAAATACCAAATTTTTGTCCAAAAATCTAAGGGGTAGGTTGTAGTATGCGCTCTATATCATCTTGGTTTGCTGCAAGTTCCATAGCTTTAATAAGTGTTGTGTCGTAGTGCCTATTGTAGATATACTGATACGCCCCTTTGCCATATACATCTTCGGCAATCTGTGCCTTGAGAAGAGGGTAGAGAAACTCTCTATCATTGCGCGCACTTTCATCATTCACAATTCGGCAGAAACAGTCAACTATGGTGTCATTCACCTCATAACCCTCATCATACGCTTGAAGTGTGGGGTAGTTGTTGCGTATCTCCTCTGGTGAGATATTGTCCCACAACTCTATGAGTGAGCGCTGAAAGGCATTGTTGTTATATGCCGTTGTTATGTATGGGGGTAGTTCGCGAGTGTCGTGCTCGACAAAGACATCAGGTGTGATGCCTCCACCACCATAGACCTTGCGGCCATTGCGCAAGGTGTGGAATATCAGCGTACTATCTTGTGGTATCGAGTCGGGGTGATTGTAGCGCGTTACATCACTATAGTACTCTTCTCGGTGTCCCTTTTCATAGGGTCGCTGGATGATTCTGCCCGATGGTGTCTTGTAGTGGGCAATGGTTATGCGCATGGCCGAGCCGTCGTCGAAGGGTATCTGTCGCTGTACCAAGCCCTTGCCAAAACTTGTGGTGCCCACAATAATGCCACGGTCGTGGTCCTGTATGGCGCCAGCAAAAATCTCACTTGCCGAGGCCGACTCTTCGTTTATGAGTATCACGACGGGGGTGCCGCAGAGTAATCCTCGTGAATGCGAAGCGTACTCGTAGTACTCGCTACGCCCTTCGGTAGTCACTATAATCTCGCCACGATCCAGGAATAGGTCGCAAAGGCGTATTGCAGAGGTTAACACACCACCACTATTACCTCTGAGGTCAATGATGAGTGACTCAAACTTACCAAGTCTCTTAACTGCCTTTTGGAACTCTTGGTCCACATTGCGTGAGAAGTGGCTAATCTTGATGTAGCCAATATTGTTGTCATCAATAATATGTGATGACTCAATTGCACTAACATCAATGTTGTTTCTTGTTATTGTTATCGTTGTGGACTCCTGGGTTCTCGCCCTTATTACATCAACCGATACTTTACTTCCCTTCTTGCCTTTAAGCGCCGCCATAACATCTTCGTACTCACTGACAGGTTGGCCCTCTATCGCCACAATGCGGTCGTTGTGCCCAAGGCCCGCTTTCTCGGCAGGAGAGCCTGGCTCGATACCTCGTACTACGATAACATCATCTAAGATAATATATCGTATGCCTATACCCGAGAAGTTGCCACCGAGTGAACTCATTGCAGCATCTACCTCGGCCTTGGTGAGGTATGTAGAGTGTGGGTCGAGCTCCTTGAGTGTAGCAATGATAGCCCCCTCGACACATTTGTCGAAGGGGATCTCATCAATGTAGCTATCTTGAAGATGGCGATAGCAACTATTTAGCTTGTCAATCTGCTCCTGTGCACTTAACTCATGCTCCTGCGCCCAGAGTGTAAGAGGTGTGAGTATAAGTGCAATTGCGAGTAGAAGCTTGTTCATAGCAAATGTATGTTAGTTAATAAGCGCTGGTAGCTCCTCGAAGCTAACTTCACGCTGTTCGCCAGATCGCATATCCTTGAGTGTTGCTACCGAGCGTGATAACTCCTCAGAGCCAATGATGACTACATATGGGATGCCACGACGGTTGGCGTACTCCATCTGCTTCTTCATCTTCGATGCCTCGGGGTATATCTCCGCAGCGATATCACGGTCGCGCATCTTACTTATAATACGCATTGATGCCTCAGCCTCGGCCTCTCCAAGATTTATAAAGAGCACCTTGGTTGAGCATGCCAACTCCTCAGGGAAGAGGTTTAGACCAAGCATAACATCGTATATGCGGTCGGCACCAAACGAGATGCCAACACCCGACATACCTGGCATGCCGAAGATACCTGTAAGGTCATCGTAGCGACCACCGCCCGAGATTGAGCCAATCTGGAAGTCGTTAGCCTTAACCTCGAAGATAGCACCAGTATAGTAGTTCAAACCACGAGCCAACGATAGGTCGAGTTCAGGTGTTAGGGCGATGCCCTGTGCCTCAATCTTGTTGAAGATTGTGCGCATCTCCTCGATGCCGAGCATGCCTGTCTCCGATGCTCCAATCACCTCGCTCAACTTACATAGCTTCTCGGCATTAGTGCCGCTGAGCTCAAGTATTGGCTGAAGTCTTTCTATAGCCTCATCATCGATGCCACGCTCTCGTAACTCGGCCTTAACATTGTCCAAGCCAATCTTATCGAGCTTGTCGATGGCTACGGTGATGTCAATCATCTTGTCGGCATGACCGATAGACTCGGCGATGCCAAACAATATCTTACGATTGTTCATCTTGAGTGTTACCGAGATGCCGAGCTTAGAGAATACACGAGCCACGATGTCCACTAACTCAACCTCCGAGAGGAGTGACTTTGAGCCGATGACATCTACATCACACTGATAGAACTCACGATAGCGACCCTTCTGTGGGCGGTCAGCACGCCATACTGGCTGTATCTGATAGCGCTTGAATGGGAAGACGATCTCGTTCTGGTGCTGCACGACATAGCGGGCAAAGGGTACGGTGAGGTCATATCTAAGACCCTTCTCCGAAATCTTTGATGCCTGGCGTAGTTCCTCCTCCGAGAGCTTAGCGCCGTAGTCACCAGAGTTTAGTATCTTGAAGAGGAGCTTGTCGCCCTCGTCGCCATACTTGCCGAGTAGGGTAGATAGGTTCTCCATCGATGGGGTCTCCAATGGCGCATAGCCAAAGAGACGGAATACACCCTTGATGGTGTCGAAAATATATGTGCGGCGCATCATCTCCTCGGGTGAGAAGTCGCGCGTGCCCTTAGGTATTGAAGGTTTCTGTGCCATATCTACTACTGCTCTGCCAAAAGTTTCTTATACTTAACGCGCTTAGGTGTTGTATCCTCACCCTGCGCCTTCTTCCATGCCTCGTACTCAGAGTATGTACCCTCGTAGAATACAACCTTCGAATCACCCTCGAACGATAGGATGTGGGTTGCGATACGATCCAAGAACCAACGGTCGTGCGAGATAACCACAGCACAACCTGCGAAGTTCTCCAAACCCTCCTCCAACGCACGCAATGTGTTTACGTCGATATCGTTGGTAGGCTCATCCAAAAGCAATACATTACCCTGCTCTTTGAGTGCAAGAGCGAGGTGCAAGCGGTTACGCTCACCACCCGATAGTACGCCACACTTCTTCTCCTGGTCAGCACCATTGAAGTTGAAGCGACCTACATATGCGCGGGCATTAACCTGGCGGTTTCCAAGCTGGATAAGGTCTGAGTTCTGCGAGATAACCTCGTATACAGTCTTCTCTGGGTCGATAGACTTATGCTGCTGGTCAACATAGGCGAGCTTAACAGTAGGGCCTACGCGGAAACTACCCGATGTAGGCTCCTCCAAGCCCATAATCATGCGGAATAGGGTAGTCTTACCAGTACCATTGGCACCGATAACACCCACAATACCTGCTGGTGGGAGCGAAAACTCAAGACCCTCATATAGCACTCTATCGCCAAAGGCCTTAGTAACGCCCTGTGCCTCGATAACGACATCGCCCAAGCGAGGACCGTTAGGGATGTAGATCTCGAGCTTCTCCTCACGCTCCTTGGTGTCGGCATTCATCAGCTTGTCGTAAGCCGAAAGACGAGCCTTTGACTTAGCATGACGGCCCGATGGTGACATGCGCACCCACTCCAACTCGCGCTCCAAGGTCTTGCGACGCTTGCTCTCCTGCTTCTCCTCCATGGCCATACGCTGAGTCTTCTGCTCCAACCACCCTGAGTAGTTGCCCTTCCATGGAATACCCTCGCCACGGTCGAGCTCAAGAATCCAACCAGCTACATTGTCAAGGAAGTAACGGTCGTGGGTTACAGCGATAACTGTACCCTTGTACTGCTGCAAGTGCTGCTCCAACCAGTCGATACTCTCGGCATCGAGGTGGTTGGTAGGCTCATCCAACAAGAGGACATCTGGCTGCTGCAACAAAAGACGGCACAATGCCACACGACGGCGCTCACCACCAGACAATACATTTACAGGCTGATCGCCATCGGGACAACGCAAAGCATCCATAGCACGCTCCAAGACGCTGTCGAGCTCCCAGCCGTTAACCTGGTCGATCTTCTCGTAGAGCTCGCCCTGACGCTCTACAAGGCGCGCCATCTCATCGTCATCCATGGGCTCGCAGAGCTTCATGTTGATATCCTCGTACTCCTTTAGGAGGGCAACGGTCTCTGCTGCACCCTCCTCAACAATCTCCTTAACTGTCTTTGTTGGATCAAGCTGAGGTTCCTGCTCAAGATAGCCCACAGAGTAGCCTGGAGAGAATACCACCTCGCCCTGGAAGCTCTTATCCAAGCCTGCGATAATCTTCATAAGTGTTGACTTACCAGAGCCGTTAAGACCGATGATACCAATCTTTGCACCATAGAAGAACGAAAGGTAGATGTTGTTAAGAATTTTCTTGTTGTTGTTGAGCACCTTGCTCACGCCAACCATCGAAAAAATAATTTTCTCGTCTGCCATAATATATCGTTGTTTTATTGTTTTCGCATATAGTTTGCAAATATAGATAAAAAAAATGAGATATGGAAATATTTAGTGGGTCATTATATATGATATATGGTGTTAGGTTGTTTGTTTGTATGGAAACCCTATAAATTTGAACAAACGAACAGTCCCCATCATGGCGAGGGTTGTGGACAATAAATCTTCGTCTATTCTTTTTATGGGAAAAAGCCCAAAATATTTGTTTTTATTTTCGATGTTTACTACCTTTGCATATAGTGATAATTATATAGGAATTAAATACTTTAGGCTTGCGCGTTAAAAGGTGTGAGATTCCCACGCATTTGTTTTGTCCGTCATTGCGAGGAGTGTAGCGATGTGACAATCTCAAAACAAATGCTCGGAATGAAGATTTGTTACTCGCCTAAGTATATAATTATGTAATTAATTTCTAATAACAGATAAACTACACAAACTATGAAGCGTCTATCTTTTGCTATCACGATTGTTGCTGTTCTGGGTTGCCTATATGTGTTGGTTTGTGCGACAGACTCAAACTCTAAATCCAAGACTCCCGAGCGTCAAGGTTGGTATAACGGTATTCAGCTTTACGGCGATGTTGAGTCTGTAGTTATTACGACATATAAGCTCGAAGGGGAATTTGGAGAGGTTGTAAGAGGAGATATCGAGCATAGTGAAAAATTTTACTTTAATAAGGCTGGAGATGTGATTGAGAAGGCTGATTACAACTCCGACGGCTCGTTGAGTTCGAAGTGGGTTTATAAATACGATGCCTCGGGAAATATGATTGAGAGTGCTTTTTACAACTCAAATGGTTCGTTGGCTGGTAAGAGCATTTATAAATACAACTCCTCGGGAAATAAGATTGAGGCGGCTAATTACAACTCATACGGCTCGTTGACTGGTAAGGGTGTTCATAAATACGACTCCTCGGGAAATATGATTGAGGAGGCTTGGTACAACTTGGATGGCTCGTTGGCTGGTAAGAGTATTTATAAATACAACTCCTCGGGAAATAAGATTGAGGATGCTTATTACAACTCATACGGCTCGTTGTGGGTGAAGATGGTTTATAAATACGACTCCTCGGGAAATAAGATTGAGTGGATTTCTTACAACTCTAATGGCTCGTTGCGTGAGAAGTATATTCCTAAATACGACACCTCGGGAAATATGATTGAGGCCGCTGGGTACAACTCAGACGGCTCGTTGGATTGGACGAGTATTTATAAATACGACGCCTCGGGAAATATGATTGAAGAGAGTTTGTATCGTGGTGAGGCGCTTTTGCCTGTCTACCTGGTAGTTTACGAAATCACATATCGCAAATAGAGGGGCGTAGTAGCCTTGTGTTTTGGAGAGTTTAACAGTGTTAGGCTCTCCTTTTTTTGTCCCTTCGGCAGACTATCTCCTATCCACTCTATTTACTCTATTCACTCTATTCACGGGGTGGGGACAGCGTGAACAATATTATTAACATCATTAACACCTATCACGCCCCTGTTAATGCGTGAATGTGTTAATCAGTTGATAGGCGCGTTCGAGTCTCATCTGTGGCGACCTGCTATTTATATAACTCGCTGAAGTTATACATTGCTAAATCGCCATTTCATACATCGAAATGGGGCATTGGTACATTGAGAGGCAAATCGCTTGGTAGCTTAAAATATATTTTCTACTTTTGTCGTAAATAAAAGACGAATGAAGCGACAACTAATCATATCTACATCTATCGACCTGGTGCGAATAGCGCCCGAGCGCATCGTCTATATATCGTCGGATGGTAACTATTCGACCCTTGTACAGACCGATGGCGAGATACGCATGCTATCCTATCAGTTGGGTCAGATTGAGAAGATGATATTCTCGCAACTTGGTAGCGAGGGCAACAACTTTATTCGTATTGGTAAGAGTCTAATTATTAACCGCTCCTTTATCTACTACATCAACATCCCAAAGCAGAAACTTACGCTCTCGGATGTGGCATCATTCAGCCATACGGTGACAGCCTCGAAGGAGGCTCTCAAGCAGCTAAAGGAGTTATTGGAGAAGGAGGTTAAATAGCTATGAAAGAGGTTAAGGATATTCGCGATGACCAGATTCGTATCATCGGAGGTGGCGATGAGCCTAAAACAACGCAGAGAAAGTTGTGGGTAGTCATAGGCGTGGCTGTGGCCGTTGTAGTGGCTTTGATAATCATCTTTGCGCAGTCGTCGGATAGTGGTGATATAACTGCAAGTAATGCTCAAGATGGTAGTGCGGAAGTTGCTAAGGTAGAGGTTATTGAGACTGTGTTTGAACCAATGACAGTTGCGCTAGATGTAGAGAGCGTGATAATCGAAAAAATTGGCCGTGAGGTGGACTCTGCGGCTGAGGGTTTCACCCAAATTATAGATACCCTAATTAACGATATTCCAATGAAGATATATATCCCACACAATGCCGAAATGTCGCTCCATATCGGCAGAATGGACAAGGAGGATGCTGATGTGGTATTTACGGCTCAGGCCGCAGACATTAGAGCTGACAATGGCGGTATTGTTGGTGCTTTTGTGCTCAATGGCGAGCCCAAGGCTTGGGGCCTCTCTAAGCGTGGCTACTGCGCTTCGATAGATGGTGTGGTGACTATTGGTGTTGCCGACAACTCTCCACTCTTCGAGCAGGCCACAGAGAGGGGTGGTCACTTCTTCCGCCAATATCCTTTGGTAGATAATGGCGTGCTCGTAGAGAATGAGGTGCGTGGTAAATCTATCCGCAGAGCTATTTGCGATCGTCTTGGCGAGATATTTATGGTTGAGACCGGCACCACCGAGTCGTTTCACGACTTTGCACAGGCACTCGTCGACCTCGGCGTAGACAATGCAATATATATCGTTGGCGGTTCGGCATATGGCTGGGCAGTAGACGAAAGTGGCGAGCGTCATGAGTTTGGCGAGAACAACTATTACACTGGTCGTAGAAAGATGCCAAAGAATACAAGCTATCTTGTATGGCGTAAGAGATAGTGGCAAATCACACCCACGGGTGAATTTCATACCCCAAAAGGATGATTTCGTACAGTCAGGCTAATTTTGCTTGACTGTACGATTTTTTATTTCGAACTTTGTCATAGCAAACAAACAATAAAACAGATAATAGTATGAAGAGATTTACAATGTTAATGGTGGCAATGCTTTTCGCAACTTGCTCACTATGTTCGGCACAGGATTATGGCGGACTAAACGGGATTCGCTTTAACAACTGGGAGGAGAAGGATTGGTATGACAACGACTATCTGCGTGAGTTGCGCAGCTATATAGATGCTGTCGACGCTGGCGAGATTGAAGATGAGGTATTGGGTGAGTACAAAGAGTTGCTATCGGGTAAGTTCGCTGTAGCCTCAATAGAGCCCGCCATATTTGGTGGTCTATATATCGGCTTTAGCTTCTACGACGCTCCTTCGATACTCTTCTTTGCTCATGTATATAGCTATGTTGATGAGGTGGCTGAGACGGTCGTCGGCTACGATATGCGAGGTATTATCAAACACGACGAGGAGATTGATTTTACACAGGAGTTGATTGATGAATATCTTATGGAGTGTCCATTGGCTAAACTGTGGTAGTAAATAAATGGTATAACATTATGAAGAATATTACTTTAGCCATCGTCGCATTGGTTGCGATGTCATGGAGCGTAAGTGCGCAGAATGATGAAATTACATGGCCTATTGAGCCTAAGAATGAATATGTAGAGCGCATGCTCGAGTACTACGATCTTAACTGCGAGGTAATGGGCGACTTTGGTGAGATTGACGAAAAGTTTGTGGATGTATCTGCCGATATTTTGGAGCAGGATGCTGAGACCATAAAGAGTGAGTTGGCGATGCTCTACGAAGAAGCAGAGACCATGTGGCGCAAGTTTGTATGGCTTACGAACGAGGATCGTATAGAGGAGGCTATCGACTTCTACTCCGAGAATCGCCTAATGATAGATTGTGTTATGTCAAATAGCGAGGTGCGCTACCACTTCCACGACAATATTATTGGCAACATGGCCTATAGTGTGATGGATACTGATGAGCTATATGCCTTTATGACAGAGCTTATGGAGTTCGACGAGATAATGCTCACCACTCTATATCAATCTACCGAGAGGGAGGATGTGCTAGGCACGATTATGGATATCCACGATACGCTCGACACACTCTATTATAACCTTGGTCGCTACGACGATATGTTGGCACTCTGGGATCGCACCTGTGAGGTTATGGATGTAGACGAGGTGTATAAGTTATATATGAGTGCCGAGATATATATCCTAAAAGATGATTACGACACATCTAAACGCCTGCTTCTCGAGGCTAAGGATATCCTCACCCAGCGCATTGAGGATGGCATAGATGTCGAGAGGTCGGAGTCTGCTCTAAGCAGAGTGTTGGAGGCGTGCGAGGTCTTCTCAACAAAGTATTAAATGTGAAAAAGAGCGCTGATGGCGCTCTTTTTTGTGTTTACTCTCATGTTTTGTCCGCCTCGGCATAGATGGAACGGAGACGGTCGGACATAAAGTATTGGAAGACACCACGCAGAAGCATATACATGGTGAAGGCCAGCCATATAGCATTGTTGCCTATCAAGCCACTTAAACCATAGAGTATAACAAAGTAGCATGCAGAAGCACCAATCATCGAGTTACGCATAATACGGCTGCGTGTTGCACCCACCATGATACCATCCATAACAAAGGGCATGGCGGCTGCCAAAGGTATGGCGATTATCCATCCGATATACTCCTCGGCAACGGCGATAAGTGTGGTGGCATCACCCTGCGACGAGTCGACCAGGAGCGAGAAGATATCCTTCCACCATATAGCATATACACCTATAAATATAAAGGATACGGCGAAGCACCACACAAGGCATAGCTTAATGCAGCGACGCAGTGATGCTCCGTCGCGAGCACCAATAAATCGGCCCGTAAGCGCCTCGGCGGCGTAGGCAAAGCCGTCGTTCATATATGAGAATAGGGTGAATAGCTGCAAGAGAATGGCGTTAACTGCCAATATATTGTCGTCGCCACTATCGGCAGATGCCTTGGTAAAGAATGTGTAGACGGCAACAAGGCAGAAGGTGCGCACGATAATATCTCCGTTAATCGAGAAGAAGCGCTTCATGCTCTTAATCTCCATAACAGCCTGCATACTAACCTTAACCAGGCGCTTGCGATAGAGTAGTGCTATGATGATTGCCATAACGATAACACCTGTCCACTGTGCTACTACCGATGCCAAGGCTATGCCCTCCAGCCCCATTGTGCCAACGATAGAGAAGAGATAGCTACAACCGATATGCAGCAGGTTTACAAGAATGGCGATTGCCATGGGGAGCACAGCATTCTGCATACCTGTGAGCCAGCCGTTGAGCGCAAAGAGCATAATGCCCGCGGGCACTGCCCAGATGCGGGTGTAGAAGTAGTCGGCAATCATAGCGTTAGACTCGGCATTCCCCGTGTCCATAAACCATATGGAGAATTCACCGATTGGGTACTGCAGCGCAAAGGCCAAGACTCCCACACCAAGGGCTACGATCACCGAGCGCCAAAGCATAAGCGTGTACTCCTTATGCTCCTCGGCACCATAGGCCTGAGCAGTAAGGCCACTAGTGCCCATGCGTATGAACGAGCAGTTCCAATATATGAAGTTGAAGATGGTGACACCAATAGAGAGTGCACCAATGGCAAGGGTGCTCTCATCCTCGCAGGCGCGTCCCGCGATGAATGTCGAGGCTATACCCATTAGGGGTACGGTGATATTCGAAATGATGTTCGGTATTGCTATACGGAGTATCGCTCTGTTCATCTTACTACTATTTATGGGCGCAAATGTAGCGATATTTCTCAAAAACACCATCTTTTTGGTATGGATATTGCAAAAGATGGCGATACTCTAAAAAAAATATATACCTTTGCAGCGCATTTAAATAAACCAATTTACACAATGAAAAATTACAACACAGACTCAACAAGCAACCTTTCACGATTTGCTCGTGATAAGCGTCAGCGTGTAAGCTCTACGGAGCGTGTTGAGCGTAGTCCTCGTCCTCGCCGTGAGGGTGATAATGAGGATAAGCGAGAGTTTCGTCCTAAGACATCGAATGTGAGCAAGCGCTCATCTTACAATCCACACTTCACCAGTGACAACCGTCTTCGCCCAGAGTATGAGCAGCGCGGTCGTAACGAGGAGCGTCCTAGCCGTGCAGCTTATGGCGAGCGCACAGAGCGCGCGGAGAGAGGTGAGTTCAAGCCTAAGAGCTTCGAGAGCCGTGGCCGTGGTGGCGAGGGCTTCCGTGGTAAGGGCGGTAAGCCTGCCATGGGTGAGGGTCGTGGCGACAAGCCATCATTCAAGAAGAGTTATTCTCGCACTGAGGGTGACAAGCCCGCATTTAAGAAGAACTACTCTCGTGCCGAGGGAGACAAGCCTGCATACAAGAAGAGCTATTCTCGCACAGAGGGCGATAAACCACGCAGCTATCCTAAGTATAACCCCAACAAGCAGACTGGTGAGATGCGTCTTAACCGCTTCATCTCGCAGTCGGGTGTTTGTTCACGCCGTGAGGCCGACGACTTCATCCTTGCAGGTGTAGTAACGGTTAATGGTAAGGTGGTTACTGAGTTGGGTACTAAGATCTTGCCAACTGATGAGGTGCGTTTCCACGATGAGAAGCTTCAGGGCGAGAAGAATGTATATATCATCCTTAACAAGCCAAAGGGTTATGTTACATCGCTCGACGATCCTCATGCCGATAAGACCGTTATGGATCTTGTAAAGGATGCATGCACCGAGCGTGTGTACCCTGTAGGTCGTCTCGATAAGAACTCATTGGGCCTTTTGCTTATTACCAACGATGGTGATGTTACTCGTCAGCTAACACACCCATCAAACCACAAGAAGAAGATCTATCAAGTAACCCTTGATAAGCCTCTCACTCGTGCCGATATGGATACACTCACTGAGGGTATCACCCTTGAGGATGGCGATATCTTTGCTGATGAGGTGGCATACGCATCTGAGGATAAGAAGACCATTGGTGTAGAGATTCACTCTGGTCGCAACCGTATTGTGCGTCGTATGTTTGAGCATCTTGGCTATAGCGTGCAGAAACTCGATCGTGTATACTACGCAGGTCTTACAAAGAAGAACCTTAAGCGCGGTGCATGGCGTTTCCTCACCAAGGATGAGGTAATGCGTCTCAAGACTGGTCAGTATGAGTAATCGACAGACATAGTGGTGTTTGTACTACTTAACCTAATGGGCTGAATGATGTGTTTCATTCAGCCCATTATCTATTTTACCTCGTTATTATCATTCGCTTCTCTCTTGCGCTTAAATCGACTCTTGAGTCGTCGCCACCACTCGGCACCAACGATTAGTAAACCCATATACTGTGTAGTCTTTGCCAAGCCGAATAGAATGATCCATAGTGTGACCTTTGCACTATTGGATATGGGTAGAAGCATCTGCGCAAAGGAGAGTATGTAGAATATGGCACACACGACAAGAAGGATGATGCCGGTCCTCATGGATAGTCCAGCAAGCCATCGTTTTGTGGCATTAAGTGCTCTTGTGAAGTATTGTTTCATATATTCTCTTTGTCAGTTGTCTGCAACAAATATATATAAAATATTTTCTACAGCAAACTTCGAGCCTCAAATTTATGGAATTGCTCCGCCGTAACTTTGGTCTATAGTTTGTACTATATGGGTGTGGATAATTAAAACCTATATACTATGAAAACACTAAAGGGAACTCTCACGGAGGAGAATCTATTAAAAGCGTTTGCTGGCGAGTGCCAGGCGCGTACGCGTTATAACTATTTTGCATCACAGGCCGCTAAGGATGGCTACGAGCAGATAGCTGCGGTATTTAATACCACGGCTGACCAGGAGCGTGAACATGCTAAACGCTTCTTTAAGTTTCTTGAGGGCGGTGTAGCCACTATTCACAATGCTACATTTCCTGCAGGCATAATTCGCTCAACAGAACACAACCTTGCAGCTGCAGCTGACGGTGAGCACGAGGAGTGGGAGAGATTATACGCCTCATTTGCCGAAACAGCCAATGCCGAAGGCTTCTCAAAGGTGGCACTTGCGTTTAAGTATATTGCTGAAGTGGAGCGTGAGCATGAGAGGCGTTATCTTAAGCTGCTCAGTAGATTGACCGATGGCGACTTTTTCCGTCGTAATGGTGAGATTATATGGCAATGTCGCAATTGTGGATATATAGTCAGGGCGAGCACCGCCCCTAAAGTGTGTCCATCGTGTGAGCATGAACAGCGCTTCTTTGAGCCTATGGCCGATAACTATTAGTTAGTGGCGAGGTTGCTGTCTGTGTCGCTCATAAATTGAGTGTAGCGTCTATGCAGGTCTCCGGACATCGGTAGAGTGTCCCCGATATGGCGAGGTGTAATCTTATAGCCTGGACATATAACATATACTGGGTGAGCCTTGGCATTGTAACGAAGACCATCTATGGTGTCGCATCGGATGACCTCCACTTCAGCAATTAAACCTCCGTCACAATAGCGCCTCTGCTGGTTGGATACCAGATTGCCAAGCGAGTAGAAGACAACATGTGTTGAGTCGGCTTCGTAGGGTTGTACAACATGGGGGTGGCCGCCAATGATTATGTCGACACCCTCGCATTTGAGCAGCTCGGCAAGCCTCTTCTGCTCGCGGTTTTGCTTGCGTTCATACTCGTTGCCCCAGTGCATGCATGCAATAATACAATCTACGCTATCGCGGTTGATGCTTCTGAGGTCGCGGGTTATTGTGGTGTCGTTGATATAGTTAACTATCTTGCCGCTAGGCACAGGAATGCCGTTTGTTCCGTAGGTGTAGTTTAGTAGGGCGAAGCGTACGCCACTAACCTCAAAACGATATATGTTGTTGGTGAGGTAGTCTACACTATCCCTATATGCTCCTGTGTGGGCGATATTACGACGCTCTAACTCCTCAATGGTCGTGTTTATTCCGCGAGCCATTCTATCGCAGCAATGGTTATTGGCTAATAGAGCAATATCTACGCCCATCTCAACCAGTGCATCAACAACTTCTATGGGGGATGAGAAGCATGGATAACCACTATACTTACCCGTTGTGGATATTGTGGTCTCGAGGTTTATGACAGCCACATCGGCATCGCGAAACATTGGTGCTACATACTCAATCGAGGGTGTATAGTCGTAGCTGCCGTCAGCGGTGCGTGCGGCCTCTACTTGTGGCAGGTGTTGCATGAAGTCGCCGCCAAAGATAAGGCGTATGGTGTCACTTGTGATGATAACCTCATCTTCGACTATGGGCTCGGAAATTATGGGGGCAACACTGCTCTTTGGCTCCTCTCTATTTATGTCGATGACATACCACAACAATAGGGCTGTGGTTATCACTATGGTATATGCTATCGCTGCTAATCGTCTCATTTCGATTTCAAAGATAGCATATATCTTTTATTTTGCTACACAAAACATGAAAAAATATCAATATGGCTGATGTAAACTATACAAGAGGTATTGTCTATGCTGTAATCTCGTCTGCAACATTTGGTCTTATACCTCTATTTTCTATCCCCTTATTAGAGGGTGGTCTAAGCTCACAAACGATACTTTGCTATCGTTTTCTGTTTGCCACGGTGATGATGGCGTGTGTCGTTGTGATTGCTAACAAGAGCATGAAGCTAAACTTAAGGCAATTCTCAATAGTTGTTGCATTATCAGTATTATACGCTCTTACAGCAATACTGCTATTAAACTCTTATGAGGCCATCCCAAGTGGTATAGCTACTACTATTCATTTTCTATATCCACTGGCCGTCACACTCATTATGTCGTGGTTCTTTGGTGAGCAAGCTACCAAGATGACATATCTGGCTATTGCTATATCTTTGGGTGGAGTTGTGCTATTGGCATGGGGAAGGCATGATGGAGGTGACTTTCATAAGGGCGTTGCTTTGGCTGTAACCACGGTAATAACCTATGCGTTGTATATAGTTGGAGTAATGAAGAGTTCAGCGCGTGACATTGACCCTGTGGTGCTTACGCTCTATGTTCTTGGTATTGGTACAATACTATTCTTTATCTACGCCTTTGTAACAACAGGTATTGAGCCTATAACAAGTTTTGATGCTTGGCGAGATTTACTGATGTTGGCATTAGTATGTACTGTTCTTTCGGACTTTACACTTGTATTAGCCATCAAGCATATTGGCTCGACGCTAACCTCAATACTCGGGTCGATGGAGCCTCTTACGGCAGTGATTGTAGGTGTTGTGTACTTTGGTGAGCACTTTGATATTACGAGTGTTGCAGGTGTTATATTAATCATCTTGGCAGTTATCATGGTGATAGTTCAGGGTCGAGGCAACCGTGCTGTGGGGGAGTGATGAAGGGTCGTTTGTTAAATAGAAGAGCTGTCCGATGATCTGACCCCAAAAATTTGGACGGATTATTAAATAGATTTATTGGTAAAGAGTTCGGTATTGTACCGGACTCTTTCCGTTTAATTTTAGTTTAATACGGTCGTTATTATAGTAGTTTATATACTTTCGTAGCTCTCGT
>JAZLBJ010000002.1:0-9234 GCA_045613645.1 Alistipes sp. | reverse complement strand
GTTCTTGTGGGTTCTGGTGGGGGGTGGTTCTGGTGGGGCGTTTTCGCGGGCTGGGTTCTTGTGGGGGGCGTTGCCGCGGGCTGGGTTCTGGTGAGCGTTTTCGCGGGCTGGGTTCTTGTGAGTTCTGGTGGGTTCTGGTGGGTGCCTGTCCGCCTGAATGGTCCGCGCTCTCCCCATAAGAACCCATTAGAACCTATCAGAACCCATTGACTGCGCCTGTCCGCCTGAACGGTCCGCGCTCTCCCCATAAGAACCCATTAGAACCTATCAGAACCCATTGACTGCGCTCGTGCGTCCTCTCTTAGTTCAAGAACTGAACATTTTCGAGTACAAATATATAACAATTTTTACCCCTTGTCAAGGGTTTTGGAGTAAAATATTTTACCGTAAGAGTTAAACCATTGTATTTCAACGGTAATAAAGAGTGCCCAATACCAAGATGATTGTGGCGACGGAGAGTGCAACATAGCGACCTTGCCCAACCAAAACAACAAAGGTGTTAATGTGCTGAGTGTCAACACACACACACACACACACACACACCGGCGAAAAAACTTGTAAATGGTTATATAATTCAAAAAAGTTTTATTAATTTTGCGTTAGTAAATATCATCGTAAGCCGTTGTTGGGAGGTTCAGACTGCTTGCTGATGGTGAAATTGTTGCTCGGACCTCATTAAAATATGTATGATTATGATAAAGTACACCCTCTACCTTACTACGATTCTGTCGACGCTACTCCTTTTCGGCTGTCGTGCTGACGAGCCTATTGATGAGTTTGACCCAAGTGGTGATTCAGAGATTCGAATAAGAGTCACAGAGCATAGTATTGATGCCTCGGGAGGTGAGATTAAGGTGGCCTATGCCCTGATGAATGGTGGCGATGAGCCTATGACCTATCTAAAAGGTGAGAGCGAATATTGGCTCGAGTGCGAAATTCAAGATAGTTATATCGTAATAACTGTCGAAGGTAATATCGATGGACAAGATCGCGGTGGCCATGTTGTGTTGAGCCATCCTCGTGCTGAGGATGTGACGCTCACCATTAACCAGAGTGGCTACGAGGGTGATATCATCAAGTGCTGGGCCGACAAAGTGAATGCTACGGATGCATTCTTCCATTGGGATTGCGAGCTTGATAATATGCATGTTGTAGGTATGGTGCGTCCTGTATCGTATTTCAAGGATAACAACATTACCACAGCCAAGGAGCTATTTGAGCACGACGAAAACCTCTCGCACGCCTATTCGGGTAATAATGCTTTCGAGCGATTCTGCTCTACGGGCTGGATGTTCCAGAACAGAGATTGGGAGTATATGTTGCAGTTGCATCCTACAGTTCAGTATGTTGTCTATGCCTATGGTGTTGAGTTTTCGCAAAATAATGATGAGTGTGTGATGATTACAGATGTGTGTTACGAAATAGTGACTATGCCCGAGATAACCGATAACGGCGTGCGACTCGAAGCAGATTTGACTATAGATGGAGCAAAGTTGATGGTCGATGTGAAGACTAATGGCTACTCTGGAACATATGACATAGTCCTATTTGCCGAGGATGATAGCCGTGCTCCGCTATATCTGCCCGAGGGTACGGAGCCCGATCAGCTCTACTATAACAATATTGCACGATATTTCAATGTCGAGTGGTACAATTTGCAGTATATTAATTCGATGACTGTTGATCAGGTAATGAATTACTATCCAACAGGAGATTATCACTACGAGACCCATTTGTGGCCAGAGAGAAACTACACCGTTGCACTCTTTACTATAGATCGTGAGAATGACCGTCCTGTGTTGACATCGTTACCAACGCTATATCATATAACAACAGGTGAGCCAACAAGCAATCTAACCATAGATTTTGAGGTGTCAAATATCAATGCTCACGGCTGCGACTATAAGATTATCCCATCGAACGACGAGGATACATATGCATTTCGTCACGTTAAGACAAGCGAGATCGAGGGAATGACCGATGATGAGATTATCCAATATCTATTTGATGTTGAGTATGTAATACCGAGGTATAGTGGAGTATTATCGTTCGAAAATGCTGATCTCTATTTGCCTGATACCGAATATTCGATACTTGCTTTCGGAGGTGCTATTGTGCAGGGTAATGTGCTCCATGGCTATGCTACAACACCGCTATTCCGTTACGACTACCGCACCTTGGAGGCTGTGCCAGCAAATAATAGGATTACCAATATTGAGATTTTTGGCCCATACGACTATTACGAGATTCGTGACAAGTATCCCGATTTCGAATTTGCTCAAAGTGTGGCGTATCCGTTCATCTACTGCTGGAAGATTACTACCGAAAACGACGATGTCGCCCACATTGAATCGATGCTCTTTAGTGCAGGAACAGCAGAGTATTTGGAATATGACGATGTGTGGACCTATACTATGGCTCCAATCAAATCCTATTGTTACGGTAGCTCTATAGATAAAAAATTGGAGGTGTGTGCTATATTGAAAGATAGCAATGGCAACTACTCTGAATTGTATGTTTCCGAGCCTTTCGATTTTAAGAATGTCGAGTATCGCGACCCAGCAGAGTTTATTGAGATTGTAAACTCTAATAAGTGGTAGAGATATTTGTCAATAAAGACATGATATTTATTTGTTAGACCTAAACAAAATAGCCTATCCCGATGTGAAAGGATAGGCTATTTTTGTTATTTAGTATGTGCTACTTTGCCTGCGACTCGCAATATACGCAACGCACGATGCCCTCCACTTGCTCGAAACGCTTGCGTACAGGCTCGAGGTTCGATATACACAGTGGGTTAGGACAACTGCACTCCATAGCCTTGCCACCGTGGTCGAAGCTACGCTCGCCATCATTCTGCCACTCAAGGAGCTTGAGGATGAGTGCCATGCGTACAAACTTGCCATTCTCCACCTGACGGAAATATGCGGCACGAGGGTCGCTATCTACATCTATGGCTATCTCGTTCACGCGAGGTAGCGGATGCAGTACGGCCATGTGCTCCTTAGCGCCACGCATCTTCTCGGCATCGAGCACGAAGCAATCCTTAACACGCTCATACTCCTCCAAGTCGGTGAAACGCTCCTGCTGAACTCGCGTCATGTAGAGGATGTCTACATCGCCGATAACGCTCTCTATGTCCGAAGACTCGCGGTACTCCACGCCGTAGCGGTCGCATACATCGTGCTTGATGTAGTCGGGGAGTGCCAACTCAGGAGGTGCTATAAGCACAAACCTGGTGTTCTGGTAGCGGGTCATCGCCTTGATAAGCGAGTGCACGGTACGACCATACTTCAAGTCGCCCACCAAGCCTACGGTGAGGTTGTTGAGTGTGCCAAGCTCACGCTTGATTGTCAAGAGGTCGGTCATGGTCTGCGTAGGGTGGCTATGCGAGCCATCGCCAGCATTGATGATAGGTGTGCGTGACACCTCTGTTGCTGCGAGGGGTGCACCCTCCACCTTATGACGCATGGCGATAATGTCGGCAAAGCAGTTGATAACCCTCACGGTATCCTGCACGGTCTCGCCCTTAGATACCGACGACGACTTAGCGTCAGCAAAGCCCAAGACATTGCCACCAAGCTCCATCATAGCAGCGGTGAAGCTCAGGCGTGTGCGTGTGCTTGGCTCGTAGAAGAGCGTAGCAAGCTTCTTGCCTCGGCAAGCCTCGCTATACTTCTCGCGATTGGCGATAATATCCTCGGCCAAGGCGATAACCTCGGCGATCTCATCTACCGAGAGGTCGGTGGGGTCTATCAAATGTTTCATTGCGCTATATACTCTTTTCTTAATTACTTAATCCAGCTCTCGTCTGATGGGTTGTTGCGGAACTTAAGGATGCGCTCCTTATCCTCAGCCTTGATGTAACCCTCCTCGGCAGCAACCTCCACCAAAGCGTCGAGGTTAGAGAGTGAGTAGTTCTTGGTGTTAGCAGCAGCGATGCGGTCGATACCCTTCTGCATGCCGTAGGTGAAGATGCTCACGATACCCAATACATCGGCACCAGCATTGCGCAAAGCCTCAACTACCTCGATGCAGCTACCGCCTGTTGAGATAAGGTCCTCAACAACAACTACCTTCTGGCCAGCCTCGAGCTTACCCTCAATCTGGTTGCCACGACCGTGGTCCTTAGAGCCTGAGCGAACATAGCCCATAGGGAGGTTGAGAATGGTTGCTGTGATTGCAGCGTGAGCGATACCTGCAGTTGATGTACCCATCAATACCTCTACCTCAGGGTAGTGCTTACGGATAAGCTCTGCCAAGCCCTCCTCCACATGGTTGCGCACCTCGGGAGCTGTGAGTGTAAGACGGTTGTCGCAGTAGATAGGGCTCTTGATGCCACTTGCCCATGTGAATGGCTGCTCAGGGCGCAAGAATACCGCACCGATAGATAGCAAATCTTTTGCAATTTTCTTTTCCATAGTATCTTATCTTTATTTATCTTACTTATTACTTAACATATGATTACTCGCCTACGAACTCACGCATGCAACGCTCGTATGCTGCAACAGGGTCGTCAGCAGCGGTGATAGGACGGCCCACGACGATGAAGTCTGAGCCAATCTCACGAGCACGCTCTGGGGTAGTTACACGCACCTGGTCGCCAACATCGCCATCGGCAAAGCGAACACCTGGGGTAACGGTCATAAACTCCTTGCCACAAGCCTCCTTAACCATGGCAGCCTCCAATGGTGAGCATACCACGCCATCCAAGCCAGCAGCCTTAGCATTCTCGGCGTACTTGACAATAGTGTCGTTGATAGATGCGCCGATAAGCAACTCACGCTGCATACGCTCCTCAGAGGTAGATGTGAGCTGTGTTACGGCGATAAGCAATGGACGAGTGCCATCCTCGCGTGTAAGCCCCTCGATAGCCGCCTTCATCATATCTACAGTACCTGCTGCGTGTACATTGGTCATATCAACATCCAAGTTACGCAATACAGACATTGCCTTCTTCACGGTATTTGGAATATCGTGAAGCTTGAGGTCGAGGAAGATACGGTGGCCACGCTCCTTGATGGTGCGCACAATCTCGGGGCCCTCAGCATAGAAGAGCTCCATGCCAATCTTCACAAATGGCTTACGGCCTGTGAACTTATCCAAAAAGTTAAGTGTCTGCTCCTTGCTGCTAAAGTCGCAAGCAATAATTACATCACGCTTACTCATAATATCTTATGTTGTTTATTGTTATTCACTATTTTACAATGCCGATAATGTCGCTCAGACGCTCGATGCCGAGACGCTCCATCTCCTGGGGTAGTGCCTCGATAATCTCCTTAGCGGCATATGGGTTCTTGAGGTTTGCAGCACCCACCTGCACCGCCGTAGCACCCGCCATCATCATCTCGATAACATCCGATGCGGAGCTTACGCCACCACAGCCCATAACGGGGATGTTGCAGGCATTAGCCACCTGGTAGACCATACGCACGGCAACGGGGAAGATAGCATCGCCCGAGAAGCCACCCATCTTATTGGCGATAACGGGCTTGCGACGCATAGTGTCGATACGCATACCCAAGAGCGTGTTGATAAGGCAGATACTATCAGCACCAGCCTCCTCGCACGCACGAGCGATAGCCACGATGTCGGTAACATTGGGGCTTAGCTTGATGAACACGGGCTTGGTGGTCACAGCCTTAACACGACGAGTAACCTCGGCTGCCGACTCAGGCTGAGTGCCGAAGCTCATGCCGCCATTATGCACATTGGGGCACGATACATTGACCTCGATAATCTCCACCTGCTCCTCCTTGTCAATCTTCGAGCAGCACTCCTCATACTCCTCCAACGAGAAACCACTGATGTTGGCCACGATAGGGTTGTGGAATATCTGACGAAGGTTGGGTAACTCATCGGCAATAACCTTGTCGATGCCAGGGTTTTGCAGACCTACCGAGTTGATAAGACCTGCCGAACACTCGGCAATACGAGGTGTTGGGTTGCCAAAGCGAGCATCCCTTGTTGTGCCCTTGAACGATATAGCACCCAGGCAGTCGAGGTCGTAGTACTCTGCGAACTCACGACCAAAACCAAATGTTCCCGATGCGGGAATTACAGGGTTGATGAGCTTCACACCGCAAAGCTCAACCGATGTGTCATAGTGCTTTACCATATTATCTCCTCTCGTTTAAGTACGGGACCATCCTTACATATACGCTTATAGCCATACTTGGTCTTGCACGAACAGCCCATGCAAGCACCAAAGCCACAACCCATGCGCTCCTCGAAGCTGAACTCCGCAGTGGTGTCAGTTGCGTCGTAGAGGGCCTTGAGCATTGGCAGTGGTCCGCAAGTGTAGAGGTAGTCGAACTCGATGCCGTTCTCACGAATAGCGTCGGTGACAAAACCCTTAGTACCTACCGAACCATCAGCCGTAGAGCAATATACATCTACGCCCAGCGCCTTGAACTCCTCGGCAAAGAATAGCTCGCTGGCGGTGTTGAAGCCCAACACAACGCGTGGTTGCTTACCCTCGCTAAGAAGACGCTTGCATAGGTTGTACATAGGTGGGACACCCACGCCACCACCCACCAATAGTGGGCGGGTGGCGCTGTTGTCTGTCGAGAAGCCGTTACCCAAGCCTGTGAGTATATCGAGCTTCGTGCCTACAGCAAGATGGCGCATCTGCTCGGTACCACTGCCCACCACCTTATATATAATAGTGATGGTTGTGGCATCGTAGTCCGCAACCGAGATAGGGCGGCGCAAGAACTTGCCATCAAGCTCTATGTTGATGAACTGTCCCGAACGAGTGATATACTGGGTATCACCCTCCAATACCATGCGGTAGACTACCGAGGTAAGGGGCTCGTTCGCTACAATGGTGTATATTCCCTTCTTATACATTACTACTCTGCATCAATTGTTGATACGCCCAAAGTAATCTCCTCCAAGACATCGAGAAGTACGCTTACGGTCTCAAGTGCGGTGAAGATTGTCACATTGTTCTCAACGGCACAGCGACGGATGTCGTAGCCATCGAGGCGTGCACTACTCTGGTTGATATCTATGGTGTTGATAACATAGTTAACATGACCCTTGCGGATAGACTCGAAGATCTCGGTAGAGCCCTCGCTGAGCTTCTTGAGCATACGAGTGCGGATTCCGTTCTCGCGCAAGAATGTCGCAGTACCACCTGTTGCCTCGATGTTGAAGCCGAGCTCGTAGAAGCGGCGGATGAGAGGCAAGGCGCGTGGCTTGTCTGCATCGGCGATAGATACGAAGATAGTACCATAGTTCGCGATGATCATGCCTGACGACTGCAACGACTTATACAACGCGCGACGCAACGATGAGTCGTAGCCGATAGCCTCACCCGTAGACTTCATCTCAGGCGAGAGGTATGAGTCGACACCACGAATCTTTGCGAATGAGAAGGCTGGTGTCTTAACATACCAACGCTTCTTCTCGTCGGCTATAACCTTGGTGATGCCCTGCTCCTTGAGTGACTTGCCGAGCATTACATTGGTGGCGATGTTTGCCATAGGTGTACCTGTAGCCTTTGAGAGGAATGGCACTGTACGCGATGAACGAGGGTTAACCTCAATAACATAGACCATATCCTGATTGTCGGCGATGAACTGAATGTTGTATAGGCCCACGATGCCAATCTCCTTACCAAGACGGATGGTGTAATCAATAATAGTATCCTTAACCTTCTGGCTTACGCTGAATGTTGGATATACGCTGATAGAGTCACCCGAGTGGATACCTGTGCGCTCAACATGCTCCATGATACCTGGGATGAATACATCGGTGCCGTCGCAGATGGCGTCAACCTCCAACTCCTTACCCATGATATACTTGTCAACCAATACTGGCTGGTCCTCGTTGATCTCAACGGCATTCTTGAGGTAGTGGCGCAAAGCATCCTCGTTAGATACAATCTGCATAGCACGACCACCCAATACATAGCTTGGACGCACCAATACAGGATAGCCAATGCGTGTTGCAGCTGCCACACCCTGCTCAATGTCGGTGATAGCCTCAGCCTCAGGCTGTGGGATGCCTGCACGACGCATGATAGCCTCGAAGCACTTTCTATCCTCAGCGTTGTTGATAGCCTCGATACCTGTGCCGATAATCTCTACACCAAGGTCTGCCAAAGGCTTAGCAAGGTTGATGGCTGTCTGACCACCCAACGATACAACCACGCCTGTAGGCTTCTCCAAGTCGATAACATTCATAACATCCTCCACGGTGAGTGGCTCGAAGTAGAGTTTGTCGCTGGTGGTGTAGTCTGTAGATACGGTCTCAGGGTTATTGTTGATGATGATAGCCTCGTAGCCAGCCTCACGGATAGCCCAGATGGCGTGAACTGTCGAGTAGTCGAACTCCACACCCTGGCCGATACGGATAGGACCCGAACCGAGAACTATAATCTTCTTGCGGTCAGTAACGATAGACTCATTCTCCTGCTCGTATGTAGAATATAGGTATGGCACCTTAGAGTCGAACTCCGCAGCGCAGGTGTCAATCATCTTATATACAGGGAAGATGTTGTTGGCCTTGCGAAGTAGGAATACCTCGCTCTCGGTCATATTCCATAGCATGCCGATAAACTTGTCGCTGATGCCCATACGCTTAGCCTCACGCAACACATCGAGGTTGCCAACATTGGCCTTCACCTGACCCTCCATCTCTACGATGTTCTTCAACTTCTCCAAGAAGAAGAGGTCAATCTTAGTGTTGTCGTAAACATGCAAGAGGTCTACACCACGGCGAATAAGCTCGGCGATAGCATAGAGACGATCGTCAGTACCCTTGCGGATATATGCGAGGATGCCATCAACCGACATAGTGTCGAACTTCTTGTGGTAGATGTGGCACACGCCTGTCTCGAGTGAGCGTACAGCCTTCAACAAGCCCTCCTCGAAGGTGCGGCCTACTGACATAACCTCACCCGTAGCCTTCATCTGTGTGCCAAGCTCGTTCGAGGCATCGCTAAACTTATCGAATGGGAAGCGAGCGACCTTTGTTACGATGTAGTCCAAGGTAGGCTCGAAGCTTGCTGGAGTGTTAGCAATCTGAATCTCGTCGAGGGTCAAGCCTACAGCGACCTTTGCTGTAACGCGAGCGATAGGGTAGCCACTTGCCTTAGACGCCAAGGCTGATGAACGGCTCACGCGTGGGTTAACCTCGATGATGAAGTATTTGAACGAGAGGGGGTCGAGTGCGAACTGCACGTTGCAACCGCCCTCAATCTTGAGTGCGCGGATGAGTTTCAAG
>JAZLBJ010000001.1:0-41549 GCA_045613645.1 Alistipes sp. | reverse complement strand
CACACGAGAATTGCTATCTTATCCGCCTGTGTCGCACAAAGTTACACTCGCCGATACTAAAAATACTCTCTTCGCCCGATATTTTGAAGATTGGAGCCGATGTAGCGGGCGACCTGCGTTCACTGCACGTTCTGCGTCACTTCCACGAGCGTGGATTTGTTGACCTGCAACATATAGCATCGCATTGGGGCATCGAGGAGAAGAGCCTACGCAAACTATCGGCCATAGTTCTTGGTCAGCGAGTATCCAAGGCCCAGCGTCTAAGCAACTGGGAAGCGGGCATCCTTACCGAACAACAAAGAGAGTATGCTGCAACAGACGCTTGGGTGTCGATGCACATCCTAGAGCGCATGATGCAGGATGACCCTCGCGAGGGCTCGTGCAAGATTGTAAGCGTCGAAGAGCAGAAGAGTCCATCAAAGGGTAAGGAGCGAGTGTTGGAGCACCGCCCACGCCATCGTCGTACACGACACAAGGAGCGTAACAACGCCACAAAATCAGAGTAACATCAACGATAAATATTATGAGTAGAGAGCATATTATGACAACCGTACATCTTCGTCGCGGTAAGGAGGAGTCGCTACAGCGCCGTCACCCATGGGTATTTTCGGGAGCTATAGAGAGCATCAGCGAGGGCACTACGCCTCTTGCCGAGGGCGATGTTGTGGATGTGGTAACTCGCCAAGGTGAGTTCATCGCGCGCGGGCACTATCAGATAGGCTCTATCGCTGTGCGTGTGCTCAGCTTCGAGAAGCGCGACATAGATGCCCAATGGTGGCAGGAGCGCATAGCCTATGCCAAGCAGGTGCGCGAAGCATTGGGCATGGTAAACAACGAGGCAACAACATGTTATCGCCTAATACATGGCGAGGGTGATATGCTCCCTGGCTTGGTAGTGGACATCTACGGCACTACGGCTGTGGTGCAGTGCCACTCAGTGGGTATGTACCGCTCGCGCCAGCATATCGCCGATGCTATACGCCAGGCCTACGGTGAGGCCATCGAGGCCATCTACGACAAGAGCTCACAGACACTACCCTTCAAGGCTGACCTTGGCGCTATCGATGGCTACCTATGGGGTCGCTCGGCGGAGCGCGACAATGTTGTCTTGGAGAATGGTCTCAAGTTCAAGGTTAACTGGGAGGAGGGTCAGAAGACAGGCTTCTTCATCGACCAGCGCGAGAATCGCGACCTTGTACGCCACTATGCCAAGGGACGCAAGGTTTTGAACACATTCTGCTATACGGGAGGTTTCTCTGTGTCGGCCATAGCGGGAGGTGCTCGCGAGGTGGTATCTATCGACCTCTCGGAGCGCGCGGTAAAGCTCGCCGAGGAGAATGTGCGCCTCAACTTTGGTCAGGAGGCCAACCACCAGGCTATAGCGTGCAACGCTGTGGAGTACTTAAAGGATATCGACGACAGCTACGACCTTATCATTCTCGACCCACCAGCCTTCGCTAAGCACCACAAGGTATTGGGCAACGCTTTGCAGGGATACAAGAAGATTAATGCTCGTGCCATGCAGAAGATACGCCCAGGAGGCATCCTCTTCACCTTCTCGTGCTCACAGGCCGTAAGCCGCGACCTCTTCCGCACCACGATATTTACTGCAGCAGCCATCGCTGGACGCCGTGTGCGCATCATAGGTCAGCTAACACAGCCTGCCGATCACCCAATCAACATCTACCACCCCGAGGGCGAGTACCTCAAGGGCTTGGTGGTATATGTAGAGTAGCAAACCCCTAAAAATTAATGCTATATAATGAAAAAGTTTTCATGTATGATTGCCGCCGCACTCCTCATTGTTGGATGCGGTAGCAGCGATGAGATCAAGCTCAGCGACCAGACGGGTTTCCATCAGGCTGTGGAGCATGCTAAAGAGCTCGGCACAAAGATATACAATGCCCAGAGCTACGAGGAGTTTAAGAGCGCAAGCGACGAGGCTAAGGAGTATGCCGAGGCATTCCGCACTCAGCTTGGTGGCGAGAGCTATCTTGCCTATCTCAAGAGCGTAGTATCGGCAAGCAATGGTATAGTTCTCTCTGAGGCTGATGTCAACACCGATGAGGATATCAATAACATGCGTAACTTCTACGACCCCAACAAGGCCAACGAGGATGATGTTGTAAGTGGTAGCAGCAAGAGCGCAGCATTGGATGAGGCTGTTGAGTTCTCTCGTCGCATAAAGGAGATTAAGGAGAAGAAGCAGGCTACTATTAACGACTACTTGGCAGGTAACGAGGATAACGCTAAGCAGATGTGGGAGCAGAATCAGAAGGAGTACATCGCCTTGCGCGAGGAGATTCTCGCCAAGGGTCAGGAGTACTTGGATAGAGGCGACCTCAATGGTTATAGCGAACTTATGGATGCCATAGATTTTAAATAATGTAGGGCTCAACTAAATATTGAAATAATATGGGAAAGAAAACATCAGCTGCAAAGAGGCTGTTTACTAAAGATAAGAAGCTCAAGCTCACATACCTACTTATAGTCATCTTCTTGTGCTATGCACCAAGCATGTGCAGCCACACGAAGATAACAACCCCCGCAAAGGATGCCTACAAGCTACAGCAGATGGCTCAGAGTATTGAGACCGAGAACGAGTTGCGTAGTCTTGAGGTGCTCTGCAACGAGATGGAGCAGGCATACCGTTATAGCTACAATGGTGCTAAGGCTATGCAGTTCCGCCTTATGACCCAGCCAATCATCGAGCAGGCGGCTCATCGACGCGAGGGCTTCCGCCTATTGGAGGATGCCGAGGCATACGCTGCAGACGAGTTTACAACACTCATGTCGGATATGGATGCTGCATGGAAGATTACCATTGGCTCTGAGGAGGAGGCTCTTGAGGAGTACACCAAGCGTGTGAAGGAGTGCGTTAATGCTCATATGAAGATGCGCGCTAAGCTCATTGAGTCGAGCAAGTTCTCGGAGATTGTTATGGAGCACAACTATGCCGACGATGTTAACTCATTGCAGTCGGTATTGGACGAAGAGTATAAGACTTTGGCTCGCGAGCGCGCTGAGTACGATTCAAAGGTTAGACACTACAACCTCGCCTACCGTATAAAGTATGGTAAGATATTCCCAAATAGCATACTTCTCAACGAGTATATTGATGCCTTCAGCTCATTTAGCGTGGATAGATATATCGACATGACAAAGACTAAGATGTATCTAGCGGATAAGGATATGAGCCAGAAGCACACTCGTTTGAATGCTGGCTTCGAGTATGGCGATGCTGAGTTCATCAACGAGCTTCTCGGCATGGTGGAGACATACGACGAGTTGGACCGAGTACAGAGCGAGGTCATCGATGTTATTGCAGATGCTCAGATCTCGGATAAGGCTCGCGAGATGCTTACTTCAAACATCAAGGATGCGTTGAAAGATGCCGACGATGTAGCATATCTCAATGCAGAGGTTGACAGCATCAAGGCATATGTTGACAATAGCCTAAGCACCTTGGATGCTGAGTGGGGCATCAATGGTGAGACCACCCTCGAGGAGCTTGCCGAGGAGGCGAAGGCTGATGCTGAGGCGAAGGCCGCTATGGTCACTGAGGACTTCGTTTTCGTGTGGTAAAGAAACACATAGCACAATTAAGGGTGTGTCCAAACGGACACACCCTTAATTATTTATCAGATTACAGCTCCTACTACAGCTTCTTACCGTAGGCTAAGTCACCAGCATCGCCAATACCTGGCACGATGTATGACTTTGAGGTGAGCTCCTCGTCTACAGCCGCACACCACAATGTGCACTTAGCAGGTGAGGTGTGACGCTTTACATACTCCACGCCCTGCTCCGAAGCGAAGGCTGCGGCGAAGTGTGTATGCTCAGGCTCACCTGCACGACGAATCAATGCGTCGTAGACCAACATAAGCGAGGTGCCCGTAGCGAGCATAGGGTCAACAAGAATGAGGGTCTTGCCCGTAAGCGAGGCAGTAGATACATACTCCACATCGACAATAAACGAGCCATCGGGACGACTCTTGCGGTAGGCCGATACGAAACCACTCTCAGCGTCGTCAAAGTAGTTGAGGAATCCCTGGTGGAAAGGTAGGCCAGCACGCAATATGGTGGCCACCACAACCTTATCGCTAATGCTCTCCACAGCTGCGATACCCAGAGGTGTCTCAACCATCTTGGTTGTATAGTTCAAGGTCTTGGATATCTCGTAGGCCATAATCTCTGCCACACGCTCCATATTACGACGAAAACGCATAGAGTCTTGCTGAATCTCCTTATCACGCATCTCGGCAAGGAACTTATTGAGAATGGTATTCTCCTGATTTAGAATGTGTATCATAGCTGTAGGGTATTATGCTTAGTACAAAAAGTTGTTAAAGGGATAGCGACCAGCATGTATCTCACGCACCATGCCATAGAGGTCGTTGCGTAGCTTCTCGACACCCATCTTCTCGTGTGCCGAGATAAAGATACATGGTGTGTTAGCCTTAGCTATCCAACTCTTCTTAAGGTCGTCAAGTGACATATTCTCCTTGGTGGCTGGCGTTAGGTCGTCCTCCTCCTTGGGGGTATAGGTGTAGGCATCAATCTTGTTGAAGACAAGGAATGTAGGCTTATCACCAGCCCCAATATCGGCAAGCGTCTGCTTAACGACAGCAATCTGATCCTCGAAGCCTGGGTGCGACACATCTACAACATGCAACAATAGGTCGGCCTCGCGCACCTCATCCAATGTCGACTTGAAGGACTCGATAAGCTCTGTTGGGAGCTTGCGAATGAAACCAACTGTGTCGGACATCAAGAATGGCAGGTTGTCGAAGACCACCTTACGCACTGTAGTATCGAGCGTTGCGAAGAGTTTATTCTCGGCAAACACATCACTCTTAGATAGTAGGTTCATAAGTGTTGACTTACCCACATTGGTATAGCCCACCAAGGCTACGCGCACCATCTGTCCACGGTTGGAGCGCTGCACGGCCATCTGGCGGTCAATCTTCTTGAGGCCCTCTTTGAGTTTCGATATACGGTTACGCACAATACGACGGCCGGTCTCAATCTCACGCTCACCAGCACCACCTCGCGTACCTGTACCACCACGCTGACGCTCAAGGTGTGTCCACATACCCGTAAGGCGTGGATATAGATACTCGTACTGCGCCAACTCTACCTGTGTCTTGGCGTAGGCTGTCTGCGCTCGCGACATGAAGATATCGAGAATTAGGCGTGTGCGATCCATAATCTTGCAAGGCATAGCCTGCTCGATATTGCGTGTCTGTGCTGGCGAGAGTTCATCGTCAAAGATTGCCACATCAATCTCATTCTCCTTGCACCACTCGGCAATCTCCTCAAGTTTACCTGGGCCTACATATATCTTCGATAGTGGCTGTGGCAGTCGCTGGGTGAAGCGTTTTACGCTGCGTATATTTGCTGTCTCGGCCAAGAACTCAAGCTCGTCGAGATACTCTATTGCGGTAGCAGGATTTTGGCTATCACGAATCACGGCCACGAGGACTGCTCGTGTCTCACGCTCATCGACAGTGGGTATTGGTTCTTTGCTCTTACCCTTAGGTTTCTGTACTTCCTCGTTCATCTATATATTATATATAAATAGGTATGATTTGAAACTACCCTTTTTCATCGGCAGTTTTAACCGCCGAAAGTTAACGATTAGATATCGTCGGTTTGAGGGTGTATAAAAAGGGGTTGCCCGACATAGATGTTGGATAACCCCTAATTTAGTTAGATGGCAAGCAAGAGTAGATTTTATAATTGGAGTTGACGGCTATTTCGGGGTATTGAGTCTATTGCTCTTTCTATCTCCCCACTAAGTCTCTTAGGGCTCTCCCGGGTCCCTTCTCAGGTTATTCCCGTTTGTTTCCCAGTCGTTTTCCATCTGCTCGCAGGTTCTGTCTATTCGCTCGTGGTCACTCCTATTCGCCCGTAGCCACTCCTGTTCGCTTGCTGGTCACTCCTGTTGTCGCTCCTATTCGTTCGCTGGTCGCTCTCAGCCTATTGCTAAGCTCTCGCCCAAACTCTCGGTTATTTCTCTTCCCCCCCCTGCTGTGCCTCGTATGCTATCAGCTTTGAGTTTTATTAGCTAATCTTGAATGATACTGGAAGAACGAACTTCTGCTTCACAGCCTTACCACGCTGCTTACCAGGCTTCCAACCTCTCTTAAGCTTGTTGGCATCCTCCAACACCTTGATAGCCGCCTCTGAGAGTACTGGGTCTGGTGACTGAAGAACCTTCATACGACCAATCTTACCCTGCTCGTCAACAACGAACTCGATGATAACATTACCCTGGATACCGTTCTCGAGGGCGATCTGAGGATACTTCATCTTCTCCATCACCCACTTACGGAACTCAGCGATACCACCACCCTGGAATGTTGCAGGATCCTCCAACACGGTGAAGATCTCCTCGCTCTCATCGATCTCCTCCTCGACTACATCCATGTCGAACTCGAAGTCATCGAACTCAGATGCGTTCTCGGTAAAGAGCAACTCAGGAGCCTCAATCTGTGTGTCGTTAGACACGATAGTAAGAGCGTCGGTAAGCACCTTAGTCTGCACCTTCTTCTGCTCCTCCTTTGGTTTCTCAGGCTCATTCTGGTCAGTACGCGCCATCATATCCAACTCAGCCTCTGGGGTATCCTTAACAGAAGCCTCATATGGTTCCTGCACAGGCTTTGTGCCATACATAAATGCCACAAGGGCAAGACCAAGGGCAATGCACAAACCAATCATAAGGAAGATGAGCTTCTTATCTTCAAGATTGGCTTTTGGAGATTTCTTAATTTCCATTTATTCTTATTTTTTTAGTTTTTAATTACTTACACTCTTGCTGTGGGTCATATATACCCATATCATGTAGCATTCACGCACTATATACGCACACTACACTACGCAAAGATATACATAAAATTCCAAAAAAAATCATTTTGGACAGAAAAAATATCTATTTTTTATTAATTTTGTAGTCGGTAATGTTGACGAAACCCTATGATAAAGAATATAAAACCCTGCCTCTATGGCTCATCGCTCGACGAATTAAAGGCTCTGTGCAAGGAACTTGAGCTTCCTCAGTTTGCTGCCAAGCAGATTGCCGGATGGCTATATCGCCACTTTGTGACCGACATCGAGGCGATGACAAACCTTTCGAAGGTAGCACGCGAGCGCCTCAAGGAGCACTGTGACCTCGGTCTATCGGCACCCCTCAAGGTATCGGTGTCGTCGGATGGCACCAAGAAGTATCTCTTCCGCACCTCCGAGGGCGAGTATATAGAGTCGGCACTTATCCCCGACGGCGAGCGCATGACACTCTGCGTATCGTCGCAGGCTGGATGTAAGATGGGTTGCAAATTCTGCGCCACAGGCCGCATGGGCTTTAGGCACCATCTTCCTGCAACAGAGATTATTAACCAGATACTATCTATCCCTGAGCGCGACCAGCTCACCAACCTTGTGTTTATGGGCATGGGCGAGCCATTGGATAATATCGACAATCTTATGCGCACGCTCGACATCCTCACCTCGGAGTGGGGTTTGGCCTGGTCGCCCACACGCATAACTGTCTCTACGGCGGGTGTTGCTCGCACCCTACCACGACTCCTCGACGAGTCGAAGGTGCACATCGCTGTATCATTGCACAACCCTTTCCCCGAGGAGCGCAAGGAGATTATGCCTATAGAAAATTCTTACTCTATTAAAGAGGTATGCGACATTCTGCGTCGCTACGACTTCACGCACCAGCGCCGCGTATCGTTCGAGTATATCGTCCTTGAGGGTATGAACTGCTCGATGCGTCACATCAAGGAGCTATCGCGCCTGCTCGACGGCATCAAGTGTCGTATCAACCTTATCCGCTTCCACAAGATTCCCGACTCGCCATTCTTCTCGCCCGAGTTAGAGAAGATTATCGAGTTCCGCGATACGCTCACCAAGCGTGGCATACAGACCACCCTGCGTGCTTCGCGTGGCGAGGATATAGAGGCGGCATGCGGACTACTCTCGACCGCCGAGAAGAAGTAACACCTTAAGGGTTAATATATTATGAGAAAACTATTTGCTATATTCACGCTATTGCTTCTTACCATGGGTGTTGCCTATGGCAGGAAGACACGCGTGGAGGTAAGCCATACATTACTATACAATAAAAATTACAAATACACTCATACCATAACTCTCGACTGGAGCGACGGTACACTATGTTGGTCGGCAAGCCTCAATAATAAAGAGGTTGTTGCGCCCTCGCGCCTTGCTATGGTCACCGACCGTGGCACATGGGGCGAGAAAATAGATAGGGCCAGCATCAAGCACACCGATATTATAGAGTATGAGGCACATGAGCACCATGGTGCAACGGTTAACTTTGGCGACTATAGCGTAGAGATTCGCGCCACCTTCGATGGTGTTGCCTACCGCTTTATCTCAAACATCGAGGGCGACTACAAGGTTATAGACGAGTTGGCAGAGTTCTCGTTCAATGAGGATGATATGGCGTGGATTCCCTATGTTAATTTCCGCCCCGACGCCACCTCGGACTACGCAACGCAGTTTGAGACCTCGTTTGAAAATACCTACACACATACGGCAATTAGGAATATAGACTGGCGCAGACTGATATTTGCACCCATAGTTGTTGAGCACAAGGGCATAAAGGCATGGATTTCAGAGTCCAACCTTGAGGATTATCCTGGTATGTTCATATCAAACCGCGATGGCAATGGCACTCTCGATACCGAGTTTGCGCCACGCCCCAAGGAGGTTGAGCAGGGTGGTCACAATATGTTGCAAGGAATGGTAAAGTCACGCCACGACTATATCGCCGAGTGTCACGGCAAACGCACCTTCCCTTGGCGCATCGTAGCCATGAGCAAGGAGGATAGAGATCTTGCTAACAACAACCTCGTATGGGAGTTGGCTGATGAGTGTCGCTTGAAGGACACCTCATGGATAAAGCCTGGCAAGGTGGCCTGGGAGTGGTGGAACGACTGGGGCTTGGAGGGTGTAGACTTCAAAGTGGGCATTAACAACGAGACCTATAAATATTATATAGACTTCGCCTCGCGCTACGGCATTGAGTATGTTATTTTGGACGAGGGTTGGTCGGTAAATCTCGCTGCCGACCTTATGCAGGTTGTGCCCGAGATAGATATTAAAGAACTTGTCGACTACGCTGCCGAGCGCAATGTGGGCATTATCCTTTGGGCGGGATACTGGGCGCTTAACCGCGATATCGAGGGTCTATGCAAGCACTACTCCGAGATGGGCGTTAAGGGCTGGAAGGTCGACTTCCTCGACCGCGACGACCAAGAGATGGTGGAGTTTGTCTACGATGTTGCCGAGATAGCGGCTAAATACCATATGCTCGTTGATTATCACGGTATTTACAAGCCTACGGGGCTCAACAAGACATACCCCAATGCCATTAATTTTGAGGGTGTTCACGGTCTTGAGACAATGAAGTGGCTTGGTGCGGAACACGACCAGATAACCTATGATGTGACCTTGCCATTTATTCGTGGTGCAGCAGGCCCTATGGACTACACGCAAGGCGCTATGCGCAATGCCGCCAAGGGTCACTACTACCCCGACTACTCGCGTCCCATGAGCCAGGGAACACGCTGTCATCAGCTTGCGATGTACATAGTCTACGACGCACCGCTCACGATGCTCTGCGACTCCCCCACCAACTACGAGAAAGATCCCGAGTTCACTAAACTTCTTGCCTCTATACCAACGACTTTTCGTGATAGGTTATGCTCATATGGTCAGATTGGCGAGTATATCGTAACCTACGCACGCGCCGATTACAAGACACAATACATTGCAGGCCTCAACGGCAACACCCCACGCACATACGAGGTGAAATGTCCGACAATCATCGACTACATAATAGATGAGGTAGAGATATTTATTGATGGACCTAATGCCGCAACAGATGGTAGCGACTATCAGCACATAGTGCTCACCCAAGACGAATACTATGAACAATATGGACGCAACCCTATGAAGATAGATATGGCCGCTGGTGGTGGCTTCCTTATTAAAATTACTGGACACAGCGTCTTTATAGATATTCCAAAATTTAAGTAACAGATGAGAATTAGACTAACGATTATAGCACTCCTCACCCTCTGCACCACACTCTCGGCACAAGAGAGGGTGGATTACACCGAGTGGGTAGACCCATTCATCGGCACCGCCGACTACTCGGCGACACACCCAGGCGCTGTTATACCCCACGGCATGATGGCCGTTGTGCCATTTAATGTCACTGGCTCGGAACTCAACCGCTTCGACAAGGATAACCGCTGGTGGAGTACCCCCTACGACATACGCAACAAGTATAGCGTGGGCTTTGCACATGGTGCATTGAGCGGTGTGGGCTGTCCTGAATTGGGTGCTATAATCACCATGGCAACAACAGGAGCACCCGAGGCTGACCGCACAAAGCGTGGCTCGACATATAGCCACGAGATGGCGACACCTGGCTACTACGCCACGACCTTCGACCAGTTCGCCGTGCGTGCCGAGGTAACCGCCACGGAGCGCGCCTCGGTGGAGCGCTACACCTTCGCGGAGGGTGGCGAGGCTAACATTATCGTCGACCTTGGCACGGCTCTCTCGAACGAGTCGGGAGCGATGCTGCGTCGTGTGAACGACACCGAGGTCGAGGGTATGCGCCTATTGGGCACATTCTGCTACACCAATCAAGCAGTATTCCCCATCTACTTCGTAGCACGCATATCGCACCCTGCCAAGGAGATAAACTACTGGAAGCTACAGCCCGAGATGACAGGCATTGAGGCGGCATGGTCGGGCGATAGCGGCGAGTACAAACTATACAAAAACTACGCGCGCGAGATTATGGGCAACGACATAGGCGCAATCTTCAAGCTCGGCAACCTTGAGCCAGGCACCGAGGTAATCGTGAAGGTGGGCATATCGTATGTATCTATGGAGAATGCGCGCAAGAATCTTGATGCCGAGGTGGGCGCACTCTCTTTCGACGAGGTACACACAAAGGCGAAGAGCGAGTGGAACGAGGCTCTCGGCCGCATCCGCATAGAGGGTGGCAAGGAGGCTGAGTATACCATATTCTACACCGCGCTATATCACGCCTTGCTACACCCCAACATCATAAGCGATGTAAATGGCGAGTACCCAGCAATGGAGTCGAGCGCTGTGGGCGTTGCCGACTACGAGCGCTACACCGTATTCTCATTGTGGGACACCTATCGTAACCTACACCAGCTTATGACCCTTGTATATCCCGACGAGCAGACCGACATGATACGCTCGATGGTGGGCATGGCCAAGGAGTGGGGCTGGCTACCACGCTGGGAGCTATATGGCCGCGAGACCTTCACCATGGAGGGCGACCCTGCGATACCCGTAATCGTGGATAGCTACCTCAAGGGGTTGCGCGACTTTGACATAGATGCGGCCTACGAGGCTATGAAGCGCTCGGCAACAACACCAGGCAAGGATAACCCCATACGCCGCGACATAGACCCATATATCGAGCAAGGATACATCCCCGTGGGTCTCTTTGCGCAGGATATGTCGGGTGACAACTCCGTATCTCACGCCTTGGAGTACTATGTGGCAGACAACGCCCTTGCAACTCTTGCCGAGGAGCGTGGCGATAGGGAGTTTGCCAAGATATTGCGCGAGCGTGCTAAAGGGTGGAAGTATTACTACTCTAAGGCCGACGGCGCCATGCGCCCTATAGGCGAGAATGGCAAATACATTGGTGAGTTCGACCCTGCGGCGGGTGCTAACTTCTCGAATACCACAGGTTTTCATGAGGGTAGCTCGTGGAACTACACCTTCTTTGTGCCCCACGACATCGAGGGTCTTATCAAGGCTATGGGTGGCAAGCAACGCTTCGTGGAAAAGTTGCAGTGGGTATTTGACAATGGCCACTACGACCCTACCAACGAGCCCGACATCGCCTACCCCTACCTCTTCTCGCGCATCAAGGGCGAGGAGTGGCGCACACAGCAACTCGTAAAGCGACTTCTTGACGAGAACTACACCACCACGCCCGATGGTCTTCCAGGCAACGACGACACAGGCACGATGTCTACATGGGCGTTATTCTCGATGATGGGCATATACCCCGACTGCCCAGGTGAGCCCTATTACACAATAACAACGCCTCGTTTTGATCGCGTAGAGATAGAGACCACCCACGGCACTGTAGTGATAACCAGCGAGGGCGAGGGTGACTACATAGAGAGCATGACGCTCGGTGGCAAGCCACTAACATCATATCGCATATCGCACGACGAGCTTATGAAGTATAAAGAGTTGAATATAAAACTAAAATAACAATAACTTATGAAGATCCTTAAAAGAACACTTATCGCCATGGCGATGCTCGCAGTGGCGGGTAGCGCCTCGGCACAAGAGAGCAAGGTGGACTACGCAGCTCTCGTAAACCCGAAGATTGGCTCGGGTGGCCACGGTCATGTATTCGTAGGTGCTAATGTGCCCTTTGGAATGACACAGGTGGGCCCTACAAGCATCACACAGGAGTGGGACTGGTGCTCGGGATACCACGACTCGGAGAATAGCGTTATCGGCTTCTCACACACCCATCTCTCGGGTACGGGTTGTGGCGACCTCTTCGATGTAACCCTCATGCCAGTAGTTGGCGAGGTGCCCTATGGTCGTGGTCGTCTTGGTGACTACACCACAGGTTTCTGGTCGGAGGCCGACCGCTCAAAGGAGGTTGTTGAGCCAGGATACTACTCTGTACCCCTCACTCGCTACAATATCGTTGCCGAGATGACAGCTACGGAGCGTGGTGGTCTACACCGCTACACATTCCCTGCAAGCGACGAGGCAGCAATCATCCTCGACCTTGTGCATGGTGGCTGCTTCGACCGTCCCGAGGACCTATATGCTGAGGCTGATGGCGACCGTCGTGTAGTGGGTCGCCGCCATAGCTGGGGCTGGTCAAACAACCAGAAGGTCTACTTCGTCATAGAGTTCTCGAAGCCATTCACCAAGTTTGAGCCTATAGGCGAGGATGGCTTCTACTACCGCATAGATTTCAACACCACCGAGGGTGAGCAGATAGGCGTTAAGGTAGCCCTATCGTCAACAAGCCCCGAGGGTGCGGAGCTTAACTTCAACACCGAGGTTGCAGGTCTCGACTTCGACACAGCACGCAAGGTGGCATACGACAAGTGGAATGCAGAGCTTAGCAAGATGCGCATCGAGGGTGCGACAGCCGAGCAGCAGGAGATATTCTACACAGGCGTATATCATATGTATGTAGCGCCATCGCTCTTCTCGGATGTCGACGGCACATATCGTGGTGCCGACAATGTGGTACATCCAAACCCAGGCCACGACACTTACACTACATTCTCGCTATGGGATACCTATCGTGCCAAGTTGCCACTTATGACCATCACCCATCCCGAGCGCATGGACGATGTCACCAACACCATGATTAACATCTGTGAGGAGCAGGGGTTCTTACCTATATGGCATTTGTGGGGCTGGGATAACGGCTGTATGGTTGGTTCACCTGGTATCATCGCCGTGTCGGATGCCGTAACCAAGGGTATCGAGGGCATAGACCCTGAGCGCGCATGGAAGGCTATCTACAAATCGGCTATGCACGATATTCGCGGTGGTAAGTACCGCAAGCAGTATGGATATATGCCTAACGACCTACAGGGTGAGTCTATCGCCCACGACATGGAGTTTGCCATAGCCGATGCCGCAGCATACGAGGTTGCCAAGATGCTCGGCAAGGAGGAGGCTGCATACCTTGAGGAGCGTAGCCACTCATGGCTCAACTACTTCGACAAGGAGGTGGGCTACCCACGCGGTAAGTCATCGACAGGCGAGTGGCGTGCCGACTTCAACCCCTACAACGCATCGCGCATCAATAACGAGTACTGCGAGGGTAACGCATGGCAGTACCTATGGCTTGTGCCTCAGGACCTCGATAAGTTAGTAGAGTGCTTCGGTGGCGTGGAGACAACAATTGAGAAGCTCGACGGCTTATTCACCGCAGATACCAAGATGGAGGGCGAGGATGTGACACCCGACATCTCAGGTCTTATCGGTCAGTATGTACACGGCAACGAGCCAAGCCACCATATCATCTACTTCTACACCATGTTGGGCGAGCCATGGAAGGGTGCCGACCGCCTATATGAGGTTATGGACACAATGTACTCAACAGAGGTAGACGGTCTCTCGGGCAACGAGGATGTGGGCCAGATGTCTGCATGGTACATCATGACAACCTTTGGTTTCTACCCTGTAGAGCCAGCATCGGGCAAGTATGTGTTGGGCGTGCCTATGGTAGATAGAGCAGAGATTGATGTTCAGGGTGGCGTATTCAGCGTTGTGCGTAAGGGCTACAGCGAGGATAAGCGCTATGTGAAGGGTGTGAAGCTCAATGGCAAGAAGCTAAAGCGCAACTACATAACCCACGAGGAGATTATCGCCGGCGGTGAGTTAGAGTTCACCATGGGCAAGGCGAAGAGTAAATGGTACTAATAGCCCCAAAAGGGCTAAGGTACAAGGTTTTGACCACCCGCACAACATTCTCGATATCAAGATGTTGCGTGGATGCGAATAAAATAAATTAAAAAAGTTGCACAATTCGTGCGAAAGTTTGTACATTTGCGCCGAATTTCTTGAACGAAATATACATATTTAAAAAGTTAACTGTAACCTAAACTATTGAATTGACATGGGTGTGACACTCTCTTCTCGTTCGATTCTTATTGGCATCAAGGAGTATCTTTTGATGACATTTGGTATGTTCTGCTACGCCTTTGGCTGGCAGTTGTGCGTACTTCCCGCTGGTGGTATGGGTGGTGGTGCTGCAGGTTTGGCAACACTTATCAACGCCATTCTCCCTTCAGATGTTGCGTTTGTTGCTGATTACTTGACTATCGGTAACTTGATCCTTGCGATCAACTGCATCCTTCTTATCCTCGGTGTAATGACCGTAGGTTGGAAGTTTGGTATCAAGACTCTCTACTGTATCATGATGATGTCTGTGATGTTCTATGTCGTAGAAGAGTTCATTGAGCCAGATACTATGGTAAGAATGTTGGAGGGCGTTGATGCATGGCGTCTACTCTTGGTTGTGTTTGGTGCTGCATCTTGCGGTGTGGGTATCGCTGTGGCATTCATGCAGGGTGGTTCAACAGGTGGTACAGATATCGTTGCCGTGATTATCAATAAGTTCCGCACAGTAAGCTACGGTAAGGTATTGCTTATGACCGACTTCGGTATCCTTATCTCTTCTGTATTCCTCACCACAACTGTGGATATCGCTGTAGATGTTGATGGTGCAAATGCCGTTATCCAGTCTACAACAATCGATCCAGTATCATCAGATGCATTCGCTCGTATGATCTATGGTTTCATCATGATTGCAGTTATCGGCTACACCGTAGACTTCGTTCAGTCGGGCAACCAGCAGTCTAACCAGATTATGATCTTCTGCAAGGACTATGAGCGTATGGCTGAGATGATTCACACCAAGGCTCAGCGCGGTGCAACACTTATCGACACTATGGGTTGGCACACCAAGACCCCTTCAAAGGCTGTTCTTGTAGTATGCCGTAAGCGCGACACCTCAACAATCCTTAAGTTTGTGCGCGAGGAGGATCCTAACGCATTTATCACCGTAGGCTCAGTAATGGGTGTATACGGTCAGGGCTTCAACGCTCTAAACAAGCTCTAATAGAGCACTATCATAACACACTGCTGCCATGCTTTACGCACAGGTAGTTCTCCCGCTGGCACAGCCAATGTACACCTTCTCGGTGGATGAAGCATTGGGTGTGGGCGTGGGTGACGCCATAGTCGTACAGTTTGGCAGCAGTCGTTATTATACGGGCATAGTGTGGAGTATAACCACCCAGAAGCCCGACTATCCTCGCATTAAGCCTATACTCAAACGACTATATGCCACGCCTCTAGTCAATGCCAAGGCACAGCGCCTATGGGAGTGGGTTGCCGACTACTATATGTGTAGCATCGGTGAGGTTATGCGCATAGCACTACCCTCACTTGCCAAACCCTCAGCAACATCGCTCGGCGGCATCGAGGAACAGACCCTACAACCACGCCAAGAGCGATACATAGCCCTTACCGAAGAGCTACAAGACGAGGAGGCTCTCATGGAGTATCACCAACGCCACATACGCCGAGCACCACGACGCATAGCTATAATAGAGAGCATTGCGGCCCTTGCTCAATCGCGTAAAGCGCATGATGGTTATGTGCCTCGTCGTCTAATAGATGCAGATGCTCCACAGCTACTTGCTCTACGCAACAAGGGACTTATTACCGAGGAGGTTAGGGAGTGTCGTATTGGCAATAATAGTGCGGAGCATGAGTTCCTTCTACCGACACTATCACCCGCACAACATCGCGCCTTAGAGGCTATTCGTGTGGGCCACAGCAAAGACCAAGTGGCGCTTCTTCATGGCATCACAGGCTCGGGTAAGACCGAGATTTATATACATCTCATGGCCGAGACCCTTGCCCAGGGACGCGATGTCATGATGCTCGTACCCGAAATTGTAATCACATCACAGCTTATTGACCGTCTGGAGCGCATATTCGAAGGTCGCACCACGACATACCACTCACGCCTAACACCCCTACGACGAGGTCAGACATATCTGCGTCTTGCAGCATCTACGGGAGGTGAGCTTATCGTCGGTGTGCGCTCGGCACTCTTCCTGCCGATGAACAACCCTGGCCTTATCATCGTCGACGAGGAGCATGACCCAAGTTATAAGCAGAGCGATATGCAACCGCGCTATAATGCTCGCGATGTGGCAGTTGTGATGGGCAGCATGTATGGCGCTCGCGTAGTGCTTGGCAGTGCTACCCCCTCGCTCGAAAGCTATATGAATGGGCTAAAGGGTAAGTATCGCTATGTGGAACTTAACGAGAGGTGGGGCGAGGCTCAACTACCAGAGGTAGTGGTATCGGACACACTTCGTGCCGTAAAGCGTGGCGAACGAAAGGTGCACTTCAACTTCGACCTACTAAAGGCTATTGAGCAGTCGCTCAATGGGGGTAATCAGGTTATACTATTCCAAAATCGCAGAGGCTATGCCCCATATGTGCAGTGCAAGAGTTGCGGCTACACACCTCGATGTCCTCACTGTAATGTCACACTGACACAACACAAGGCCTCCTCGCGTCTGGAGTGTCACTATTGTGGCTACAGCATGGAGCACACCTCATTCTGTCCATCGTGCAATAGTGGTGATATATCGGCTATGGGCTTTGGTACCGAGAAGGTTGTGGAGGAGGTATCGCGCCTATACCCCACAGCTCGCATAGAGCGCCTTGATGCCGACAGCTCGGCATCGGAACGCTCATTCAAGCAGATAGTTGCCAACTTCGAGAGCCACAATACGGACATCCTCGTAGGCACTCAGATACTAACCAAGGGTTTCGATTTTGAGGGTGTCACTACCGTAGGTATCCTTAATGCCGATAACCTACTATCTACACCCGACTTTAGAGCCTCGGAACGCGCCTTTCAGCTTATGATGCAAGTGGCAGGACGAGCAGGACGACGCAATGAGCGTGGCCGTGTAATAATACAGACCTCACAGCCCAAGCACCCCGTAATAAGCCAGGTAGCCACGGGTGACTACCACGCCATGGCAAAGGTAGAACTTGCCGAGCGTGATACATTCGGTTACCCACCATACTCCCACTTAATACGCCTGACACTACGCTCAGCAGACTATGAACTGCTGCGCCACGCCTCACACCACTGTGCAACGATTATGCGCCGCAAGTTCGGAGAGAGGGTTATGGGTCCCGTGTCGGCAATACGCGAGATGCTTCGTGGCGAGCACTTCTCGGAGATACTCCTCAAGATTGAGGCTGGAGCATCGATGAAGCGTGCTCGACAATTGCTGTACGATGTTATAGAAGCGATGCGCGAGGCTAAGGAGTATCGTAGCGTAACCATAAGTATTGATGTCGATGCTTGGTAGACTACTACACGCTGTTAGCTCCTTAGTTGTGGAGCAACGATGCCTGGTATGTGGCAAACCTATAGAGGGCAAGCTACACAATATATGTATCCCTTGCCGATATAGTATCCCCACAACAGGCTACTGGCTTACGGAGGAGAACCCCGTGAAGGAGCATTTTGCAGGTATCATCCCCGTTGTCCACGCCTCATCATTCTTCACCTATCGTGAGGAGAGCCCATGGAGAAGCCTCATACACCAATTCAAATATGGAGGTAAATGGCGTATAGCCTACGACCTTGGTCTATGGTTTGGCTCCGAGCTAAAGGCCTCGGGCATATACGATGATGTTGATATGGTGATACCCATACCTCTGCACCCCATGAAGACTATCAAGCGCGGCTACAACCAGTCATCCTACATCGCCGACGGCTTGGCTAAGGCCATGGGTATCAAGACATCTCATAGAGCTGTTCGACGCATACGCAACAACCCCTCACAGACGCAACGCGCCTTCAAGGAGAGGTGGATGAATGTAGACAATCTCTTCAAGGTGCGCAACCAAAAGAGCTTGCGTGGCAAGCATATACTTCTTGTAGACGATGTACTAACCACGGGAGCTACCATCACCTCATGTGCCGAGGCCATATTGCGAGATGTGCCCGACTGCCGAATATCTATAGCCACTATCGCTGTAACCCATCACCTAACCCACACACGATAACCCATAGACGCCTATCATGGTTAATAAATGGCTTATAATAAATACGCTACGCAATAGTCGTATATTTACTCGACAACTTAAGAATATTGTCATCGACACCTCGTCGATAAGCAGTGGCCGCTTTGCGATTACTGCGCGTTGTAATATCAACGATAGCCTCGATGATATGCTTATCAAGTGCTATCTGGAACGCTCTCGCCGCACCAAGGCACTATATGGGCCACTATACTTTCAAAACGAACTCGGCATATTCAAGCCCGACGGCACTATAGAGTATATAGATGTTGCTATCTCGCACTGGGTGGATGGCATACCTCTGAGCGATATTATGGAGGACCCTGATGCCAATCACCGCGCCCTAAGCTACAACTTCGACACTCTCGCCTACGAGACACTAACAAGCACACGCATACATTGCGACATCAAACCCGACAACATCATCATGCGCCCCGACGAGAGTATGGTGCTCATAGATAACGATGCGCTGCTAATAGAGAGCTCAACAAGGCGTAAGAAAGGTGACGCACTCTCGGAGGTAGTAGCGAGATACGATAGAAGGACACCCAAGGAGAGGGAGATTAGAGCCTTGGCACTAATGTCAACGATGCTTGCCTCCATGGCCCATAACTTCGGTGACACAATTGGAGATGTGGAGGATGGACTCTTTGTGGATGATGGCGGAAGTGCTCGGTTTATGCGCACCATAGATAGATGCAGAGAGAGGTTCGACTTGGCCAACGATAGCGACCACTACGCCATTGCTACAATGCTTATCACCCAGGACTACCAACACAACACTCTCTACGAACACCTAAGAAATATCCTGGATAGCTATAGATAAAACAAGGGATGCTCAACACAAGTGTTGAGCATCCCTTAATGCACAATAGGTATGTACTAAGCCTCGGCCTGGAGTGCAGCCTCTCGCTTAGCACGAGCCTCCTTACGAATCTTAAGTGGAGTCTTCTTCAGATACTTACGACAGAAGAGCGCAAAGTGGCCATGGTTAGTGAAGCTATACATCTTGATGATACTCTTCAATGGCACATTAGTCTCCACCAAGAGTCGCTCAATCTCTACGATACGCTGCTTCTGCATCCAGCTATATGGAGTATCGTGGAACTCCTGCTTAAACATATTGTTGAAGTGCTGAATGCTAAAGCCACAGATATCGGCTAGCTCCTCAACGGTCTTTACACGAGGTGCATTGTTACGCACAAGCGATGCAAACGACTGGTTGCGGTCGAAGAGATTGTAGAATGTACGCAACTGAATCTGAGGCGTATAGAAGAACTTGAAGATTACGAACATCTCCTGAATCTTAGCACGGTGCAGATGGTTACAGTGCATGTTATTCTGTAGGTAGATGGACATCGAGCGAAGGAATATCTCCAAAGGTTCATTCACCAATACCTGTGTGAATTTATAGTTGATCTTCTTAATCTTACCCACAATGCTATTGAAAGGTATCATATCGCAGGCTGCACCTGCGGTGATGAAGTGGGCACGGATAATCTCAACATCGGTGAGCGCTGTAATCTCGTAGCAGTATGCTCTGAAGCAGAAGACAAAGTGACCCTCCCTCACAGTATAGTCACGACGCTCCTCTGATGTTACCTCGAAGTTACCCTTGATGAGGAAAAGCAGACAGTTGGAATCTCCTCTATCAATGACAAACTTATCGCCCTCATTGAGTTTGATGAGGGAGAAGCCTGCTTCGGGCTCAAGGGAGTACGAATGACAAGTAGCTGGACACTGATTTGACATAGGTATTATAGTTTTAGTTTTTGTTTTGTAATATTTCGCCTTATTTACAATCACAAATATACATATAAAAATTGAGAATGCAAGTTTTGTGACTAAAAAAATGCAAAAAGTGGGCAAAAATATTGAATATAGGGTCTTTTTAGCCCCTCAAAAGATACTAAAACAAATATTAAAAAATATTTTATTAACCTAAAACATGCACAAAGAGGGGACACATCTAAGATGTAGATGTGTGGTTATCAACGATGTATCAGAATATATATTTGTGACAACAGGTCTATGGCTCGAAATTGCACCTTAACATAGGTTGAACAGGCTGACGCGACTTTATGTCTGCAATCATTCTGTCGAGATACTCCTGTATATCGTCACGCAAACGCTTATATAGAGGGCACGATGTATAGTTCTCATTATCAAGCAGAACATCTCTTATAGAACGCAGCGTATTGGTGTAATTCTGCAACTCGTTCTGCAGGGCAACACCCTCAACCTTTGAGTTATGAATCTTTGCTACGGACAACTGACGCAGCTTATCGCACACGGCATTAAGCACCACCATAACCACACAATCCATAAGCGTATGGCCATGCATAAAGAGATAGCAATTATCCTCCTTAACACCCTTTGACTCAAGGCCTTTGCCAAACTGAATTACGGGCTCTATCATATGGGGGTTATCTCTTTCGAGGGCCTCTCTACGACGCGCCACATTACGCTCCAACCATGCGAGGGTACTCTCTCCATTATGGCGTATGTCTATATAATTTAGGCGTACCGAAGCTCGAAACTCGCTGAGTGTGAATACACTCTCCGTGGCGAGCTGCGCCGAATAGGCATACCACAAAAAGAGTGGATATATTATTCGCGAATAGTTCTCGAAGAAACGCTCGAAATCGAAGATGCGCGTGTCGTTCTTCGTGGCTTTGACACACACATTCCTCAACGAGGGGGCATAGCATAGGTAGTTCTCAGTAGCATAGGTGTAGGTATGGAACATATTATTAGCACCGAGAATCTCGCGCGACTGCTGTGTCGCGCCATCGAAGAGGTAGTCGAAATCGGAGTCCACACATAGTATAACATGCTGAGGATCACTCTTGCCGAGCATCGACATCAACACCTTCTTACCCTTAGGTAAATCATCACGGTTGGGTACCGATATCTCAAAGCGAAGATATGGGTTGCGGAAGTGGTCGAAGATACCACGCCAGAAGGCCACATCCTCATAGCCCTCTACAAAGACATTCACGAGGTGTCTATCATCCTCGGGAGGAAGCACCTCAGGGAGTCGCTCGGGGTTGTAATAGGCAAGATTACGCTTGCGTCGCTGTCGTTTATTCGATTTCATAGCATAAAGTTATGAAAATTTTTCTTATCTTTGCTCAGAATCAAATATTTTTTTGACCACCTCTTGTAATAACATTATCTATATGAGCGACTGGAAAGATAGATTGGGTGTGGTATTCTCCACAAATCCCGACTTCAAATATGAGACCTCGGAGGAGGAGCAGACATCAACACTTCCTCCTGCAAAGCAGAACCTTAAGGTGTGGCTCGACAGGCTCAAGGGTGGGCGTGTAGCTACCGTAGTACGAGGCTTCGTGGGTTCGAGTGACGATCTGGAGACCTTGGGTAAGGAGCTTAAGAATAGTTGTGGCGTGGGTGGCACAGCCAAGGATGGCGAGATTATCATCCAGGGCGACCATCGCGACCGCGTGTGCGAGCTACTCACCAAGGCGGGCTACCGCTGCAAAAAGGCTGGAGGTTAGAGTATTCCAATCAAAAACAACAATGGCGTATCTACAGAGATACGCCATTACTTTTATATAGGGTTACACGATTAAACCATAGGTAGTTCAACCATGCTATCTGCATCAGCGACCTGAGGCACAGAGGCCATCTCCATCTTTGGTGCAGTCTTATCCTTATTAGGCCAGAGTGCTGGTTTCACAACACCAAACATAAGCCAAGCAACAAGGCATGCTACGATAATGTTGAAGAGCTGGGCTCCAATGAACGACTTCAAGAGATTACGATTCTCGCGTGACACAATATCCTTAAGGCGTGTATCCATACCTATGCAGACAAACGAGAGCGAGAAGAAGAATGTCGAGAAGTTCTTAGCCATGGAGGTCTCAACAAGTTTATCTCCCGACGAAGGGGTTAGCATACCCTCATTCTGCAAGATGCTAAATAGCGCCGAGGCAAACACAAAGCCCAAGATAAACTTAGGAAACTTATCCCAAACAATACCCAATGATGGTACTGTACCACCACTCTTATTACCTCGAGATGAGAGGTATAGAGCCATAAGAAAGGCTACAACACCAATAAGTACATTCTGCGTACCCTTAACCACAATAGCCGTATCCTGAGCCACCTCGCCAATCATCTCCGACGATGCCGTAACACCCGAGGTAGTGTCGATGGTACCACCTATCCAAGCACCAGCAATCTCATTTTGTATGACAGGATCATCAGTCATGAGTGGCACAATCATCTCGGCCAACCATGGCATGATGTAGATCATTGGCACGACGATGATAAGCACCAACGATGTGATATACGACAGACTCTTCTTATCCGCACCCGTCACACCCGAGGCGGTGATACATGCCGACACACCACATATGGCACAGCCACTGGCAAGGGTCATAGCCGAGGAGCGCTCCACACCATTACGACGCGAGAACCAATAGCCAAAGAGCCACACGATGCTGACAACCAATATCGCCTGTATAAGGCCAGCAGCACCCGACTTCATGACATCCGAAAAGAGCACCGTAGCACCAAGACAAACAACACCTATCTTGATGAAAAACTCGCCCTGGATAGCTGGCTTAAGCCAGTCGGGGATGCTGAAGAGGTTGCGCACGATAAGACCAAAGAGCACCGAGAAGAATACTGCCTCGAAGCCATAGGCCTTAACCTGTGGTACGGTTGCCATCCACTGAGCCAATACGGCGATGATGAAGATGACAATGAAGGAGCGCAGTATGCCATTAAGGGGTCTACTGAGCCACTTATTACCTATGTATAGTAATGCAAGGGCGATGACAAAGAAGATGCCTATGTTGAGCCACGCATCGAAGTTATCGAGTGAGCTTGGAATCTTAATGCCGTCGTTTGGCAACTTCGTGGCGAAGATTGATATTATCAGAAGAGGGATGCTCAAGATGGTAACAACCCAATCCTCGGTACGAAATCTATTCATCCTTATAACCCCTGATTAGAACATTGCTGTTACAAGCAGATTGAAACCAATGCAATTATCAGCACCTACACGGTTGTGGATGACATATGAAACATCACCCTGCAAGCGCAAGAAGTTGAAAGGCTTGTATGCAACACCTGCTGTAAAACGATCCTCATCAAGAATATTCAACTCGTCAATAACATACTCATAACGGGCAGCCAAACTCCACTGGTTGGTGAAGCGGTAGCCAGCCATAGCGTATAAAGCGGTGGTAGTGTTGCCCGCAAAATTTGCCTGAGCCAACTCTACACGAGCAACATACTGATTCAAATCGTAGATTGCCATAACAGCCCAGCGTGGAGTGTCGGCAACACGACCATCACCAAACGCGCGATCCTTGCCCAAGTTAACCATGTAGGCACCACCTACCGAAAGGCCCTTGATAGGCTTAATCATAAGGCGTGCGATAAGCTCCTTAGACTTATCATCATCCTTGCGGTTGATGCCTGCGCCGTTGAACACACCAAGGTTATAGTTGATGATGCTATAGCCATCGCGCAGGATAAAGCCACCATAGAGCTGAAGACCAATATCACGACCTGTTGAAGCTATACCGTCGTACTTAGCGTTGTTACGAGCGATATATGTGGTCACATACGAGTAGTCGATGAACTCAACAGTTGTTGGGCCATACTGCTCATTCTCAACAGTGAATGGAAGTTTAAACTGACCAATCTCTACATTGAGGGCATTGAATGGCTTGTAGCGTACATAGAGGTCGGTAATCTTTGGGCTACCAGCGAAATCAACCTGAAGACGATAGTCAAGCTTCTCTTGAAGGAAGTCACCAGTAATGGCTACACGGGCACGGTGAAGGTAGAATGTAGAGCCATCGAGTTCGTCGCAACGGAAGCCGCCCTGGAGATATCCTGAAAGGCGTAGGTGCTTATCGGCGAACTCCTTAACCTTCTCGCCAGTAGTCTGAGCCGTAGCCGTAGCACATATTGCAAACATAGCCACAGTTAGTAGTAGATGTTTAATCTTCATATTAGTATCTTCATTTTAATTAATAATCTGGCGGCAAATATACAAAGAAATATGGATATGCTGAAGTAGTAGAAATACTTAAATGAATTTATTACCACACAAACAAGCAATTATCCCTCACCAAATAGTGGCAAGAGATTAAAAATATGAAGACTACCAATTTCATATACTCGAAATAGGTAGCCTGAAAATAGGTCGAAACTGCGATGTGCTACTCTCTGACAGCGCGAATTTGTGCGCCATAGTAGCGATAGAGAGATTCAAAAATCTTATCGCGATTGCTAAGTTTGAGAACTGTAGCATGCTTATCATCATCCTCAGCATTGATATTAGAGCACCAGTATAGGCCCTCAATATCTCTATGTGAGCATATCGTATCGTAGATATATCCCGATGCAGGGAGGAATATCGCATTACCATTAGGTGCCGTAACCTCGTAACCCAAGCGACCATTGCGCTCACGGTAGTGCCATTCACACTTTGTCACAAGCTCCTCGAACTCCTCGACGGTGGGCATACGCCAACCATCGCCAAGTGTTGCAGAGGCATCCATGGCCGTGGGCAACACCTCTGCGTCAACAACTTTACCGTATGTCAATGAGTTACGCCATACATAGCTCGTCGAGGGCGTCACCTCACCCCAAGCGTAGTAGTCGCCATCATCTTCGGCCTGCTGGGCGCCTACATTACTCGTGGCCCAACGCACACTAAGTCCCATATCTACAGCCTCAACATCATCCTGAGGCTTAGACACATCGGTAGCGGTAGTAGTGGTCTGCTTGGGTGCACTCTGGCAGCCAAGCATTAGATAAACGCCCGCAGCAATCATGCCCAGGGCTACAATTATGGTGATTACGGTGCGTAATAGATGCTTCTGCTTAGCACCTCTATTTGGCTTACAAGAGGTCTTAGGGCTCTGGCCCTCATGAATGTTCTCAGACTGTGACATAGTTTCAACTATTTGGGTATGACCACCACATTGCGAGCCTCAACACGCCCATCCTCAGTGGTTATCACATCGTAGTTCACCCTCCAATTATGCTTCAACGAACGGAAGCCTTCAGTCTGCAAAGCCGTATAATGAACATATACATCGCAGCCGTCCTCACCAGTGATGAAGCCGTAGCCGCGCCTATTATCGAACCATTTTACTCTGCCCTGCATAACACAAAAGGTGTTTAATGATAGGTCAAAGTTATATATTTTTTCGCACCTCTGCAATACTAAAGCTCTAAAAAATCTGTTTTATTTGTAGATTACAAAAATTGCGACTATATTTGTAGTGACTATTTATACATGGAACCTAAAACATACGACTATGAATAAGAGACTTAAAATAGCTCTTTTGGGTCTTCTCGGACTATCAACAGCGGCGTGCTGCACAACAAAGAAGAGCACCAAGTCTGAGGACAAGAAGAACCAAGAGGTGGATGTAAACCAGGAGGATCCACGCATAATGGTGATGTATGGTGTGCCATTCCCCGATGGTAAGATAGCACAGCCTGTTGATGAGCAGGGCAACCCAATAGATGAGAATATCACCAATGCAAATGAGGAAGGTGTGCCATTCCCCGATGGTTCGATAGTGAAGCCTCTCAGCGAAGAGGAGGCTCAGAGAGTAATCGAGGAGCTCAAGCGTCAGGACGAGGAGGCAAGACAGCGTGCCGAGGAGGGTAAACTTGTCGAGGAGGCCGTGGATGTACGCCCAGCACTGATGTATGGTGTGCCACTCCCTAACGGTGAGGTTGTGCGACCCGTAACTGAGCAGGATGTCGAGGAGAGTAGCGAGGAGAAGAGTGAGGCCACAGAGTAGAGCCAAGCATACTACCACAACAAATAATTCAAGTGAAGGGAAAGAGATTAGGTCCCCGCAAGTATTTGGGACTAAAGCTGTTTAACAGCCTTTACGACGATGTTATAGCCAACCACACGCTGCGTACGCTCTTTTGGGAGTGTACGCTGCGTTGTAATTTGTCGTGTCGTCATTGCGGTAGCGACTGCACAGCCGATGCCCAGCAGAAGGATATGCCCCTTGCCGACTTTCTACGCGTACTCGACGAGGAGATAACACCCCATGTGGATGTATCGGATATGCTTATCATATTCTCGGGTGGCGAGGTACTTGTACGCCCCGACCTTGAGGAGGCGGGACGCGAGGTGACACGCCGCGGCTACAAATGGGGCATGGTAACAAATGGCATGATGCTCACACGCGAGCGTCTTAGAAGCCTTGTTGATGCAGGTCTTCGCTCAATATCCGTAAGTTTCGATGGCTTTGAGAAGGAACACAACCATATACGCCAACACCCACTGAGCTTCGAGCGTGCACGCCAAGCATTGCGCAACATACGCCAGTACGAGGGGTTAGCCTACGACGCCATAACATGCGTAACACCAGCGATGATGGGCCGTCTGGAGGAGTGGAAGGAGTTTCTTATTGCCGAAGGTATAGCCTCATGGCGCATATTCTCTATCTTCCCTGCAGGACGAGCTGCCAAAGACGATACTCTACACCTCAACGCCGAGCAGTTTAGAGAGCTCATGGAGTTTGTACGCAAGGCACGCAAGGAGGGCCGTATAAAGCTTAACTACGCCTGCGAGGGTTTCTTGGGAGGCTACGAGGCTGAGGTGCGCGACCACTTCTATGTATGCACTGCAGGAGTATCTGTAGCCTCAATACGCGTCAATGGAGACATCTCGGGATGCACGAGTGTGAGAGCAAACTACACCCAAGGTAACATCTATCACGACAGCTTCTGGGAGGTGTGGAGCAAGCGCTTTGATAAGTTCCGCAATCGCGAGTGGACACGCCAAGGCGAGTGCGCCAAGTGCAAGGTATGGAAGTTCTGCCGTGGCGGAGGCATGCACCTACGCGACGATAATGGCGAGCTGATGTACTGCCACTATAAGATGCTAAAATAGAGCAAACACTCACATAATAAAAGGGGCCGCTAAGCCCCTTTTACTATTTTTGTCGAATCTCCATTCATAACGAATTGAGCATTGTACAAGCCTAACACTATGCAGGCTCAGAATATATAAGTTTACTTCATCTTTATCCACTGCCATAGTTCCTTCCATGAAGCACGCTTACCATGGGTGAAGATACCTATACGGTAGATCTTGGCTGCAACCCATATGGTAGACACGAAGGTGACATATAGTATAAGCAACGAGACGATAATCTCCCATGTGGGTATGCCGAATGGTATGCGGGCGAGCATCACCACAGGCGAGGTGAGCGGTATAAAGGAGAAGCACTGTGCCAAGGTGGAGTTAGGGTCATTGAAGATAGACATCATAATAATGATTGATAGTATCACAGGTATCAATATTATGTTGTGGAACTGCTGACCATCCTGCACCGTGTCTACTGCCGAGCCAGCAGCTGCGTATAGCGACGAGTATAGAAGCAAGCCACCTAAGAGGAATAGCACAAGATAGAGGAGTAGCGTTGCCATATAACCCGTATCGCCAATAGTACCAACGAGTGCAGCCATCATCATATCGCTAGAGGCAACGACCTCCTGAGAGAAGATTAAAGGCACCAAGAACTTAGAGGCACATATCACCAGCACAGCCCATATTGCCACCTGCGTAAGAGCCACTGTGGCAATACCAAGCACCTTACCCATCATAATCTGGAAGGGTGTGCAGCTTGTTACCATGACATCCATAACACGGCTACTCTTCTCCTCGACAACCGAAGTGAGCACCATCTGACCATAGAGCACTATAATCATATACAACATCATACCAAGAGCCAAACTCAAGGCATAGTTTATGCCCGACGATGTACTCTCCATGGTAGCCTCATTACCCGTACCATTGTTAACAAAGGTGTTGAGCACGACGGTGGCATCTATATCGGCAAGCATAGCATCGTAGTTCTCAATGTTGTATCTCTCTTGCAACCTATCACGCTCTATGACATCCTCGATTTGCATTGCCACGACCTGCTCGATGGCTGGTGTAGAGGAGCTATTGGTGATAAACTGAATGGCCCCTTCACGCTCCATATCACGACCTATGTATAATATGGCGAAGATGCCACTCTCCTCGTTGTAGGTGCTACAAGCCTGCTCCTTCGACATGTCGCTATGATCCTCAAAGATGATGTCGCCCGTAGAGGCAAGGTGCGGTGCTATGCGTCCCGACTCATCGACGACGACAATATGCTTGGTGTCGCCACCCATGTATAGGGTCATAAGCGCTGGAGCAACCATAAGGCCAACCATAAGGAGTGGCATAAGGAGCGTGGTGACGATAAAACTCTTTTTGCGCGCACGCTCAGCAAACTCGCGCGATATAATAAGTGCTATCTTTCTCATAGGACAAGACTATAATGTGCCATTCACGGCACGGATGAATATATCGTTCATCGAGGGTACTACCTCGCTTAGTGAGCGTAGCTCACACCTCTCGTTGAGTGCGGCCACCACAGGGCGGATGTCGTCATCCCTCTTGATGTGTATCTTGGTGGCAGTGTATCCACCCACCACACCACGGCTATCACCTACCACCGTAGCCATTGAGCCGAGGGACTCACCAAAGGCGTTATTCTCAGCACGATAGATAACCTCAAAGATGTTACCACCAGCACGACGGCGTATCTCCTCAACCGAGCCCGATAGGATGTTATGCGAGCGGTTGATAAGTGTTATATAGTCGCATATCTCCTCTACTGAGGCCATGTTGTGCGTCGAGAGTATTATCGTAGCACCACGGTCACGCAACGCCAATATCTCCTCCTTGAGAAGATTGGCATTTATGGGGTCGAAGCCCGAGAATGGCTCATCGAAGATGAGGAGCTTGGGCTCGTGCACAACAGTAGATATGAACTGAACCTTCTGCGCCATACCCTTAGACAAATCCTCCACATTACGATTCCACCAGCTCTCTATGCCAAGACGCTCAAACCAGTTGCGCAGACGCTGCTCGGCATCCTGCTTAGTCAAACCCTTAAGGCGAGCAAAGAATATAGCCTGCTCACCCACACGCATCTTCTTGTATAGGCCACGCTCCTCGGGCAAATAGCCAATGTGGAATACATCTTTGTCAGTAACGACCTTGCCATCGAGCAATACACGCCCCGTATCGGGCATGGTGATGCGTGTAATCACGCGTATAAGTGTTGTCTTACCAGCACCATTAGGACCAAGTAGACCATATATAGCGCCACGCTCCACCTCAAGCGACACATCGTCCAATGCCTTATGGCCGATGTAACTCTTAGATATGTTTTCAATTTTTAGAATAGCATCCATAACTTATAAAGTTAGTATTAAGCAAAGGTAGTGAAAATTATATAATAACACGAAACATTTAGAGCGAAAATAGGTCTAAGGGGGGGGGAATTGGCCGATAGGTATATTAGACTATCCACAAAAAAGTTGCTCGATGCCGAAGCACCGAGCAGCTTAGTTATCTATTGGATATGTGGTCAATTACTTTACAGACCAAGTACCACCACCCTTATCCCAAGTACCAGCCTTAACGGTATAGAGGTTCTTACCATCGGTTGGGGTCTTAAGGTCAGATGTCTGATTCCACTTGTTGTTCCAGTTGTTAGCGGTAGTAGATGGGTTCATACGGCAGAAGATGATGTTACAGCCGTAGTCGTAACCCTCAGGGAGGTGTACCTCATAAGTACCGTCACCCATAGCGGTCATGCTAACCCACTTCTCGCCAGTAGAACCACCAAAGAAGTAGGCAGCAAAACGAGCATTTGACTGTGTCCAGTTGCTGTTAGGCTTGAGGTAGACAACCTTCTCGGTCACCTCTGGCTCCTCCTGCTTAGGCTCCTCACCATTTACTGTCTGCTGTGTAGCGACAGCATAGTCAGTACCTGCTACCATAACATATAGATTCTTGGTAGAGGTATTGAAGTATATGTCATATGTACCATCGGCCTCAAGACACATATCTGCGCCATCCTTTGCAGTTGTGATATAGTGGTTAGCCTTGATGTAGTTCACATTACCTGCGCCATGCTTATCAGCCCAATCTGTCGATGGCTTGCGTACAAGGAAGCCCTCAGCAGCCTTCATTGCAACATTCTCCAAGACAACAACATTCGCATCAGTGGTTGTCTTCATGGTCTTATCAGCCCACGAACTAAATACACCAACAAGTGCCCACTCTGTATCCTTGCCAGGAACTACCTCCTCAGGCTGCTCAGGCTCATCGCCACCGTCTGGAACGAGTGTACCGTTAGCAGTCTGCTCAGTAGCTGCGGTGTAGTCACCCTCAGCCTCAACAAGATAGAGCTTGCTATACTCAGCACCCTCAGCATACTCGAAGTATACATCGTATGTGCCACTCTGGGCAACAACAATGTTGCTACCGTTGAAGTAAGCCTTCATCCACTTGTTAGCCTCAAGGTTGCTGATACCACCACCGTAGCTTGTATCCCAAGTCTTTGAGTCCTTAACCTTAATCTCATCACCCGACTTAAGCTCTACACCCTTAGCCACGAAGAGGTTAGCAGTGTCGGTAGCTGTCATAAGTTTATCTGTCCAGTTGTTGAACGAGCCAGCCAATGACCACTCGATAGGCTCAACAGCAGGAAGCTCTGGAGCCTCGCTACCAGCAGCTACAATGCAATACATTGAGCGTGAAGGCACGAAATAGACATCGTAAGCAGCAGCATCGGCTGTCTTAATATCGTTATCACCAGAGTACAACCACTCACCGCTTGCTACAACATCCTGAGTCTTGCTACCCTTAGCACCATCCCAGCTCTTGTTCTGAACGAACTTAAAGCCTTCATTAAGCTTGGTAAGATTATAGGCTACGAGTGCATCGCCCACCTCATACAATGGCTCAGGAGTTCCAGCAGTCCAACCGTTGAATGCACCAGCAATACCCCATGTAGCAGATACCTCGTAAGGCATAGTGAGTGTACCGAGGTTGTAAACCTTACCTGCAACAACATTGATAGTTGTAGACTTGCACTCAACGCCATTGATAGAGTATGCCAACTGCGCCTCAGCAGCCTCAGCAGGAGCGTTGAAAGATACGAAGTTCTCGCCCTTAACACCCTCAAAAGCAACAGTATCGAAATAGTTACCCTCATTATAAACAAATGCCTTACCACCCTCGTATGTCAACGAAAGCTCAACTTCATCCTCGCCATTGTAAGTGTAACGCAAGTATGAGTTTGTAGCCACGAGCTTAATTGTCTCACTATTATCGAAGGTCTCAACATCAAGCGATACGGCAACACCGCCCTTACCTACCTTCGACTGCTCGGGGTTAGCAATTGAGATGTTTACGCTCTGACCGAGCAGCGATGCTACACCCTCAGTAGTACAAGTAAACTTACTTGGCTCAGTAGTGCTATTTGTGAACTCATATGATGTCGCACCAAGGCTTACAACGATAGTCTCGTTGCCCTCCCACACGGTGTTCCATACTTTGCTATCAGCATCGTACTCAAGGTCGGCACGAGTTGCATCGTTAGATATCTCAGCATAGAACGAGAGACCCGCCTCTGCGTTGTTAACACTCTCGACAGAAGGATCTGTCTTTGTACAAGCTGCTGCACCCAACATAACCAGTGCAACAAGCATCAAATTCCAAAACTTCTTCATAGTTGTTTGCTCATTTTTTGGTTAAACATTGGTTACCATTCTACATCCTCTTCGCCATAAGATGGACCATCGAAACCAGCCTCATCGCTTGCCTCGAAGCCACGCTCAACGCTGATTGTAATCACCTCCATTTCGGGGGCATTGTAACGAAGCTGAGACCTTGTCTCAAGCTCCATATTACGCAAGACTTTCATAGTAATAGGGGTTTATGTTAAAATTATTGCTTGCTCGCCAGTGTGCACCCACGCACACATACAATACAAAGATAACGATAATTTGCTACAGTTGTATGAAAATATGGCTCAAAAAGCGACGAGCGGTCGTTTTTTATCGACGAACACCAAGAAACATAAGACAGAGAGTAACAGATAACAAAAGAAACCGCCATGGGTAGTACACGACATACAACCCATGGCGGTTTGCTATTAGGGATGCGACGCTAATGCGCCACCATCACATCATATTACATGTAGAAAGGACGGATATAACCACCAACCTTCACCTCATTAGCGTTGAGTGCAGGAGCTGCAACCTTAGCCTCAGTCTTAACCTCAGCAACTGGAAGCTCAACAACTACTGGAGAAGCAGTGTACTTAATACCCTCGCTAACAACTACTGATGCAGGTACAGAGTAGCAAGCTGCCTTCTCAGCAGCGTTGAGCTCTGCAACGAGGTCGATAAGCTCCTGGATATCCTGCTTGTTCTCTACAGTAGGCATAGTCTTCTGGCGACCGATACCACCAGGCTGACCTGTAGTTGAGTCTACGGCGTATGCCAAAGCTGTGTACTCGTAATCCCAGTCAGTGAGGTAGAAGTTGTAAGGCTGTGACATTGAGCATGTCGCCCAGTAACCAGTACCTGCCTTCCAAAGCTCAGGATCAGTGTAGTTCATAAGGTTGTCGCCGAGCAAAGTAGTGAAGAGTGAGCGTGCACCATCTAAGCCAGAGTACTTGAAGACGCTGATAGCACGACCCTTGGTTGCCTCAGGCTGGTTAAATACAGCACCATTCTCCTCGTTACCAGAGTAGTTACCGATGAACTCAACAGTAGGAGTTACGTCACCTGGCTTTGTAGTAGTTGCAAGGTTCTCAAATGTCTGAACCTTAGCTACCTTACCAGTCTTGTGGTCGATAGCGAAGATGTAACCCATAACGGTTGTATCAGGCTGCATACCGCTTGCCTCGATAGTGTAGTTACCCTTGTAGAAGTACATACCCAAAACCTGTGAGAGGGTTACGTTAGGATCCTGAGCCTGCTGCATAGCAAGAATCTCAGCGATACCAGCCTCTACCTCTGAAACAAGAATCTCCTCATTGTACTCCTCAGGAGCGCAAACACCAGGAGTGTAGTATGTAGAAGCAACTGATGATGTAACACCGATTGTCAAGCTATAAGGAGTGATTGAAGAAGCAGTCATGTTGAACTCAGTCTCTGAAGCATCAGGAGCTGGCAATGTGTGGAAGGTCTCCATCACAGGTGCAGTAGTAATACCACCAGCATAACCGAAGGCAACTACATAGTAGTCAGTGTCAGGTGCATCGAGCTTGTACTTGTATGGGCTACCTGGGCCACCTGTGTAGTCCTGAACGCCAGTGTAGAGCATCATACCACTGTTCATCCAGCCACCATACATAGCAACGATCTCGTTCATAATCTCCTCTGCGGTCTTAGCGCCATCCCAAACACCTACCATCCAGCAGAATGTCTGCTTGTCATCAGATGGAGTGATCTTGATAGCTGCGCGATCCATGTCAACATCAGTTACAGATACCTCGAAAGTCAAATCAGAAGCCTTTGCCTCACCTGTAGTGTAAGTAGAGGTAGCTACGTCTGAAGCGAGTGTGATAACACCAGACTCATCGATAACGAAACCTGCAATCATGTTTGTGTACTCAGTGTTTGCAGTAAGATCCTTAGCCTGGAGAGTGAGAGCACCCTTGTGGAAGATAGCATTGAGGATAGTGTTATCGTCGTAACCTGCACCACGTAGCTGGTTAATCTGCTGCTCCAAGCAGTAGAGGAAGAACTGATCGAGGCTCATATTGTAAGCATCGGGGCTCTGGTAGTAGTCAAAAGTACCTGTAGGGATAGTGTAGAAGTACCAGATAACCTCGTTGTCTGATGGAGTAACCTCGAACTCAGCAGTATTGCCATCAACAGTAGTCTCAACCACGAAAGTTACATCAAGCTTCTCGAAAGCAAGAGTGGTGAACTTTGTCTTGCTAACCTCTGAGCAAACCTCGTAGTTGTTAGCTGGGTCAACACCGAAAACAACGATGTAGTAGTCAGACTCTGGTGCAAGACGCTCGTATGAGCTCTCGAGAACACCCTTATCAGTGTAGTCTGCAAGGAACTCAACCAAAGTAAGACCCTCAGTACGAGCCTCAGCCTCGAACTCCTGAAGAAGAGTAGCCACGAGATACTTGTCCTGAGTGAACTCCTCAACGGTCTCAGCATCATACAAGATGCAGAGGTACTCTGCCTCAAGGTCAGAAGGAGTAACAGTGTAAGAAACTGATGAGTAAGTTACCTCACCAACCTCAACCTCAAATGTAAGAGCTGTAGGCTCCTCAGGGCCTGGCTTAGGCTCCTCATTCTGAGGTTTCTCACAAGCTGCGAATGTCATAGCAACCATTGCTACGAGCATCATCAACCAATTAATTTTTTTCATAGTTTTAGTTAAGTTATAAAGTTGTTATAGTAATTTCCTAACTTAGAATAAGTTACACCAATATGCACTCATCACAAAAAAGAACACACTATTCAAGCTACAAAAGTACAATATTTTTGTCACTATGCAAAATGTTTAGAGGTTTTTATGTAATAAAAGAGGAACAAAACGATAGTAATGAGAGATTGGGAGAGAGCGGGGGTGACGAGACTATTGTCTTATACGGAAAAAGCCACCGATGGGAGATACATCTGTACTACCCATTGGTGGCTTAGATTGAAGCGCTAAATATGCGTCTTTACTACTCGAAAGTACCTGTCCAAGTTAGAGTTATCTTATTTTGCTGTGGTGCATCATCAAGGGCATCAATAACAATAGTATATGTACCATCGCCATTAGATGTGATAGTCACACTACCCTCATAGAGAGGCGCTTGCGACACACATAGGCCATCCTTATAGACCATAAACAACGAACCGAGAAGTAGGTCGGCATCGTCAGCCACGCGGAAGCCTGGGACAAAGACACCACCTCTAAAGTTTGGCTTTGTGGGGTCCTCCTCCGAGAAGCCAGAGGCAACATAGGTGCCTGTGAAATCGGTGGTTGACTCCGAGAGGAAGTCGATGACAACATATGTACCTTGTTTGAAGCCATCGTTACAAACGAACTCTATGCCCCAGTTGTTATAGCCACAATCCCAGTAGTCGCCATAGCTACTAATAGTAGCGCAGCAGTTCGATACATCGATAACAGTATCCTTGGTAAGGCTTGACACATAGTCAGTTATGATTGATTGACCAAGGCTATACTCGCCCTCGAAGGTTACGGTGTACTCAGTCATGTCGGCCACAGCGACAAGCTCAAAGCGGTTGCCCGACACCTTAAGCGTAGCACTCTCCAAAGGCTTAGCCCAGCCCTCCAGTTTATCATCCACCCAAGTATAATCTGTATTGCCAATATTGATAATGGTGAATGGCTCCACATTAGTGCCATAGTCGAACTCATAGGTACCATCGGGAATCTTGATATTATCCATATCCGAAGGCATAGGGCCGAGAATATCCAGGCGGAAGAACTCCGCGTTAGCGACAACATTTCCATCCTCAAAGCCGTCCTTAGAGAGAATTATCCAGTAGTGACCAACGCCCGAGGCGAGGTTATCGCCATAGTAGTTACCAACAAGCTGGTTGGCGGCAATAGTGACACTCTCCATGGTATTCTGGCTACCTGTGTTATAGTCCTGCTCGACAACAACAGTGAACGACAAGGCACCATAGCTCACCACAACAGCGCCCTCGCGCACAGCCTCAGAGGTATTCTTCGAGATTGTAATCTTGACAACACCATCCTTCGAGGTGTCGGCAGCGGTAATCATCTCCGAGTTAACAATGGTGGTCTTAACAGCTGTACCCTCCATAGGGTTGGTGAGTGAGTAGGTAATCTCGAAATTACCGCCCTTGTAGTCTACGCGCAACTTATCGTCTGATGTTAGCTCAAAAGTGGGCGTAGATGCTGGCTCATTGGGAGTAGACGCCTCCTCGCACGCCGTGAGGCCAAGAGCCACGATAGCCATCAGGCTAAAGATTAGATTTCTCATATTTTAAAGTTTTGATTTAATTCTCGATACAAAGTTAGTAAAATTTCGGCAATGTCAAAAACTTGCAAGAGAGATAAAGCAACTCCCTTGCATGGTAGGGCTTAATGTGCACTCGATTTATGCTCTGCACGCGTAACCACGAAATCTCTCTTTTCATACAATAATCCCCATATTTCATACAATAGGCTTCGAAATGTTTGGCGTTGAGTGATTAAGTTGCTATCTTTGTTGTAAATACATACTTATTCACTATGCAACTACAATCCGGGACACTACTACAAGGTGGACGCTATCGTATTATTAGCACTCTTGGCAACGGTGGCTTCGGCATCACCTACCTCGCCGAGCAGTGCATGACCGAGCGCAAGGTATGTATCAAGGAGTTTTTTCCTAAGGGATACTATACCCGCCAGGGTGATAGTAACGCTGTGCGCATCTCATCGCCCGAGTTTGACAATAATATGGTGCGCTTCAAGGCTAAGTTTATAAAGGAGGCTAAGACCATCGCACGACTCGACCACCCCAATATTGTGCATATTTTTGACGCCTTCGAGGAGAACGATACAGCATACTATGTTATGGAGTATATCGAGGGTGAGTCGTTGAGCAGCATTACCAAGAGGCTGGGAGTACTCGCCGAGGCAGAGGCTGTCAAATATATTAGCCAGGTAGCTGACGCCCTAAGATATATCCACGAGCAGAAGATTATGCACCTCGATGTCAAGCCAGGCAATATTATGGTGCGCCAACAAGATGCACGTAGCATATTGATTGACTTCGGTCTATCGAAACACTATGACGATAGTAATGGCGAGGCAACCTCGACAACGCCTGTTGGTGTGAGCCATGGCTACGCCCCTATGGAGCAGTATCGTACTGGTGGTGTGAAGAGCTTTAGCCCCGAGACCGATATATACTCGTTGGGAGCTACGCTGTACTACCTTGTTACTGGCACTACCCCACCCGAGGCTGCCGAGATTGCAGATGACGGCTTGCCGACACTACCCTCTCACCTTTCATCGGGTGTTCGCAACACCATTGAGCGCTCTATGGAGTCTCAACGCAAGAGTAGACCACATAGTATTGGTGAGTTTTTGGCGATATTGGATGACTGCGACAAGAGTTCGGAGGTTGAGCCAACCATATCTCCCGCTTTGGAGTCAGATAATACATTGATTCTGGATAGCCAAACCTCTTCGGATGATAAGACTATTATCAGCAATGAGTCGCTTTTACCACCCACCAATGAGATATGGTATACTTCGTCGGATGGTAAGATTGTGACACCTACTAATACAAATACAGAAGAATTCGGCGCCAAAATAGTTTCTAACACCTATAATAACGGCAAGGGAGTTATCAAGTTTTCTGGTGATGTGACGACGATTGGACGTTCTGCATTCGAGGGGTGCAGCAGCCTAACAAGCGTAAATATTCCCAATAGTGTAACGACGATAGGATGGTGTGCATTCGCGGGATGCGACAAACTACCACTGGAGACAAAACAAAAGATTAGATTCTAAAGATTAAACAAATGCTTCATTGAAATTAACCAACTGCGCACAAGACGAGGGTGTTCAACAAATTAGTTGAACACCCTTGATAGTTTATAGTGCTCGGGATATAGTACAAAAATATCGGAATTATATACCTTAGCGTGTAAATAAATTCGTCATTGCGAGGGATTGCATCAACTAACCTTACTGATACATCAAACATCATATGCAATTCCGTGGCAATATACCATTGTTTATAGTGCCTTGTTGATACTGAGACTTCATACTATCCCCTCCTTAAAACAGCGGTAGATCCCCATGTCGGGGTATGGAGAGTATAATCTTTTCCACCCATCGTGCTTACCCCTCCTCGGGACGACGAGTCATTACACGCCTAAAATATCGTGGGGAGTACGGCGAGCAACACACAATGTATAGATATTTTTCTTGTTAGAAGGGGTTAGATATGGCCTCGATAAAGCAATTGCCCCGGATGGGTAGTACTTGGCGTACATCCCATTCGGGGCAATAATTGAGAGGCTTCAATGGCGTGAACGGTAAGAGATATTTTTCTTGTTAGAAGGGCGCCGAGTGCTACACTCGGCAAAAATGCCGTCGATGGGTAGTACTGACGTACATCCCATTGACGGCATTTTTTGTTAGGGGCCGCAATCGACCCCTTATCACAAGAAAAATTACATCTTCTTGCCTACATTTGTCTTCTTAGCACCCTTAGCAGCAGAAGCCTTTGCAGCAGCCTTAGGAGCAGCCTGCTTAGTCTTCTTCTCTGCTACAACTGTAGCGTCCTCAACAGCGTCGGTCTTCTTAGAGCGTGAACGACGAGTCTTTGGCTTAGCCTCAGCTGCTGGAGCTGCTGCCTCACGGCCGAATGTGTAAGTCTCGTTGAAGTCAACGAACTCGATGATACACATGTCAGCACCGTCACCAAGACGGAAACCTGTCTTAAGGATACGAGTGTAACCACCTGGACGCACCATGATCTTAGGAGCGATAGTGCGGAACAACTCAGTAACTGCCTCCTTCTGCTTGAGGTATGAGAAAACTACACGACGTGAGTGAGTAGAATCCTCCTTAGACTTTGTTACAAGAGGCTCGATGAACTTCTGAACAGCCTTAGCCTTTGCAATGGTAGTCTGAATACGCTTGTGCAAGATGAGCGAAACAGCCATGTTCGAAAGCATAGCCTTACGGTGGCCCGCCTGTCTGCCAAGGTGATTAAAATTCTTATTGTGTCTCATAATTAATCTTTATCAAGTTTGTAGATAGATACGTCCATACCGAATTTGAGGTTCAGAGATGCCAGCAACTCGTCGAGCTCTGTGAGTGACTTCTTACCGAAGTTACGGAACTTCAACAACTCGTTGCGGTGAAGCTTCACAAGGTCACCTACTGTATCAACATCAGCTGCCTTCAAGCAGTTAAGAGCACGTACGCTCAAATCCTGATCAGCAAGCTTAGTCTTAAGCAATTGACGCATGTGCAAGATGCTCTCATCGAACTCCTCAACACCCTGCTGCTCCTCCTCGTCGATAGTAATCTTCTCGTCTGAGAAGAGCATAAAGTGCTGAATAAGAATCTTGGCTGCCTCCTTCAACGCCTCCTTCGGATGAATTGAGCCGTCGGTAGTAATCTCCAAATTCAACTTCTCGTAGTCGGTCTTCTGCTCGACACGGTAGTCCTCGATAGAGTACTTCACATTCTTAATAGGTGTGAAAATAGAGTCGATAGGAAGAGTGTCAATATCCTTCTCGATACCTGCATTCTCCTCTGAAGGCACATAGCCGCGACCCTTACCAATGGTAATAGTCAACTGCATCTTGGTCTCGGGAGCGAGGTGGCAGATAACCAACTCTGGATTCAAAACCTTGAAGAACGAGAGGTAGTTCGAGATATAGCCAGCAGTAAGCTCGGTCACACCAGCAACATTGATGGTCACCTTCTCGGCGTCCTCGTTATCAACAGTGCGGATGAAACGTACCTGCTTGAGATTGAGGATAATCTCGATCATACCCTCCATCACACCGGGAACGGCTGCGAACTCATTGTTCACACCGGCAACCTTCACGGTCGTGATAGCATAGCCCTCCAACGACGAGAGCAACACACGGCGCAAAGCGTTTCCGACAGTCATGCCATAGCCAGGCTCCAACGGACGGAACTCAAACTTGCCGAACGATGAAGTCGACTCCAACATGATGACCTTTTCAGGTTTTTGGAATGCTAATATTGCCATAATATTGAATTTGTTTGTAATTTACTACTTAGAGTACAACTCGACGATAAGCTGCTCCTTGATGTTCTCTGGAATCTCCTCACGCTCAGGGGTCTGGAGGAACTTACCGCACATTGATGCGTTGTCCCACTCCAACCAAGCGAAACGGCTGCGTGATGCACCCGACAACGACTCGGTGATAACCTCCAAAGTCTTAGACTTCTCGCGTACTGATACCACATCACCAGCCTTCAAAGCGTATGAAGGAATGTTTACTACATTGCCATTAACGCAGATGTGACGGTGTGATACGAGCTGACGAGCTGCAGCGCGTGTAGGAGCAATACCCAAACGGTAAACAACATTATCCAAACGGCACTCCAAAAGCTTCAACAAGTTCTCGCCGGTGATACCACCCATACGAGCTGCTGCCTCGTAAGTACGAGCAAACTGCTTCTCCAAAATACCGTAAGTGTACTTTGCCTTCTGCTTCTCAGAAAGCTGCTCGCCATACTCAGAGTTCTTCTTACGCTTGCGAGCAAGACCGTGCTGTCCAGGAGGGAAGTTACGCTTCTCAAGAACTTTGTCAGCACCGTAAATAGCCTCGCCAAAACGGCGGGCAATCTTCGACTTAGGTCCTATATATCTTGCCATAATAGTTTTTAATTTTTAATGTAAAGTTAGGTTACTTTCTGCTTGACTCTTAATTGTATCAATCTGTAAAGTTCTCTGAGGGAGAATTATACACGACGACGGTTAGGAGCGCGGCAGCCGTTGTGTGGCAATGGAGTAACGTCGATGATCTCCATTACCTCGATACCAGCACCGTGGATGGTACGAACTGCAGACTCACGACCCTGACCAGGACCCTTAACATAAACCTTAACCTTACGCAAACCCATATCGTAAGCAACCTTCGCGCAGTCTGCAGCAGCAGTCTGTGCAGCATAGGGAGTATTCTTCTTTGAACCGCGGAAGCCCATCTTACCAGCTGATGACCAGCTGATTACCTCACCAACCTCGTTGGTGATAGTTACGATAACGTTGTTGAAGGTAGAGTGAACAAAAGCCATGCCCTGTGCAGAAACCTTAACAACCTTCTTCTTAACTGTTCCAGTTTTCTTTGCCATAACTCTCTAAAATTACTTAGTTGCCTTTTTCTTAGTTCCTTGCGCACCTCAATGCTTTTGAGCCGTTGGTTAATCCAAGCGTCAGAATAACCCAAACGCTTGTAATCCACCA